>NZ_SSOL01000078.1:0-544226 GCF_029871275.1 Pseudomonas sp. BN414
AGCCGTTGCTGGGGAAGGCGAACTGCGCCGCCTCGTGGCTGGCGCGCTGCGGCCAGCGCTGGGTGATGGCCTTGCGGCGGGTGTAGAAGCGCACGCCGTCCGGGCCGTAGGCGTGGAGGTCGCCGAACAGCGAGCGCTTCCAGCCGCCGAAGCTGTGGTAGGCCACCGGGACCGGCAGCGGCACGTTGACACCGACCATGCCCACTTCGATCTCGTCGCAGAACAGGCGGGCGGCTTCGCCGTCGCGGGTGAAGATGCAGGTGCCGTTGCCGTACTCGTGGTCGTTGATCAGCTGCATGGCGTCTTCCAGGCTGCCGACGCGAACGATGCAGAGCACCGGGCCGAAGATTTCTTCCTGGTAGATGCGCATGTCGGCTTTGACGTGGTCGAACAGGGTGCCGCCAACGAAGTAGCCATCTTCATGGCCGGCCACGCGGTAGCCACGGCCATCCACCACCAGCTTGGCGCCGGCAGCGACGCCGTCGTCGATGTAGCCGACCACCTTGTCGCGGGCAGCGGCGGTGACCAGCGGGCCCATGTCCAGGCCGCAGTTGGTGCCGGCGCCGATCTTCAGGCCCTTGATCTGCGGAACGATCTTGTCCACCAGGGCATCGGCGATCTGGTCGCCTACGCACACGGCTACGGAGATGGCCATGCAGCGCTCACCGCAGGAACCGTAGGCGGCACCCATCAGTGCGCTGACCGCGTTGTCGAGGTCGGCGTCGGGCATCAGCACAGCGTGGTTCTTGGCGCCGCCCAGGGCCTGCACGCGCTTACCGCGCTTGGTGCCTTCGGCGTAGATGTATTCGGCGATGGGGGTAGAGCCGACGAAGCTCAGGGCCTTCACTTCCGGGGCTTCGATCAGCGCGTCCACGGCTTCCTTGTCGCCGTTGACCACGTTCAGCACGCCCTTGGGCAGGCCGGCCTGATGGAACAGCTCGGCGATCAGCAGGGTGGAGCTCGGGTCACGCTCGGAGGGCTTGAGGATGAAGGTGTTGCCGCAGGCGATGGCCAGCGGGTACATCCACAGCGGCACCATGGCCGGGAAGTTGAACGGGGTGATGCCGGCGACCACGCCCAGCGGCTGGAAGTCGCTCCAGGCGTCGATGTTCGGACCGACGTTGCGGGTGTATTCGCCCTTGAGGATTTCCGGGGCGGCGCAGGCGTACTCGACGTTCTCGATGCCGCGCTTCAATTCACCGGCGGCGTCTTCCAGGGTCTTGCCGTGCTCTTCGGCGATCAGCTTGGAGATCACCGCTTCGTTCTGCTCCAGCAGTTGCTTGAAGCGGAACAGCACCTGGGCGCGCTTGGCCGGCGGGGTGTTGCGCCAGGCCGGGAACGCGGCCTTGGCGGCGTCGATGGCCTGCTGGATGGTGGCGCGGCTGGCCAGGCCGACCTTGCGGTGGGCTTCGCCGGTGGACGGGTTGAACACGTCCGCGGTGCGGCCTTGGTCGTCGATGCGTTCGCCGTTGATCAGGTGCGGGATGAGGCTCATGGGCGGGGTCTCTTGTAGGGCTTTTGTCCGGTAGGTCCGCAGGGGAGGTGGCTTCCCTCACCCCAGCCCTCTCCCAGAGGGAGAGGGGGCAGACCGTGCATTACTTGATTTCGGTTTCCACGAAGACGACTTCGTGGTCGCTGGCGTTGATCACGTTGTGTTCGACGCCTGCCTTGCGGAAGTAGCTCTGCCCGGCCACCAGGGGGGCGTGTTTGTCGCCCTCCGGGGTTTCCAGCAGCAGGGTGCCGTTGGTCATCGGCACCACGACGTAGTCATAACCATGGCGGTGGCGACCGGTTTCGGCACCGGGGGCGAAGCGCCACTCGGTGACGATCACTTCGTCGTTATCCACCTGCACAGTGGGTACGGCCTGGGGACGCTGGCTCATCAGTTCACGCCCTGCAGGGCCTGGCCGACGGCATCGAACAGGCGGTCGAGTTCTTCCGGCTTGGCGTTGAAGGTCGGGCCGAACTGCAGGGTGTCGCCACCGAAGCGCACGTAGAAGCCAGCCTTCCACAGAGCCATGCCGGCCTCGAACGGACGGACGATGGCGTCGCCATCACGCGGGGCGATCTGCAGGGCACCGGCCAGGCCGCAGTTGCGGATGTCGATGACGTGCTTGGCACCTTTCAGGCCGTGGATGGCTTTCTCGAAGTGCGGGGCCAGTTCGGCGGATTGCTGCACCAGGTTTTCCTTCTCCAGCAGGTCCAGGGCGGCCAGGCCAGCGGCGCAGGCGACCGGGTGTGCGGAGTAGGTGTAGCCGTGGGTGAACTCGACGGCGTATTCGGGCGTCGCCTGGTTCATGAAGGTCTGGTAGATCTCGCGGCTGGCGATCACCGCGCCCATGGGGATGGCGCCGTTGGTGACCTGCTTGGCCACGTTCATCAGGTCCGGGGTCACGCCGAAGTATTCAGCACCAGTCATGGTGCCCATGCGGCCGAAGGCGGTGATCACTTCGTCGAAGATCAGCAGGATGTTGTTCTGATCACAGATTTCGCGCAGGCGCTGCAGGTAGCCGGCCGGCGGCACGATCACACCAGCGGAGCCGGACATCGGCTCGACGATCACTGCGGCGATGTTGGACGCGTCATGCAGTTCGATCAGTTTCAGCAGTTCATTGGCCAGCTCCACGCCGCCGGTTTCGGCTGCGCCCTTGGTGAAGGCCATGCCCGGCTGCAGGGTATGCGGCAGGTGATCGACGTCCATCAGTTGGCCGAACATCTTGCGGTTGCCGCCGATGCCGCCCAGGGCAGTGCCCGCGACGTTCACACCGTGGTAGCCGCGGGCGCGGCCA
This sequence comes from Pseudomonas sp. BN414, assembly GCF_029871275.1. NCBI lineage: Bacteria > Pseudomonadati > Pseudomonadota > Gammaproteobacteria > Pseudomonadales > Pseudomonadaceae > Pseudomonas > Pseudomonas sp. BN414. The sequence continues at coordinate 2,790 of NZ_SSOL01000078.1, forward strand.
ATCAGCTTGGTCTTCTGCGGTTGGCCTTTCAGGCGCCAGTAGGCGCGGGCCATCTTGATGGAGGTGTCGGCGCACTCGGAGCCAGAGCCGGTGAAGAACACGTGGTTCAGCTCGCCGGGGGTCAGGTTGGCGATCTTCTCGGCCAGTTGGAAGGACAGCGGATGGCCGTACTGGAAGCCCGGGGAGTAGTCGAGGGTGCCGAGCTGCTTGGCCACGGCTTCCTGAATTTCCTTGCGCGAGTGACCGGCACCGCAGGTCCACAGGCCGGAAAGGCTGTCATAGATGCGGCGGCCTTGGTCGTCGATCAGCCAGCTGCCTTCGGCGGCGACGATCAGGCGCGGGTCGCGCTGGAAGTTGCGGTTGGCGGAAAACGGCATCCAGTGAGCGTCCAGCTTGAGCTGGCTGGCGAGGGGAAGCTGGGCGGTCTGCGGCATGTTCATGTATGGCCTCGAAAGTGTCTTGTTCTGAGGAACGACGCGCTACTTGCTGCCGACATTGCCACGGGCATAAAGTCACGAAAATCCAACTTTACTTATCTTTAGATCAGAGGTTACTAAACCATGAGCAGCCGCCGCCCCGAGCCGCTGGCGCAGGTCAGCGATTTCGACATCCGCCTGCTGCGCATCTTCCGCAGCGTGGTGGAATGCGGCGGTTTCTCCGCTGCCGAGAGCGTGCTGGGCATCGGCCGCTCGGCCATCAGCCAGCAGATGAGCGACCTGGAGCAACGCCTCGGCCTGCGCCTGTGCCAGCGTGGCCGCGCCGGCTTCGCGCTGACCGAGGAAGGTCGCGAGGTGTTCCAGTCGTCGATGCAGTTGCTGGCGGCACTGGAAACCTTCCGCACCGAGGTCAATGGCCTGCACCAGCACCTGCGCGGCGAGCTGAACATCGGCCTCACCGACAACCTGGTGACCCTGCCGCACATGCGCATAACGAACGCCCTCGCCCGCCTCAAGACCCTCGGGCCAGATGTGCAGATCAACATCCGCATGACGCCGCCCAGCGAAGTGGAGCAAGGGGTACTCGACGGGCGCTTGCATGTCGGCGTGGTACCGCAGACCGCCGCCCTCTCCGGCCTGGAGTATCAGCCGCTGTACAGCGAGCGTTCGCTGCTCTACTGCGCCGTCGGCCACCCGCTGTTCTATGCCGACGACGCGCAACTGAGCGACGAACGCCTGAACCAGCAGGACGCCATCGCCCCCACCTTCCGCCTGCCGGCGGATATCCAGTCGCACTACCAGGTGCTCAACAGCACGGCCAGCGCCTCGGACCGCGAGGGCATGGCCTTCCTGATCCTTACCGGGCGCTACATTGGCTACCTGCCGGACCACTACGCCAGCTTCTGGGTGCAACAGGGGCGCCTGCGGGCGCTGAAACCGGCGAGTCGCTTCTATGACCTGTCCCTGGCCTCGGTAACCCGCAAGGGTCGCCGGCCGCACCTGGTGCTGGAGAGTTTCCTCGAAGCGCTGGCCGCAACCAGTTGAGGAACCGGGTCTCGTAGGGTGGATCACGCTTCACCGATCCACCTTCAGCGCCTGGCCTGGCCTCGCTGGTGGATGTAAAAAGCGACATCCACCCTACCGCCTTATGCGGATTCATGTGGGATCCGGCCCTATTTCGGTGCAGCCCCGAAAAATCCGTGGATAACCTGACCGGCGCAACAGTTTTGGCTTGTCGGACAGGCCAGGCTTGGGGTATCTGTGCAGACGCCATTTCCCTATAAGAATCAGGAAGCCTATGACCTCACTGGTGCCCGCCCACAGCCCGAATCCTTCCGCGAAACCCGTCGGACGCATCCGTCAGAAGAACGAAGAACTGATACTTGCGGCTGCCGAGGAAGAGTTCGCCCGCCACGGATTCAAAGGCACCAGCATGAACACCATCGCCGTGCGCGCCGGGCTGCCCAAGGCCAACCTGCATTACTACTTCAGCAACAAGCTGGGGCTGTACATCGCGGTGTTGAGCAACCACCTGGAACTCTGGGACAGCACTTTCAACGCCCTCACCGCCGAAGATGATCCGGCCGAGGCGCTGGCCCGCTACATCCGCGCCAAGATGGAGTTTTCCCGTCGCCATCCACTGGCCTCGAAAATCTTCGCCATGGAGATCATCAGCGGCGGCGGCTGCCTGGCTGAGCACTTCGATCAGGACTATCGCATCTGGTTCAAGGGGCGCGCGGGCGTGTTCGAAGCCTGGATCGCCGCCGGCAAGATGGACCCGGTGGACCCGGTCAACCTGATCTTCCTGCTCTGGGGCAGCACCCAGCATTACGCCGACTTCAACACCCAGATCTGCCGCGTCACCGGCCGCAAGCGCCTGACCAAGGAAGACTTCGAAGCGGCCACGCAGAACCTCATCCAGATCATCCTCAAGGGCTGCGGCCTGACTCCGCCCGCGACCGCCTGATGCCTTACACGCTGTCCGCTCCCGCCGAATACCGCGAGGAGATCAAGAAGAGCCGCTTCATCGCCCACGCCGCTCCAGTGGCGAGCGTCGAGGAAGCGCAGGCCTTCATCGCACGCTTTTCCGAGCCCGGCGCATCGCATAACTGCTGGGCCTGGAAGCTGGGCAACCAGTACCGTTTCAGCGACGACGGCGAACCCGGCGGCACCGCCGGCCGCCCCATCCTCGCGGCCATCGAAGGCCAGGATTGCGACCAGGTGGCCGTACTGGTGATCCGCTATTACGGGGGCATCCAGCTCGGCACCGGCGGCCTCGCCCGCGCCTATGGCGGCAGCGCCGCCAAATGCCTGCAAGGTGGCCAGCGCGTCGAACTGGTGGCGCGCAGCCGCATCAGCTGTCACCCCGGCTTTGCCGAGCTCCCCCTGCTCAAGGCGCGCCTGAGCGAGTTCGAAGCCCTGGTGGAAAGCGAAGCCTTCGATGCCGAAGGCGCGGAACTGGTGCTGGCACTCCCCGAAAGCCAGATCACCAGGCTGGAGCAGGTCCTGCGGGATATCAGCCGGGGCCGGCTTGGCGTGAAGCGCCTGTAGGGGCGAATTCATTCGCCAACCGGACCGAAGGTTCGGCCATTCACCCTCCGAGGAGGCAGCTACGCCGCCCTTGTCGATTGAAATCGACCCCACGGGTGAGCGTGCCCCTATCTGCGCCACCCACATTTTCTGTGGAGCCCGCTGTGGATAACTCGTGGGCTTTTTCCTGGAACGCCGCAGCTGCGCGGCTTAGCGAGAACTGTTCGCTTTTTGCCCAGTAGCCGACTTATCCCCTGCCCCAAACATAAGCATCTGATTTGCGGTGCATTCCTCCGCGCACCAATGCAGAGCGGCAAGCGCTCGGCAGGTCCAACCTTGTCCACCCCCAACGGGGAAAAGACTGTGGATAAGCTTGGGAGTATCCGCCGCAGCCCAAGGCTGGCGAGCCTTGCGGAAGGCTGATCAAAAAACGAACAGAACCAACCAGACGAAGAGTGCCCGTCCCTGGCGAATGAATCTGCCCAAACAACAGGTAAACTTTCCGCCATCCCCGCCTGATGAAGAGAATCCACCATGTACGAATGGCTGAATGCCCTGCCCAAGGCCGAGCTCCACTTGCACCTGGAGGGTTCACTGGAACCCGAACTGCTGTTCGCCCTGGCCGAACGCAACAAGGTGGTGCTGCCCTGGGCCGATGTGGAAACCCTGCGCAAGGCATACGCCTTCAACAACCTGCAGGAGTTCCTCGACCTCTACTACGCCGGCGCCGACGTGCTGCGCACCGAGCAGGATTTCTACGACCTCACCTGGGCCTACCTGCAACGCTGCAAGGCACAGAACGTGATCCACACCGAGCCCTTCTTCGACCCGCAGACCCACACCGATCGCGGCATTCCCTTCGAAGTGGTGCTGTCCGGCATCCGCCAGGCCCTGGAAGACGGTCGCGAACAACTGGGCATCAGCTCCGGGCTGATCCTCAGCTTCCTGCGCCACCTCTCTGAAGACGAGGCACAGAAAACCCTCGACCAGGCGCTGCCGTTCCGCGACGCCTTCATCGCCGTCGGCCTGGACAGTTCGGAAAAGGGGCATCCGCCGAGCAAGTTCCAGCGGGTGTTCGACCGCGCCCGCGCCGAAGGCTTCCTCACCGTTGCCCACGCTGGCGAGGAAGGCCCGCCGGAGTACATCTGGGAAGCCCTGGACCTGCTCAAGATAGAGCGCATCGACCACGGCGTACGCGCCGTCGAGGACGAGCAACTGATGCAGCGCATCATCGACGAACAGATTCCGCTCACCGTCTGCCCGCTGTCCAACATCAAGCTCTGCGTGTTCGACCACATGCGCCAGCACAACATCCTGGACATGCTGGAGCGCGGCGTGAAGGTAACAGTGAACTCCGACGACCCTGCCTACTTCGGCGGCTACGTGACAGAGAACTTCGCCGCCCTGCACGAGCACCTTGGCATGACCGAGGACCAGGCGAAGCGCCTGGCGCAGAACAGCCTGGATGCGCGGCTGATCAAATAAGGCAGCCGCTGAATTCGTAGGGTGCGCACGGCGCACCCTACCGGATCGGCTTCGGCGTTTCCTACAACGAAGCTGCCGGACGCGGCGTCAGCAAACGCAGGATGCTGCCGAGCAACATGCCGTAGAGCGGCACGAAGAACACCAGGCTGATGGCCAGCTTGACGCCATAGTCGACGGTAGCGATCTCCACCCAGTGCTCGGCCATGAAGGGGTTGTCGCTGCGCCAGAAGGCCACGGAGAAGAAGGCGAAGGTATCCAGCAGGTTGCCGGCGATGGTCGAGGCCACCGGGGCTATCCACCACTGGCGCATCTGTCGCAGGCGGTCGAAGACCTGGATATCCAGCACCTGGCCCAGGACATAGGCGAGGAAGCTGGCCAGGGAAATCCGCGCGACGAACAGGTTGAACTCACCGAGAGCGACAAAGCCCTGGAAAGTCGCTTCCTGGAACAGGACCGACACCACATAGGACGCCAGCAGCGCCGGCACCATGACCCGCGCGATGACCCGGCGTGCCGCCACCTTGCCCATCAGGCGCACGGTGAGGTCGGTGGCCAGGAATATGAAGGGAAAGCTGAACGCGCCCCAGGTGGTGTGCCAGCCGAACAGGGTAATGGGCAGCTGCACCAGGTAGTTGCTGGCGATGATGATGAGGATGTGGAAAGCGATCAGGCCGGTCAGGGCCGGGCGCCAGATCGAGGGCGTTGCAGCGGGCATAGTGGTTCGCATCCTTTTTGCCGATGGGGTGAGGGAACCCATGTCGCGGCCCCCTGGCCGACGACGGCGCGCATTCTAACTTGACCCGCGCGTCAGGAAAAGACGCTTCGTCCGAGCCCGCATCCATTTGCGGCAAAAACGCTGTAGGGGCGAATTTATTCGCTGTGTGCATTAGGTGTTGTAAGTGGCTGCAATGCCCGTAGGAGCTGGCTTGCCAGCGATGGCCACTTTTCGCTAGCGAGCTAGCTCCTACAATGGCGAATAAATTCGCCCCTACAAAGGAGAAGGGCCGCGATGCGGCCCTCAGTCGCGAAGCGGCTTGCGTCGCCCCGTCACCATGGACCACGGCAGGTTCTCACGCAGGCGCACGCTTTCCACCAGCGCGGCCAGCACGTGCAGGCAGGCCAGCCAGAACAGGCTATCGGCCATGAAGACATGGATGTCGCGAGGCAGGTCGTCGCCCCAGAAGTAGTCCACTTCTTCCATCAGGAAACCGGTGACGCCGAGGCCGAACATCAGCAGCAGCATGAGGATCATCACCAGCCCGCCCAGGGGCGAGTGCCCCATGCGGTGCAGGTGGCCGCCGCTCAGCAGCGTCCTGGCATGGGCCGCCAGTTGCGAGGGACGCGGCGAGAAATCCGCCCAGCGCGCAGATGCGGGGCCGACGAAGCCCCACACCAGCCGCACCAGCACCACCGCCACGGCGTAATAGCCGAGCCAGCGGTGCCAGCCGTCACCTGCCTCGTTGAGGAAGTAGTCACCGATGAAGGCAGCCACCAGGGACCAGTGGCCAATCCTTATTATCGGGTCCCAGAGGCGAACGGTTTCGGTGCTCACGGATTAGTCCTCGATCTCCTGCTTGACCACCTTGCCGTCAACCGGGTTGAAGTAGATCTCGACTTTGCGCTTGTCCTTGTCCCAACCGTAGATCTCGTAGCAGTTGCCAGCGGTCACCTTGAACTTCTTGATGTCGTAGCCCTGGGCCTTGAGGTCTTCCTGGAACTTGGCCTGGTCTTGCCAGGTGGACTTATCGGCGGTGGTGCACTCGGTCTTGGCGAAGGTCAGGGGGCTGACGAGGGCCAGGGAAAGAAGGAGCAGCTTACGCATGGTAAAGACCTCGATTCGTACGTGGTAATGCGGGGGACATTGCAAGGCGTTCTCATTCACCGCCATGACAATGGAGCGTAGGTCAGGCCCTGCTGGCTGTCATTTGCCGGCCTGCCGATCTCAGCGAAGTTCGACCGCGAATTGACCCCTTCCTGCATGCTTGGCCCGGTAGCAAGCTGTATCAGCCTGTTTCAGGAGCTCCGCCGGCTGCGCGTTGGCACTGTGAATGCAGGCGATGCCAACGCTGGCGCCTACGCGGAATTCCTGGCCTTCCCACTCCAGAACCACGCCCTGGATCTGGGCGATCAGCCGCGCCGCCAGCAGTTCCGCCTGGGACAACGGGCAACTGCGCAGGATCAGTGCGAACTCGTCGCCCCCCAGCCGCGCCAGCTGGTCACCCGCGCGGACCTGGGCCTGCATCAGCCTGGCGAGCTGGCGCAGCAGCTCATCCCCGGCGGCGTGACCGGCGTTGTCGTTGACCTGCTTGAAGCGGTCCAGGTCGATGAAGCAGAGCACGCTGTTGCCATCGTTCTGCACGACCTCGCGACAGCTTTCGGCAAGGGCATCCTCGAAGGCCGAACGATTGAGCAGTCCGGTCAGCGCATCGTGGCTTGCGGCGTAGCGCAGGTGCTTCTGCATGGCGCGGGCTTCGCTGACGTCGGTGAGCACCAGCACACTGCCGAGCATTGTGCCGTCGCCCGCACGCATGGGGGCCGCCTGACCGCGCAGGGCGATGGTACCCCCGGCCGGGTGACGCAGCGAGGCGAGGCCCTGGAGACTGGCCGCGCTGCCACGCTCCAGACAATCGCGCACCGGGTTGGGCACCAGCCGCCCGTCCTCCCCTTCCAGCAGCAACACCTGTTCGATGGGCAGACCCCGGGCCTCGTCGCTGCTCCAGCCACTGAGGCGTTCGGCCACCGGATTAAGGAAGCTGACCCTGCCTTCCAGGTCGGAGGTGATGACGCCGTCGCCAATGGCATCGAGGGTCACCTGCAGGCGCTCGCGTTCATCACGCAGGCGCTCGGCAAGCTGGTGCAGCTCGCTGACGTCCCAGTTGGTGCCGACCATGCGCAGCGGCTGGCCGTTGGCATCGCAGACCAGTCGCGCATGTCCCTTGAGCACGCGATGGTTGCCGTCGCCACGACGAATACGGAACTCGATGTCCAGGCGCCGGCTGCCTTCCCGCGCGGCCAGCACTTCGCGTTCGGCGCGGTTGGCATCGTCCGGGTGCAGATGGGCCCGCCAGTCGGCGAAGGACAGTTCATCACCCAAGCTGCGGCCATACAGGCGATACATGCCCTCGTCCCAGAGCAGGCGATCGTTGACCAGGTCCCATTCCCAGACGCCGACACCGCTGGCCTCGGTCGCCACCGAATAGCGGCGCGCCAGTTCCGCCTCGCGCTCCTCGGCACGCTTGCGCCGGTCGATGTCCTCGATCTGCGCAATGAAGTACAGCGGCTCACCTTCGTGGTCGCGCACCAGGGATACCGCGAGCAATCCCCAGATCTCCCGCCCACTCTTGTGCAGATAGCGCTTTTCCAGGCGGTAACTGTGACGCCGCCCGGCGAGCACCTCGCGCACCAGTTCAAGGTCGCCTTCCAGATCGTCGGGGTGGGTGACGTCCTGGAAGTTCAGGCGGGCGAGTTCCTCTTCCGCATAGCCGAGCATGTCGCAGAGCGCCCGATTGACTCGCTGCCAGCGGCCATCCAGCCCCACCAGCGCCATGCCGATGGCGGAATGGTCCATGGCGTCACGAAAGCGTGATTCGCTGGCCGCCAGTTCGCGCCGGCGCCGACGCAGTTGTTCCAAAGCCGAGGCAAGCAACAGCGCCGGCAACAGCGCCAGCAGCAGCGGCAGGTAGATCAGCAGGTCGCGCCAGCCCTCCTGCGGAACCGGCAGCGCGAGCATGCCCATGGCAATGATCAGGCCGCCGCTCACCGACGCTAGCGCCACCAGCAGTGCGGTGCTGGCGAAGGTCAGGCGCACTGCGGCGATTATCAGCGGCAGGGACAGGTAGACGAAGGGGAACGGCAACAGCAGCAGGGCGAAGGGCGTGCCCAGCACCACCAGCCCCACGTAGAGCAGCAGTTCGTGGTGGCGGCGCTCGCCGATCAGCTCCCAGCCGCTGTGCTGGCGCAACCAGACGGCCAGGGGCAACACCGAGACGGCGCCGAGCATGGCGCCCTCGACCCAGTACATCCAGCCCCGTTCGAAGGAATCCAGCCCCTGCCAGGCGAGGATGCTGGCCCCCAGGCTGGCGCCCATCAATGGCGGTAGCAGGGCACCGAAAAAGATGAACTGGAGGAAGGCCCCGGGGCTTTCGTTCATCCGCAATGCCGCGCCGCTAACCCGCAACAGGGACGCCGCCAGCGCCACTTCCAGCAGGTTGGGCGGAATGAAGCTCGCCGCCCGTAAAAAGCCATCGCCGAAGGTCAGGTTGGCCAGAAGATCGGCGAGCATCGCCACCGCCAGCAAGGGCACCCAGCGGCGCAGTGGCTGGTCCCAGAGCAAGGCCACGGTGAAGGCGTTGGCGTACCAGAGGGTGGCAATGCTGCCGGGCTGGCGAGACAACCAGACAGCCCCCAGGGCCAGCAGCAGGTAACCGCTGAAGACCAGCAGCAAGGTCGGCAGGAAAGCACCGGGCTCGCGGTTACGCAGCATCAGCCGGCACTCCCACGGCAGGCGCCAGGCGCGGGCCCGGCAGGATTCAGGCAGGTCGGATACAAGTCAGCCACGGGAATCTCCACGCAGGCCACGGCTTATCCAGACGATAGCGGAACCTCAGGCCCGAGCAATTCGACGATCAGACGCCGGCATTGCCACGACCGACACTCAACTCCAGGGCGCGCCGACGAGTAGCGTGGCGCAGCGAACCTGGACGAACTCGCGGAGCAGCCGTACCGGCTTGCTGAGCTGGGCACGGTGGGCGCAAATGAGGTTCAGCGGCGTGGCCTGCCCACGGTACTGCGGCAAGGCCAGTTCCAGGCGCCCGGCCTGGATATCCCCGGCCACGTCCAGCCAGGACTTGTAGATGAGCCCCTGCCCGGCCAGTGCCCAACGTCGCACGACGTCGGCATCGTCGCAGATACGGTTGCCGCTCACGGCCACCACTTGCTCGCGCCGCCCTTCGCTGAAGCTCCAGCGATCATGCACGCGCCCGCCCAGCTGGTAGAGCAGGCAGTTGTGCCCCGCCAGGTCCTCAGGTTGCTGCGGCCGGCCATGACGGGCGAAGTAATCGGGGGAGGCGCAAAGCACTCGGCGATTGGCGGCGGCCAGAGGCAACGCCACCAGGCTGGAGTCTTCCGGCTCGCCGTAGCGGATGGCGATGTCCACCGATTGGCGGAACAGATCGGCAACCCGGTCGCTGAGGTGCAGGCGAATGGCCAGGCGCGGGTGCTCACGCTGGAAGTCATCAAGCCAGGGCACCAGCACATTGCGGCCGAAATCCGAGGGCACCGAGAGCTGCAGCACCCCTGCGATATCTTCGCGGCCGCCCGCCAGTTGCCGCTGCCCCTCTTCCAGGCTGGCCAGGGCATTGCGCGCATGGACGAGGAACTGCTCGCCCTCGGGCGTCAGGCGCAGGCTGCGGGTGGAGCGGGCGAACAGGCGCACCTCCAGCTGCTGCTCCAGGCGCTTGAGCGCGGCGCTGGCCACGGCCGGTGAGACATCCAGCTTGCGGGCAGCGGCCGAGAGGCTACCGTGGTCAGCGGTGCTGACGAACAGGGCGAGATCGTCGAGGCGCAGCATTTTCAAATTCTCATTGAAAGACTGTCGCTTTCTAGCCGATTTCTCTCGTCAGCGAAATAACCGACCATGCGGCGCATCAAGCCCCATGCGGAGAATCCCGATGAAAGCCGTCGCCTATTTCCAGAACCTGCCCATCGACAACCCCGAGTCCTTGCAGGACATCCTGTTGCCGGAGCCACAACCCGGACCGCACGACCTGCTGGTGGAGGTCCGTGCCATTTCGGTCAACCCGGTGGACACCAAGGTCCGCCGCAATGCGCCTCCCGAAGCCGGTCAACCCAAGGTGCTGGGCTGGGACGTGGCAGGTGTGGTCAAGGCGGTGGGCAGCGACGTCACCCTGTTCCAGCCGGGCGACCGCGTGTTCTACGCCGGCGACCTGACTCGTCCGGGCGGCAACGCGGAAGTCCATCGGGTGGATGAGCGCATCGTCGGCCACATGCCGGAGAGCCTGGACTTCGCCCAGGCCGCCGCCCTGCCGCTGACCTCCATCACCGCCTGGGAGCTGCTGTTCGACCGTCTGCAGATCGCCGAGGGAGCGGCCGACCAGGGCCAGAGCCTGCTGGTGGTTGGCGCTGCCGGTGGTGTGGGTTCGATCCTGGTACAACTGGCCCGACAACTCACCGGCCTGACCGTGATCGGTACCGCCTCCCGCCCGGAAACCCAAGCCTGGGTCCGCGAACTGGGGGCCCACCATGTGCTGGACCACAGCAAGCCCCTGGCCGAGGAACTGCGCCGCGCCGGCCTCACCCAGGTCACCCACGTGGCCAGCCTGACCCAGACCGATCAGCACCTGGATCAGCTGGTGGAAGCCCTGGCGCCCCAGGGTCGGCTCGGTCTGATCGACGATCCGGCTTCGCTGGACGTGGCCAAGCTCAAGCGCAAGAGCCTGTCCCTGCACTGGGAGTTCATGTACACACGCTCGATGTTCCAGACGCCGGACATCCTCGAACAGCACCGCCTGCTGGAGCGTGTCAGCCAACTGATCGACGCGGGCGTGCTGAAGACCACCGTGGGCGAGCACTTTGGCACCATCAGCGCCACCAACCTGCGCCGCGCCCATGCGCTGCTGGAAAGTGGCAAGGCCAAGGGCAAGATCGTGCTGGAGGGCTTCTGAGCCTGTCCGTGAGGGGACTTCTTTTCTGTAGGAGCGAGCTTGCTCGCGAAAGACCGCGCTCGGGCTGTTCGCGAGCAAGCTCGCTCCTACAAGACAGGCACCGCATCTCTTCTGTGGGAGCGAATTCATTCGCGAATCGCCGGCCCTGACCGGCGAGCCGATGCGCTGGCGAACGGTCCGGTACGCGAGTGCAGAGGGACTATGCTTTTTCTCGTCTCGCCAGCGGCCGGCCACGCCGCATCGCTTCAGCTCCGCCGGGGTTCAGGATGCATCCCACCGTCGTGCGGCCCGCCATTCGCGCAGGCCTTTACCTGTTATGCGCCGGCGCCTGGCTCCTGGTCCTTGGCGCGGGGCCGCTCAGCGTCTTCGTACTGATCCTGTTCAGCGCCCTGCTGATCTTCTTCCTCGAACGCCGCCACCGCCTGGGCCGCGAGCACCTGCGCCAAGGACTGAGGCGCACCAGCCTGCAACTGGAGCAGGCGCAGCGTGACGCGACCCTGGGCAATTGGGAGTTCGATCATCGTTTCGCCTGGAGCCTGGGCGCCCAGCGCATTCTCGGCTGCGGCGGCGAAGACAGCCTTGAAGACCTGCTGAACCGCTTCCACCCGGCCGACCGCGGCAACGTGCAACGCAGCCTCGAAGCGCTGTTCCAGCAAGGCGCGGCCCTTGCGGTGAATGCACGGCTGAACCTCCCCAGCGACCGGCAGACGGTGTGGCTGGCCTTGCGCGGCGAGGTCCAGCCCGATGGCCGCTCATTCGGCACGCTGCAGGACATCAGTACCCAGAAGCGCGACGAGGAGGCCCTGCGCGCCAGCGAACTACGCTTCCGCCAGTTGTTCGAGCAGACGCCCCGCATCGCGGTGCAGGGCTACGACCGTCAGCGCCGGGTGATCTACTGGAACCGCGCCAGTGAGCAGCTCTACGGCTACACGCTGGAGCAAGCCATGGGGCGTCATCTGGAGGAGCTCATCATTCCGCCTGCCATGCGCGAGCAGGTGGTGGCCGATATCAACAACTGGCTGATCGGCGGCCCCGCCGTCCCCGCCAGTGAACTGACCCTGCAACGCAGCGATGGCAGCCCGGTGACGGTGTTCTCCAGCCATCTGGTGCTGCGCAACCTGCACAACCAGTTGGAGCTCTACTGCGTCGACATCGATTTCAGCGCCCTGAAGTCAGCGCGGGACGCTTTGCGGCAGAGCGAGAATCGTTACCAGGAATTGCTGGAAAGCCTTGCCCAGCACGCCCCAGAGCGCCAATCAAGCAGCAGCGAACAGGGCTAGGACGAACGGTATCGACCACCAGTCGGCTGCTTGATACAGGTCATTTTCTGTCATCTGGCCGGGTCTACACTCAGCTTCCCCGCCACTTGATTGGGAGATGACCGAGGTGAAAATTCTTGTCCGTCCGACCGCCACCCCGCAGGGTTCCGGCTGGCAAGTCTGCCTTGACCAGCATGCGGTGAGCTTTCGTAGCGAGGCCGAAGCACGCCGATTCGTCAGCGTCCTCGAAGAGCGCCTGAAGGCGCCCCACGTCTTGCCTGACTGGTCTAGACGGATCGCGAGTTAACCCAGGGGCGCCTGGCCGTTACGGTCGAGGCGCCAGGTCAGCAACGAACAGGCGACTGCCGCGCAGCCGCACAGGCTGATGACCAGGGCCAGGGGCATGGCAGTGCCGTCGTGCAGCCACCCCACAAGCGCGGCAGCTCCCGCCGCCACTCCAAACTGCAGACTGCCCATCAACGCCGAGGCGCTACCCGCGTTCTGACCCTGGCCAGCCATTGCGCAGGCCGAGCCGTTGGGCAGGATGCACCCCAGGCTGGCGATGCAGCCGAACAGCGGTAACAGTAGCGGCCACAGCGATTGCGTTTGCAGGCTGGAAACCGCCAACAGCGCCAGCGCACACACCAGATAGACCCAGACCATCCGCCGCATCCAGAAGGACGGCCCGCGATGACGGAGCAGCACGGCATTGATCTGGGCCACCAGGATGAATCCCGCCGCGTTGGAGCCGAACAGCCAGCCGTAGTGCTCAGGCGGCACGCCATAGAGTTCGATGAAAACGAAGGGCGAGCCGGCGATGTAGGCGAACATCCCGGCGATGGCGAAACCACCGGTCATGCCATAGGCGAGAAACTGCCAGTCGCCGAACAACCGACGGTACTGCCCGAGCGCACCATTCAACGGCGCACGTGGCGTGACGTTGGAAAGCGTCTCCGGCAGCCAGGCGGCGATGCCCAGCAGCACCAGCGCGCTGAATAGCGTCAGGCCCCAGAAGATCGATTGCCAGCCGAACAGCTCCAGCAGAAGTCCTCCGCCCAGGGGCGCCAGGATAGGCGCCAACCCCATCACCAGCATCAACTGCGAGAAGGCCTTGGCCGAGGCGATGGGATCGCAGAGATCACGCACCACCGCCCGCGACACCACCATCCCCGCGCAGCCACCCAGGGCCTGGACGAAGCGCGCGCCAATCAGCCACTCCAGGCTGGGCGCCAGGGCGCAGGCGACCGAAGCCAGGGTGAAGATAGTCACCCCCACCAGCAACGGTGGCCGCCGCCCGAAGCGGTCCGCCAGCGGGCCATAGATCAGTTGGCCGAGCGCCAGGCCAATGAAGTAGGACGCCAAGGTGAGCTGCACATGCTCCACGTCGGTGGCGAAGGCTTTGGCGAGCGCCGGGAAACTGGGCAGGTAGAAGTCGATGGCCATGGGGCCAAAAGCGCTGAGGGCGCCTAGAAGGAGGAGGATGCGGAAAGTCATGGTGTATCGGGCGCCATCCATTGCGGACAAGGCGCCAGATAGTAACAGGGGTGAATGGGACTGCGGCGGAGCAGCTTTTCTGTGGGGGCGAATTCATTCGCTAACCGGACCGGCAGGTTTGGCGCTGCAGTCCGAAAGTGGGCGCTGCGCGCCCATCAGCGAATGAATTCGCCCCCACAATTCTCTATAGCCGACTAGCCCTCGTGGACCTCCTCGGCCTTGGGCGTCTTGGGCGCCTTCCTGCTTTCCAACCAGTCCGAAGCCTTCTCCACCAGCATGAAGAACATGGGGATGAGGAAGGTCGCCAGCATGGTTGCTGCAAGCATCCCGCCGATCACCCCGGTGCCGATGGAGTGGCGGCTCGCCGAGCCCGCACCGGAGCTGATGGCCAACGGCACGCAACCGAGGATGAAGGCCAGGGAGGTCATCACGATCGGACGGAAACGCAGCTTGGCCGCTTCCAGAGCCGCCTGCACCGGCCCCATGCCCTGTTCGCGGCAAAGCACCGCGAACTCGACGATGAGGATGGCGTTCTTCGCCCCGAGGCCGATCAGGGTCACCAGGCCGACCTGGAAGTAAACGTCGTTCTGGATGCCCCGCAACCACACCGCGAGGATGGCGCCGAACACCGCGAAGGGTACGGCGGTGACGACCGCCAGCGGCAGGGTCCAACGTTCGTACTGGGCGGCGAGGATGAGGAACACCATGATCAGGCCGAAGACGAATGCCGTGCTGCCGGAGCCGTGGGACGCGAGCTCCTGGTAGGCGGAACCGATCCAGCCGAGGCTGTAGTCCTCACCCAGCACTTCGTTCGCCACCTCCTGCATCGCCTCCAGTGCCTGGCCCGAGCTGTAGCCCGGTGCCGGCCCGCCGAGCACCTTGGCGGCCGGATAGACGTTGAAGCGCGCGTAGGAGTCCGGGCCGAGGATGCGCTCCACCCGCACCAAGGATGACAGCGGCACCAGATCGTCAGAGGCCGAACGCACATAGACTTGGTTGAGGTCATCCGGCTTGCGGCGGAACTCCGGCTCCGACTGCAGGCTCACCTGCCAGGTCCGCCCGTAGAGGGTGAAGTCGTTGACGTAGTAGCTGCCGAAGGTGGATTGCATGGCGGTGAAGACATCGTTGATCGCCACGCCCAGGGCACGCGCCTTGGTGCGGTCGAGGTCGATGTAGTACTGCGGCACGTTGGCGTTGAAGGTGGTGTTCACCCCCGCCAGTTCAGGACGCTTGGAAGCCGCCGCGACGAACTTCTGCACGACCGCCTGCAGTTGCTGCACGGTGCCGCCGCTGCGGTCCTGGATGTAGGACTCGAAACCGCCGGTGGTACTCATGCCGGTGATCGGCGGCGGGTTGAACGACATCACGATGCCGTCCTTCTGTCCGGCGCCCATCTGCATGAAGGTGTGGGTGAGGTTGCGCGCATCGAGTTCCGGTGTGGTGCGCTCGCTCCAGTCCTTCAGCGGCACGAAGGACACCCCGGCGTTGCTGCGGGTGCCGAAGGTGAGGATGTCGAAGCCGGCGAAGGTGACCACGTCCTGCACCGCCGGGTGCTTCATCAGCTCCTCGGTTACCGTGCTGGTGAGTTCTTCGGTGCGGGTCAGCGATGCCGCCGGCGGCAGGAAGTAGGCGTTGAGCACATAGCCCTGGTCCTCGTCCGGCACCAGCGCGCCAGGCACCCGCCCGAAGAGGATGACCAGCAGCGCGATCATCCCGCCGAACAGCAGCAGGCCAATCAGCGAACGCTTGAGGAAGAACTGCACCCCGGCGCCATAGCCATTGGTCATGCGCTCGAAGAAGGTGTTGAACCAGCGGAACGGCGCCGCCGGCTCACCATGGGTGGGCTTGAGCATCAGGGCGCAGAGCGCTGGCGACAGGGTCAGCGCGACGATGCCGGAAATCACCACGGATACCGCAATGGTGATTGCGAACTGCTGGTACATCTGCCCCGCCAGGCCCCCGAGGAAGCCCACAGGGATGAACACCGCACAGAGCACCAGCACGATGGCGACGATCGGGCCGGTCACCTCTTCCATGGCCTCGATGGCCGCTTCGCGCGGGCCGATCTTCTTGGCCGACATCACCCGTTCGACGTTCTCGATCACCACGATGGCGTCGTCCACCACGATGCCGATGGCCAGCACCATGCCGAACAGCGTCAGCAGGTTGATGGAGAATCCGAGCATGTACATGCCGGCGAAGGTGCCCACCAGGGACACCGGGATCGCCAGCACCGGGATCAGCGTAGCGCGCCAGTTCTGCAGGAAGATGAACACCACCAGCACCACCAGCAACAGCGCTTCGAAGAAGGTCTTGATCACCTCTTCGATGGAGACCTGGACGAACTTGGTGGTGTCGTAAGGGATCTTGTAGGCGATGCCCTCAGGGAAGCGCTTGGCCAGCCGTTCCATGGTCGACTTCACCGCGTCTGCGGTGTCCAGGGCGTTGGCGCCGGGCTGCAGGTAGATACCGAAGGCGGCGTTCTGCTGGCCATTGAGGGAGGTCATCAGGGAGTAGTCCTGGGCCCCCAGTTCCACCCGTGCCACGTCTTTCAGCAGCAGGCTGGCGCCGGTGGCGTCGGAGCGCAGGATGACGCCCTCGAACTCCTTGGGATCGGTGAAACGGCCCTGGGTGGTCACCGTGTAGGTGAAGTCCTGGGCCTGGTTCAGCGGTTGCTGGCCGAAGCTGCCGGCGGCGAACTGGGAGTTCTGCTCGCGGATGGCATTGACCACGTCGGTCGGCGTGAGGTCGTACTGCGCCAGCTTGTCCGGCCGCAGCCAGACGCGCATGGAATAGTCCTTGGAGCCGAACTGGCTGGCGTCGCCCACGCCGGGAATCCGCTTCAGTTCGTCGATCACGTTGATCAGCGCATAGTTGCTGATGAAGATCGGGTCGCGGGAGTTGTCCGGCGAGTAGAGGGTGACTACCTGGAGGATGTCGGATGACTTCTTCTCCACCTTCACGCCCTGCCGGCGCACCTCTTCGGGCAACTTGGCAAGTGCAGCCTGGACCTTGTTGTTGACGTCGATGGTGGCCTGGTCGGGGTCGCGGCCTACTTCGAAATACACGGTCAGGCTCATGGCACCGCTGCTGTCGGAGTTGGACAGCTGGTAGATCATGCCCTCGACGCCGTTGATTTCCTGCTCGAGGGGCGCGGCAACGGTTTCCGCGATCACCTGGGAACTGGCACCTGGATAAACCGCCGTGACCGACACCTGCGGCGGGAGGATTTCCGGGTACTGGGCAATGGGCAGCGCACGCATGGCGGCAAGGCCGGCGAGCACGATCACGATGGAGATGACCGCGGCGAATACCGGTCGGTCGATGAAGAAGCGCGAGATCACGTTAGGCGCTCCTTCAGGATTGCTTGGCAGCTTGCGCGGCAGGAGACTGGCTGGCCTCCACGGCCTTCACCGGCGAGTCAGGACGAACCTTGGGCAGGCCCTCGACTATCACGCGGTCGCCATCGGTGACGCCGGACTCGATCACCCAGCGGCCATCGCGGGTATCGCCGGTCTTCACCTGGCGCACCCGCGCCATGCCGTCCTTGTCCACCACATAGACGAAGGTGCCGCGCGGCCCTTGGGCCAGGGCACGTTCCGGCAGGGTGATGGCCTGGGGACGGGTGAAGCCTTTCACCAGCACGCGTACGAACATGCCGGGCAGCAGCTTCTGCTCCGGATTGGGCACCACGGCCCTCGCACTGACGGTGCCGGTGCCGGTGTTGACGAAACTGTCGGTGAAATCGACCCGGCCGGAGAGCGGGTAGGTGGAACCATCGCCGAACCTCAGATCAGCGCTGAGCAACCCATCTGGCGGCAGCTCGACCTTGCCCGTCTTCACGCCTTCGCGCAGGCGTTCGGCCTCTGTATCCGGGTAGGCGAAATTGACGTAGATCGGATCGAGCTGGGTCAGTTGGGTCAGCAGGCTTCCGTTCGGGTCACCCGCCACGATGAGGCTGCCCTCGGACCGGGTTTCCTTGCTGGTCATGCCGGAAATGGGCGCTTCCACCGTGGTGTAGTCGAGGTCGATCTGACGGGCCTTCACCTCGGCCTGCGCGGCCTCGACGTTGGCCTTGCTCTGCTCGAAGTTGGAAATCGCGTTGTCCAGTTCGCTTTCACTGGCAAAGCCCTTCTTCTGCAGCTCGCGGGTACGCTTCAGGTCGCGTTCCGTCTGCCGGTAGCGCGCCTGTTCCTGGGCGAGCGCACCCTTGGCCCGTGCCAGCGCTGCCTCGTAGGTGCGCGGGTCGATACGGAACAGGATCTGGCCCTGCTTCACGCGGCTGCCTTCTGTGTAAGTACGCTGCTGAAGGATGCCGCTGACTTGCGCCCGCACCTCCACTTCGCGAAAGCCCGCTGTCCGCCCTGCATACTCGAGGACCAGTGGCAGCGGCGCGGCCTTGGCGGTTTCCACTACCACCTCAGGCGCAGGGGGTGCGCCGCCGGGTGCATCAGCAGCGCCGGCGAGACCGGCGAAACTGGCACTTGCGGCGAGAAGTGCGAGGCTGAGGGGAAGGCTGCGGGTAAACGGCATAAGGTGTCTCCATACGGTGCCGAATCGGCAAATGAAGCAGGCGTTAAGCTATACATTCATTTGTGTTTGTAACGGTCATGTCCCGGCAAAATCGGTACACTCCGCTCCCCAAACAAGAAGCCTAGTCACTATTGGCCCAACTGCTATGCGCAGAACGAAAGAAGAAGCAGAGAAAACCCGAGGCGCAATCCTCGACGCCGCCGAACACCTGTTCCTGGAGAACGGCGTGGCGCACACGTCACTGGAACAGATCGCGCGCGCCGCCGGGGTGACCCGTGGGGCAGTCTACTGGCATTTCCAGAACAAGGCCCATCTGTTCCACGAGATGCTGTCCCAGGTGCGCTTGCCCCAGGAGCAGATGACTGAACGGCTGTGCGGCTGCAATGGCCAGGACCCGATGCTGTCGCTGCGCGATCTGTGCCTGGAGGCCATCGTCAACCTGGCGCGGGACGAGCAGCGCAAGCGCATCTTCAACATCCTGCTGCATCGCTGCGAATTCACCGAAGAACTGCGCGAGGCCGAGGAACGCCATTACGCCTTCGTCGACCAGTTCATCCAGCTTTGCGAAGCCTTGTTCGCCCGCCCCGCCTGCCGCGAGCGCCTGCGCCCGGGCATCACCCCGCTACAAGCGTCCCGAGCCGTACATGGACTGGTGATTGGACTCTTCAGTGACTGGACACGCGACCCCGCCCTGTTCGACCCGCTGATCGATGCCGAGCCGATGGTGGATGCGCTGTTCCGGGGACTGGTGAAAGACTGGGACTGAAATCCCGTAGGGGCGAATTCATTCGCCAAGGGCGGCGCAGCCGCCCCGCGAGGCCCGAATGGCGAACCTGCGGTCCGCTTGGCGATTGAAATCGCCCCCACAGGGTACGGACTTCAGGCTGCCTCGGCCTGATAGCCCTCTTCGCGAATCGCTTCCAGGACCTGCTCCTCCGCCAGCCGGCTGGCCACCCGCACTTCACCGGCCGCCAGGTCCACCTGCACTTCGGCGGCCTGGTCGCGGGCCTGCACGGCCTGGGTGATGGCACGGACACAATGTCCGCAAGACATGCCTTGAACCTTGAATACCTGCATGGTCGTTCTCCTTGTGAGTGGAACCTGTCGCCAGTCTCATCCTTTCCACCGTGGCAAGGTCAAGGGCTGGTCCTACACTGGTTGAACGTCCTGTAGGAGACTTCCGCCATGTACGGCTTCCGCCCCGCCCTGCTCGCCTTTCTGGCGGCTCCGCTGCTGGCCCAGGCCCAGCCTCCGGTCGACTATGGCGTGCTGATCGTCTCCCGGGAGCGCCTGGAACTCGCCACGGCCTGCGACGTCGGCCTCTATCTGGAAGACCAGTTGGCCGCGCGGCTGGTGCAGGGCCAGATAGTCTCCTTCAACCTGCCGCCGGGCCCCCTGTCGATCCGCCTGAGCCTGCTCGGTCCCGGGCGCTGCAAACCGGGCATCGAGCAGCTGCGCCAGCAGACCATTACCTTGTCGGCCGGCGAGGTACGCAAATACCGCCTGGCGCAGAGCACCGAAGGTCTCTACCTGGTACCGACTTCCGCCGTGCAATGACCGCTTGACCTTTCCCTTGTGTCAAGGTTGATCCTAGGCCCATGCCAAGGAGGATCGACCCATGACCAACCCAACTGCCTTCGACCTGCCCATAACCGGGATGACCTGCGCCAGCTGCGCCGGCCGCGTGGAGCGCGCCCTGGCCAAGGTGCCGGGCGTTGAGGCCGCCAGCGTCAACCTGGCCACCGAGCAGGCACGCATCCAGGCCTCGGGCGACAGCCTGCCGGCCCTGGTGGCAGCCGTGGAAGCCGCCGGCTACCAGGTGCCCGCTCAACGCCTGGAACTGGCCATCGGCGGCATGACCTGCGCAAGCTGCGTCGGCCGCGTGGAACGCGCCCTGCGCAAGGTGCCGGGGGTGGCCGATGTGACCGTGAACCTGGCCAGTGAACGCGCACACCTGGAATTCTTCGGGCAGCCCGACAACGCCCGCCTGATTCAGGCCGTGGAGGCTGCTGGCTACACCGCCAGCCTGGTGGACGAAGACCGGCCGCCAGCGGACGACGCCGAAGCCCGCTTGCACCGCGAACGCTGGGCCGTCCTGCTGGCCCTCGCACTCGCCCTGCCGCTGGTGGTGCCCATGCTGCTGGAATGGTTCGGCCTGCACTGGATGCTGCCGTCCTGGGTGCAGTTCGCCCTGGCGACGCCCGTGCAGTTCATCCTCGGTGCGCGCTTCTACCGCGCAGCCTGGAAGGCGGTGAAAGCCGGCGCCGGCAACATGGACCTGCTGGTGGCCATCGGCACCAGTGCCGGCTACGGCCTCAGTCTCTACCAGTGGTGGACCGCGCATCCCGGTCATACGCCGCACCTCTATTTCGAAGCCTCGGCAGTCGTCATCGCCCTGGTCCTGCTGGGCAAGTACCTGGAAAGCCGCGCCAAGCGCCAGACCAGCGCGGCCATCCGCGCCCTGGAGGCCCTGCGTCCGGAACGCGCTACCCGTTTGCGGGATGGCGTCGAGGAGGAGGTTGCCATCGCCGCCTTGCTACTGGGTGACTTGCTCGTGGTGAAACCCGGCGAGCGCTTCCCCGCCGATGGTGAAGTGAGCGAGGGCCAAAGCCACGCCGATGAAGCCCTGATCAGCGGAGAAAGCCTGCCCGTGCCCAAACAGCCCGGCGACCGCGTCACCGCAGGTGCCATCAATGGCGAAGGGCGCTTGCTGATACGTACCACGGCGCTCGGCGGCGAGACGGTATTGGCACGGATCATCCGCCTGGTGGAAGACGCCCAGGCGGCCAAGGCGCCGATCCAGAAACTGGTGGACCGCGTCAGCCAGGTATTCGTCCCGGCGGTGCTGCTGATCGCCCTGGCTACCCTCGCCGGCTGGTTGCTGGCGGGTGCGGGCATCGAAACCGCACTGATCAACGCCGTTGCCGTGCTGGTGATCGCCTGCCCCTGCGCCCTCGGCCTGGCCAATCCCACCGCGATCATGGCCGGCACCGGTGTGGCGGCACGCCACGGCATCCTGATCAAGGACGCCGAAGCGCTGGAAGTCGCCCATGCGGTGAAGGCCGTGGCCTTCGACAAGACCGGCACCCTCACCTCCGGTAGCCCTCGCATCGCTCACCTGGTGGCGGCGAATGGCGACGAGAACGAACTGCTGCAACTGGCCGGCGCGCTGCAACGCGGCAGCGAACATCCGCTGGCCAAGGCGGTACTGGATACCTGCGCCGAGCGGGGCCTGGAGGCTCCAGCCGTGGACGACAGCCGCGCGCTGGCCGGCCGCGGCATCGAGGGCCGGGTGAAGGGCCGCCTGCTCGCCCTGGGTAACCGCCGCCTGCTGGACGAACAACGGCTCCCGGCAGGCGACCTGGCCAGCCAGGCCAAGGCATGGGAAGCCGAGGGTCGCACCCTGTCGTGGTTGCTGGAGCTGAACCCCGAGCCACGTGTCCTCGGACTTTTCGCTTTCGGTGACACGCTCAAGGAGGGCGCGGTGCAGGCCGTGACCGCCCTGCGCGAACGGGATATCCACAGCCACCTGATCACCGGCGACAACCGCGGCAGCGCGCGAGTGGTGGCCGAGGCCCTGGGCATCGAGTCGGTGCATGCCGAAGTGCTGCCGGCGGACAAGGCCGCCACGGTGGCGGCGCTCAAGGCCGAGGGAGCGGTTGTGGCGATGGTCGGCGACGGCATCAACGACGCCCCTGCCCTCGCCGCTGCCGACGTCGGCATCGCCATGGGCGGCGGTACGGACGTGGCCATGCATGCCGCCGGCATCACCCTGATGCGCGGCGACCCGCGCCTGGTTCCGGCAGCCCTGGATATCTCCCGGCGGACCTATGCGAAGATCCGCCAGAACCTGTTCTGGGCCTTCATCTACAACCTGATCGGCATCCCCCTGGCCGCCGCCGGCCTGCTCAGCCCCGCGGTGGCGGGCGCGGCCATGGCGCTGTCCAGCGTCAGCGTGGTGAGCAACGCACTGCTGCTGAAAACCTGGAAACCGGACGAATGAAATTGGCACCGTGTTTTGTAGGGTGCGCTCCTGTAGGAGCCAGCTTGCTGGCGAAGGTTCGCGAGCAAGCTCGCTCCTACGGTCGAGAGCGTGCACAAGAGAGGAAATACCCATGAACATCGGCCAAGCCGCAAAGAAGAGCGGGCTGACCGCGAAGATGATTCGTTACTACGAAGGCATCGGTCTGTTGCCCGAAGCCGGGCGTAGCGACAGCGGTTACCGCCAATACAGCAGCCAGGACCTGCACACTCTGGCGTTCATCAAGCGCTCGCGGGACCTGGGGTTCTCACTGGAAGAGGTGGGCCGACTGCTGCAGCTCTGGCAGGACCGCCAACGCGCCAGCGCCGACGTGAAGGAACTGGCCCGCGACCATATCGAGGCGCTGAACCGCAAGATCGCCGAGCTCGCTGGCCTGCGCGACACCCTTCAGGAACTGGTGGACCATTGCCAGGGCGACCACCGCCCGGACTGCCCGATCCTCAAGGATCTGGAGTCAGGCGGCTGCTGCCACTGAAGACACGATCGATCACCGACTTGGGTAGCACCGTGATCGCGAGGCCGGCGAACACCAGTACGCAGGCGAGCCAGCCGCTCGTGCTGAGTTCTTCGCCCAGCAACAGCCAACCGGCCAGCAGGCCGGATACCGGCACCGCGAGGGCGAAGGGCGTCACCAGACTGGCCGGGTAGCGATGCAGCAGGAAACTCCACAAGCCGTAACCGACGGTGGTGGCGAGGAAGGCGACGTTGAGCAGCGCGCCAATCCCGCCCCAGCTGGGATGGGTCAGGGCCGCCACTATGGCCTCCGGCCCCTCCAGCAGATAGGAAAGCGCCAGCAGCGGTAACGGCGGGATCAGGCTGACCCAGCAGATCAGCCGCAGCATGTCCGTCGCACCGCTGCGCTTGGTGGCGATGTTGGAGAAAGCCCAGGCCAGCGCGGCGGCGATCACCATCATGAACGCCACCAGGCTATTCCCCATCGGCCGGTCGAGCCCGATCAGCACCAGGCCAGACGCCGCCAGCACCAGCCCCACCAGGCTCCGAGGGCTGGGACGCTCGCCGAGGAACAGGGCGGCAAGCAGGATGGTGAAGAACACCTGGCTCTGCAGCACCAGCGACGACAGGCCCGCCGGCATCCCCATGTGCATGCCCACGAACAGGATGCCGAACTTGATCACTCCGAGCAGGACGCCAATCTGCACGATGCGCCAGAACGGCGCCGGCATCGGCCCGCGCAGGAACAGCAGCGGCAGCGCCGCGAGGGCGAAGCGCAGGGCGCAGAACAGCAGCGGCGGGAAGTCCTCCAGGCCTACCTTGATGAACACGAAGTTGACGCCCCAGATCAGGGTGACCAGCAGGGCCAGGAGAATGTGCGGGAGAGGCATCGCGAGAGCTCCGGAAGTTCAGGCACACGCTAGCAGCCGGGCGCGGAAATGTATGGATACAGATGGGCGGGAAAATTGTGGTGGGCTGTGTGGGGTCTTGTGTGGGGGCGAATTCATTCGCGGCTGCCCTTCGAGACCGTGCCACTCCCACCTGCCCTCACCCCCGGCCCCTCTCCCGCACGCGGGCGAGGGGTGACTCGCGCCGGCAACTGCGAGCGCACCTGCCGCTCCCTCCCTGTGGGAGCGAATTCATTCGCGAAAGGCGGCGGAACGACGCCCAAAAAGAAAGGGCCGCGTTTGCGGCCCTTTCTTTCAACCTGAAACCCTCACACCTGCGATTGCAGGTAATTCTGCAGGCCGATGCGGTCGATCATGCCGAGCTGCTGTTCCAGCCAGTAGGCGTGATCTTCTTCGGTGTCCTTGAGCTGGGCGGCGAGGATGTCGCGGCTCATGTAGTCCTTGTGCTTCTCGCACAGGGTGATGCCCTTGCTCAGCGCGGCACGGACTTCGTACTCCAGCTTGAGGTCGGCGCGCAGCATGTCCGGCACGGTCTGGCCGGGATGGATGGTGCGCGGGCGCATGTCCGGGGTGGCTTCGAGGAAGAGGATGCGCTGCAGCAGGGCATCGGCGTGCTGGGTCTCTTCTTCCATCTCATGGTTGATGCGCTCGAAGAGCTTGTTGAAGCCCCAGTCCTGGTACATCCGCGAATGCAGGAAGTACTGGTCACGGGCGGCCAGCTCGCCGCGCAACAGGTCCTTGAGGTAGTCAACCACTTCGGCTTGGCCTTGCATCTGCACATCTCCTGAAAAAACCAATGAGCAAGGATCGTGCGGCGATCCTGCCAGGTCAAGTGACGCTCAGCCGCGCATCCAGGGCGGGGTCGGTTCTTCGACCACCTGCGGCGCGTCCAGCTCGGCCAGCGCGGCCTGGCGCCGGGCTTCGTCGGCCAGGGCAGCCTTGATCTCGCGCATCACCGCATCCAGGTCGGCAGCATCCTCGGGTTCGTCGAACTGGCCGGTGAGCGGGCTTTCCGGCGTCAGCTTGCCCTCCTCGAAGAGCGCCCACATTTCCTTGGCATAGCGGGTGAACTTCAACTCGGGGGCGAACTGGCCGAAATACTCGGCCATGTTACCGACATCTCGCTCCAGCATGCGGAAGGCGTGGTTGTTGCCGGCGGCATCCACGGCCTGGGGCAGATCGATGATCACCGGACCATAGGGGTCGAGCAGCACGTTGAACTCGGACAGGTCGCCATGGACCAGGCCGGCGCAGAGCATCTTGACGATCTCGCCGATCATGAAGCCGTGGAATTCGCGCGCGTCTTCAGGCGTCAGGTCGACATCATTCAGGCGCGGCGCGGCATCGCCTTCACCGTCACTGACCAGTTCCATGAGCAACACGCCGTCGAGGAAATCGTAGGGCTTGGGCACCCGCACCCCGGCGTTGGCCAGGCGGAACAGCGCGGCCACCTCGGCGTTCTGCCAGGTTTCCTCGCGTTCGCGACGGCCGTACTTCGAGCCCTTGGCCATGGCCCGGGCATCGCGGCTGTTACGCACCTTGCGGCCTTCCTGGTACTCGGCGGCCTGGCGGAAACCGCGCTTGTTGGCCTCCTTGTAGACCTTGGCGCAACGCAGCTCGCTGCCGCAGCGCACCACGTACACGGAGGCTTCCTTGCCGCTCATGAGCGGGCGCAGGACTTCATCGATCAGGCCATCTTCCAGCAATGGCTCAAGGCGTTTCGGGGTCTTCATGCAGGTGCAGCGAGTGCCTAAAAAGGGACGGAGAGGATGGGCCGACGTTATACGGCATGCGGGCAGCGGCGGCTATCCACGACGCAAAAGACCGCGACGAAGGGCTTCGATGGCGTAACGCACCTTGGCCGGCAGCGCATCACGACGCGGGGTGACGATGTACAGGCCGACGGGCCTCGGCTGCCATTCCGGCAGCAGTGCCAGCAGCCGGCCGCTGGCCAGTTCCTCGCGGACTTCCGGTTCGGGTTGCAACGAAATACCCAGCCCGGCCAGGGTGAAGCTGCGCACTGCGAGGATGTTGTTGCACGCGACGCGCGGTTCCAGGCGCAGCCGCTGCTGCTCGCCAGCGGAGCCGGTGAACGTCACCTGGTGCTGCTGGCGCTCGCCGTTGAGGCTGATCCAGTCCAACTCCAGCAGCCGCTCAGGGCGCTGGATCGGGCCACTCCGGGCCAGGTAGGCCGGTGCGCAACAGAGCACCGCCGGCCAGTCGGCGAGATGCCGGGCCACCAGGCTGGAATCGTCCTGAGGACCGACGCGGATGGCGAGATCGATGCGCTGCTCCACCAGGTCGATCTGCTCGTCGTGGAAGAACAATTGCAGGCTCAGGCCCGGATGGGCTTCCAGCAGTGGCGCCAGCGCCTCGGTCAACATGCCGGTGGAGAAACCCACCGGGGCGGCGATGCGCAGCTCGCCCACCGGCGCATCGCGCAGCTCCGCCAGGCGCTGCTCGGCCTGCTGCGCCAGCTCCAGCACCTGGGCGCAGCTCTTGTAGAACACCGCGCCGGCCTCGGTCAGGGTCAGCTTGCGCGTGGTGCGATGCAGCAGGCTGACCTGGGTTTCGTCTTCCAGCTTGCGTATCTGTTGGCTGACCGCCGAGGCCGTCATGCCCAGCACTTCGGCCGCGCCCACCATGCTGCCGCGTTCCACCACGGTGGCGAACACCGCCATGCGCTTGAGCTGCTCCATTCGTAAGCCCTGCTTAATTGTGAAAGCACCTTTCGGTACTTTTTCCGCCGATTATCCAGCAGCGATTATGCGCCACCTCGCAACCCTGCATGGAGATGCACATGAAAATCGCCCTGATCGGTGCCACCGGTTTCGTCGGCTCCGCCGTCCTCAGCGAAGCCCTGCAGCGCGGCCATGAAGTGACCGCCATCGTCCGCCACCCGGAAAAACTCCCGCAGCACGCCAACCTCGACGCCGTGAAAGGCGACGCCTATGACGCCGCCAACATCGCCCGAGCCGTGAGCGGCCACGACGCCGTGGTGCACGCCTTCAATCCCGGCTGGGGCAAGGCGAAGATTCGTGAGCTGTTCATCGAAGGCACCCAAAGCATTTTCGCGGGCGTCCGTCAGGCCGGCCTGAAGCGCCTGCTGGTGGTCGGCGGAGCCGGCAGCCTCTATGTCGCGCCCGACCTGCAACTGATCGATACCCCGGAGTTCCCTGCCGCGTACAAGGAAGGCGCTGAAGGTGCACGCCAGGCGCTCAACCTGATCCGCGAAGCTCACGACCTTGACTGGACCTTCATTTCCCCGCCTGCCCTGCTGGAGCCGGGCGAGCGTACCGGCCGCTTCCGCGTCGGAGGCGACCAGCTGCTGATGAGCGGCGACCATCCGGCGCGCATCTCGGTGGCTGACCTCGCCGTCGCCATCGTCGACGAGCTGGAGCAACCCCAACACATCCGCCAACGTTTCACCGTTGGCTACTGAGGAACCTGCCCATGACCCTGACCGCATCCGCCCACGTCGCCACCGCCACCCCGGCGCGCTACATCACCCGCCTGTGCAAGCACTTCGCCCACCGCGTGCCGGTGAGCCATGACGACCAGCAGGGCCGCATCGAATTCGACCTAGGCCTCGGCCTGCTGCGCGCCGAAGGCGATGGCCTGACCCTGGCCGTGGAAAGCGAATCCAGCGAAGGCCTGGAACGCCTGAAGGACATCGTCGGCAGCCACTTCGTGCGAGTTGCCTGGCAGGAAGAGCTGACGCTGGAGTGGACCTGATCCCTTCCTGTGGGGGCGAATTCATTCGCTAAGCAGGCCGAAGGACTGCCCTGGAATCTATTGGGGCAGCTACGCCGCCCATAGCGATTGAAATCGTCCCCACAAATGCACAATCCATCGCCTGCACCTACCGAAACAACTCACCCGGGGTCACGCCGAACAACCCCTTGAATGCGGCAATGAAGGCCGACGGTGATTCGTAGCCGCTGGCCAGGGCCACCTCGGTGACGCTGGCGCCGCCCTCCAGGGGCTGCAAGGCAGCCAGCAGGCGCAGGCGTTGGCGCCATTGCCGGAAGCTCAGTCCCGTCTCGCGCTGGAAGGCACGGGTCAGGGTCTTCTCCGATGTATTCAGCCGCAGCGCCCATTCCCCCAGGCTATGGGCAAGATCGGGCTGCGCCACCAGTTCGCTGCACAAGCGCAAGAGGCGCGCCTCGGCCGGCATCGGCAGGGAAAAGCCTGCCTCGGGCAGCGCCTGGAGCTGGTCCAGCAGGACCGCCACCAACCGCGCCTCCGTGCTGTCGCCCTCGGGGTACTCCACCGGCAGCTCACAGAACGACTTGATCAGCTCCCGCGCCAGCGGCGTCACTTCCAGCACCCGGCAGCGCTCCGGCGCCCAGGCACTGGCGTCGCGGCGCACGTAGAGGCTGCGCATTTCGGCGTTCATCGAGCTCACCACCTCATGATCCAGCCCGGCCGGCACCCAGATCGCCCAGTGCGGCGGGGCGTAGAAGCTGCCCGCGGCGGTGTGCACGCCCAGCACGCCGCTGATGGCGTAGGAGAGCTGCACCCAGTCGTGGCTGTGGCGAGCCGTCCAGGAGCCGGCGCGCAGGCTCTCCGCGCGGGCGTACAGAGGCCGCGGCAAATGTTCGAGCCGAGGAATCTGGCGTTGCAGGTCATGTTGTCCGTTTGGCGACATCTGTTGATCCCATGTCGTTAGACGGCCGAATTCTGCGCCCGCTAGTCTCCGGCCTCAAGTTCGCGCGAATCCGGAGGCTCCATGTCGGCACTCAAACCCCTGAAACGCCTGGTCACCGACTGGTTCCTCGGCGGCATGCTGCTGGCGGTCACCCTGGCCTGGTTGTTCCCCAACGTCGGCAAGCATGGCGGCACCCTGCATGCCGGCAGCCTGATCAATGCCGGGGTCTTCCTGGTGTTCTTCCTCCATGGCATCAACCTCTCCACCGAGCAGATCAGGAAAGGCCTGGGCAACTGGCGCCTGCATGTGATGGTGCAGGTCTTCACCTTCGCCATCTTCCCGCTGTTCTGGCTCGCCGCGAACAAGTTGCTGGGAGGCCAGGTACCGCCTGCGCTGATGCTTGGATTCTTCTACCTCTGCGCCCTGCCCTCGACCATTTCCTCGTCCGTGGCACTCACCGGCAGCGCAGGGGGCAATGTCCCGGCGGCCATCCTCAATGCCAGCCTGTCGAGCCTGCTGGGGGTGTTCCTGACGCCCTGGCTGATCAGCCTGGTGGCCGACGCCAACGGCGGCATCGACCTCGGCCAGACCCTGCTCGACCTCAGCCTCCTGCTGCTCTTTCCGCTGGTGCTGGGACAGATACTGCGCCCGCTGTGGGGCAAGTTCTTCGCCCGCTACAAACGCTACACCGGCATCTTCGACAAGCTGGTGATCCTGCTGCTGGTGTTCGCGTCCTTCAGCGATTCGGTGGCCGGTGGCGTGTGGCAGCAGCAAGGCCCGGAAACCCTGGTCGTGGCGTTCGTCGGCTGCGCCCTGCTGCTGGCCCTGATGCTCTGGCTCACCACCCGCTCGGCGCGCAGCCTGGGTTTCAACCATGAAGACGAGATCGCCGCCGTGTTCTGCGCCACCAAGAAATCCCTCGCGGCGGGCGCGCCCATGGCCGCCATCATTTTCGGCGCCAGCCCGGCCCTCGGTCTGATCCTCCTGCCGATCATGCTCTACCACCAGATGCAGCTGATCGTCTGCGCCGTCATGGCCGAACGCTATTCGCTGCGTGGACAGGCCCCGACCGCCGCCGCAGCCTGATCAGCGCCCCCTCACCCCGCCGGGGGGTGAGGGTTGCCCCACTCCTGAGTCCCAATCCCCAGTCCCGGCGCGGCAAAGCGCCCCGCCTCCCCTGCAAGCCCCAGCCCAGAGCGGTGCGGCGCTTGTGGCACAGCCATTGCTCTGCACCTGTTGCAACGGTGATACACCCAGCTCCAGGCCCGGACGGCAACCCGCGTCCAAACGCAATCGTGCAATAGGGAGGTTGTTTCGAAATGACTGACCCCAGGCTGCTGTGCGAACACGAACCAAGCCTTACCGAGTTGCTGTTCCCCGAAGAAACCATCTTCAAGAGCAGCCTGCCGGCCGCGGCCGACCGTAGGGAAATACCCGACGCTCCCTGGATCGAGTACGTCGCCGGTCAGTGGGTGGTGCTCAAGCGCCGCCGCGACGTGCCGCAGGAAAGACGCGGCTTTCACGTCATGCGCAAGCACATCGAAAAGCTGCTCGACCAGGGCTGGAGCATCACCGGCCGCGATCCGGTGCGCCTTGAGCGCCATCAGCAGGTGAAGATCGTCAAGGGCGGCGTGTTGATCGATGGCTGAAAGCCGTCCCACCCGCCCGACAAAAAAAAGGGCGGCCCCGACATTGCGGGCCGCCCTAAATCACGGAGTTGCTTACATCGCGTGGCGGCGATGACTTGCCGCCACGGGTATTGGATTACTTTTCCAGGATCGCGGTCACACCCTGGCCGCCTGCAGCGCAAATCGAGATGAGTCCCCGCCCCTCACCCGCCACCGAAAGCAGCTTGGCCAGGTTGGCGACGATGCGCCCGCCAGTAGCCGCGAAGGGGTGTCCGGCGGCGAGCGAGCTGCCTTTGACGTTCATCTTGCTGCGGTCGATGGACCCCAGCGGATTGTCCAGACCGAGACGGCTCTTGCAGTAGTCGGCGTCCTCCCAGGCCTTGAGGGTGCAAAGCACCTGGGCCGCGAAGGCTTCGTGGATCTCGTAGTAATCGAAGTCCTGCAGGCACAGGTTGTTGCGCGCGAGCAGGCGCGGCACTGCGTAGACCGGTGCCATCAACAGGCCTTCCTCGCCACTGACGAAATCCACCGCCGCCGCTTCGCCGTCGCGGAAGTAGGCCAGGACCGGCAGCCCGCGTGCCTTGGCCCACTCTTCGCTGGCCAGCAGCACCACCGAGGCGCCGTCGGTCAGCGGCGTCGAGTTGGCCGCCGTGAGGGTGCCGCGCGGGCTGGGCTCGAACACCGGCTTTAGGCCCGCCAGCTTTTCGGCATTGATGTCCGGGCGCAGGTTCTGGTCGCGGTTCAGGCCACGGAAGGGGCTCATCAGGTCGTTCTGCCAGCCTTCGGCATAGGCCGCCGCGAGCTTCTGGTGGCTGGCGATGGCCAGTTGGTCCTGCTCATCGCGGGGGATGGCCCAGGTCTGCGCCATCAGCTCGCAATGCTCGCCCATGGACAGCCCGGTACGCGGCTCGCCATTGCGCGGGATGTTCGGCGCCAGGTGACGCGGACGCACCTTCAGCAAGGTCTTGATCTTGTCGCCGGTGGTCTTGCCACGGTTGGCTTCCAGCAGGATCTTGCGCAGCTCCTCATGCACGCCGATGGGCGCGTCGGAGGTGGTGTCCACCCCGCCGGCGATGCCGCATTCGATCTGGCCCAGGGCGATCTTGTTGGCCACCAGGATGGCGGCCTCCAGGCCAGTGCCACAGGCCTGCTGGATATCGTAGGCCGGAGTTTCCGGCGCCAGGCGCGAACCGAGCACGCATTCACGGGCCAGATTGAAATCGCGGGAGTGCTTGAGCACCGCACCGGCGGCGAACTCGCCCACGCGCACGCCGTGCAGGTTGAAGCGTTCCACCAGGCCCTCCAGGGCGCTGGTCAGCATGTCCTGGTTGCTCGCCGTGGCGTAGACGGTGTTGGAGCGGGCGAAGGGGATGCGGTTGCCGCCGACGATGGCGACCCGGCGAAGCTGGGCCATGGTGACTCCTTGCGATGAGGGTTTGCGGGATGCAGTGTCGGGTACAAGACTAGACGGCTGGATTGGCCGCCTCGCCGCTCGGCAGGTCAGCGCGGTCAATTGCGCTCAACGCGTGTCTGCGTAGAGTGAGCCCACTTCCGATTGACCAGCAGGAGCTACCCCATGAACGACCGTTACCTCGCCTTCGCCAACTCCAACACTGGCCGGCGCCTGGTGGGCGCCTTGGGCTTGCCGGCGCCGGATCGCCTGGAGCGCTGGATGGCAGGCCGGGCACGGCCGGTTGACGGAGCCCTGCTGATTGGCGGCCAGGGTGCGCTCGCCGATGCGGCCAGCGGCGTGCTGAACAAGCTCACGGACCAGAATTTCGCCGACGAAGACGGACGTTTCGGCCTGTCGCGCTGGACGGCCGAGCACGGCCCGAAACTCAAGTCGCTGATCTTCGATGCCAGCGGGCTGACCCGGTTCGAGCAACTGATCGAGCTGCGCAACTTCTTCCAAACGGCCATGAAGGGGTTGGGTAAATGCCCGAAAGTGGTGGTCCTGGCCCGCGCCCCCGAAGCGACCGAGGACCTGGTAGCCGCCAGCGTGCAGCGCTCCCTGGAGGGGTTCACCCGCTCCCTCGGCAAGGAAATCCGCCGCGGCGGCAACGTCCAGCTGATCTACGTGGGCACCGGCGCGGAGGACCAGCTCGAAGGCGCTCTGCGCTTCTTCCTTTCGCCCAAGAGCGCCTACGTTTCAGGCCAGGTGCTGCGCCTGACAACCTGCGCCGAGAAGGTCCACGACTGGACCCGACCGCTGGCCGGCAAGCGCGCGCTGGTGACCGGCGCCTCCCGTGGCATCGGCGCCGCCATCGCGGAAACCCTGGCCCGCGACGGCGCCGAGGTGGTGCTGCTGGACGTCCCCCCGGCGAAGGACGCCCTCGACGGCCTGGCCGCACGCCTGGGCGGCCACAGCGTCGTCATCGACATCACCGCCGAGAGCGCTGCCAGCCAACTGGTGGAAGCCCTGCCGGAAGGCGTGGACATCCTCGTGCATAACGCTGGCATCACCCGCGACAAGACCCTCGCAAAGATGAGCGACGACTTCTGGAACTCGGTGCTCAACGTCAATCTGCGAGCCCCGCAGGTGCTCACCCAGGCCCTGCTGGACGCCGGCAAGCTGCACGACAACGGCCGCGTGGTGCTGATCGCCTCCATCAGCGGCATTGCCGGCAACATGGGCCAGACCAACTACGCGACGAGCAAGGCCGGCGTGATTGGCCTGGCGCAGAACTGGGCTCCGCTGCTGGGCCAACGCGGTATCAGCATCAACGCGGTGGCGCCGGGCTTCATCGAAACTCAGATGACTGCCGCCATTCCCCTGACCATCCGCGAAGCGGGCCGCCGCATGAATTCGATGAGCCAGGGTGGCCTGCCCCAGGACGTGGCCGAAGCCGTCGCCTGGTTCGCCCAGCCGGGCTCAGGCGCCCTGACCGGGCAGGTGATGCGGGTGTGCGGGCAGAGTCTGTTAGGGGCTTGAGTCTCGAGGGCGGAACTGACTTGTAGGGGCGAATTCATTCGCGAAAGGGCGGCGCAGCTGCCCCAATAGGTTCTGCTAGGCAGACCTTCGGCCTGCTTGGCGAATGAATTCGCCCCTACAGGAAGAGCATCCACCTGACGCACCAAGTTTCACTTGTGGGAGCGAATTCATTCGCGAAAGGGCGGCGCAGCCGCCCCTATAAGTCCAGCAGGCAGACCTTCGGCCTGCATAGCGATTGAAATCGCCCCCACAAGAAGACCGTCCACCTGAAACACCTGGTTCAGGACAGAACCCTGTGGGGGTGAATTCATTCGCCAAGGGCAACGCAGTTGCCCCAATAAGCCCAGCGAGCAGACCTTCGGCCTGCACAGCGATTGAAATCGCCCCCACAGGAAGATCGCCGACCTGAAACACCTGGTTCAGGACAGAACCCTGTGGGGGTGAATTCATTCGCGAAAGGGCGCGCAGCGTCCCCAATAAACCCAGCAGGCAGACCTTCGGCCTGCACAGCGATTGAAATCGCCCCCACAAGAAGACCGCCCACCTGAAACACCTGGTTCAGGACAGAACCCTGTGGGAGCGAATTCATTCGCGAAAGGGCGGCGCAGCCGCCCCTATAAGTCCAGCAGGCAGACCTTCGGCCTGCATAGCGATTGAAATCGCCCCCACAAGAAGACCGCCCACCTGAAACACCTGGCTCAGGACAGAACCCTGTGGGGGTGAATTCATTCGCCAAG
Organism: Pseudomonas sp. BN414; assembly: GCF_029871275.1. Classification (NCBI taxonomy): domain Bacteria; kingdom Pseudomonadati; phylum Pseudomonadota; class Gammaproteobacteria; order Pseudomonadales; family Pseudomonadaceae; genus Pseudomonas; species Pseudomonas sp. BN414. The sequence continues at coordinate 36,561 of NZ_SSOL01000078.1, forward strand.
GGCAACGCAGTTGCCCCGATGACCTTCAGCCCTCGCCCTTCCCCTTCCGCCGAAACTCCACCGGCGTCTCGCCCACCCAGCGCTTGAACGCCCGGTAGAAGGTGCTCGGTTCAGAGAAGCCGGTGCGTTCGACGATCACCTCGATGCGTTCGTCGGTCTTCAGCAGCAGTTCCTTGGCCAGTCGGCAACGGTAGTCGGTGACCAGGTCGTTGAAGCGCACGCCGGCCGTGGCCAGCCGTTCGCGCAGGCGGCGGGCCGGCATGTTCAGGCGTGCGGCGACCTGCTCGAGGGTCGCGCCGCCATCCACCAGCAGTTCGCCGATCAACTCGCGCACCTGGCGCACGAGGTCCAGGCGTTCCACCTCCGCCAGTTGGCGACGGGCCAGGGATTCGTGCATGCGCAGCAGGTCAGGCGCAGCGTGGCGCGAGGGCTTATCCAGCACTTCGGCATCGAAGATCAGCGCGTAGCGATCAGCCCCCAGCCGCGCCGGGCAGCCATAGACCGAGTGGTAACGCTCGGCGGGAGCGCCTTCGGCGTGCATCAGTTGCACTTCGTGGGGTTTGAACTGCCCATCGGTCAGGGCATGGAAGAGGCGGATCACCGCACCCGCGAGCATCTCCGGGAAATGCCGGTTGCTGCCCGCGTGCCGGCCAAGGGAGAGCACGGCGCGATCATCTTCGACTTCGAGATGGGCGCTCAGGGTGTCGGAGAGCAGGCGCACATAGCGCAGGGCATGCCGCAGCCCCTCGCCGAAGGTGCCGCTGGAGAGGAACAGATACTCCAGCAGCAGCCCGTGGAAGGCCGGCAAATGACCCGCCAGGTAGAGGCCGACATGCTCCTCACCGCACTCGGCGGCGGCGGCCTTCCAGAACTGGGTTTGTGCAGCATGGGGAAAGCGACCCGCGGGCAGTCCGCCTGGCGGCAGGCCGACGCGCACCAGAACCTTGTCCGGGTCGGTACCGCTGGCACGCAGGGCGTCGATCACCGGGCGCATTAGCGCCACATCGTCGGTCAGATCACGCATCATTTTCGGAGAATTCTTATTGTCTGCGAGGCGCGGCCATCTTATTCGGCTTTTTCATCCCCGCTCAAGGCCGCGATTGACTGCCCTGCCGCACTGCCGAGACGGCCGGCCAATGTGCGACACAATCCGCTGACTATGCTGAGCCCCATTCGCCTCGAGGAGATCACGCATGGCCACCGACTGGCTCGACCTTTCCGCACCTCCCGCCCTTCCTGGCCTGTTCGCCCGCGCCGCCGTGCGCCGTGGCATGCGCGGCAAGGCCCTGCCCGACGTGGGCGTGCGCTGCCAGGTAAGCGTCGACCCTGATCATCTGGCGCGCTACCGCGCCGTCTGCGACTTCAGCGACAAGGGGCTGATGCCAGCGACTTACCCGCACATCCTCGCTTTCCCGCTGCAGATGCGCCTGCTCACCGACCCGCGTTTCCCCTTCCCACTGCTGGGCCTGGTGCACCTGGAGAACCGTATCCGCGTGTTGCGTGCCCTGGGTGGCCTGGGGCCTTTCGTTGCCAGCGTGCAGGTGAGCGATCTCCAGCCCCACGAGAAAGGCGCCACCTTCAGCCTGATCACCCGCCTGGAAGACCAGCTCGGTCTGGTCTGGGAGGGCGATAGCCGCATTCTCTTCCGCGGCCTTCGCCTGCCCGGCCAGCCCGCACCGCGCGCGGCCCTGGAAAGCCTGCCGCTGACGCACCTGGATCAGTGGTACGCAGCCGCGGACATCGGCCGGCGCTATGCCCGCGTGGCCGGCGACTACAACCCCATCCACCTTTCAGCCGCCAGCGCCAGGCTGTTTGGCTTCCCCCGCGCCATCGCCCATGGGCTGTGGAACAAGGCTCGTTGCCTGGCGGCGCTGGAAATCCACCTGCCCAGCGCCGGTTACGAAGTGGAAGTCCGTTTCCAGAAGCCGGTTCTCCTGCCCGCCGAAGTCACCCTGCTGGCCAGCGCGCCGGCCGCCGAAGGCCAACTCGCATTGCTCGGCAAGGGCGACCTCCCGCACATGGCGGGAAGCTGGCGCCCGCTGGGATAACCCTTGCGCGGCCGGGCGGCCAGCGGGACCATAGGCGGCTCAAGGAGAGCCCCATGAACCTCGACGAAATCACCGCCCGCCTGCATGCCATCCGCGATACCAACGACTGGCGGCAATTCCACAGTCCGAAGAACCTGGCCATGGCCGCCAGCGTGGAAATGGCCGAGCTGGTGGAAATCTTCCAGTGGCTGAGCGAAGACCAGTCGCGCCAGCTGCCCCCCGAAAAACTCGCCCACGCCGGCCAGGAAGTGGGCGACATCGTCCTCTACCTCCTGCTGCTCTGTGCCGAACTCGGCCTGGACATGGACGCCGTGGTCCGCGCCAAGCTGGCCGACAGCGAAAGGCGCTTCGCATGAGCGACCGTCACTTCGATGAACTGGCGACGCGCTTCGCCGAAAAGATCTACGGCGGAGCCAAGGGTGCCATCCGCCTCGCCGTGCTGCAGGCCGACCTCGCTGAAGTCCTGCCCGACCGCCCGTTGCGCGTGCTCGATGTGGGTGCCGGTCTGGGCCACATGGCCCTCTGGCTGGCCGAGCGCGGCCACCAGGTCACCCTCGCAGAGCCGGCCGAACCCATGCTCGAAGGCGCCCGCCAGCGCTTTGCCGAGGCCGGCCAGGCTGCCACCTTCATCCAGGCGCCCTGGCAGGAGCTGCTCGGCCAGCTCACCGAGCCCTATGACCTGGTGCTCTGCCACGCCGTGCTGGAATGGCTGGCCGACCCGCACGCCATCCTGCCGGTGCTGCATCAGCTCACCGCCAAGGACGGGATGCTGTCGCTGGCCTTCTACAACAAGGACGCGCTGATCTATCGCAACCTGCTCAAGGGACATTTCCGCAAGCTGCGCAAACACAAGTTCGCCGGCGAAGGGCAAAGCCTGACCCCGCAGCAGCCACTCGACCCGCGTGACCTGGCGGCGCAACTCGAAGGTCACTGGAAAGTCGAAAGCCAGAGCGGCGTGCGGGTGTTCCACGACTACATGCCCCAGGAGTTCCAGGCCAAGGCCGAACTGGTGGACCTGCTGGAAATGGAACTGGCCTACCGTCGCCACCCCAGCTATTCGGGATTAGGACGCTACCTGCACTGGATTTGCCGCCCGCTGTGAACGGAGGCCCCATGAAACAGCCCGCGCTGCTCGCCCTCGCCCTGCTGCTATCGGCCTGCCAGAGCCAAAACCCGTACAAGGCCGAGTCCCGACCGCTGCCGCCCGCCCCGCCAGGCGCGGCGACCACCTTCGACAGCAGCGCCTACCCCGCCGCGCCACGCGACTACGGCCGCTACCGCAGCTGGACCTGGCTCGATGGGCAGCTTCCCGCCGGTAACAACTGGGCGACGCCCGAGCAGATGGCGGACATGGTCAACTCCGGCCTCGACCAGCACGGCCTGCGCCAGGCACGCAATCCCGGCCAGGCCGATCTCAAGGTCAGCGCCAGCCTGCGCTACGAACGGCGCCTGCGGCAGTACGACGACTATGGCGGCGCCTACTACGGCAGCGGACCGTGGCGCGACCAGTACGGGGCATGGGCCACCGTGCCGGTCGTGCGCACCTATGAGGAACAGGTGGCCGTGGTCTACCTGGAGTTCTATGACGCCCGCGACAACCAGCCGGTGTGGAGTGGCAGCGGCGAAACCTACGCCAACGGCAGCCGCTCCGACGGCGTGGCCGCGCTGCGCGAAGCGGTGAAGGAAGCCCTGGACGACTATCCGCCGAATTGAGTGAAAGCCTCGGGATAGAGCGCCCTCAATTTCCCCTTGCCGACTGTCTTGCCTTGCGTTTCGATAATGATTCCGGCAGAGGAGATCTGATCATGACCCGCCTCACGCTACTCCTTTCCACCGTCCTGCTCCTGGCCGCCTGCCAGAACTACAACGTCAATCGCGATTACGACAGCTCTCGCGATTTCGGCGCGTACCGCAGTTGGAGCTGGAAAGAGCCCGCCCTGCAGTACAGCCCCGACGATCCGCGCATCAAGAGTGACCTCACCGAACAGCGCATCCGCGACGCCGTCGGCCAGCAGCTCGACCAGCGCGGCCTGCGCCCGGCCACCAGCGGCAAGGCCGACCTGGACGTGCAATCCTGGCTGATAGTCGATGAGCGCCAGCAGCAGAGCAGCTACAACTACGGCGGTTACTGGGGCGGATATTGGGGAGGTTACTGGGGTGGACCGGCCTACACCGAAACCCGCGTCTACACCTACAAGGTCGCCACCATCCAGGTGGACCTGTATGACACCAAGGACGGCAAGCTGGTCTGGCGCGGAAGTGCAGAACAGATCATGAAAAACTCGCCGCCGACTCCGGCTGAACGTGAAGCCGCCATCCGCGAAACGGTCGCCAAGGTGATCGCCCAGTACCCCCCGCACTGAGGACCTCATGCCCGCTGTTAATCCCCAACTGCAATACCGCCCCGCCAGCGCCGAAGACCTCCACGAAATCGTCCGCTTCCCCCAGGATGCGGACGAACTGTTCTTCGCCTACCCCAAGGCCAGCTGGCCGCTCACCGTCGGCCAACTCGCCGCCGCCATGGCCGAGCGACGCGGTAGTACCGTCGCCCTGCTGGACGGCAAAGTCGCCGGCTTCGCCAACTTCTACCAATGGCAGCACGGCGAGTTCTGCGCCCTCGGCAACATGATGGTGGCGCTCTGGGCACGCGGCCATGGCGTGGCCCAGTACCTGATCGGCGCCATGGAGCGCCAGGCCCGCGAGCAGTACAAGGCCAGGCTGATGAAAGTGTCCTGCTTCAACGCCAATGCTGGCGGCCTGCTCCTCTACTCCCGGCTCGGCTACCAGCCACGCGCCATCGTCGAACGCCTCGCCCCGAATGGAAGGCGCGTCGCCCTGGTGCAGATGGACAAAGCCCTCACGGATTGAGTCCATGACCATGCGCCGCGATCAGCCCTGAACCGGTCGGCACCTTTCGGTCCAACAGCCCAGCCCCTCACTAAACTTATCCACATGGCATCGGCCAGCGCCGATGCCGGGTGGGGAGCGGGAGGCTCCTCCTTGCGTGCCGGCAACGCAGGCTTATCGGGAGCGATGAGCCACCGCCTGGCAGGAGGTGTCCCATGACCATGATCACCCAGCTGCAAAGCAGCCTCATGCAGCACAAGACACGCTTCGACGTGCTCAATCACACCGCATCCATGACTACCCGCGAAGCCGCCCGCCGCGCCGGCGTGCCGCCGCAGCAAATGGCCAAACCGGTAATACTCGACGACTTCCAGGGCCACTGGATGATGGCCGTGGTGCCCGCGTCACGTCATGTCGACCTGGAAAAAGTCCACAAACTCACCCACCGCCATTGGCGCCTGGTGCGCGAACGGGACTTCGGCAAACGCTTCGCCAACTGCGAAACCGGCGCCATCCCCGCTGTGGGTAACCTGTTCGGCCTCGACACCCTCATCGACCAATCCCTGGCGGAACAACCGGACATCTACTTCGAATCCGGTCGCCATGACGAACTGGTGCACATGAGCGGCAAGCAATACATGGCGCTGATGCCGGAAGCCAAGAGCGGGAAACTCTGCGAGTAGCAGCTGCGTTGTGGGAGCGAATTCATTCGCGAAAGAGTTCGCTCCCAAAGCCAGCTCATTTGTGAAGTGGGCTTGCCAGTTTCCTACCGGATATCCCCACAGAAAATGTCGTAATTGCCATCTGCGGGCGTCGTCCGCAGTACGAGTGAGTAATCGCCCGCGCGTAACGCCGAGAATGGAACCGGCGCGGACTTCGACATTCGCCAGACATCACCCCGGAAATGGCGCTCGGTGGTCAGCGTATTGTTCAACTCATATGCGGGCGATGCCCCGGGATGCGCGCAACTTCCCGGGTAGATGAAGGTGTAAAGGCGGACGGGGCGGGTCGTGAAGGAAGGTACGCCGCTGATCACAAACGAAATGCTCGTCTCATCGCCCCGCGGCACCAGCGTCGCCTGGGCGATACGCCCGGCGTTCTTCGGCGTGGCGTTCAGCCTGACTTCGAGCAACTCTTTCCTGGCGTCGCCTGTCGGGCCCGCGCACGCGCACAGTCCGAAAACGGCAAAGATCAGTACCAGATACCTTGCTGCATTCATCGCTGGCCTCCCACGCTGAGAAGCGCCGTTGCTCACTAATCCACTATAAGCGGGCGTTTGGAGGCAGCCGTGCCTCTCGACCCAACGGTCGAGAACGCAAGAAAAGAGCAGAGAAAAGCCCCGCAAATCGGGGCTTCTAGAGAGGTACGGAGGAAGTTGATACCTTCCTCCGCGATCGAGACGAACTCAGGGTTTGTATTGGGTCTGCGCAACGCACCACTTGCTGGCTGGATCCTTGGCCTTGGTGCAAGAGTTGCGGAAGATCACCTGAGCATGCTGCTGGCAATTACGGAACTGCTTGGTGCCTTTCTCGTTCTTGCTGCAGACGGTATCCAGCGCGATGGTGCCGTTTCGTTCCTGCCAGTTCAGGTAATAGTTATCGCTGTCTTTCTTGGCTGCGGGAGCCCCGGCAAATGCCACGCTCGCCATAAGGACCAGCGCGCTGCCGAATGCGAATCGGATAGTCATGTCCAACTCCTGATAATCGCTTGCTTCAGTGCGCCTTCTCAGAGGCGCTGCCTTGGAGCGGTGATACCTGTGTCATTGCGGTGCGTTCAATTGAATGAGCAGCAAACTGCCGGCTGCCCGCTCCCCATGAAGCGACTGCGAGAGAACTGCATTGAATAGTGATGAGCACGACGCAAGCCTGCAAGAACCACACGCACAAGCGGACTGACCGTTTGTCTAAATGTCAGGATCGACACTAAGAAGCGGGCGCAAGCCACGGAAACTCATGAAAAAAACCGAGGGTCGAATTTCGCTCCTGAAAAGCTCAAGCGTTATCCGTATGTGCTTTTCCATATCGACCAGAACGAGAGGTAGATGTTTGGCGGGAAACGGCATGGAATGATCGGTATTCAGGGTGAATCGCTACCGTTGCCAACATGCTTTGGCAAATTTTGACAAAAAGTGAGTACCCATGAGCACCATGAATATCTCCCTGGCCGACGCCCTCAAGAGCTTCGTCGATGAGCAAGTCAGCCAGCGCGGCTATGGCACCAGTTGCGAATATGTCCGCGAGCTGAACCGCAAGAACCAGGATCGCCAGCGTCTGCGCCACCTGCTTCTGGAAGGCGCCGCGTCCTCTCCCGCCGCCCCGGCTAATGACAACTACTTCGAAGCACTGCGCAATCGGGTACGGAGCGCCAAGGCATGAAGGCCAAGCCCATCATCCCCCGGGCACTGGCCAACCAGGATATCGACGACGCCATCAGCCACTACCTGAGCGAAGCAACCGAGCACGCTGCACTTGGTTTCATCGACGCCCAGGAGCGGAGCTACAAGCACATCAGCCGGCATCCAGAGTCGGGCTCATCGCAATACGCCCACGAACTCGATCTGCCGGGATTGCCTTCCTGGAAGTTGAAGCGCTATCCCTACCTGGTCTTCTACATCGAGCGTCACGATCACATCGATGTGTGGCGCGTCTTGCATGGGATGAGCGATATCCCGGCCTGGATGCAGCAGAGCGACAGGAAATACATCTGTTCCCATTCTTCGCTGACAGGCACTGGCTTCAATTGCTAACCAAGCAGGAGCTCGAGGACGGAGGCTCGGGCATAAATACTATGGGATTTAGAGTCGCAACGAATGGTAATGTTGGCACCTTTCAACGAATCGCCAACGGGCATTTAAAGTGGTAAGAGAGTTCGAGTTCGTCAATTTTTTCAGGGCCATTGCGGCACTTTGGGTATTAGTGGCGCACTGCATGATCTGGGGTGGCTGGTACTGGGAAGCACTTCCGGCGGCGAAGATCGCGGTCAACCTGTTCATGCTGATTTCCGGTTTCCTGATGATGGCGAATGCCACAGCTCGGAAGGACTCGGAGCCAATGACGACAGGGAAGAGTTGGGCGCGCTTTTGGGTCCGGCGTTATTTCAGGCTGGCTCCGGCCTATTACCTGTCACTCGCCCTGGCAGTGCTATTCAGTTCTTATTTTCTTCTCGGTTATAAAGAGCTCCAGAACCTCAATCCAGCGTGGGTTGGCAGTGACGGTGGCGTCTACGATCCGATGCGGATCAAATACACTGCCATGAATGTATTTCTACATCTCACGCTGCTGTTCGGACTGCACCCGGAATACTCATTTTCGACATTCTTACCGGACTGGAGCCTCAGCCTGGAAATTCAGTTCTATTTAGTCTTTCCGGCTTTATTCCTAGTATTCCGCCGGATTGGCGTTGCAAAAGCGTCTTTGTTTATCGGCGTCCCCGTGTTTCTCGTCGGAGCGTGGATCTCTTCGAAAGTCCACTATTTCGAGCCAGCGCTCATAGTCCTGAGACTGAACTACTTCCTCGCTGGCATGGTTCTTTTTTCTGCCATGGAGACAGAGGTTTCCAAGAGGCGACGGGCAGGACTCATCGCTTGCGCCATGGCGCTCGTTTATATCGGTTCAAGGGTTGAACCAGACCCCCTCGTGTTGCCGAGTATCTTTCTTTTGATGCTTGTCATCGGTCTTGCCGAGAAGTCTGGCCGGGCACCTTCCTGGTTGTTCAGCTTGATCAACAACAAGGCCGTGCGATTCGCATCGGACACATCCTATGGCGTATATCTCTTTCACGGATTCTACATTGCGGCCTCCGGGCTTATCATAACCCGCGCCCCATTCCTTCTTGATCTGCCTCCACAGCAGCGCGTAGGTGTCATGCTGGTATTTGTTCTGACTGGGGCGTACCTGACCGCTTACTTGGTCTACAAGGCTGTTGAGCTTCCAGGTATTCGGCTTGGCGGCAAGATAAACCGCTCTTTGTTCCCATCAGCGCAGAAGCCAGTAACTGCTTGAATCGAAGAACGCTGAGTGGCCAGCGATCAATCCCACTACTAAAACTGAGCGATGCCGAAACCATCAGGTTCGCCAGTGTAATCGCCTTGCCACTAATGATGTGCGGCTGTAAGTCCTTCTCGACACAGACTCAACCGCTATCTATTCAGTGCAAACCGGTACTACTGCCGCCGGCGTAGTTATGGCGCCGCAAGAGCCCAACTTGATGCAATGCATGCTCAACGAATTGTCGCTATCACCGACGCCGGAGACCACTTCTCGTTCCACACAAGGAGATTTCTGTTCCCCTATGTGGCGCCAAATGCGCTCTCATCGCTGTGCTCTCCTCTCTCAATCGCCCGAGGAGAACCCCATGCAAGCCCACGAAGGTGAGTGTCGGGAGGGTGATGTTCTGTCGCTGAATGTCTTGGAAGGCAGAGCGAGTGAGGAGTTGATGAGGTTGTTGCTCACACCCACGGGATAGAGATCGAGGCTGCGGCGATCCATGGCGACGCGGTGAGTCTGACCATCAAGCGACTGCCTGACGGCCGCTGGAAAGTCGATACCGAACCCATCAAACGCCGCCGCTTCGCAAGACGTTTAAGACCAAGGATGAAGCGCAGCGTTTCGAAGCCACCTGCCGCGCCAAGGTGATTGATTCTCCCGACTGGCTCCCCCGCCCCAAGGACACACGACGGCTCCTAGACCTGATCGATCGCTGGCGACTGCTCCACGGCCACGCCCCGTCGGACATCTACCGCACCGAGCTGGTACTGCGGCGCATGGCCGAAGGCATGGGCAACCCCATCGCTTGCCAATTGAATGGCGCCCAGTACACCGAATACCGCGCGAAACGCCTTGCGGCGGGCATCACCGGCAAGACGGTGAACACCCAACTCGGCCACCTCTGCGCCGTCGTCAACATCCTCCAGGAACTGGGGGAGATCGCCCCCCCCAATCCGCTGGCCAAGGTGAAGCCGCACAAGCTCCATGAACGGGAGCTGTCCTACCTGAGCCGGGAACAGATCGAGGTGCTGTTCAACGCCATCCGCGAGCATTGCCGAACGCCGCATGCCGCGATGGTTGCGACCGTCTGCCTGGCTACCCCGGCCAAGTGCTGCGCCACAGCTTTGCGTCGCACTTCATGATGAACGGCGGCAACATCCTCACGCTGCAGAAGATCCTGGGCCACGCCTCGCTGAACATGACGATGCACTATGCACACCTGGCCCCCGATTACCTGCGCGAAGTGATCAGCCTTGGGCCAATTCGGGATTTTCGACACTTCTTCGACACCCAAGCCGAACCGGCACCGGGCCAATAGCTGAAAGCCCCGTAATACGGGGCCTCTAGCGTGGGGATTGGCGGAAGGCAGTGAGAGTCGAACTCACCCAGGAACGGCTGCCGTCCCCCACCGGGTTTGAAGCCCGGCCACGCCACCGGGCGTGCTTGCCTTCCATAACTCGTGATCAGGGGCTGGGCGCTTGGGCCAGTGCGGAGTCTTCCCTGATCTTGCGTTGGTCGCCGATGCGGCGGGTGTAGCCGATGCGGTCGAAGTATTCGAGTAGCTGGATGCTGCGCTTGCGGCCGATGGCGAGGCGGTCGCGCCAGGCGGCGGCTTTGATGGTGCCGTGTTCGTCTTGCAGTTGCCGGGCCAGTGTAGCCAGTTGGTGGATGGTCGTGTCGAGGTAGAACAGGTCCTTCACGATCTGGTGCAGAAGGCCGAGGCGGGCGAGTTTGCGTTGCAGCAGGCGCATGGCGCCCTCCTCTACTCCCAGCTCCTTGGCCAGGTCGCGAACCCAGGGCGGGTCATATCGGCCGGCCTCCAGGAGCGGCCAGATGCGTTGGCGCAAGGCTTCGTCGGCCTCGTTCAGTTGGACCTGATGATCGGGCAGATGCAGCCACGGCCCGCTGGATTGGACAGTGCCTGCGCTCAGGTGCTGTTCCAGCAGGGTGATGAAGACGGGCCGTTCAAGTTCGGAGAGCGCGTAACGGCGCAGACGGTCGCGGTCGGGGCCGAGTTCGTCGGGGAGTTCGGCGTGGAAGCGTGCCAGGCCGTCGAGCAGTTGCTGTTTCAGTGCCTGCCAGCGTTCCCTGGCGAACAGTCGCTGACCGATACGGGTGGTGATTTCTACCGCCTCAGGAGGCAGCGTCCAGCCGGTGCGAGGTTGGTTGAACTGCCGCTCCAGCAAATGCGGAGCGAGGCCGTTGCTGGCCGTCCCAAGGAGGGCGGGCAAGGCGGCTTCCAGACCTTCGCCGCGCAGCGCTTGCAGTTGCGCCAATCGCTCCGGCGTACGGCGATTACGCGCAGGCGCGAAGGGGTCGAGTACGCGGCCGCCGCCGAGGGTTCGCTGGGCGGACTGGTCGCGCAGAACCAGGCGATCACCGTGCACCGCATGGACAGGCGCATTCAGCAGCAACTGGGCGAACATGCGACGGCCTGGCAGCAGGCTGTTGCCTTCCAGCAAGGCCACGCGGCCGGTGACATCCTGGGCGCCGAGGTGGATATGCACCGGCGTCCAGTGAGCGAAGTCATGGGGCTCGCTGGACAGTAGGCGCAGATCGATGTCCACCCGCGTGGTGGGCGCCAGCAAGGCTGGGGCCAGTAGCCAGTCGCCCCGATGAATCTGGTCCAGGCTCAGGCGGTCGCCCGTGATGTTGAGGGCCACGCGTTGCCCCGCATGGCCCTCTTCGACTTGCTGATTGCGTGCATGCAGGCCGCGCACGCGCACCGTCTTGCCTGAGGGGCTGAGGACCAGTTCATCGCCCACTTTCACCTGCCCCGCGAAGGCGGTGCCGGTGGCCACCACTCCCGCTCCGGAAACGCTGAAAGCGCGGTCGATCGGCAGGCGGAAATACCCGTCCGTGCCGCCCTCGGTGCGGAGCGCGGCTTCCGCCAGCAGTGCCTTGCGAAGGTCTTCGATGCCCTTGCCGCTCAGGCTATCCACAGGAAATATTTCGGCGCCTGCCAAGGGCCCCGGCGCCAATAGCGCAGTGACTTCAGCGCGCACCTGGTCCACACGTTTGGCATCGACACGGTCGAACTTGGTCAACGCGACAACGGCCCTGCGAACCCCCAGCAGCTCGGCGATGGCAAGGTGTTCGCGGGTCTGCGGCATCACGCCGTCATCGGCGGCCACGACCAGCAGCAACAGGTCGATACCGCAGGCACCGGCCAGCATGTTGTGGATAAAGCGTTCGTGACCGGGCACATCGATGAAGGCGGTGGGCTGGCCGTCACCCAGGTCTGCATGCAGGTAGCCGAGGTCGATGGTGATGCCGCGCTCGCGCTCAGCCGGGCGGCGGTCGCCTTCCAGGCCGGTGAGGGCCTTCAGCAATGCCGTCTTGCCGTGATCGATATGGCCTGCGGTGCCGACTATCACTCCACGGCCCCCTGCAATTGCGGCAGTTGGGCGAGGAAGGCGGGTTCGTCGTCGAGTTGGCGCAGGTCGAGCCAGAGGGCGTCATCGTCGAGACGGCCGATCACCGGGATGGGCAAAGTGCGCAGACTTTCTTCCAGCAAGCGCAGGGCGCGACCGCGCAGGCGTTTGGGCTGTTGCGGGCGCAGGCACAGGGCTGCGCTGGGCAGCCGTGCCACCGGCTGCGCGCCACTGCCGATCATGCCGAGTGCCGGCGCCGCGCTCACCAGCCAGCCGGTACCAAGTTGCGCAGCCAACGGTGGCACAAGGCGTTCGGCCTGAGCCTGGATGTCCTGCTGCGGGCGAATGAGCAGGCGCAGGGTGGTGAGGCGTTCAGCGAGGCGTTCCGGGTCGCGATACAGGTCGAGCACGGCCTCCAGTGCAGCAAGGGTCAGTTTATCCACGCGCAGGGCGCGCTTGAGCGGGTTCTTCTTGATCCGGCCGATCAGCTCCTTGTTGCCGAGGATCAGCCCGGCCTGGGGTCCACCCAGCAGTTTGTCGCCGCTGAAGGTGACGATGTCGGCGCCGTCGCGCAGGGCCTCCTGCACAGTGGGTTCCTTGGGCAAGCCCCACCGTGTGAGGTCCACCAGGGTGCCGCTGCCAAGGTCCTCCAATAGCGGCAGGCCATGGGCGTGGGCGATGGCCGCCAGCTCTGCCGTGGGTACGCTGGCGGTGAAGCCCTGCACGCTGTAGTTGCTGGTGTGAACCCGCATCAGCAGGCCGGTGCGCGGGTTGATGACGGCCTGGTAGTCCTTGGCGTGGGTGCGGTTGGTGGTGCCCACTTCAACGAGCTTCACACCGGCTCGGGCCATGATGTCGGGAATGCGAAAGGCGCCGCCGATCTCGATCAGTTCGCCTCGGGAAATCACGCCTTCCTTGCGCGCGCCAAGGCTGTTCAGCGCCAGCAGCACCGCCGCGGCGTTGTTGTTGACCACGGTGACCGCTTCGGCACCGGTCAGCTCGCGGACCAGGCCGGTGATGAGATCGTCGCGGTCGCCGCGCTTGCCGCTGGCGAGGTCGAATTCCAGGTTGAGCGGGAAGCGTGCGGCAAGGGCGATGGCTTCGATGGCTTCATCCGGCAGCAGGGCGCGGCCGAGGTTGGTGTGCAGCACGGTACCGGTGAGGTTGAACACCCGCCGCACCCGACTGGAGTGGGCTGCGGCAAGGCGCTCGCCAGCGCGGCCGGCGAGCACTGCATCAGTCAGTTCGATGGCAGCGAGCTGACCATGGCGCGCCGGCTCGCGCAATTCGTCGAGCAGGTCACGCAGGGTCTTGAGCAGGGCCTCGCGGCCGTAACGCTGTTGCAGTGGGGCGCAGGCCGGGCTGCGCAGCAGGCGGTCGACAGAAGGCAAGCGAGCGGCCGACATGAGCATTCCTTAGCGTGGGGCATTGGGTCCGTGCTTGAGTCTAGGTGCTTATTCCGATCCGGGGGCCAACAGGAGGTTGGGCGCGCGGCGCAGATAGCCCTCCTCGCTCAGGCGTACGTCGAGGTCGAGACTGGCCAGGTCATCGGCCTGGGCTTCGGCCTCGGCATCGAACTCCAGGTAGCACTGTTTGAGGTAGCCCTGGCAGCTTGGGCAGGTCTCGGCGCGGATGGCTGCCTGCTCACCCTTCACGCCGTCGCGTTCGAGGGAGAGGTGAGCGAGGTGTTTGCTTTCCTGGCAATGGCTGCATTTCAGGCGCACGTAGTGCCATTCGCACGAGCACAGCGAACACGCCAGGTAGCGCAGGCCGTTGTGCTTGCCGCGATGACGGATCATGCCGCTGACCGGCGGAGAACCGCAGGCCGGGCAAAGGACCTTGGCTTCGTTCTCGACGATGGCACCATCCGGCAGGGCCAGCATCCAGTGGCTGAAGGCGACTTGCAGCGCGGCGCCGACAAAGGGCGCGATGGCCGGTGGCAGGAGGTCGAACTGGCCGCTGAGCAGGCCCACGCCCCAGGTCTTGCGCTGGGCGGTATCGGCTTCGCCCAGCTGTTGCAAGGCATCGGCGACGGCCGCGTTGCTGGGCACCGGGAAGCACTCCAGCAGGGCATCCAAGACGGCAAGCCAGCCATCGGCGCGCACCAGTGCTTCATAGGCAATGGGCGGCATGCCGTGTTCGCGGCTGCGCGCCAGGGCTTCGGGGGCCGGACCGGGAAGTGGCGGTGGATTGTCCAGCACCTGCTGCTGGGCATCGCAGAGTGCAGCGACCAGCAGCAGGTAGCCGGCAAGCGGATGGCCTTCGGCGAGCTGGCGCAGGCGTGCCGCGCGAATGCGGAACAGATCGGGCCCCGGCAGGTGGAGAAAGGGCGGGATGTTCGCGGCGGCTTCGATCTGGCCGGGTTCGAGAATCTGGGCTGGCACGCAGGACTCCTTCGGTGGATTGGTTGAGGCTTGTGTAGGGTGGGTGGAGCAACGCGATACCCGCCGTTTGCGCCGAATTGATGGGTATCGCTACGCTCGCGGAGCGCCGCCCGACCCACCCTACGAACCTGTGCTTGGGATCGTTGGGCTTCGCGGAGCTCAGCCCAACCTACGGGGCCGCTTCGCGGCCCTTGGCGAATGAATTCGCCCCCACAGAAAAGCGGTCCCGAGGTCCACTGCTCAGCGTTTGCCGCTCTCTTCCTTGCTGATTTCCTTGTACCAGGCGCCGTGGTGTTTGCGTGCCCAGCCCCTGCTGACCCAGCCGTGGAGCATCGCGCTGATGGAGCCCTTGATCCAGATACCGGCATAGATGTGGACGATGATGCTGCAAATGAGCACCCAGGCCGCGACGGCATGCAGCAGGGCGGCAAGGCGGATGATGTCGATGCCGAACAGATGGCTGAAATACTGCCGCCAGATCACCACGCCCGTGGCCAGCAGCACCAGCATGCTGAGCAGCAGGACCCAGAACAGCATCTTCTGCCCGGCGTTGTAGCGCCCCACGTCCGGCAATCGGTCCTCGCGGTTGTTGACCACGTCCTTCCATTGCCTGAGCCATTGGCTATCGGACTTTTCCCAGCGGTTGTGGTGGGCGAAGCGCATCACCAGCCAGATGAAGAAGAGGAACATGGCGACGCCGAGGAAGGGGTGCAGGATGCGTGTCCAGGGACCGCCGCCAAACAGGTTGGTCAGCCAGAACAGGGCCGGATGGAACAACGCCAGGCCGGACAACCCGGCGAGGAAGAACAGGATGGCCACCGCCCAGTGATTGCTGCGCTCGGAGGGGGTGTAGCGTTCGATGTCTTTGTTCATGTCGGGCTCCATGCTCGGGGCAAGCCACCCTCACCCCGGCCCTCTCCCACAGGGAGAGGGAGTAAAAAGCACATCAACTCGGTGCCTTGGGATCGAAGCTGTGCACCGTTGGGTCGACCTTGTGCACGGCCGGGTCAGCGCGCGGGGCTTCGTCTTCCTCCACCTTGTTCGGGCCGACCCGCACGTAGTGGAAGAAACCGAACAGCGCCACCACGCCCATCCCCAACAGGGCCAGGGGCTTGGTCACGCCTTTCCACAGGCTGACCATGGGGCTGATGGCCGGGTCGTTCGGCAGGCCGGCGTAGAGCGACGGCTGGTCGGCGTGGTGCAGCACGTACATGACGTGGGTGCCGCCGACGCCCTGCGGGTCATACAGCCCGGCGTTCTCGAAGCCGCGGGACTTGAGGTCAACGATGCGCTCGGCGGCGTGCTCCTTCATGTCTTCCTTGCTGCCGAAGACGATGGCGCCGGTGGGGCAGGTCTTCACGCAGGCCGGCTCCAGCCCCACGGACACGCGGTCCGAACACAGGGTGCACTTGTAGGCCTTGTGGTCCTTTTGCGAGATACGCGGGATGTTGAAGGGGCAGCCGGTGATGCAGTAGCCGCAGCCGATGCACTTGTCCTGGTTGAAGTCGACGATGCCGTTGGCGTACTTCACGATGGCGCCCGGGCTCGGGCAGGCCGCCAGGCAGCCGGGCTCATCGCAATGCATGCAGCCGTCCTTGCGGATCAGCCACTCCAGGTTGCCAGCCTCGTTCTCATGCTCGGTGAAGCGCATCAGGGTCCAGGTGTTGGCGCTGAGGTCCGCCGGGTTGTCGTAGGTACCGTGGTTCTGGCCGACCTCGTCACGCAGGTCGTTCCATTCCGAGCACGCCACCTGGCAGGCCTTGCAGCCGATGCACTTGGATACGTCGATGAGCTTCGCCACTTCGTCCATCTCGCGAACGGACGGCATGGGCGTCGTGGTGGCGGAGCGGGCGATGATGTCTTGTGATGCCATGGCTCAGCTCCTCATGCCTTTTCCACTTTGACCAGGAACGACTTGAATTCCGGCGTCTGAGTGTTGCCGTCACCCACGAAGGGTGTAAGCGTGTTGGTGATGTAGCCGGCCTTGGCCACGCCGGAGAAGCCCCAGTGCAGCGGGATGCCGACCTGGTGCACGGTCTTGCCGTCGACGGTCAGCGGCTTCAGGCGCTTGGTCACCACCGCCACCGCCTTGATGAAGCCGCGGTTGGAGGAAACCTTGACCCGGTCGCCAGCGGCGATACCCAGTTCCTTGGCCAGGGCCTCGCTGATTTCCACGAACTGCTCGGGCTGGGTGATCGCATTCAACCGGCAGTGCTTGGTCCAGAAGTGGAAGTGCTCGGTGAGCCGATAGGTGGTGGCGGCGATGGGGAACTGGTCCGCCTTGCCGAACATTTCCCAGTCGCCCTTGAACACCCGCGCTGCCGGGTTGCTGGTGACCTTGGCGTTGTCCGGGTGCAGCGGGTTGCGTCCGATCGGGGTTTCGAAGGGCTCGTAGTGCTCGGGGAATGGCCCCTCGTTCATCTTGTCGAGGGCGAAGAAACGCGCCACGCCTTCGGGGTTCATGATGAACGGGCTCATGCCGGCTTCCGGCGCGAGATCGGCCTTGTAGTCGGGCACATCGGTGCCGGTCCAGGCCTTGCCGTTCCACCACACCAGGCGCTTCTTGTCCGGGTTCCACGGTTTGCCGGACGGGTCGGCCGAGGCGCGGTTGTAGAGGATGCGCCGGTTGGCCGGCCAGGCCCACGCCCAGCCCAGCGTCTGGCCCATGCCGTAGGGGTCGGCATTGTCGCGACGGGCCATCTGGTTGCCCGCGGCAGTCCAGCTGCCCGCGAAGATCCAGCAGCCGCTCGCGGTGGTGCCGTCGTCCTTCAGCACGGCGAATCCGGGCACTTGCTCGCCGGCCTTGAGCAGCACCGCGCCGGTTGCCGGATCGGTGAGATCGGCCAGGGCCTTGCCATTGAACTCGCGGGCGATCTCATCGGGCCCCGGCTCGTCCGGGCGCAAGTAGCTCCAGTCCAGGCCCAGGATCGGGTCGGGGAAAGCGCCGCCCTCTTTTGCGTACGCCGCCCGCAGGCGATGGAACAGGCCGCCCATGATGGCGATATCGGTGCGCGCCTGGCCGGGTGGCTCGGCACCCTTCCAGTGCCACTGCAGCCAGCGCCCGCTGTTGACCAGGGAACCGTCTTCCTCCGCGAAGCAGGTGACCGGCAGGCGGAATACCGTGGTTTGGATGCTCGCGGTGTCGACGTCGTTGAATTCGCCGGCGTTACGCCAGAACTCGGAGGTCTCGGTGGCGAGCGGGTCCATGACCACCAGGTACTTCAGCTTGCTGAGACTGTCGGTGACCTTGGCCTTGTTGGGGAACGATCCGATGGGGTTGAAACCCTGGCAGAAGTAACCGTTCACCTTGCCCTGGTACATCAGGTCGAAGTAGCGCAGCACGTCGTAGGCCGGTACATCGAGCTTGGGCAGCCAGTCGTAGCACCAGTTGTTCTCGACGGTGGCCGACTTGCCGAACCAGGACTTCATCAGGCTGACGTGGAACTTGCCGTAGTTCTGCCAGTAGGACATCTGCCCCGGTCGCACCGGCTTGGCGGCGCGCTTGTCGATATAGGCGGCATAGTCCTGCTCGGCGTCGGCCGGCAGGGTCAGGTAACCCGGCAGGGAGTTGGAGAGCAGGCCGAGGTCGGTCAGGCCCTGGATGTTGGAGTGACCACGCAAGGCGTTCATGCCGCCACCGGGCATGCCGATATTGCCGAGCAGAAGTTGCACCATGGCGCCCGTGCGGATCATCTGCGAGCCCACCGAATGCTGGGTCCAGCCCAGGGCATACATGATGGTCATGGTCCTGGTCGGGTCCGATGTCTCGGCGATCAGACTCCAGACCTTCTCCAGCAGCTCCTTCGGCGTGCCGCAGATGCTGCTGACCAGGTCCGGCGTGTAACGGCTGTAGTGCTGCTTCATCAGCTGGAACACGCAGCGCGGGTCTTGCAGGGTCATGTCGGAACTGACGTAGCCGTCCTCGCCCTTGGCGTAGCTCCAGGTGGACTTGTCGGGGTAGGCGCGCTTGGCTTCGTCGTAACCGCTGAACAGGCCGTCCTGGAAGGTGAAGCCTTCGTTCACGATGAAGGGGGCGTCGGTGTAGTTGCGCACGTATTCGTGCTGGATCTTGTCCTGGGTGATCAGGTGGTTGATCAGTCCGCCAAGGAAGGCGATGTCGGTCCCGGTGCGGATCGGCGCGTAGTAGTCGGCGACGGAGGCCGAACGGGTGAAGCGCGGATCGACCACGATCAACCGGGCGTTGTTGTGCGCCTTGGCTTCGGTGACCCATTTGAATCCACAGGGGTGGGCTTCGGCGGCGTTGCCGCCCATGATCAGCACCAGATCGGCATTCTTGATGTCGGTCCAGTGGTTCGTCATGGCTCCTCGGCCAAACGTCGGGGCAAGACCTGCCACCGTCGGGCCATGTCAGACACGCGCTTGGTTATCGAACCCCAGCATGCCCAGGGAACGCACCACCTTGTGGGTGATGTAGCCCGCCTCGTTCGAGGAAGCCGACGCAGCGAGGAAGCCCGTGCTCAGCCAACGATTCACGGTCTGGCCCTGGTCGTTCTGCGTGACGAAGTTGGCGTCGCGGTCGGCCTTCATCAGCTTGGCGATGCGGTCGAGGGCGTCATCCCACTCGATGCGCTTCCATTCGCTGGAGCCGGGCTCGCGAATCTCGGGGTACTTGAGACGGTTGGGGCTGTGGACGAAATCCAGCAGTCCCGCGCCTTTCGGGCAGAGGGTGCCGCGGTTCACCGGGTGATCCGCGTCGCCTTCGATATGGATGATGTTCTGCGCGACGTTCTTCGCGGCATCGCCCTGGCTGTACATGATCAGGCCACAGCCGACCGAGCAGTAAGGGCAGGTGTTACGTGTCTCGATGGTGCGCGCCAGTTTGAAATGACGTACCTGGTCGGCGAAGGCTGCCGGGGGGGCGACCCCCAGAGCCGCCAGGCTCGATCCTCCAAGGCCCACGGCACAGACCTTGAAGAACTGTCGACGGTTCATGTCCATCGTGTTCTCCCTTATCAGGCAGGCGGTACCCGGTACATGCCGGGCATACCTCTTGAAAGGTTAGTCAGGTTCGGGGGTATTGCCAGAATGGGGAGGACCACCCGGGCCCCCTCAGCCCGTACTTCTGCAGCCATGACAGTTCACGCAACAGCCATCGACAATCTTCGACTTGGTAATAACAGTCTGTATAAGGCGCTGTAAGCCCCGATTGGCTCGGGCTTCAGCGGATAGGCAGCATTTCGTCCGGCGATCGACGCGCTAACCGGTAAGGGCCTCGGGCATACTAGGCGCCCCTCGAATTTCCCCCGGAGATCGCCATGCCCAAGGCCTGGTGGCTGCTCGCCCTGCCCTTCGTCGCCGGTGCCTTCCTGCCCCTGCAGGCCGGTATCAATGGCCAGTTGGCCAAACAGATTTCCAGCGTCATGAGCGCTGCCCTGGTGTCCTTCGTGGTGGGCACCCTGGCCTTGCTCACGGTGGTACTGATCCAGCGCGAGTTGCCGACCTTCGATGCACTCAAGGGCGTGAGCTGGTGGCAGTGGAGTGGTGGCCTGCTGGGCGCCGTGTTCATCGCCACCGCCGCCTTTGCCGGCCCGCGTATCGGCGCGCTGCTGTTCATGACGCTGGTGCTGGCTGGCCAACTGAGCATGGCCCTGACGCTGGATCACTTCGGCTGGGCCGGCTTCCGCGAGGCCCCCGTCAGCATCGGCAAACTGGCCGGTCTGGCGCTGATCGTGGGTGGCGTCTGGCTCATTCGTCGGGGATAAACGGCGGCGAGAGGGCTGACCCCGAATTCGCTCGGTTGGAGCTGGGCAGCCCTGCGACTGCCCATTTGCCACTCACAACCTGAACTTGCCCACCTGCTGCGCCAGGTCCCCGGCCAGGCGGCTCAAGGTCTGGCATTCCTCGCGGCAGCCACGTACTTCGCTGGCCGTCGCATGGGCCAGGTCGGCAATGCCCTGGACGTTGCGGTTGATTTCCTCGGTGACCGACGACTGCTCCTCGGTGGCCGCCGCGACCTGATGGTTCATGTCGCTGATGCGCTCCACCTGATCGGTGATGGCGCCCAGGGAGGTGCCGGTACGCTGGCTGGCCTCGACCCCGGTACCGGTCGCCGCCTGGCCGGCGTGCATGGAATGCACAGCGGTTTCGGCGCCGTGCTTGAGGCGCTGGATCATCTGCTGGATTTCATCGGTGGAAGCCTGGGTGCGGCTGGCCAGGGTCCGCACCTCGTCGGCGACCACGGCAAAGCCCCGCCCCATTTCGCCGGCACGCGCGGCCTCGATGGCGGCGTTCAACGCCAGCAGGTTGGTCTGTTCGGAGATGCCACGAATCACCGCCAGTACCTGGTCGATGGAAGCGACCTGGCTGGCCAGCTCGCTCACCGCCGAGGCGGCGACGCCGATTTCGTTGGACATCTTCTCGATGTGTCCGACGGACTCGCCCACCACGTGGCGCGCCTGCAGGGACTCGTCGCGGGCTTGCTGCGAAGCCTGGGCGGCGGTGCCGGCGTTGCGGGCAATCTCCTGCACGGTGAGGCCCATCTCGTGCACGGCGGTGGCGACCATGTCGGTCATTTCCTGTTGCTGGCTGGAGCGGCTGGCCGTGTTGTCCACCACCTGGGCCACCTGGCCTACCACCTTGTGCAGGCGTTGGCTGGTGTCGAGCACTTCGCCGATCAGGCTGCGCTGGCTTTCCAGGAAGCGGTTGAAGCCACGGGCGAGGTCGCCCAGTTCATCGGCACGGGACTCGTCCAGGCGACGGGTGAGATCGCCGCCACCGCCACCGATTTCCACCAGCGCCGCAGTGACCTGGCGAATGGGCCGAACCAGGCCGCGCGCCAGCACCACCACCAGCAGCAGGCAGAGGGCGAGCACACCGAAACCGGCGAAGCTGCTGGTCCACATGGCCTTGCGCGCTTCGGCGTAGATTTCCGCCTCGGGCACTTCGCTCACCAGTTGCCAGCCGAGGCTTTCCAGGGGTCGGGCCAAGGCCAGGTAATCCTCGCCATCGCGGCTGAAGTGAATGGCCTTGCCGCCGGACGCCAGCAGTTGGGCGGCGGAGTCGGCACCGAAGACATCGGCCAGGCGTGCACTGCCATTCAGGGCGGCGTCAGGGTGCACCTTGATGTTGCCTTCGCGGTCCATCAGGAAGACGCGACCGCGCTCACCGAAGCGGAAATCGCGGATCATCTCGGACATGGACTGCAGGCTGTAGCCCAGGCCGGAAACACCCAGCGTCTTGCCGTTGCGGCTGATGCGCTGGTTGATGAACAGGGTCGGCAGGCGGGTGCCCTTGTCGATATCGATCTCCAGCACCCGGCTCCGGTCGCTGTCCACCAGCTTGTAGAACCACTGGTTCTCCGGCTGGCTGCGGGAAATGGTGCGCGCCAGGCCCTGGCCCGTGTAGTAGTGACCACTGTCCAGCACCGCGATGGAGGTGGTGGTGGCGTTCTGCTGAGCGCGCACGCCTTCCAGGTAGCGGGCAAAGGCCTCGGCGCGGGCCGGGTCTTCGCCTTCGGCCAACCAGTCCTGCACCAGCGCGTTCTCGGCGATGCCGGCGTTGGCGGTAATGGGAGCGGCCAGGGTGCGTTCCAGGGAGTTGCCGATCGCCTGCACGCGGGCAGGCAGGGCTTCATCCAGCAGGAAACGTTCGGTCAGGCGGTTCATCAACACCGAGTAGATGCCAATGACGATGAGAATGCCGGCGAGCAGGGCTGCGCCCATGCTGAGGATCAGCTGCCACTGAATACTGCGTTGCCAGAGGCGCATGGAGTTGTCTCCTTGGAGTGCTTGTTGGAGGCGAGACGAGGGCGGGAGATTGTATACAAACTGTTCAACAATATTCCCACTCTTTGCCAACAAGACTTATCGGCGCGCCAGCGAAAACTTGAACGAGTGGTCAGTCCGTAACCGCGAACTCCAGACGAGCGGTTTGCCCGGCCTCGTCGAGCACGCTCAGTTGGTGCCGGCCGCTGCGCCGGAACTCCTGGTTGAAGCTCTCCTCCGGGGCAGTGGCGGTGAGCGGCGCGCCGTCGAGGAACCACCATCGCCGGCCGCTGCCGCCGAGGGTGGAGAGCTGAAGGCGCAAGGGTCCGGCGCTGCCCGATGGGCGGCGCAGCTGGTCGCCTTCACGAACCCCGACGATGGAGAGCGGTGCGGCGGGCGGCGGCAACTGCGGCGGGCAGGCCGGGTCCACCACCGGCAGGCGCGCGGCCCGACGTTCGCGGCGGGGTAACCAAGGCTCCAGAGGTGCGGGCCAGAGCACCAGCTCGCGAGCCTGGGCGCCGCTGCAACCGGGGGCTACCTGACGGCCCCCGGCGTCCACCCAGAGGGGCTGGCGCAGCCCCAGGCCGAGTGGCTGGTCGGCCGCCAGCAGGGTCGGTGGCGTGGTGCCTTCGAGGGTCCAGGCGAAACGCTGGCGACGACAGTTCGGATCACCCTTGGCCATGGGCTGGCCAAGAGGCCAGCAGATGGCGGCGACGCCGACTTCAGGGGGTTGCGGGTCCACCGGCTGGGCGATGCCGCGCTGCGTATCGCGGTTCACCAGTAGGTCATGCACCTGCAACAACAAGGGGGCTGCCGAAGCCAGGCCGAACTGGCCGGGCACCGGTGTGCCATCGGGGCGGCCGATCCAGATGCCGATCAGGTAGCGCGGACCAACGCCAATCGCCCAGGCGTCGCGGAAGCCGTAGCTGGTGCCGGTCTTCCAGGCCAGCACCGGCCGTTGCGTCAATCGTGCGCGCGGGTCGCGGTCCGGACGCGCTTGACCGGCGAGGATGCGGCGGATGATCCAGGCGGCGCCGGGCGACAGCAGGCGGCGTTCCTGCAGCGCATCCTGGGGCTGCAGGCGCAGATGGGCGACGCGCCCCTGGCGGGCGAAGGCGCTGTAACCGCTGACCAGTTCTTCCAGCTTGCTGCCGGCGCCACCGAGGATCAGCGCCAGGTTCGGCTCACTGGCCGCCGGCAGCACCAGCGGCACGCCGACATTGCGCAGCTCACCGGCGAAACGCTTCGGTCCGTAGGCCTCCAGCAGTTGCACTGCCGGCAGGTTGAGGGACATGCCCAGCGCCTCGCTGGCGGACACTGGGCCGATGAAGCCCGCAGCGAAATTGCCGGGGCGGTAGTCGCCGTAGCGCCGGGGCACATCCTGCAACAGGGACTCGGAATGAATCAGCCCGGCATCCAGGGCCATGCCATAGAGGAACGGCTTGAGGGTGGAACCGGGCGAGCGCAGCGACTGGACCATGTCCACGTGACCGAAGCGGCGCTCATCGGCGATATCCACAGAGCCCAGGTAGGCGCGCACGGCCATGTTCTGGTGCTCCACCACCAGGATGGCCGCCGAGGTACGCTCCGGCAGGCGTGCGCGCCAGCCCAGCAGCAGGTCTTCCAGGCGGCGCTGCAACGCGGCATCGAGGGTGGTGCGGATCAGCGGCGGGCTCTTGGGAGTATTCAGCCGCCGCGCCAACAGCGGCGCCAGGCTAGGCTCCTGGCGCGGAGCCAGGAGCACCGGCTCTTCCATGGCTTCCTTCACTGCGCCTTCGGGCCAGACGTCGAACTGCGCCAGGCGCCGCAGCACCTTGTCACGCGCCTTTTGGGCAAGCTCGGGGTGGCGGTCCGGCCGCAACCGGCTGGGCGCCTGGGGCAATACCGCCAACAGTGCGGCCTCGGCACGGGTCAGTTGAGACGGTGGCTTGCCGAGGTAGGCCCAGCTGGCCGCCGCCACGCCTTGCAAGGTGCCGCCGAAGGGCGCGCGGTTGAGGTAGAGCGCGAGGATCTCATCCTTGGACAGGTGCCACTCCAGCTGCGCGGTGCGCCAGAGCTGACGCAACTTGCCGGCGAAGGTCCGCGAATGCGGGTCGAGCAGCCGCGCCACTTGCATCGACAGGGTGCTCCCCCCGGAAAGCACGCGTCCGCCGGTGAGGTTGAGCCAGGCTGCACGTGCCAGGGCCAGAGGATTCACACCGGGGTGCTGATAGAACCAGCGGTCCTCATAGGTCAGCAGCGCCTCGAGGTAAAAGGGCGACACCTCGTCCTGGCTGATCGGGTAGCGCCAGACGCCCTCGGCATCGGCGAAGCGCCAGAGCGGCGTGCCGTCTTCGGCCAGCACCACCCGCGCCAGGTCATCGTCCGGCAGCGGCAACGGGAACAGGCGGTCGGCCGACCAGAGCAGCGCCAGCATCAGCAGCGGTATCAGCAACGAGGGCCGGCGCAGGACGCGCCAGGGGCGGCCAGACCCTATCCACGCCATCCTGGCGGATACCGGGTCGACCTGTGGGTGCCGGGCCATGTCTTCTCCAGGGCAGGGCCGAATCAAGGGGCAGATGGTCGTCCCATCCGGGTTTCACTACAAGTCACCGTTCTCCGCGAGCGGGGCGTCATCACACCGTCAGTCAAATTCCCGACTCCAATTCGCCGTTCGTCGTGATTTTGACCGTCAGTACTCCTCGCCCCAGGCCGTTCCTTTACAGCGGCTCGGGCCCCTCCTAAACGAGTATCAAACTGACATCAGTGCTTTGGCCGTCGCTGTAGTCGGTGCCCTTCTTCTTCACGGTCCCTTACTCAATTCAGGAGTCCCTTGCATGGGTGCTCGCAGCTTCCTGCGCGCTGCCTTCGGGCTTCGTGCGTCCCTTTCGCAGCGGGCGGCTCAGGGTCCGCCTGGCGCCGCTGGATGCCCCTGGTAACGCCCACAAGACCAACAAATTCAGCGAAAGGAAGTCAGCATGGCCATCTCCACCGTCTCATTCAGCAATACCCCCCAAGCGAACGGCGACAGCTTCCTCTACGAGGACCTGGTGCGAGACGGCCTCGACTACATCTGCCTGGATGTCATGGCGAATGACCTCGGTGGCAAGGCCAAGACGCTCTACTCGCTGGACGACGGCGTTACGGCCGATGGCAGCACGGCGACCCGGACGGAGATACAAGCGGATCTGCTGGCCCGTGACCAGGATTGCTGCAGCGCTTTTGGCGCCCGCATCTGGATCGGCCAGGACCAGTCGGACGGGAAGATGAAGGTCCTTTACAACCCCAGCGAGCTTCTCCAGAGCGAGGCATACCGGAGCCTCTCGGTTGGCGAGTACCTGATCGACAGCTTCACCTATGCCATCCGCCTGGGTAATGGCACCCTGAGCTGGACCACAGCGACAGTGCGGATTGCCGGTGTAAACGACGCTCCAGTGGTTAGCAGCCCGGTAACCCTGGCGGCCATTGCCGAAGACAGCGGCGCACGTCTGATCACCCAGGCCGAGCTGCTGGCCCATGCCTCGGATATCGACGGTGACGGGCTCACCGCCAGCAACCTGCAGATCAGCGCTGGCAGCGGCTCCCTGATCAACAATGGCAACGGCACCTGGACGTACACCCCGGCGCTGAACGACGACACTCAGGTGTCCTTCACCTACACCGTCAGCGACGGTTCCCTCAGCGTTGCCGGCAGCGCCACGCTGGACATCACCCCGGTCAACGATGCGCCGACTACTACCCCGGTAACTCTCGCCGCTATCGCCGAGGACAGCGGAGCCCGTCTGATTACCCAGGCCCAGTTGCTGGCCAATGCAGCGGATGTCGACGGCCCTGCGTTGACTGCGACCAATCTGCAGATCAGCGCTGGCAGCGGCTCCCTGGTCAACAACGGCAACGGTACCTGGACCTACACTCCGGCGCTGAACGACGACACTCAGGTGTCCTTCACCTACACCGTCAGCGATGGTTCGCTCACTGCGTCTGGCAGTGCCACGCTGGATATCACCCCGGTCAACGATGCCCCCACCACCACTCCGGTAACTCTGACTGCCATCGCCGAAGACAGTGGCGCTCGTCTGATCACACAAGCCCAGTTGCTGTCCAATGCGGCGGATGTCGACGGCCCTGCGTTGACGGCAGTCAATCTACAGATCAGCGCTGGTAGTGGTTCCCTGGTCGATAACGGCAATGGCACCTGGAGCTATACGCCGGCCCTGAACGACGACACTCAGGTGTCCTTTACCTATACCGTCAGCGACGGTTCACTCAGCGCCGCTGGCACCGCCAGCCTCGACATCACCCCGGTCAACGATGCGCCGACGACCAGCGCCGTGACGTTGGACGCCATCGCCGAGGACAGCGGTGCCCGCCTGATTACCCAGGCCCAGTTGCTGGCCAATGCAGCGGACGTCGACGGCCCTGCCCTGACCGCTACCAACCTGCAAATCAGCGCCGGCAGCGGCACATTGATCGACAACGGCAATGGCACCTGGAGCTACACCCCAGCCCTCAATGACGACACTGCAGTCAGCTTCAGCTACTCGGTTACCGACGGTTTGCTCAGCGCCGCTGGCACGGCCAGCCTCGACATCACCCCGGTCAACGACGCACCGACAACCAGCGAAGTAACCCTTGCGACTATCGCCGAAGACAGCGGCGTCCGCGAGATCACCCAGGCTGAACTGCTGGCCAATGCCGATGACATCGAGGGCGACGAACTCACCGCCGTGGACCTGGCGATTGCGTCGGGCAACGGCAGCCTGGTCGACAACCTCGACGGCACCTGGACCTATACCCCGGCACTGAACGACGACTCCGAAGTGAGCTTCAGCTATACGATTAGCGACGGCGACCTCACCGTCGCCGGCAGCGCCAGCCTCGACATCACCCCGGTCAACGACGCGCCGACGACCAGCGAAGTAACCCTCGCGGCCATCGCCGAAGACAGCGGCGTACGCGTGATTACCCAGTCCGAATTGCTGGCCAACGCTGAGGACATCGAAGGCGACACGCTCACCGCCAGCGGGCTGACGATCAGCAGCGGCGGAGGCACCCTGACCGACAATGGCGACGGCACCTGGAATTACGCCTCGGACGAGAACGACGACTCCGAAGTGAGCTTCAGCTACACGATCAGTGACGGCGATCTTACCGTCGCCGGCAGCGCCAGCCTCGATATCACTCCGGTCAACGATGCGCCGACAACCACGCCGGTAAACCTAGTGGCCATCGCCGAAGACAGCGGCGTCCGCGTGATTACCCAGGCTGAACTGCTGGCCAATGCCGATGACATTGAGGGCGACGAACTCACCGCCAGCGGGCTGACGATCAGCAGCGGTGGCGGCACCCTGACCGATAACGGCGATGGCAGCTGGAGCTACACCCCGGACGAAAACGACGACACGGCGGTGAGCTTCAGCTACACGATCAGCGACGGCGACCTCACCGTCGCTGGCAGCGCCAGCCTCGACATCACCCCGGTCAACGACGCCCCCACCACCGCCCCGGTAACCCTCGCCTCCATCGCCGAAGACAGCGGCGCCCGCCTGATCACCCAGGCCCAGTTGCTGGGCAATGCAGCAGACGTCGACAACCCCGCCCTGACGGCTACCAATCTGCAAATCAGCGCTGGCAGCGGCAGCCTGGTCGACAACGGCGACGGCACCTGGAGCTACACCCCGGCGCAGAACGACGACACGTCCGTCAGCTTCAGCTACTCGGTGACCGACGGCTTGCTCAGCGCCGTTGGCAGCGCCAGCCTGGAGATCACCCCAGTCAACGACGCTCCCACCACCGCCCCGGTAACCCTCGCCTCCATCGCCGAGGACAGCGGAGCCCGCCTGATCACCCAGGCCCAGTTGCTGGGCAATGCAGCAGACGTCGACAGCCCCGCCCTGACCGCTAACAATCTGCAAATCAGCGCTGGCAGCGGCAGCCTGGTCGACAACGGCGACGGCACCTGGAGCTACACCCCGGCGCAGAACGACGACACGTCCGTCAGCTTCAGCTACTCGGTGACCGACGGCTTGCTCAGCGCCGTTGGCAGCGCCAGCCTGGAGATCACCCCAGTCAACGACGCCCCCACCACCGCCCCGGTAACCCTCGCCTCCATCGCCGAAGACAGCGGTGCCCGCCTGATCACCCAGGCCCAGTTGCTGGGCAATGCAGCGGACGTCGACGGTCCTGCCCTGACCGCTAACAATCTGCAAATCAGCGCTGGCAGCGGCAGCCTGGTCGACAACGGCAATGGCACCTGGAGCTATACGCCGGCACTGAACGACGACACGTCCGTCAGCTTCAGCTACTCCGTAACCGACGGTTCGCTCAGTGCAAGCGGCAGCGCCAGCCTCGACCTCACCCCGGTCAACGATGCACCGGTCAACACCCTGCCCGGCCCCCAGACCACCCCGGCAGGAGCCCCCAAGAGCATCAGTGGCCTGAGCATTGCCGATGTGGACGCCGCCTCGAACAACCTGACCGTGACGCTGCAGGTCGCCCACGGCACGCTCTCCGCGCAGTCCATCGTGGGCGGGGCCTCCATTGGGGGGCTCAACACCTCGACACTCACGCTCAACGGAACGCTCGCCCAGATCAACGCGACGCTGGCCGCCAATATCGGCTACCTGTCCGCCGCCAACTTCAGCGGCGACGACACGCTGACCATGACCACCAGCGATGGTGCAGCCAGCGACGTCGACAACCTGGGGATCATGGTCACGGCTACGCAGGTGAACGCTGCCCCCGTTGCGGTCAACGATGTGCTCTACGTGTCCAACAACACGGCGGCCTTCAATACAACCAATGGCACGGGCATCGTCTTCTCGGTCGCCGCCTTGTTGGGCAATGACTCCGATGTCGATGGGGCGTTCCTGTCCATCACCGGTCTTGGCCTGGGAGCAGGCGCGATCTCCGACGTGAAATTCGTCGAAGGCTCGAACAACAGCCTGATCACCTTCGCCAGCGGCAATAACCCGTCCGCCCCTACCGGCACATTCACCTACACCCTTTCGGACAATGCCGGCGGAACGGCCACGGGAACCGTGACGGTAAATCTCGTCTCCACCAATGGCGCGTCCAGCGTCAACCTGTCCGGCAACAGTTATCAGGCAGCCTTTCTCGACGGCGGCAGCAACGTGGACGCCCTGACCGGAGCGGCCGCAAGTGATCTGTTCGTCGGCGGGAATGGGGTGGACACGCTCATTGGCGGTAGTGGCGAAGATCGCCTTCGCGGGGGCGAAGACAACGACACACTCGATGGTGGCAACGGCATCGATATGCTCGATTTCTCCGATGCCACCGGCTCACTCACCTTCACGCTCAACCAGGGCAGCAATCCGGCTGCTGGCACCAACGGTTTCTGGAGCACGGGAGCCCTGGCCGGCATCGGAACAGACACCTACAAGAACATGGAAGGGGTGATCGGCTCTCGCTTCGACGACAACCTGACCGGTAGCAGCGGCAATGACATTCTCCGCGGCGGCGGTGGAAGCGATGTCCTGGATGGCGGTGCAGGTAGCGACCTGCTCGATCTGTCCGACGCCACTGCGGCGCTCAGCCTCACGCTGGTGCAGAGCAGCAGCAACACCACCGTCGACTTGTCCACCGTTGGGCTGGGGTTCGACACCTACAAGAACATGGAGGGGCTGATCGGATCGGCATTCAATGACAGCCTGACCGGCAGCGGCGGCGCCGACGAACTGCGCGGCGGTGCCGGCAATGACACGCTTGATGGCGGTGCCGGCAATGATGTGCTGTACGGGGGCCTGGGTGCGGATGTGCTGATTGGCGGCGGCGGCGCGGACCTGTTCAGGTTCAACAGCCTCAGCGAGGCCGAGGACCGCATCTCCGACTACAGCGCAGCCCAGGGCGACAAGCTCGATTTCTCGGGGCTGCTCGGCAACAGCGTGCTGCCACAGGCGATCGCCAACTACGTCAAGGCGGTGCAGGTAGGCGGCGACATCTCCGTTCAGGTGGATGTCGACGGCAATGGCGCAGGAGCTACCTTCGTTGAGGTGGTCACCATTACCGGAGTCCAGCAGGTAACGGCGATCTTCGGGGGTGGCGACCACATCATTCCGAGCTGACGGCGTTCCCCCTCTCCCCGAAAGGGAGAGGGGGTTCCGGTTCGGTCCTTACTTGCCGCGCACCACCAGGTGCTCCGGCGCATCGCCAAGCGCCTGCCAGTTCGGCCGGTACATGGATTCCACCGTGGGCGGAGGCACGCGGTATTTGCCGGGGGTGACGGCACGGGCCAGGTACAGCAGGTGGGTGGTGCCGTATTCGCCGACATCCAGCGCGGCGACGTAGCGGTCGTCACGGAATTCCTGGTGCTTGATGGCGGCGTTCTGCATGGACTTCTGCCATTCCTTCACAGCGCTGCTGGCGTCGTCGAGGCTGGCGGCGCTCTGGGCGAGGTTCTGGTTTTCCAGCTCCAGGCCCGCAGGCAGCAGGTCTACCACCAGGGCGTCAGGCACACGCTCCTTCGCTTCGATCGTCAGGTGCACCAGCACCAACTCGCCGCTGTCCAGAGCGTTGAGGTCGAGACGCTCGCCATTCGCGCCGAGGAACTCGCGGTGGATGGACAGGTTCTCGCCGCCAGGCGCCGGCGCGGCCAGTGGATAGCCGGACAGGGTGAGTTGCTGGTACAGCGGCTCGCTGCCGGCGGACGCGATGCTCAGCGGTTCGGCCAGCAGGTCACCCTCCAGCTTGAGTCCCGGCTGCTGATTGTTCAGCTCGCGCTGCTGACCGCCCGTGCTGAGCTGCGCGCTCCAGTTCGGCTCGGGCTTGCCCAGCAGGCCACGGCCAGCCAGGTACAGCGCGTTGCGCTCCTGGGTCGACAGCCAGCGCTCGCCGGCCACCAGATCGGCGAGGTCGAACAGGCGATGTTCGCGGGCACCGGTGGCCAGGTCGTGTTCTTCCAGCAGGGCGAGGATCAGTGCCTGATCGCGCAGCGGGCTGCCGTAGTCGGCCAGCCAGTCGTGGCTATCGCGCTGGAAGCGCAGGCCCAACTCCAGAGCCTCGTCGGCGCGCGGCGCATCGCCCATCAACTTGAAGGCCACCGCCAGCTGCACCAGCGGCAGGCCGGAGCGAGCATCGGCACGGCGTTCCCACAGGCTGCGCAGCGCGCCCAGCGGCGCCTGCTGGCTGCGCGCCAGGACGTAGCCGGCGTAGGCCTGCACGGCAAAGCGGGTGTGGTCGGCGTTCTGGCTGTAGCTGACCTCGATCAGGCTGCGCTCCTGCAGGTAACGCAGCAGGCGCTCGCTGGCCTTTTTCAGGGCTTCCGGTGGCACGGCGAAGCCCTGGTCGCGGGCGCGCAGGAGGAAGTCGGTGACGTAGGCGGTCAGCCAGTATTCCTCTTCGCTGTCGGCACTCCACAAGCCAAAGCTGCCGTTGTAGCGCTGCATGCCGAGCAGGCGTTCGATGCCGAGTTCGATGGACTTGCGGCGCGCATCGTCCGGCTCACCTTCCAGGCCGAGGCGCTTGAGCGACGCGGCGTCGGCGTACAGCGACGGGTACAGGCCGCTGGTGGTCTGCTCGGCACAACCGTAGGGATAGGCCTTGAGCGCGCGGATCTGCTCGCCGAGGTTCAGCGGCGGGCGACTGGACAGCTGCAGCAGGCCCTCGCGGCCGTCCGGCTCGTAAGCATCCAGGGTGCCAGCCGGCAGGCTCCAGCTATCGCCCTTGAGCACCGCGCGGAATTGTTTGAGCTGCGCCGGATAGGCCGGACGCACCCCGAGGGTCCATTCGCGGCTGAACGGCGGCAGGTTCTCGCCCGGCAATTCCAGGCCGTTCACTGTCACCTTGAATTGCCCCTGGCCGTAACCACCCACCGCACGCACAGGAATGCGCAGGGTTGTGCGCTGGCCATCCTTGAGCTGGATGGGTGCGGTCTGGCCACCGGCGCTCTGGGCGAGGTCCAGTTGGCCGCTGCTTTCCAGTAGCACGTCCAGGCGCTGGGGCTTGCCGGAGAGGTTGGTCAGGTCCAGCGCCAGGGTGGTCTGGTCGCCACCGGCGAGGAAGCGCGGCGCCGCGAGTTCCGCCACCAGCGGTGCGGCCACCACCGTCTTCGCTTCGGCCATGCCGTAGCGTTCGTCGGTCCAGGCCTGGGCCATCAGGCGCAGCTCACCATTGAAGTCGGGAATGTCGACGCTGATTTCGCCCTGGCCCTGGTCGTCCAAGGTGACCGGTGCACTTTGCAGGGCGACGATGGTGACGCTGGTCTGCGGACGCTTTCCGCCACCGGCCAGGGCGGCGTCGCCACCGAAGGCCATGGTGGCCAGACGGCCTTGGCCGGCCTCGATCAGTTGGCCGTAGACGTCGAGCTGGTCGGCGCCGTAGGCCTTGCGGCCGAACAGGCTGGCGAAGGGATCGGGCGTGGCATAACGGGTGATGTTGAGGATGCCCACGTCCACCGCGGCCACCAGCACATTCACCGACTTCGGCACACTGCCATCGGCGTTCTTCGCCTGCACCTGGACTTTCAGCGGTTGCTTGGGACGCATCTTCTCCGGCGCACTGAGGGTCAACGCCAGCTTGCGCGGCGCCCGCTCCAGCGGCAGGTGCAACAGGCCCACGGCGCGCTTGGGCGTGACGCTGGCCTTGCGCTCACCGGGACGGATAACCAGCGCGCTGACATACAAATCGTGGCGCGCCCAGTCCTTGGCGACCGGGATATCGAAGCTCTTGCCTTCGGCGGGCACCTCGATGGGTTGCCACCACAGCGGGCCCTCGGCGGATTCCACCAACAGGTAGCCGCTGCCCGCGCTGGGCGGCGTGACGGTGACCTTGGCGGTGTCGCCTGCGGCATAACCCGGCTTGTCCAGCGCCAGCTTGACCTGGTCGGGGCGTACTGCGCCGCCTTCGGCGTTGTCCTGCCAGCGATAGCCGGCCCAGAAGCGCAGGCTGCTGGTGATACCGGTGGCCGGGTCTTCCACTTCCACGCGGTAGGGGCCCCACTCCACCGGGAAGCTGACCTTGGCGGTGCCGCCGGCGGCAACCTGCACCTGCTCTTCGGTGAGGTTCAGGTACTTCTCGTTGTAGTGGTAGGTCCAGCCATCGCTCTCGGAGTAGTTCCAGTAGTAGTCGCGGCGCTCGCGCACCAGGCGCACCTTGAGGTTGTCGGCGGCCAGCTTGTTGCCTTCGGGGTCGGCCACCAGCAGCTCGAACTCGGCCACGCTGTCGGCGTCGGTTTCTTCACCGTCGAACAGGGCGCGCAGGCCCGGCAGGCGCTTGGCCGGCCACACCGGCTGTACCAGGCGGCGAGTGATCGGACGGCCACCGGACTCCTGCAGGCTGGCCTGGAGGATCAGTTGCACGGGCGACTTGGCCTCGGCCCAGCGGGTGTCGATATTCAGCTCGGTCTTGCCGTCGGCATCCAGCTGGGTTTCGTCGAGTTCGATGTCCTGGCTCAGTTCACCCTCCATCACCGAGCCGAACTGGTAGCCGGGCAGCGCCTTCACCGCTTCGCGCAGCGGACGCACGTAGAGCTGGCCGGTCAGGCGGTTGCCGGAGGCCGGTGCGCCATAGAGGTAGCGGCCGCTGACCTGGAAGCGGGCATTGTCGGACGGGGCGAAGGGATGATCGCTGCCCTTGAGTTCCAGCGCCATGCGCTCGGGCAGGAAGTCTTCCACGAGGAATTCATAGAGCTGCGGCTTGCCATCGCCCAGGTCGAACAGCAGTTGCCAGCGGCCGGTGGGTGCCTCGGCGGCGAGCGGCAGCTGGTACTGGTAGAAACCACCCTCCCCGGCTGCCCAGACGAAGCGGCGGCTGACCTGTTCATCGGGCCGACGTACTTCGACGGTGACGGGCTGATCCTTCACCGCACGGCCATCGGCGTCCCGCAGCAGGGCATTGAGCAGCACGGTCTCGCCCGGACGGTAGAGATCGCGCGGGCCGAAGACGAAGAACTGCAGGGCATGGCTGGCCGGGCCGGCAATGTCGAACTCAGCCAGGTCCAGCGCTGGCGCGGACAGGCGCAGCAGGCTGGTCTGTTCGTCCTTGCGGGCGATCAGCACTTCGGCCTTGGGCGCCAGGGGAATTTCAGCGTGGCCCTTGCCGTCGGTCTTGCCTTCGGCCAGCACGCGGCCTTCGCCATCCAGCAGTTCCAGGGCGATATCGGCCTGCGCGGCGCCGCCTTCCAGGGCCTGGGTGAAGACATCCAGGCGGTCGCTGTAGCGGTGCGCGGAAAGGCCGATGTCACTCAGGGTGAACAGCGTCGCCGGATTGGAATAGGCGTAGCTGCCGGACTCTTTCATCACCGCCAGGTAGACGCCCGGCTGCTTCATCGGCTCGAGGCCGGCGATGGGCAGCAGCAGGGTCTCGCGGGTATTGCGGGCGGGCTTGAGATCGAAGCGGCCGGTGTAGACCAGGTCCGCCATCTTCAGCAGTTCGCGCGCCTCCCAGACGTCCAGGGCGCCGCGCTTGCCCCAGCGGGCGAGGAAGCCCGGTAGGGATTCGGTCTTCACGCGGAAGAAGTCCACATCCACCTTGTCGACGTTCAACGCGATCACCGGCAGGCCTTCGGCGAGGCGGGTGGGCAGCAGCGAACCCCGGCTGGCGAAGCCGACGGTGGCCTGCAGGTCGCGGGTTTCCAGGCGGGTGACATGCTCTTCGGCGAGACGGGCGTCGTTCACCGCACGCAGGCCAGGGTCGATGGTCAGCACCAGCTTGCGCTTGGGCTCCAGGTGGCGCAGGCGCAGCTCCATCAGGTTGTCGGAGAGTTCCCAGGCGCCATCCACCTTGCCATCCTTGCTGTCCACCAGGTGCAGGCGCTCGGCGAAGGTCTGCTCCGGGTCGAGCGGCACCGAGAAGGTCACCGACAGCGCGCTGGCGCCGTCGAGCTGCACTTCGGATACGTCGATCACCTGCAGCTCGCGGCCTGCGTAGCGTTTGGCCAGAGCGGCGGTATCGACGGCCGCGCGCGCCGCGTCCTGGGTAGCGGCGGGTGGCGACTTGCTCGCCGCCTGCTCGGGGGTGGAGGAATCGCAGGCGCTGAGCAGGCTCAGCACCACGGCCAGAAGTAGTCCTTTCTTCGGCATGGCAGGCTCTCGATGGGGAGTGCGTATAGGCGGCGAACTATAGACCAGCCGGGCGCTCCGGTGGCAGCTGGATGACGGCAGGAGCGATGCGCCTCACGAAACGTCGCGCCGCTATACTGCGCGGCCTGACTGGAGCCCTGCATGAGCCTGTTCCTCGACGCCTGGCGGCATAGCCCGACCCACCGGAAGGTCTGGGCGCTGGCCGCCCCGATGATCCTCTCGAACATTTCCGTACCCCTGGTCGCCCTGGTGGACAGCACGGTGGTGGGCCATCTGCCCCACGCTCACCAGTTGGGCGCCGTGGCCGTGGGCAGCACGTTGTACATGCTGTTGCTCGGCGTGTTGGGCTTCCTGCGCATGGGCACCACCGGTTTCGCCGCCCAGGCCGCAGGCCGCGCGGATGGCGGCGCCCTGCGCCAAGTGCTGCTGCAAGGGCTTGGACTGGCGCTGGGCCTGGCGCTGTTGCTGGGCCTGCTGGCGGTCCCCTTCAGCGACTTGGCGCTGGGGCTGATGAACCCCTCTGCGGAACTGGACGCGCTGACCCGCGACTTTTTCCATCTGCGACTGCTCGGCCTGCCGGCCGCACTGGCCAACTACGCCCTGGTGGGCTGGTTCCTGGGTACCCAGAACGCCCGCGCGCCACTGGCCATCCTGCTGGGCACCAATCTGGCGAACATCGCCCTGGCGCTGTGGTTCGTCCTCGGACTGGACTGGGGCGTAGTCGGCGCGGCGCGGGCG
This sequence comes from Pseudomonas sp. BN414, assembly GCF_029871275.1. Lineage (NCBI taxonomy): Bacteria > Pseudomonadati > Pseudomonadota > Gammaproteobacteria > Pseudomonadales > Pseudomonadaceae > Pseudomonas > Pseudomonas sp. BN414. Next base: position 72,678 of record NZ_SSOL01000078.1, read on the forward strand.
GCGGTGATCGCTGAATGGTGCGGCGCACTGATCGGCCTGGCGCTCACTCGCGGCGCGCTACGGCGCTATCCCGGACATATCGACTGGCCGGCGCTTCAGCTGTGGCGCAACTGGCGGCCACTGTTGGCGGTGAACCGCGACATTTTCATCCGCTCACTGGCGCTGCAACTGGTGTTTTTCCTGCTGACGGTGCAGGGAGCTCGCATGGGCGACGCCACCGTGGCGGCCAACGCCCTGCTGCTCAATGGCCTGCTGGTGACCGCCTACGCCCTGGATGGCCTGGCCCATGCCGTGGAAGCCCTGTGCGGCCACGCCATCGGTGCCCGTGACCGCCTGACCCTGCACCGATCGCTGCTGGTGGCCGGGGGCTGGTCGCTGCTGGCGAGCCTGGGTTTCGCGCTGTTCTTCGCGTTAGCCGGCGGGCTGTTCATCGACATGCAGAGCGATATCGCGACGGTCCGCGAGGTGGCCCACACCTACCTGCCCTACCTTGCGCTGCTGCCTCTGGTCGCCGTCTGGAGCTACCTGCTGGACGGCCTGTTCATCGGCGCCACGCGGGCCCGCGAGATGCGCGACGCCATGCTGGTCGCCGTCGTTCTTAGCCTGCCGCTGGGTTGGGGACTACAGTTTCTCGGCAATCACGGCCTCTGGCTGGCGTTCCTCGCCTTCATGGCGGTGCGCGGGCTCAGCCTGGGGTACCTGGCGTGGCACCTGCAACGTCGCGACGCCTGGTTCGCCGCACGATAACGACAACGAAAACTTGATGACCTGAAGGAGTTTCCATGGGACAAGCCGTCGCCGCCTATCTGCATTTCCTCTCGATCTTTGTGCTGTTCGCCCTGCTCGTTCTTGAGCACCGCCTGTTCAAGCTGCCGCTCGATCTGGAGCGCGCCCGCAGCCTGGTGCGCATCGACCTGATCTACGGCCTGGCCGCTGGAGCGGTGATCGTCACCGGCCTGGCGCGGGTGTTCTGGTACGGCAAGGGCCTGGATTACTACCTGCACAACTCGATGTTCCACGCGAAGATGGGGCTGTTCGTGCTGATCGCCCTGCTCTCCGGCTTCCCGACCTTCGTCTTCCTCAACTGGCGCAATGCGCTGAAGGCTGGCCGCGTACCCGAGGTCAGCCCCGGCAAGGCCAAGGCGGTGATCATGGTGATCCGTCTGGAATTGCTGCTCGCTCTGCTGCTGCCGCTGTTCGCGGTGCTGATGGCACGGGGTTATGGGGTGATCGGGAGCTGAAACGAGGGCGGTGCAAGCACCGCCTTGTTGGGCTTCGCTTAGCTCTGCACCAACCTACGGTCGTAGGGTGGACCACGCTTCACCGGTCCACGGCATCGAACCTATAGCTGTACGTCGGGGAAGGGTTCGGAGGCGAATACCGGGTTGAAGGACAGGCGTTCCCGCGCTTGTTGCAGCGCTGCTGCCACCACTTCCTCGCCGTCGGCCAGGCCCTGCAGGTGGATGTACTCCACGTGGTGCAGGCCTACGATGCCCAGCACATGGCGCAGGTAAGGCGAGAGGAAATCCATCTGCTTGGCCTTGGCGCCCAGGTAGTGGCCGCCTGAACTCAGCACCACGAAAGTCGGCCGATCCTCCAGCAGGCCAATGCGCTGGCCGTTGTGCATTTCGAAGGTGCGGCGGATGCGCACCACGTAGTCCAGCCAGAGTTTCAGCGCCGCCGGCACCATGTAGTTGTGCATGGGCGTGGAAATGATCAGGTAATGGCTGCGCTCCAGTTCGCCGATCAGTTGCTCGGACAGGGCGAAATGTTCGTCCGAGCAATCTGACTTGCCCACCACCGCCTCGGCGTAACCCGCACACAGTGGCGGCAGTGGTTCACGCACCAGGTTGCGGACGATCACCTCGGCCTTGGGGTGGATGCGTCGAGCCATTTCCCGGGCCAGTTGCCCACCGGGTGAGGCCTGGTCATTGGGGCTGCATTCGAGCAGGAGGACGCGTGGCATTGGAGAGGCTCCCGACAAGTTGAAAAATGCACGCAAGCATGAAAGCGCCGGATCGGGATTTTCGCCAGCGATTTTGGTCGGGTGCGCGCAGGTTGGCGCCCATGAAAAAGCCCGGCGCACGGCCGGGCTTTTTCATTCGCGTAACGATCAGGAAGAAAGATACGAAGAGCGAGTCAGTCCGAGGCGCAGGGCGTCGACGTACTGGGTGCGCTCGCGCGGGCTCAGCTTGGCGCTGGAGACCTTGTCGCGATACAGCGCCATCAGCTCATCGGGAGACAGGTGCACATAGCGCAGCATGTCTTCGATGGTGTCGTGGGTCTCGATGCCGGCGTGGTAAACGCTGCCGTCGTCGTGCTGGTAGACGTTCACCGAGTCGGTGTCGCCGAACAGGTTGTGCATGTCACCGAGGATTTCCTGGTAAGCGCCCACCAGGAATACTCCCAGCAGGTAGTCCTCGCCTTCGCGTACCTCGTGCACGGGCATGCTGGTCTCGATGCTCTGCTCGTCGACGTACTGGTTGATCTTGCCGTCGGAGTCGCAGGTCAGGTCCTGCAGTACGGCGCGACGCAGCGGTTCTTCGTCGAGGCGGTGCAGCGGGATGATCGGCAGCACCTGGCCGATGGCCCAGGTGTCCGGAAGGCTCTGGAACACCGAGAAGTTGCAGATGTACTTCTCCGCGAGCTTGTCGTTCAGCTCATCCAGCACCTGACGGTGGGAGCGCTGACGCGCCTTGAGCTGGTTGTGCAGGCGGCGGCAGATGGCGAAGTAGGTCTGCTCGGCCAGGGCCTTCTCGGCGAGCGTGAGCTTGCCCTCGGCATACTGAGTAGCGGCGTCGCCCATGTAGTGGGTCGCGCGCCAGTAGGTTTCGGTGACCATCTCGGCGTCGGTCGGGCCCAGCAGCTCGGCCAGCCAGCGAACGATTTCCGGCTGCTCTTCCAGATTGGCGAACTTCGGCACTTCGTCGTTGTGACGCTCGACGTCGGTCACCTGCATGACCAGCACGGCGTGGTGTGCGGTCATGGCGCGGCCGCTCTCGGAGAAGATGTGCGGGTGCGGCAGGCCCTGGGCGTCGCAGAACTCCTTGAGCATGCCCACCACCACGCCGGCGTAGTCGTCCATGTCGTAGTTGATGGAGCTGGCGTTGCGCGAGTGGGTGCCGTCGTAGTCCACGCCCAGGCCGCCGCCGACGTCGATGTGGTCGACCGGCAGGCCAAGGTTGCGCAGCTCGGCGTAGTAGCGGATGGCTTCCTTGAAACCGTGCTGGTAGTCGGCCAGGTTGGCGATCTGCGAGCCCATGTGGAAGTGCAGCAGGCGCACGCCCTGGTCGAGGCCGGCCTTGCGGAAGCGCTCGACCACCGAGAGGATCTGCGCGGCGGAGAGGCCGAACTTGGATTTCTCGCCACCGGTGTCGGCCCACTTGGACGAGGCCAGGGACGACAGGCGCACGCGCAGGCCGACTTGAGGCGCGACCTTGAGCTCGGCGGCGACGTCGATGACGTACTCCACCTCGGCTTCTTTCTCGATGACGATGAAAACGTTATGGCCGAGCTTCTGGCCCATCAGCGCCAGACGGATGAACTCGCGGTCCTTGTAGCCGTTGCAGACGATGGTGCCGCCCTTCGGCGCCAGCGCCAGTACGGCCAGCAGCTCGGGCTTGGAACCGGCTTCCAGGCCGATGGAGACGTTCTGGGTGGCGATGATGTTTTCCACCACCGCTTCCTGCTGGTTGACCTTGATCGGGTACAGGGCGGTGTACTTGCTCTGGTATTCCAGGCGCTCGATGTTGGCGTCGAAGGCACCGGTCAGCTGGCGTACGCGGTCCTGCAGGATGTCAGGGAAACGCACCAGCAGCGGCAGGGACAGGCCCGCTTCGCGCAGGTCGCCGACGATGTCGAAGAAGTCCACCGGCTCGCTGCCGGCACCACGCGGGCGCACTTCGACGCGGCCCGCTTCGTTGATTGCGAAATAGCCGGCCCCCCAATGGCGAATACCATAGACACTGCGGCTGTCGGCCACGGTCCAGCTGGTGCCATCGTCCTTGCGCGTGCGTCGTGCAGACATCGGTTTCCCCCTATGGGATAGAAAAGCGCCATGCCCGCCGGATCATGCCGGGGGCCTGGACAGGTTAATTCGGTCGTATGACGTTGGAGTGTTGACCGCCGCTCTGACGGTCAGTTTAGAAAGCCGTGGCTCAGCCGCCGGATTTCTTGGCCTTGAAGCCGCGCTTGGCGAGTTCTTCAAGCAACAGGTCCACGTGGTCGCCCTGGATCTCGATCACGCCGTCCTTCAAGGCTCCACCCGTCCCGCAACGACGCTTGAGCGCCGTGGCCAGTTCCTTCAGGGCATCTTCGGCCAGCGGCACGCCGCTGACGGAGGTGACGGTCTTGCCGCCACGGCCCTTGGTTTCTCGGCGCACGCGGGCAATGCCATCGCCAGCAGGCACGACGGCTTGCTTGCAGATGCACGCATCGATGGGTTGGCGGCAATCCGGGCAATGCCGGCCGCTGTCGGTGGAGTACACCAGGCCGCCAAGGGCGGCAAAGGACGAAGCTTTCTTGACCACCGGCTTTCCTCGTAGGGGTCAGGATAGCGACTGGTCGGCGGGAGCCGACCGCGAAGCCCCACTCTGGCAGGGGCAGCGCAACCCGGTGTGTGGCCGGGCTTGAAAGGCGGCGAAATTTATCAGCATTCGCGGCGAATGCTAAGTACGAAAATGCGCCATTGATCGACAGATTGGCGACCTCGTGCAGCATCCCGCACGAAAAGGTCCGAAATATTGCACAAACCCGCGCTGGGCGCGGGTTTGGAGGGGTAAAAGGCGCATTTCATTGTGGGGGCGATTTCAATCGCTGAGGGTTGCGCAGCGACCCCAATGGCTGGTGAGGGCAACCCTGCCGGCTGCTTAGCGAATGAATTCGCCCCCACATCGGTCCCACAACCTAAAGCGTGGCGAGGTACAGCCGCAACGCCTTGAGCGAATCCGGGCAGCACGGACTCTGGGCCAACGCCTCGCCCACGCTCATGAAGCGCGCTTCCAGCACTTCTTCCGGCTGCAGTGTCAGCGGCACATCGGATACGGCGGAAAACACCGCGCCCCAGAGGCGATTACCCGGCTCGTCGAAATAGAAGCGGCCATGCTCACGCAGCGGCACGCCGCCAACACCGAGTTCCTCTTCCAGTTCGCGGGCGGCGGATTCGGCGTAGTCCTCGCCTTCCTGCACCATGCCGCCGGCCGCCACGTCCCAGTAGCCGGGATACAGCGCCTTGCTCAGGGTGCGGCGATGCACGCAGAGCTGGCCGGCGGAGTTGAACAGGAGAATGAAGGTGCCGCGGGAGATCAGCCCGCGCTCGCGCAACTCGCCGCGGGGCAGGCCGCCGAGGGGGCGGTCCTGCTCATCGACCCAGGCCACCCGCTCAGCGTCGGAGGCAGCGCGGTGGGCCGCCTCGCGATCGTCGATGGCCATCAGCCCTGCTCCAGCAACTGGCGCAGGTCGATCACGGCGGCGTTGGCGCGGGAGATGTAGTTGGCCATCACCAGCGAGTGGTTGGCCAGCACACCGTAGCCGCTGCCGTTCAGCACCATCGGGCTCCACAGCGGCTCCTGGGCGGCCTCCAGTTCACGAATGATCTGGCGCACGCTGATGGTGGCGTTCTTCTTCGCCAGCACGTCGGCGAAATCGACTTCGATGGCGCGCAGGATGTGGGACAGCGCCCAGGCCTGGCCGCGAGCTTCATAGAAGACGTTGTCGATCTGCAGCCAGGGCGTCTCGACGATCTCCTCGCTCACCTCCGGCACCTTGCCAGTGGCGGCGGCGGCTTCGGGGCTGATGTCGGTGTTCAGGCGCACCCGGCCAACGCTGGCCGACAGGCGCTGGGACAGCGAACCGAGACGGGTAGCGACGTCGCCCAGCCAGTTGTTCAGGTTATCGGCGCGGCTATAGAACTGCGCGCTGGGCTGGTTCGGATTGGCCAGGCGGGCCAGGTAACGATCCAGCGAGCGGATGCCTTCCTTGTACTCGGACTCGGAGGCAGGCAGCGCCCAGCTCTTGTTGTCGAAGTTGAAGCGCGGCTCAGCCTTGGCCAGGTCCGGGTCTTCGGTGGACTGCGACTGGGAACGGGCGAAGTCCTTGCGCAGGGCGCGGGACAGGTCGCGCACCTGGACCAGCACGCCGTATTCCCAGCTGGGCATGTTGTCCAGCCAGAGGCCGGGTGGGGCGAGGTCGTTGGAGAGGTAACCGCCGCTCTTGTCGAGCAGGGTCTGCCCCACGGTCTTCAGGGTTTCCACGGTGGTGTAGCCGCTGACCATCTGCCGGCCCGCGCGCTCGGCGGCCGCCTGGGCGTTCTGCTGTACGGGGAAGAGATCGGGCTCGCGGCTCCAGTACCAGCCCACAATCACGCTGCCGATCAGGTAGATCGCCAGCAGGCTGCCGAGGGCACGACTCAGCCAGATGCCACCGAGGTAGCTGCGTACATCGTCCACCGAATCATCGACGCGCTCGCGCGCATCCCCCATACGCTTCTTCCAGTCCAGCATGGCAGTGTCCTTCGAATTTCGATCAGCACGGAAAGGTTCGACCACGATCCGCAAAGAGCGTTGCGGTCGAATCCAGCAACTATAAGGGATGCGCACGCCCGGTGCAGTGTCGTCGCACCAAACCAACCTCCGGTGAGTTCAACGCTTTCGGGGCCTTGGCTGCGGGCTGAGGATATTTATCTGACATATCCCGCAAAATCGGGACAGATGGCACTGGCGTACCGCTCGCGAGGTGATAGCATGGCGCCATCACTTAGATCGTCTCCAGGCGACCTCCCCGGCCATGACCGAGCACGAAGATCCCAGCCGCGACCGGCTCAAGAACCACTTCGCCCAGCGGGTAATCAACCAGGCGCGGCACGTTCTGGAGATCTGGCAGCGCCTGCAGCGCAGCGAATGGAGCTCGGCCTGCATGACCGAGCTGGCCGAGGCCAGCCTCTACCTGCAACGCTACGCCGAACGCTTCGATCAGCCGGAACACACGCGCCTGGCGGTGGCCATCGGCAACTGCCTGCGTGGCGTGGAAGAGAACCGCGGACGGCTGTCCAGCGACCTGATCACCGAACTCAGCCTGTTGATGCAGCGCCTGTCGCGCACCGGGCTGCGGCATGGCGATCAGTTCGAGCAGACCTTCCTGCCGCCCCTGCGCAAGCCGGTGTACCTGGCGCTGCAGAGCAAGGACCGCGCCGAGCGCCTGACCCAGCAACTGGAATTCTTCGGCCTCAACGCCCAGCTCTTCGAAAGCGCCAACGCCTTCCGCTCGGCCATGGCCGAACGGCATCCGGCAGCGATCGTTCTGGAAGTGGATTTCGCCGGTTCCGGCAAGGGCCTGGAGCTGGCGCGCGAAGCCCAGCAGGGGCTGGAGCAGAAGCTGCCGATCATCTTCTTCAGCCATGAAGAGGCCGATGCCCCGACACGCCTGGCGGCAGTACGTGCCGGCGGCCAGGAGTTCTTCACCGGCGCCCTGGATGCCTCCAGCCTGCTGGAAAAACTGGAGACCCTGACCCGCACCGCGCACTACGACCCCTTCAAGGTGCTGGTGGTGGACGATTCCCGCGCCCAGGCCACCCACACCGAGCTGATCCTCAACTCCGCCGGCATCGTCACCCGCGTCATCACCGAGCCGGTGAAGACCCTGCTGGCCCTGGCCGAATTCCAGCCGGACCTGATCATCCTCGACATGTACATGCCGGAGTGCCTGGGCACTGAGCTGGCCAAGGTGATCCGCCAGCACGAGCGCTATGTGAGCGTGCCGATCATCTACCTGTCGGCCGAGGATGACCTCAATAAACAGCTGGATGCGATGAGCGAAGGCGGCGACGACTTCCTCACCAAGCCGATCAAGCCGCGCCACCTGATCGCGACCGTGCGCACCCGCGCCAAGCGTGCACGCAGCCTGAAGGCGCGCATGGTACGCGACAGCCTCACCGGGCTGTTCAACCACACCCATACGCTGCAACTGCTGGAAGACGCCAGCTCCCGCGCACGTCGGGAAGGCAAGCCGCTGTGCTTCGCCATGCTCGACATCGACCACTTCAAGAAGGTCAACGACACCTACGGCCACCCCATGGGCGACCGGGTGATCAAGAGCCTTGCCCTGTTCCTCAAACAGCGCCTGCGCAAGACCGACCATATCGGTCGCTACGGCGGCGAAGAGTTTGCCGTGGTGCTGCCCGATACCGACCTCGAATCGGCCCATCGCGTGCTGGAGGAAATCCGCCGGCGCTTCGCGGAAATCCGCTACCCGGCGCAACCCCACGACCTGTCTTGCACCTTCAGCTGCGGCATCGCCCAGTTGCATGACGATCTCGACATCAATCAGCTTTCCAAGCAGGCGGACGAAGCGCTCTATTGCGCCAAGCACGCCGGTCGTAACCGGGTAGAGCTGTACCGCGACTGACCCCGCCGTCACAGGACTGTCACCAAACGGCAATATCATCTGGCCATCCCCTCAGTTGTCTGTCGAGGACGCGATGCGCCTGAAACTGCTCACCAACCTGATCACCTTGCTGCTGGTCACCGTCTGCCTGGCATTGGGCGCCACGCTGTGGTGGTCGCAGCGGGCGCTGGAACGGCCCTATCAACTCATGGAGCAGTACCTGGACCTGGCCCAGCGCTTCCAGGGGGAAGTGGAGGACAACGTCCAGGCCTACCTGAACAGCGGCGATGCGCTGCGTCACAGCGCCGCCACCCAGGGCATCGACAGCCTGGAACAGCGCCTCGCCCAACTCCCGGGCGAACTGACACGGGACCTGCTGCCCAGCTTCTACGAGCTACGCGAATTCACCCGTGATGAACTGCTCGCCGCCGGCAAGCTGGCAGGCGATCCACAGGGTTTGCTGATCCAGGCCGAACGGGAAATCGCCGGCTCCCTCGACCAGCTCGCGCAGTACGCCGACTCGGCAAACGCGCCGTCTGCGAGCGATTACCGCGCACCCTTGTTCGCCGCTGCCCAGCACCTCAACCGCCTCAGCCAGGCCCGCGCCAAGCTGGTGGCCAGCGGTCGCGACGAGCTGGCCGCCGACGTCGAGCGCGAGCTGGAGGCCCTGGGTCGCGACAGCGCCCGGCTGGACCAGTTGCCCCTGCTCGGCGTGGCCGACAGCAGCAGCTCCGCCGCCGACGACTTCGCCGCGATGATGGGCCTGGAAAGCAGCAACGAAACCAGCCAGGCCGAAGATCGCGGCATCGCCCTCAAGCGCGAACTGGGCGGCCTGCTCAAGCGCTACCCGGGAGAACTGGCGCGCACCCGCGAGCTGATCCAGCGGCGCAACGAGCTCGCCGCGGCCACTGCCCAGCGGGTGGATGCCCTGCAGACCGCACTGGCCGCCCTGGAGCCCGAAGTGCGCGCCGAACACGGGCGCATCCAGGCTGAAGTGCGCATCATGCAAGGCCTGATGATCGGCTTGATCCTGCTCATCGCCCTGTGCATCGACCGCATCCAGCGCCGTCTGACCCAGGTGCTCGGACGCCTGGTCAGTGCCCTGGGAGCCTGGGCCGCTGGCGATTTCAGCCGCCCTATCGCCCTGGGCTCCAGCACGCTCGACCTGCGCCGCATCGAAGACTCGCTCAATCGCCTGCGCGACTACCTTGGCGAACTGGTGGGCACCATTCGCCAGCACGCCGAGAAAGTCGCCGGCAGCAGTAGCACGCTGGCCGATCTGAACAACGGTCTCCACGCCGGCGCCGAAGACCAGGCCGGTGGTACCGCGCAGATTCGCGACGCCCTGGGCGAACTGGAAAACACCATCCAGCAGGTCGCCGGCGATGCCAGCCTGGCCGCCGATGCCAGCCGCGCCGCCGGACTGGCCGTGGAGCAGGGGCAGAGCGTGATCGACCAGAGCCTGGCCGGCCTGCACCAGCTGGTGGGTGAAGTGCAGAACAACGCGCAGGCCGTTGAACGCCTGGCGGAAGAGACCGAAACCATCGACAAGGTGCTGACGGTGATCCGCGGCATCGCCGAGCAGACCAACCTGTTGGCGCTCAACGCCGCCATCGAGGCCGCCCGCGCGGGTGAAATGGGCCGGGGCTTCGCGGTGGTCGCCGAGGAAGTACGCTCCCTTTCCCAGCGCACCGCAGGCGCCACGGCGGAAATCCAGCAGCTGATCGCGCGCCTCCAGCAGGCCGCTCGGCAATCGGTCGATGCCATGCGCATCCAGGTCGAACACGCCGAGGCCAGCGCCGAACAGGCTGCCGCCGCCGATGGCGCACTGGTGGAGGTGGTCAGCGCGATTCGCACCATCGCCAGCATGGCCGAGCGCATTGCCGACGCGACCGCGCAGCAGACCGGCGCGGTCAGCGACATCCGCGACCATAGCGAACAGATTCATCAACTCGGCGGCAGCAACCTCGCCCGTATCGACGAAAGCCGCAGCCAGGGCGAACGTCTGCTGCGCCTGGGTGGCGAACTCCATACGGCCGTGCAGGCTTTCCGCGTCTGACCAAAGGTCACACGTGGCTTCTCTGTAGGAGCGAGCTTGCTCGCGAAATACGCTTCGCGAGCAAGCTCGCTCCTACCATCTGGCACCCGACCTTTCACGCCGAGGACAAAACCGCTTACAGCGGGGAGCCTGCAGGAAGCCGTCGAGGTCCGCTATGATGCGGGCATTTTCCACCCAAGAGACCTCCATGCGCCGTCTGCTGAGCCTGATCCTTCTGCTGGTGGCCCTGCCCGCCGCCGCAGGGTTGCTGGACAACCGCCCGAGCCCGACCCTGGGTGCCTCCCTCAATAACAGTGGCGACTTCCTGCCGGTTCGCGAGGCCTTCCGCCTCAGCCTCGTGGAAAGCACGCCGACCCTGGTGAAGCTGCGTTTCACCAACGCCGAGGGCTACTACCTCTATCGTCATCGCTTCCAGTTCCGCGCCGAGCCGGCCGACAGCGGCCTGGGCCAGCCGGTGCTGCCCGCCGGCAAGCACAAGACCGACGAATACTTCGGCGATGTCGAGGTTTATTACGGCGTCACCGACGTCAACCTGCCGGTGGACCCGTCACGCAAGGCACCCACCGAGTTGCGGGTGACCTACCAGGGCTGTGCTGACAAGGGACTGTGCTATCCGCCGGAGACCGAGGTCATCAAGCTGGCCGAATCCGGACCGGGCAGCGGCATCGCCGAACTGGGCAGCAGCACCGCCGGCAAGGGCTGGAGCTGGCACGAACTGGCCCTGTTCTTCCTCGCGGGCCTCGGCCTGACCTTCACCCCCTGCGTGCTGCCGATGCTGCCGATCCTCTCCGGCGTGGTCCTGCGCGGACAGGCGGGCGGCGGGCGCGGCCTGGTGCTGTCGCTGGCCTACGTCCTGCCGATGGCCGCCTGCTTCGCCCTGCTGGGGGCGCTGATGGGCGTGTTCGGCGCCGAACTCAATCTTCAAGCGCGCTTGCAGTCGCCCTGGGTACTGGTGCCCTTCGCGGCGTTCTTCACCGCCTTCGCCCTGGCCATGTTCGGCCTCTATGAATTGCGCCTGCCGCGCTTCATCAGCGCCCCCCTGGATTCCCTGGCCGGCAGCACCAAGGGCGGTTCGATCTGGAGCGCCGCACTGCTCGGCGTAGTTTCCAGCCTGCTGGTCTCGCCCTGCGTCTCCGCGCCGCTGGCGGGAGCCCTGCTCTATATCAGTGCAAGCGGTGATGCGCTGGGTGGCGGCCTCAAGCTCTTCGCCCTCGGCCTGGGCATGGGTGCCCCGCTGGTCCTGTTCGCCACCGGCGGCGGCGCATTGCTGCCCAAGGCCGGGCAGTGGATGGTCAGCGTAAGAAATGCATTCGGCGTACTGCTGCTGGCGGTCGCGGTGTGGATGCTCGAACGCGTCCTGCCCGGCCCTCTGGCTCTGGGCCTCTGGGGCCTGTTGGCCGGCGGCGTGGCGCTGTTCCTCGGCGCTCTGGAGTTCACCCCGAAGGCGCCGCGCGAGCGCCTGGGCCAACTGGCGGGGCTGGTGCTGCTGGTGTACGCGGTGGCTGCCTGGTCGGGCGCGCTCAAGGGCGAATCCGATCCGCTGCGTCCGCTGGGTCGCGCGCCCCTGGCTGGTGCACCGTCCGTCGCCCCAACCGCTGGCGAATGGCAGACGATCACGACCCCGGCGGAACTCGCCGGGGTGCTCGCCGAAGCCAAAGGCTCTGGCCAGCCCTTGCTGCTGGACTGGTATGCCGACTGGTGCATTAGTTGCAAGGTGATCGAGCGTGAAGTCCTCACTGCCACGGAGGTTACCTCGCAGCTGGGCGGCTATCGCCTCATCCGCTTCGACATGACCGAGAGCAACGCCGAACAACGCGCCCTGCTCGACCGCTACAAGCTGTTCGGGCCGCCGGCCATCCTGTTCTTCAACGGCAAGGGTGACGAATTGGCCGATCTGCGTGTCGTAGGTGAAGTCGATGCCAAGGCCTTCGCCGCCCGCCTGCAACAGGCGAATGCATCGCGCTGATGCAGCAACGTCATATATTTGCCGTAAACACCGGGCATCTTGTCGACTATTGTTGGCAACTGGACAGCCTTTTCGGCTATCCGGCATAGTGCCGCCTGGCCTCCAATAAGGAACAAACAGCATGGCCACCCTGCTCGTCCTGCATGGTCCCAACCTCAACCTGCTGGGCACCCGCGAACCCGATAAGTACGGGGCCACCACCCTGGCCGAGATCAACCAGGACCTGGAGCGCCGCGCTCGCGAGGCTGGCCATCACCTGATGTACCTGCAAAGCAATGCCGAGTACGAATTGATCGACCGGATTCATGCGGCCCGTGGTGAAGGAGTGGACTTCATCCTCATCAATCCTGCTGCTTTCACGCATACAAGTGTCGCCCTACGTGACGCATTGCTCGCAGTGAGCATCCCATTCATCGAAGTGCACCTGTCCAACGTGCACAAACGTGAACCTTTCCGCCATCACTCCTACTTCTCCGACGTAGCCGTGGGAGTGATCTGCGGTCTGGGTGCCACCGGCTACCGCCTGGCCCTGGACGCGGCGCTAGAACACCTTGAACGCCCCTGACCTCACCCCGGGAGTTGATGATTAATGGATATCCGTAAAGTCAAGAAACTGATCGAACTGCTGGAAGAGTCCGGTATCGACGAACTGGAGATCCGCGAGGGCGAAGAGTCCGTGCGCATCAGCCGTCACAGCAACAAGGCCTTCGCGGGCCAGCCGATCTATGCCGCCGCCCCCGCGCCGGTTGCAGCCCCCGTCGCCGCTGCCGCTCCGGCCGCCGCTGCTGAAGCCGCTGCCCCGGCAGCACCGAAGCTGAACGGCAATGTCGTGCGTTCGCCGATGGTCGGCACCTTCTACCGCGCGGCCTCCCCGACCTCCGGCAACTTCGTCGAAGTCGGCCAGAGCGTGAAGAAAGGCGACATCCTCTGCATCGTCGAAGCCATGAAGATGATGAACCACATCGAAGCCGAAGCCAGTGGCGTGATCGAATCCGTCCTCGTGGAAAATGGTCAGCCGGTTGAGTACGACCAGCCGCTGTTCACCATCGTCTGAACCGCGGAGAGCCTGCGATGTTGGAAAAAGTCCTGATCGCCAACCGTGGCGAGATCGCCCTGCGCATCCTGCGCGCCTGCAAGGAGCTGGGCATCAAGACGGTGGCGGTGCATTCCACGGCCGACCGTGAACTGATGCACCTGTCCCTGGCCGACGAGACCGTTTGCATCGGCCCGGCTTCGGCAGCCCAGTCCTACCTGAACATCCCGGCGATCATCAGCGCCGCCGAAGTCACCGGCGCCACTGCTATCCACCCGGGTTACGGCTTCCTCGCCGAGAACGCCGACTTCGCCGAGCAGGTGGAGAACTCCGGTTTCGCCTTCATCGGCCCGAAAGCCGACACCATTCGCCTGATGGGCGACAAGGTATCGGCCAAGGACGCCATGAAGCGCTCCGGCGTCCCGACCGTGCCGGGTTCCGACGGCCCGCTGCCGGAAGACGAGGAAACCGCCATCGCCATTGCCCGTGAAGTGGGCTATCCGGTGATCATCAAGGCCGCTGGCGGCGGCGGTGGTCGCGGCATGCGCGTGGTGTTCGAGGAAGAAGAGCTGATCAAGTCGGCCAAGCTGACCCGCACCGAAGCCGGTGCTGCGTTCGGCAACTCCATGGTCTACCTGGAGAAGTTCCTCACCAACCCGCGCCACGTCGAAGTCCAGGTCCTTTCCGACGGCCAGGGCAACGCCATTCACCTCGGTGACCGTGACTGCTCCCTGCAGCGCCGCCACCAGAAGGTGCTGGAAGAAGCCCCAGCTCCCGGCATCGACGAGAAGGCTCGCGCCGAAGTGCTGGACCGCTGCGTCCAGGCCTGCATCGAGATCGGCTACCGCGGCGCCGGCACCTTCGAGTTCCTCTACGAGAACGGTCGCTTCTACTTCATCGAGATGAACACTCGCGTGCAGGTGGAGCACCCGGTTACCGAAATGGTCACCGGCATCGACATCGTCAAGGAAATGCTCAGCATCGCTGCCGGCAACAAGCTGTCGATCAAGCAGGACGACGTGGTCATCCGTGGCCATGCGCTGGAATGCCGGATCAACGCCGAAGACCCGGACAACTTCATGCCGAGCCCCGGCAAGGTGACCTACTTCCACGCCCCGGGTGGCAACGGCGTTCGCGTCGATTCGCACCTGTACAGCGGTTACGCGGTTCCGCCGAACTACGACTCGCTGATCGGCAAGCTGATCACCTATGGCAAGGACCGCGACGAAGCCATGGCGCGCATGCGCAATGCGCTCGACGAGATCGTCGTTGACGGGATCAAGACCAACATCCCGCTGCACCGCAACCTCACGCGCGACAAGGGTTTCTGCAAGGGTGGGATCAACATCCACTACCTTGAAAAGAAACTCGGCATGGACAAGCACTGATCCAGGGTGCCTGATCCACGACACAGGGGCTGCCATATGGCGGCCCTTGTGTTTTTCCGGCCTGTGCTCAAGTAAGCTTGCGCGCCTGCCGCACGTGCACGCTGAATTTTCAAGAGGTCCCGCCATGCCCTGGTTACAAGTTCGACTCGCCATCACCCCGGAACAGGCGGAAACCTACGAGGACGCGCTGCTGGAAGTGGGCGCCGTCTCGGTAACCTTCATGGACGCCGAAGATCAGCCGATCTTCGAGCCGGACCTCGGCACTACCCCGCTCTGGTCCAACACCCACCTGCTCGCCCTGTTCGAGGCCGATACCGACGAAACCAGCCTGGTGGCACACCTGGAACTGCTGACCGGCGGCGCGCTGCCGGAGCACCAGATCGAACGCATCGAGGACCAGGACTGGGAACGCAGCTGGATGGACAACTTCCAGCCCATGCGCTTCGGCCGTCGCCTGTGGATCGTGCCGAGCTGGCACGATGCCCCCGAACCGGGCGCGGTGAACCTCCTGCTGGACCCGGGCCTGGCCTTCGGCACCGGCACGCACCCGACCACCGCCCTGTGCCTGGAATGGCTGGACGGCCAGGAACTCGGCGACTGCGAAGTGCTGGACTTCGGCTGCGGCTCGGGCATCCTCGCCATCGCCGCCCTGCTCCTGGGCGCGCGCCAGGCAGTCGGCACCGACATCGACCCGCAAGCCCTGGAAGCCTCCCGCGACAATGCCTCGCGCAACGGCATCGACCCGGCGCGCTTCCCGGTCTACCTGCCAGCCGACCTGCCAGCCAAACCCGCCGAAGTGGTGGTGGCGAACATCCTCGCCGGCCCGCTGGTCTCGCTGGCTCCGCAGATCACCAGCCTGGTTGCGCCCGGCGGACGCCTTGCGCTGTCTGGCATCCTTGCCGAGCAGGCCGAGGAAGTACGCGCCGCCTACACCGACGCCTTCGACCTCGATCCCACCGCGGAGAAGGACGGCTGGGTACGCATCAGTGGCGTGCGCCGCTGAAAGCCAGCAGATCGAGTAAAATAGCCTTTCGTTTCGACCGGATCGCCGCATGACCGACAGCTTCGTCACCCAGTGCCCGCATTGCCAGACCAGTTTCCGCGTCAGCCGCGCACAGCTGGCCGTTGCCCACGGCGCCGTGCGCTGCGGCGCCTGTCTGCATGTGTTCAATGCGGCTCAGCAGCTGTTGGCGGCCAAGGGCCAGGCGGCGATCCCAGCAGCGCCGAAGCCCAAACCTGCGGCACCGGCAGTGCCACCCAGACCGGCAGCTCCCCCGGCACCCGCAACCCCAGTGCCCAGCGTCGCCACCGTCCTCAAGCAGCCGGTTGCGCCGCAGACGCCGCCAGCCACAGCCGCCAGTAGCGATACGCTGTGGATTCACGACGACCTGGACCTCGACAGCCTCGACCTGGACGAAGAACTCGCCAAGCTGGAACAGGAAGAACAGCGCCTGTCCCGCGACCTGCTGGGTCCCGCCGCACCGCAACGAGCAGAAGCGCAACCCGCGCCGCGCCACGACGAAGGCTGGGCCGAAGCGCTGCTGGAGGCCGAGGAACGCAAGCCGTCTGCGGAACTGGCAGCCGAGCGGGACGACGATTTCGAAGCCGAACCTGAGACCGATTTCGACCTGCGCGCCGAGCCTGTTGCCGAGCCGGTGAGTCGCACTCCGGCGGAACCGCCCAGGCCTGCCCCCGTGGAGCGCACCGAGCCCAGCCTGTCCATGGACCTCGTGGAAGACGAGCCCGGTCCGGAATTCAGCCTGGGTTCCGCCCGCGACGACGAACCCGAAGACCTGCGCGACGACTTCGACGATGAGCCGGACGCACCGCCGGCGACCGAACCCGTGCGCCCACAGCACCAGCGCAACGAACCCGCCCTTCGCGAGGACGGCCTGCTCGACCTGAACGAGGAACCGCTGCAGCTGGACTGGCAGGAAAGCAGGCGCCCCTGGGGCCGCTGGATCGGCTGGCTCCTGCTGAACCTGATCGCCATCGGCGCACTGGCCACCCAGTACATCTGGTACCACTTCGATGAACTGGCCCGACAGGACCAGTACCGCCCCTGGTTCCAGCAGATCTGCCCGGAAATCGGCTGCCAGCTGCCCTCCAAGGTGGATATCGACCTGATCAAGAGCAGCAACCTCGTGGTGCGCAGCCATCCCGAGTTCTCCGGCGCGCTGGTGGTGGACGCCATCCTCTACAACCGTGCCACCTTCGCCCAGCCGTTCCCGCTGCTGGAGCTGCGCTTTGCCGACATCAATGGCCAACTGCTGGCCAGCCGTCGTTTCAAGCCGGGCGAATACCTTTCCGGTGAACTGGCCGGACAGGCGGAAATGCCTCCGCAAACCCCAATCCACATCAGCCTGGACATCCTCGATCCGGGCACCAAGGCCGTGAACTACAGCCTCAGCTTCCACTCCCCCGA
The DNA here is from genome assembly GCF_029871275.1 of Pseudomonas sp. BN414. Lineage (NCBI taxonomy): Bacteria > Pseudomonadati > Pseudomonadota > Gammaproteobacteria > Pseudomonadales > Pseudomonadaceae > Pseudomonas > Pseudomonas sp. BN414. The sequence goes on from NZ_SSOL01000078.1 coordinate 89,928, forward strand.
ATAAGCTGGAGACGCCGGATTCCGCAGTCTCCAGGCAATTCCTAACTCCCGGTGATAAGCACAGGGCTGTTCAGATTTTGTTCAAAACAGCCTTTATCCAGTCACCGAGAGCGGGTATCATGCCCACCCTTTTTCGAACTCCCCCAGCACTCAGCAGGCCCCAAACAGGGAAGACCTATGTCGGCGGTTAGCATTGGCCCTTATGCCTTGCCCAATCCGGTGATTCTCGCCCCCATGGCGGGCGTGACCGACAGGCCGTTCCGCCTACTCTGCCGCCGCCTCGGCGCCGGCATGGTGGTATCGGAGATGGTCACCAGCGACGTGCGCCTGTGGAACAGCCGCAAGTCGCGGCTGCGCCTGCTCCACGAGGGAGATCCGGAGCCCCGCTCCGTCCAGATAGCCGGTGGTGATCCGGACATGCTGGCGGAGGCGGCCAGGGCCAACGTTGAACTCGGTGCGCAGATCATCGACATCAACATGGGCTGCCCGGCGAAGAAGGTCTGCAACAAGGCCGCCGGCTCGGCGCTGATGAAGGACGAAGCCCTGGTGGCCGACATCCTCAACGCCGTGGTCAAGGCCGTCGACGTGCCGGTCACCCTGAAGATCCGTACCGGTTGGGACAGATCGAACAGGAACGGCATCAACGTGGCGAAGATCGCCGAACAGGCTGGTATCCAGGCCCTGGCCGTCCACGGCCGGACCCGTGCCGACCTGTACACCGGCGAAGCCGAGTACGACACCATCGCGGCGATCAAGCAGGCGGTGTCGATTCCGGTCTTTGCCAACGGCGATATCGATTCGCCACAGAAAGCCAGGCAGGTCCTCGACGCCACCGGTGCCGATGCCCTGCTGATTGGTCGAGCGGCCCAGGGGCGACCCTGGATCTTCCGCGAGATCACGCATTACCTGGCGACCGGTGAACTTCTGCCGGCGCCGGGCTTGATCGAGGTGGAACGGATACTGCTGGAACACCTGGCCGCATTGCACGCCTTCTATGGCGACGAGATGGGCGTTCGCATCGCCCGCAAGCATGTCGGCTGGTATCTGGCAACCCTGCCGGGCGCCAGGGAGTTTCGCGCCAAGTTCAATCGTTTGGAGTCCACGGACGCGCAGTGCGCCAACGTTCGGGAGTTCTTCGCCGAGCGTCACAACGAAGGGGAAAGGGCCGCATGACGACGATGACCGAGAATTTTTTTGATGGGGCAACACCCGTGATTGACAACGCCAACCTGAAGCAGCATCTGACGGCGCCGACCGCTGAGGGCCAGACCCTGCGCGGTAGCGTCGAGAAAGCGCTGCATAACTATTTCGCCCATCTTGAGGGCGCCGCCGTCACGGACGTGTACAACCTGGTGCTTTCCGAAGTGGAAGCGCCGCTCCTGGAATCCGTGATGAATTACGTCAAGGGTAACCAGACCAAGGCTTCCGAAATGCTCGGCCTCAACCGGGGCACGCTGCGCAAGAAGCTCAAGCAATACGACCTGCTCTGAAAGGCGGGAACCTGAAGCCGGAAGCCTGAAGCGGGAACACCACCCGACGCTCAGCCTTCCGGCTTCCGGTTTCAGGCCCAACCGCTAAATCTTCTCCCACTCGAATGGTTCCGAAATGACCGACCAGACCACCCGCCTTCCCGTTCGCCGCGCCCTGATCAGCGTTTCCGACAAGACCGGCATCGTCGAGTTCGCCCGTGAACTGGCTGCCCTCGGCGTAGAGATCCTCTCCACCGGCGGCACCTACAAGCTGCTCAAGGACAACGGCATCGCCGCCGTGGAAGTCGCCGACTACACCGGCTTCCCGGAAATGATGGACGGCCGCGTGAAGACCCTGCACCCGAAGATCCACGGCGGCATCCTCGGTCGTCGCGACCTCGACGGCGCGGTGATGGAGCAGCACGGCATCAAGCCGATCGACCTGGTCGCGGTCAACCTCTACCCCTTCGAAGCCACCGTCGCCAAGCCTGACTGCGACCTGCCGAACGCCATCGAGAACATCGATATCGGCGGCCCGACCATGGTCCGCAGCGCCGCGAAGAACCACAAGGACGTCGCCATCGTGGTGAATGCCAGCGACTACGCCGGCGTCCTCGAAGGCCTGAAGAATGGCGGCCTGACCTACGCCCAGCGTTTCGATCTGGCCCTCAAGGCGTTCGAGCACACCTCCGCCTACGACGGCATGATCGCCAACTACCTGGGCACCATCGACCAGGCTCGCGACACGCTGTCCACCGAAGACCGTGGCGCCTTCCCGCGCACCTTCAACAGCCAGTTCGTCAAAGCCCAGGAAATGCGCTACGGCGAGAACCCGCACCAGAGCGCGGCGTTCTACGTGGAAGCGAAAAAAGGCGAGGCCAGCGTCTCCACCGCCGTGCAGCTGCAGGGCAAGGAACTCTCCTTCAACAACGTGGCTGACACCGACGCCGCGCTGGAATGCGTGAAGAGCTTCGTCAAGCCGGCCTGCGTCATCGTCAAGCACGCCAACCCGTGCGGCGTCGCCGTGGTACCGGAGAACGAAGGCGGTATCCGCAAGGCCTACGACCTGGCCTACGCCACCGATACCGAATCCGCCTTCGGCGGCATCATCGCCTTCAACCGCGAGCTGGACGGTGAAACCGCCAAGGCCATCGTCGAGCGCCAGTTCGTCGAAGTCATCATCGCCCCGAAAATCTCCGCCGCCGCCCGCGAAGTGGTCGCCGCCAAAGCCAACGTCCGCCTGCTGGAATGCGGCGAATGGCCGGCCGAACGCGCTGCTGGCTGGGACTTCAAGCGCGTCAACGGTGGCCTGCTGGTGCAGAGCCGCGACATCGGCATGATCAAGGCTGAAGACCTGAAGATCGTGACCCAGCGCGCGCCGAGCGAGCAGGAAATCCACGACCTGATCTTCGCCTGGAAAGTGGCCAAGTTCGTCAAGTCCAACGCCATCGTCTACGCAAAGAACCGTCAGACCGTCGGTGTCGGCGCCGGCCAGATGAGCCGCGTCAACTCCGCCCGCATCGCCGCCATCAAGGCCGAGCATGCCGGTCTTGAGGTGAAAGGTGCGGTCATGGCTTCCGACGCCTTCTTCCCCTTCCGCGACGGCATCGACAACGCGGCCAAGGCCGGCATCACCGCCGTGATCCAGCCGGGCGGTTCCATGCGTGACAACGAAGTCATCGCCGCCGCCGATGAGGCCGGAATCGCGATGGTGTTCACCGGTATGCGCCACTTCCGCCACTAAGTGGCACGAGGGCGGGCGGCCTCAGCCGTCCGCCCTGCCGCGTTCCGCGCGCATGTCTTTCGTAGGGTGGATAACGCTCTTCCTATCCACCAAACGGGCCGCAGGCCCGCCTCCTGAAGGAGAATTCAATGAACGTACTCATCATCGGCAGCGGCGGTCGTGAACACGCCCTGGCCTGGAAAGTGGCCCAGGACCCGCGCGTCGAGAAGGTCTTCGTCGCCCCGGGCAACGCCGGCACCGCGACCGAAGCCAAGTGCGAGAACGTCGCCATCGACGTACTGGCCCTGGAACAACTGGCCGACTTCGCCGCCAAGAACGTGCAGCTGACCATCGTCGGCCCGGAAGCGCCGCTGGTGAAAGGCGTGGTCGACCTGTTCCGCTCGCGCGGCCTGGATATCTTCGGCCCCACCGCCGGCGCAGCCCAACTGGAAGGCTCCAAGGCCTTCACCAAGGACTTCCTGGCGCGTCACAAGATCCCCACCGCCGACTACCAGAACTTCACCGAGGTTGAGCCTGCGCTGGCCTACTTGCGCGAGAAAGGTGCCCCGATCGTGATCAAGGCCGACGGCCTGGCCGCCGGCAAGGGCGTGATCGTCGCCATGACCCTGGCCGAGGCCGAAGACGCCGTGCGCGACATGCTCGCCGGCAATGCCTTCGGTGACGCCGGCTCACGTGTCGTGATCGAGGAATTCCTCGATGGCGAGGAAGCCAGCTTCATCGTCATGGTCGACGGCCAGAACGTGCTGCCCATGGCCACCAGCCAGGACCACAAGCGCGTCGGCGACGGCGACAGTGGCCCGAACACCGGCGGCATGGGCGCCTACTCCCCGGCCCCGGTGGTCACCGCCGAAGTGCACCAGCGCGTGATGGACGAAGTCATCTACCCGACCGTGCGTGGCATGGCCGAGGAAGGCAACGTCTACACCGGCTTCCTCTACGCCGGACTGATGATCGACAAGAGCGGCGCGCCCAAGGTCATCGAATTCAACTGCCGCTTCGGCGACCCGGAAACCCAGCCCATCATGGTGCGTCTGGAAAGCTCCCTGGTCCTGCTGGTCGAGGCCGCCCTGGCCAAGGCCCTGGACAAGGTCGAAGCCACCTGGGACCCGCGCCCAACCGTAGGCGTGGTACTGGCCGCAGGCGGCTACCCGGGCGACTACGCCAAGGGTGACGTCATCGAAGGCCTGGCTGATGCCGCAGCCCTGGACGGCAAGGTGTTCCATGCCGGTACCGCGCTGAAGGATGGCAACATCGTCACCGCCGGCGGCCGCGTGCTCTGCGCCACCGCCATTGGCGCCAGCGTGTCCGATGCCCAGCAGCAGGCCTATCGACTGGCGGAGAAAATCCGCTGGAACGGCTGCTTCTATCGCAAGGATATCGGCTACCGGGCCATTGCCCGGGAACGTGGCGAAGGGTAAGAAGTCAATTAATAGTGCTCACCAAGGCGGCCCGATGGCCGCCTTGGTCATATTCCGCACGAGAAGGCCTTGACTATAATCCGGCCACTCACCCACGAAGGGACCTCGAACGTGCCCCGGCTCAGGATTGCCACAGGATTGATCGCCAGCCTGCTGCTGGCCCTGTTTTATCTGCTGCCCGCCCAAGCGGCCGGGGAGCGGCAGTGGAGCATGCTGCTCGATCCGAGCGCCAACCTGCAGCTGCAGGAAATCCGCACCCAGCAGGCCCTTTCCCAGTTCACCCCGGTCGACCTCGACCAGCTCTATACCCCTGGTGGCACCAGCGCACTCTGGTTGCATTACCGCCTTCCCGCGAGCCAGCACGAACAGCTGCTACGGGTCTTCGCACCCTATCTGGCCTATCTCGACCTCTACGTCCTCAAGGGCGATGAACTGGTCGCCCACACGCGTACCGGCAGCCGCCTGCCCTTCAGCGAGCGCCCGTTGCCCAGCCGCGACTTCCTCCTGCCGCTTCCGGTGCAACAGGAGCCGCTGGACATCTACCTGCGCATGGCCTCGGAACATGCCTTGCGCCCGACCGTAGAACTGCGTTCCTCGGCGCTGATGGCAGCGGACGACACCCGCCCACTGCTCTTTGGCCTGCTGCTCGGCGGCCTGGCCATGCTCGTGTACTACAACCTTGTGCGCTACGCGTATTCCCGCGCCGCCGTCAGCCTCTGGCTCGCCGCTGCGCAAGGCTGTCTGATGGTCACCGGCGTCAGCCTGCTGGGCATCAGTTCGCCCTGGCTGGGTGACTGGCAGAGCGCACAACCGCAGATCGCCAACCTCTCCATGCTGATGGCCATGGTCTGCGCCCTGGCCTTCACCCTCAGCTTCTTCCGCAAGGTCTGTCCGAGCACGCCGCTGTCCGGCCTGCTGCTGGGTGAGATCCTGCTGATCAGCCTCACCGCCGCCCTGCTGCTGATCGTCACCGAGTTGCAGTTCAACCAGCTGGTCTATGTGATGGCGGCAATCGCCAGCCTCAGCATGTTCGTGTTCGCCATCCTCCACTGGCGCCAGGGCTATCGCCCGGCACGGCTGTTCAGCCTGGCGCTGGGCGTGTTCTGCGTGGCCATCCTCGGTGCCCTGCCCGCCCTGTTCGGCTACTGGCAACTGCAGTCCGACTGGCTGGCCTACTCCCTGCTGGCGATCTCCACGATCAGCGGCGTGCTCCTCAGCATGGCCCTGAGCGAACGCCAGCGGCGCATCCAGAACGAGGTCTTCAGCGCCAGCCGTGCCCTCGCCGCCAGCTCCGCCGAACTCAAGGCCAAGGGTGAATTCCTCGCCAAGATCAGCCACGAAATCCGCACGCCGATGAACGGCGTCCTGGGCATGACCGAGCTGCTCCTCGGCACCCCGCTGTCGGCCAAGCAGCGTGACTACGTGCAGACCATCCACAGTTCGGGCAATGAACTGCTCACCCTGATCAACGAAATCCTCGACATTTCGAAGCTGGAATCCGGGCAGATCGAACTGGACGACGTGCAGTTCGACCTCAATGCCCTGATCGATGACTGCCTCGACATCTTCCGCGCCAAGGCCGAGCAGCAGCGGGTCGAACTCATCAGTTTCATGCAGCCCCAGGTTCCCCGCGTGATCAGCGGCGACCCCACCCGCCTGCGACAGATTCTCCTGAGCCTGCTGGACAACGCCTTCAAGCAGACCGACGAAGGTGAAATCCTGCTGGTGGTGGCCCTGGACAACAGCAGCACGCAACCGCGCCTGCGCATCGCCGTGCAGGACAGCGGCCGTCCGTTGGAGGCCGGTGAGCGCACCGCCCTGCTCAATGCTGAAGTGCAGAGCAGCGACTTCCTCGCCTCCTCCAAGCTCGGTGGCCGACTCGGCCTGGTCATCGCCCGCCAGCTGGTGCGCCTGATGGAAGGCGAATTCGGCATCCAGAGCGGTGCAGGACAAGGCAGCACCCTCTGGCTCACCCTGCCGCTCGACGCCCAGCACCTGATACGCCCCACCGCCGACCTCGACAGCCCGCTGGAAGGCGCGCGCCTGCTCGTGGTGGACGACAACGACACCTGCCGCAAGGTGCTGGTCCAGCAATGCGGCGCCTGGGGCCTGCAGGTCAGCGCCGTGCCGTCCGGCAAGGAAGCCCTGGCCCTGCTGCGCACCAAGGCCCACCTGCGCGAGTATTTCGACGTGGTCCTGCTGGACCAGGACATGCCCGGCATGACCGGCATGCAGCTGGCCGCCAAGATCAAGGAAGACCCGAGCCTCAACCACGACATCCTGATCATCATGCTCACCGGCATCAGCAACGCGCCGAGCAAGATCATCGCGCGTAACGCCGGCATCAAGCGCATCCTCGCCAAGCCGGTGGCGGGCTACACGCTGAAGACCACGCTGGCCGACGAACTCAACCAGCGCAAGGACGGCGGCTCGATCTCCCTGCCGGGTTCCCAGGTCAGCGAACCGCTGCACGTACCCACCGACTTCCGCATCCTGGTGGCGGAAGACAACAGCATTTCCACGAAGGTCATTCGCGGCATGCTGAGCAAGCTCAACCTCGAACCGGACACCGCCAGCAACGGCGAGGAAGCCCTGAGCGCGATGAAGAACCAGCACTATGACCTGGTGTTGATGGATTGCGAGATGCCGGTGCTGGATGGCTTCACCGCCACCGAAATGCTGCGCCACTGGGAAAACCTGGAGCAGCGTCCGCGCACCCCGGTGGTCGCACTGACCGCCCATATCCTCAGCGAACACAAAGAACGCGCCCGCCTCTCCGGCATGGACGGCCACATGGCCAAGCCGGTGGAACTGTCGCAACTGCGCGAGCTGATCGAGTACTGGGTGGCCGAGAAGGAAATGCGCGACCGCCACGCGATGCACAGCTGACGGTTCCCCAGCGGCCTCAATGGTGGGCTGAAGCCCACTATGGGGGCGATTTCAATCGCTATGCGGACCGCAGGTTCGCCCTTCAAATCTTCCAAGGGGCGGCTTCGCCGTCCATAGCGAATAAATTCGCCCCCACAATAGGCTGCTGACCGGCCCCGCTACCCCCACCTCACCGCAAAAATCGGCGGCAAATGCCCCGCCACCAGCTTCCAGCTGTCACCCTGATCCTCGGACACCCACAGATGTCCGGTGGTGGAGCCCATCGCCAGGCACTGCCCGCTACCATCCGCATCCAACCCGTGGCGGTACACCAGGTCGTAGCAGAGCTGGTGTGGCAGTCCCTGCTCCAGCACATCGAAATGCTTGCCGCCATCGCGAGTACGGGTGACCCGCAGGCGTTGGTCGGCTGGGACGCGGCATTCGTCCTTCACCGCAGGCACGAACCAGGCGCAGTCGGGGTCGGACGGATGCACTGCAACAGCGAAACCGAAGGTGGAGGGTCCGGCCTGCTGCACTTCCCGCCAGTTCAACCCGCGATCAGCGCTCACGAAGATGCCGTTGTGGTGCTGCACCCAAAGTCGTTCCGGGTCCGCCGGACAGGCCACCATGCGGTGCGGGTCCTGGATGTCCGGCTCCTCGGCGCGCTCTGGCGGCATATAGGCCGCGCGCATGCCACGGGTGCGGTAGTTCCAGCTGCCGCCCTCGTCCTCGCTGTGCCAGACGCCGCCACAGGACACTGCCAGGGTCAGGTGCCGGCTGTTGCGCGGATCGACGCAGATGGAGTGGATGCCCGGCTGGTCGTAGCCGCCGCCGAACCAGTTGGCCCGCTCCGGACGGTTCCAGAGGCTGTCCACCAGGCTCCACGAAGCACCATGGTCGCGGGACCGGAACAGCCCGCCGGGAATGGTCCCGGCCCACAGCGTTCCGGGTTGGTCCGCTCCACCCGGCTCAAGGCACCAGATCATTTCGACCGAGGGCCCATCCTCGCCCTCGTCCGCCTGGGCAAAGGCAGGGGCGGCGATCTCCTCCCAGTTCTGCCCGCCATCTGCCGAGCGCCACAGCTTGGGGCCGAAGTGCCCGAGATGCAGGGCCGCGTAGAGGCGTCCATCGCGCGGGTCAGCCAGCAACATGCTCACCGGCTCGCCGAGAAAATCCTGGCGCGCGAGGCGCCAGTCGTCCCCCTCCTTCTCGAATCGCAGCAGGCCCTTGCGGGTCGCCACATGGATGCATCGGCTCATTGGTCCTTCTCCTTGTACGGCTCAACCGCCGGACAGCGCCTGGACAACGAAGATGTCGCTGGCCGGCCCCACCGGGTCGGTGAGGCGGCGACGGTCGCTGACCTGCTGGGCATCGACGAAGATCGCCACATGCCGGCGCAGCCTGCCCTGGTCGTCCAGCAGGTAGCTGCGCAGGCGCGGGTTGGCGACGAAGGCGGCTTCCAGCGCTTCGGCCACGGAAACCGCCGTGACGTCCAGCTCGGGGACGTCGAGGTGACGTTGCAGGTTGGGAGTGAAGCTCATGTGCGCCATCAACGGCTCCCTGCGCGACGAAACGACCCAGTGGGGGAAGGTATAGCCGACCCCGGTGGCGCGGTTATAGTTGTGCGCCCAATGGCAGGGCAGCCTCTACACTCATCAGCGGCCCTCGCAGTCACGAACGGATGCCCCCATGCTCGAAAGCCTTTCCAGCCTGTACCTGAAGATGCTGGTGCTCTACAGCCCCTTCTTCGTGCTCTCCTGCTTCATCAGCCTGACCCGTGGCTACACGGTGAAGGAGCGCAAGAAGCTCGCCTGGAAAGTCGCCCTGGGCACCTTGATCGCCAGTGCCCTGCTCTACCTGTTCGGCCAGGCCATCTTCAATGTCTTCGGCATCACCATCGACGCCTTCCGCATCGGCGCCGGCACCGTGCTGTTCATCTCCGCCCTCGGCATGGCCCAGGGCAAGCCGGCAGTGCAGGCGGACAACGTGCAGCAGGACGTCACCATCGTGCCGTTGACCATTCCGCTGACCGTCGGCCCCGGCACCATCGGCGCGATGCTGGTGATGGGCGCGGGCCACGTGCACTGGAATGACAAACTCACCGCCCTTATCGCCATTGCCATCGCCGCGGCCACCGTCGGAGCGATCCTCTACCTGTCCGACCGCATCGAACGCATCCTCGGCGACCAGGGCCTGCAGATCGTCAGCCGCCTGATGGGCCTGTTCGTCTGCGCCCTGGCTGCGCAGATCATCTTTACCGGGGTGAAGAATTACCTGGTGCTGTAGCTCCGTACCCTCTAGCGCAGTCCCCCGTAGGATGGGTTGAGGTACGAAACCCATGCGGGCCGTGGTCGATGGGTATCGCTGCGCTCAACCTCCGCACATTGCACCAGCCAATGACCCTTGCGCCCTCGTGCGCCCCAGCGCGGTGCGCCAAAGGCCCAGGGCAAAACCCGACTCTTCGCGCCCGACGCCAGCAACCACGCGGTTTTCCCGAACCTGGCACCTGCTTTGCTGTGGAGAATTCCAACTTGGATACAAGATGGAACTCCAGAGCATGTCCGACGCCCCTCTCGCCTTCACCCTCGCCGAATGGCAACAGGCCTACCGCGACCAACTGCAACCCGCCAACCTGCTGCACGCCCTGCTCCAGCACCTCGACGCGGACGACAATGCCTGGATCAGCCTGGCCAGCGCCGAGCAGCTAGACGCCCAACTCATCGAACTCGCCGCCCTTTTGGCCGTCGCCGAAGGCCAGCGGGAACGCCTGCCCCTCTACGGCGTGCCCTTCGCCATCAAGGACAACATCGACGCCGCCGGCTGGACCACCACTGCAGCCTGCCCGGCCTTCGCCTATGAAGCTGCCGAAGACGCCACCGTCGTCGCCCGCCTGCGCGCCGCCGGAGCGATCCTCATCGGCAAGACCAACCTCGACCAGTTCGCCACCGGCCTGGTAGGCACGCGTTCCCCCTATGGCGCCGTAGCCAATGCCTTCGACCCGGACTACGTCAGCGGCGGCTCCAGCTCCGGCTCCGCCTCGGTAGTCGCCCGTGGCCTGGTGCCTTTCGCCCTCGGCACCGATACCGCCGGCTCGGGTCGAGTACCCGCCGGCTTCAACAACATCGTCGGCCTGAAGCCCACCAAGGGCTGGCTGTCCACGACCGGCCTGGTGCCGGCCTGCCGCACCATCGACTGCATCTCGGTGTTCGCCCTGACCGTGGCCGACGCCGAAACCGTGGCACGCATCAGTGGCGGCTACGACGCCCGCGATCCTTACTCCCGGCAGAATCCCAACAGTGCCCCGGTGGGCATGGCCGCCAAACCGAAACTGGCGGTGCCGGACACACTGGAGTTCTTCGGCGACGAGCAGACCCGTACCGTCTTCGAAGCCGCGCTGGACAGGCTCCGCGCCCTCGGCGCCGAGATCACCCCGATCGACTTCAACCCCTTCCGCCAACTGGCGGCCCAGCTCTACCAAGGCCCCTGGGTGGCGGAACGCACCGTGGCGGCCGGGGCGATCTTCACCGACCAACCCGAAGCCATGGACCCGGTGGTGCGCGGCATCCTCGGCAACGGCCCGAACTACAGCGCCTGCGACGCCTACCGCGCCGAATACCTGCGCGCTGAGCTGGCACGACGCATCAACGACGCCCTGGCGCCCTTCGACGCCCTGGTGGTGCCCACCTCACCGACCATCCGCCGCATCGCCGAGATGGCCGAGGAGCCCGTGCTCTTCAACGCCCAATTCGGCACCTACACCAACTTCACCAACTTCTCCGACCTCAGCGCCCTGGCACTGCCCGCAGGGCTCCGCGCAGACGGCCTGCCCGCCGGCATCACCCTGCTCGCCCCGGCCTGGCACGACGCAGCCCTGGCCAGCTTCGGCAAACGCTGGCAAGCCAGTCTCGACCTGCCCCTTGGTGCCACTGGCCGCGCACTGCCGCCCCTGCCCGCCGCCGCGCAGGCGCCTGGGTGCGTACGCGTCGCGGTGGTCGGCGCGCACCTCACCGGCATGCCGCTGAACTTCCAGCTCACCAACCGCAACGCGGTGCTGGTGGAAGAAACCCGCACCGCCGCCGACTACCGCCTGTTCGCCCTGCCCGGCACCGTACCGCCCAAGCCGGGCCTCGCCCGCAGCCAGGATGGCGCCGAGCTGATCGTCGAACTCTGGGATATCCCATTGGCGCGCTTTGGCGAGTTCGTCGCCGAAATCCCCCCGCCGCTCGGCATCGGCAACTTGCAGCTGGCGGATGGGCGCTGGGTCAAGGGTTTCATCTGCGAGCCCTACGCACTGGAAGGCGCCCGCGACATCACCGCCTTCGGTGGTTGGCGCGCCTTCATCGCCAGCCAGGTGCGCTGACGCCATGGAACTCGCCAGCCCGCGCAGCAGGCGCCAGGAACGCCCCGACAGCCTGGCCGGGCGCATCTACGCCCGGCTCAAGGACGACATCAGCGAATTTCGCCTGCTGCCTGGCGACCGCTTCAGTGAGGGGGACGTGGCCGAGCGCATGGACGCCAGTCGCACGCCAGTGCGCCAGGCCCTGCATCGTCTGGAGCGTGAGGGCTACCTGGAGGTGCGCTTTCGCAGCGGCTGGCAGGTGAAGGCCTTCGACTTCGATCACTTCGAGGAGCTGTACGAACTGCGCATCGTCCTCGAGATGGAGGCGGTACGTCGCCACTGCACCCGCCCTGCCGAGGAGCAACCCGAAGCACTGCAACGGCTCGGTCGCACCTGGATGGTGCAACCGCGGCTGGAAGACGGCTTCGAGGTGTCGCGCCTGGACGAGGATTTCCACTGCCAATTGGTGGAAGCGGCCGGCAACCGCGAGATGGCTCGAATCCACCGCGAAGTCAGCGAAAAGATCCGCATCATCCGCCGCCTGGACTTCACCCAGGCGCCACGCATCGACGCCACCTACGCCGAACACGCGGCGATTCTCCAGGCCATTGCGGGTCGTCGATGCGAAGAGGCACAGCAATTGCTGAGGACCCATATCGAAACCAGCAAGGCCGAAGTACGCAAGATCACCCTGCACATGTTGCACAGCGCTCGGCAGAGACCGCAGCCAGACCAAGGGTGACGAGGAAGCCCCTTTGAAAACTGCCCGGACAACAGCCCCATAAACGCAGTCATTTCAAAAACTTGGATAAGAACGGAGATCGACCCATGCAACGTCGCAGCCTGATCAAGGCGTTCACCCTTTCCGCATCCATCGCCGCCATGGGCATGTCCTGGACCCTCCAGGCAGCCGAGACCATCAAGGTCGGCATCCTGCACTCCCTCTCCGGCACCATGGCGATTTCCGAGAACTCGCTGAAAGACATGGCGCTGATGACCATCGACGAGATCAACGCCAAGGGCGGCGTGAACGGCAAGCAGCTCGAACCGGTGGTGGTGGACCCGGCGTCCAACTGGCCGCTGTTCGCCGAGAAGGCCCGCCAGCTGCTGACCAAGGACAAGGTGGATGTGGTCTTCGGTTGCTGGACCTCGGTATCGCGCAAATCCGTGCTGCCGGTCTTCGAGGAGCTGAACGGCCTGCTCTTCTACCCGGTGCAGTACGAGGGTGAAGAACTCTCCCCCAACGTCTTCTACACCGGCGCCGCGCCGAACCAGCAGGCCATCCCGGCGGTGGAATACCTAATGAGCGAGGACGGCGGCAGCGCCAAGCGCTTCTTCCTGCTGGGCACCGATTACGTCTACCCGCGCACCACCAACAAGATCCTGCGCAGCTTCCTGCACAGCAAAGGCATCGCCGACAAGGACATCGAAGAGGTCTACACCCCCTTCGGCCACAGCGATTACCAAACCATCGTCGCCAACATCAAGAAGTTCTCCGCTGGCGGCAAGACTGCGGTGATCTCCACCGTCAACGGCGACTCCAACGTGCCCTTCTACAAGGAACTGGCCAACCAGGGCCTGGAAGCGACCGACGTGCCCGTGGTGGCCTTCTCGGTAGGCGAAGAAGAACTGCGCGGCATCGACACCAAGCCGCTGGTGGGCCACCTGGCCGCCTGGAACTACTTCGAGTCCGTGGATAACCCGGTCAACGGCAAGTTCGTCGAGCAGTGGAAGGCCTACGCCAAGGCCAAGAACCTGCCCAACTACCAGACCGCAGTGACCAACGACCCGATGGAAGCCACCTACGTCGGCATCCACATGTGGGCCCAGGCCGTGGAGAAAGCCGGCACCACCGATGTGAACAAGGTCCGCGAAGCCCTGGCCGGCCAGTCTTTCGCCGCGCCGTCCGGCTACACCCTGACCATGGACAAGACCAACCACCACCTGCACAAGCCGGTGATGATCGGCGAGATCCAGGAAGACGGTCAGTTCTCCGTGGTCTGGCAAACCGAAGGCCCGTTGCGCGCCCAGCCGTGGAGCCCCTTCATTCCTGGCAACGACAAGAAGCCGGATTACGCGGTGAAGACGAACTGACCGACCTCCCCTCTCCCGCTTGCGGGAGAGGGGCCGGGGGAGAGGGCCGTTCCGAGCGCACCCTCTCCCCAACCCTCTCCCTGAAGGGAGAGGGGGCTAACGGTGCCACGAAGGAATTCCTCATGTCCGCCGCCCTATCCCGAATCCTCCTCGCCCTGGCCCTGCTGCTCCCCCTCGCAGCCCAGGCCGGCGACGCCAACGACTTCGCCGCCGCCAACCCGGCACAACAGGCGAAGCTGCTGGAGCACTGGGCCACCGAGCCCGACGCCGTGCGCCAGCCCCTGCTGGACGCCCTGCAACAAGGCCGCTTCGCCATCGACAGCAAGCTCGCCTTCATAGAACAGGGCGGCACCTTCATCGCCGCCGAAGGTGATGCCACGGTCACAGGCACACCGAAAAAGCTGCGCCTGAACAATCGCCTGCGCGGTCTTCTGATCACCGCCCAGGCCAGCCACCAGTTACTCGCCGCCAAACCCGCCGCGCGCCTGGAGGCCGCCCGGCAATTGCAGAAGAGCGCCAAGCCCGCGCAATTGCCGTTGCTCAATCAGCGCATGGTGGCCGAGGAAGATAGCGGCGTACGCGATGCCATCAGCCTCGCCCTGGCCAACCTGCAGTTGGTCGACCCTGATCCGGCCATCCGCCTCAACGCCGTGCGCCTGCTCGGCGAGACCGGCGATCCGCTGGCCCGCACCCGCCTCGAAGCCCTGCTCGACCCGAGCGTGGAAGCCGACGCCAGCGTGCGCACCGCCGCCGAAACCAGCCTGGCCCAGGTCAAGCGCCGGCTGCTGGTGGGCGAGTTGCTCGGCCAGGCCTTCAGTGGTCTGTCCCTCGGTTCCATCCTGCTGCTCGCGGCCCTTGGCCTGGCCATCACCTTCGGCCTGCTCGGGGTGATCAACATGGCCCACGGCGAAATGCTGATGCTCGGTGCGTACACCACCTACATGGTGCAGCTGGGCTTCCAGCGCCTCGCCCCGGAACTGCTGGCGCTCTATCCGCTGGTGGCGCTGCCGGTGGCCTTCTTTGTCACGGCCCTGGTGGGCATGACGCTGGAGCGCACGGTGATCCGTCACCTCTATGGCCGTCCGCTGGAAACCCTGCTGGCGACCTGGGGCATCAGCCTGATCCTGATCCAGCTGGTGCGGGTGATCTTCGGCGCGCAGAACGTCGAGGTCGCCAACCCCGCCTGGCTGTCCGGGGGTATGCAGGTGCTGCCCAACCTCGTGCTGCCGTACAACCGCATCGTGATCATCGGCTTCGCCCTGTTCGTGGTCGCCCTGACCTGGCTGCTGCTGAACAAGACCCGCCTGGGTCTCAACGTCCGCGCCGTCACCCAGAACCGCAACATGGCCGCCTGCTGCGGCGTGCCCACCGGTCGCGTGGACATGCTCGCCTTCGGCCTCGGCTCGGGCATCGCCGGCCTCGGCGGCGTCGCCCTGTCGCAGATCGGCAACGTCGGCCCCGACCTCGGCCAGGGCTACATCATCGACTCGTTCCTGGTGGTGGTACTGGGGGGCGTCGGCCAGCTTGCCGGCAGTGTCATGGCTGCCTTCGGCCTCGGCGTGGCGAACAAGATCCTCGAACCGCAGATCGGCGCCGTGCTGGGCAAGATCCTCATCCTCGCGCTGATCATTCTCTTCATCCAGAAGCGGCCCCAAGGTCTCTTCGCCCTCAAAGGACGGGTGATCGACTGATGACTCAACCCCTCAACCAGACCCTGCTCGCCCGCGCCACGGCCACCCTCGGCCCGCGCACTTCGCTGGCCATCGGCATAGCGGTGCTCGCCCTGCTGCTGGCCCTGCCGCTGCTGCACCTGCTGCCGGCGGACAACCCGCTGCAGGTCTCGGCCTACACCCTGACTCTGGTGGGCAAGATCCTCTGCTACGCCATCGTCGCCCTCGCCCTGGACCTGGTCTGGGGCTATGCGGGGCTGCTGTCCCTCGGTCACGGGCTGTTCTTCGCCCTCGGCGGTTACGCCATGGGCATGTACCTGATGCGCGAAGCGGCCGGCGACGGGCTGCCGGCCTTCATGAGCTTCCTCGCCTGGACCGAGCTGCCCTGGTACTGGGCCGGCACCCAGCACTTCCTCTGGGCCCTGTGCCTCGTGGTGCTGGCCCCCGGTCTACTGGCGCTGGCGTTCGGATTCTTCGCCTTCCGCTCGCGGATCAAGGGCGTGTACTTCTCGATCATGACCCAGGCGCTGACCTTCGCCGGCATGCTGCTGTTCTTCCGCAACGAGACCGGTTTCGGCGGCAACAACGGCTTCACCGACTTCAAGCGCATCCTCGGCTTCGACATCACCGCACCGGGCACCCGCGCCGTGCTGTTCCTGGCCACGGTGACGCTGCTGATAGGCAGCCTGCTGCTCGGCTGGCTTCTCGCGCGGAGCAAGTTCGGCCGCGTGCTCACGGCGCTGCGCGATGCCGAGAACCGGCTGATGTTCTGCGGCTACGACCCGCGCGGCTACAAGCTGTTCATCTGGGTGCTGTCGGCGGTGCTCTGCGGCCTCGCCGGCGCGCTCTACGTGCCCCAGGTGGGCATCATCAACCCCAGCGAGATGTCGCCCACCAACTCCATCGAAGCGGCCGTGTGGGTGGCGCTCGGCGGTCGCGGTTCGCTGGTCGGTCCGCTGCTGGGCGCGGGTCTGGTCAACGGCATGAAGAGCTGGTTCACCGTGGCCTTCCCGGAATACTGGCTGTTCTTCCTCGGCGCTCTGTTCATCCTGGTCACGCTGTACCTGCCCAAGGGCGTGATTGGCCTGGTCAAACGGGGAGACAAGTAAATGCGTGCAGCCCCGGTACCCGAACTCATGCTCGAACCCGCCTTCGATCCCAACCGCGACGCCGGCAGTGGGCGCGACTCCCTGGGTATTGGTCGCGTCGCCGGCCAGGGCCTGGACGTACGCCACGGCACCATCCTCACCCTGGAAGACATCAGCGTCAGCTTCGACGGCTTCAAGGCGCTGCGCGACCTCAACCTCTACATCGGAGTCGGCGAGCTGCGCTGCATCATCGGCCCCAACGGCGCAGGCAAGACCACGCTGATGGACGTGATCACCGGCAAGACCCGCCCCGACACTGGCAAGGCCTGGTTCGGAGAAACCCTCGACCTCACCCGCATGAGCGAAGTGGAAATCGCCCAGGCTGGTATCGGTCGCAAGTTCCAGAAGCCCACCGTGTTCGAAGCGCTTTCAGTGTTCGAGAACCTGGAGCTGGCGCAGAAGACCGACAAGTCCGTGTGGGCCAGCCTGCGGGCGAAGCTCACCGGCGAACAGAAGGACCGCATCGACGAAGTGCTGGCGGTGATCCGTCTGGAGGCCTCGCGCAATCGCCCGGCGGGCCTGCTCTCCCACGGCCAGAAGCAGTTTTTGGAGATCGGCATGCTGCTGATGCAAGACCCGCAGTTGCTGCTGCTCGACGAACCGGTGGCGGGCATGACCGACGCCGAAACCGAATTCACCGCCGAGCTGTTCAAGGGCCTCGCCGGCCAGCATTCGCTGATGGTGGTGGAGCACGACATGGGCTTCGTCGGCAGCATCGCCGACCACGTCACCGTGCTGCACCAGGGCCACGTGCTGGCCGAAGGCTCGCTGTCCGACGTCCAGGCCAACGAACAGGTGATCGAGGTCTACCTGGGCCGCTGACCCGGTCGAAGGAAAAATACTCCGTAGGGTGGATGACGCTTTTTTCATCCACCAGGCAAGGCACGGTGGATCGATGAAGCGTGATCCACCCTACGCAAAGACAAGGACATCGACATGCTGATAGTCGACAAGCTCCACCAGTACTACGGCGGCAGCCATATCCTTCGCGGCCTGTCGTTCGATGTGAAGATCGGCGAAGTCACCTGCCTGCTCGGGCGCAATGGCGTGGGCAAGACCACCCTGCTCAAATGCCTGATGGGCTTGATCCCGGCCAAAGAAGGCGCAGTGAACTGGGAAGGCCGCTCCATCACCGGCTTCAAGCCGCACCAGCGGGTGCATGCGGGCATCGCCTACGTGCCCCAGGGCCGCGAGATCTTCCCGCGCCTGACGGTGGAAGAGAACCTGCTGATGGGGCTGTCACGCTTCAGCGCGAAAGACGCCAAGGCAGTGCCGGAGTCCATCTACGAGCTCTTCCCCGTGCTGCGGGAGATGAAGCATCGTCGTGGCGGTGACCTCTCCGGTGGCCAGCAGCAACAGCTCGCCATTGGCCGCGCCCTGGCCAGCCAGCCGCGCCTGCTGATCCTCGACGAGCCAACCGAAGGCATCCAGCCCTCAGTGATCAAGGAGATCGGCGCAGTGATCAGGAAGCTTGCCGAACGCGGCGACATGGCCATCCTGCTGGTGGAGCAGTTCTACGATTTCGCCGCCGAACTGGCCGACCAGTACCTGGTGATGAGCCGGGGCGAAATCATCCAGCAAGGCCGCGGCGAGAACATGGAAGCCGAAGGTGTGCGCGGCCTGGTGACCATCTGACGCAAGCACGACGAATGAAGCCATGAACGCACCTGTCGACACCGCCCTCTTCACCCCCAGCTGGCACGCCGAGCTGGAACTGGCCTACGCCCTCGACGGCGCCACTACACGGCCCGTGCAGCGCCGCCACAAGGGCCCGCTGCGGGTACAGAAACACCTGCACGCCGAAGGTCCGCAGGTGTGCCAGCACATCATCGTCCACCCGCCCGGCGGCATTGCCGGTGGTGATCGTCTCGACCTGACCGCACGCGTTGGCGAAGGCGCCTGGGCGCAGCTCACCAGCCCCGGCGCGGCCAAGTGGTATCGCGCCACCAGCCCGGCGTTCCAGGAGGTCGAACTCAAGGTCGAAGGCGGCGCCACACTGGAATGGCTGCCGCAGGAAACCATCGTCTACTCCGGTGCGCGTGCCGAATTGGCCACCCGCATCGAACTGACCGACGACGCCCGGCTGTTCTACTGGGACATGGTCGCCCTCGGCCGACCCGCTGCTGGCGAGCGTTTTGCCGAAGGTCACTTCCAGGCCCACCTGGATATCCACCGCAACGGCACCTTGATCTGGCACGAGCGCCAGCGCGTCGAAGGTGACGACGGCCTCCTCGATTCCCCCATCGGCCTCGCCGGCCAGCCGGTATTCGCGACCCTGATCGTCACCGGCGAAATCGACGCCGAACTGCTCGAACGCTGCCGCGAACGCCCCTGTGCCGGGCGCGGCGACCTGACCCAATTGCCCGGCCTGCTGGTGGCCCGCTGCCTCGCCTCCGAGGCGCTGCACGCCCGCGCCTGGCTGATCGACCTCTGGCGCCTGTTGCGCCCTGCCTTGCTTGGCCGCGAAGCCAAGCCTCCGAGAATCTGGAGTACCTGATGGATCTCACCCCAAGAGAGAAAGACAAGCTGCTGATCTTCACCGCCGGCCTGGTAGCCGAACGGCGACTGGCTCGTGGCCTCAAGCTCAACTACCCCGAAGCCATGGCGTTAATTTCCGCCGCCCTTCTGGAAGGCGCCCGCGACGGCCAGACCGTTGCGGAACTGATGCACTTCGGCACCACGCTGCTGACTCGCGGTCAGGTGATGGAAGGGGTGCCGGAGATGATTCCCGAGATCCAGATCGAAGCCACTTTCCCGGACGGTACGAAGTTGGTCACCGTCCACCAGCCAATTGCCTGAGGCCTGCCATGTCCTACGTCATTCGCGATGCTGCCGAAGCCGACCTGCCCGGCATCCTCGCCATCTACAACGACGCCGTGGAGAACACCACGGCGATCTGGAACGAAACCCTGGTGGACCTGGCCAATCGCCGCGCCTGGCTGGCCGATCGCGCAGCCGCCGGCTTCCCGGTGCTGGTAGCGGTGAACGATGCCGGCGATGTGCTCGGCTACGCCAGCTACGGCACCTGGCGCACCATCGAAGGCTTCCGCCACACCGTGGAGCATTCGGTGTACGTGCGCGGCGACCAGCGTGGCCAGGGCCTCGGCCCCGCGTTGATGCAGGCGCTGGTCGAGCGCGCGCGCCAGGCGGGACTGCACGTGATGGTCGCCGCCATCGAGAGCGAGAACACCGCCTCCATCCGCCTGCACGAGCGCCTCGGCTTCGTCACCACCGGGCAGATGCCCCAGGTGGGGCGCAAGTTCGGCCGCTGGCTGGATTTGACCTTCATGCAACTGATCCTGGAGTGACGCGATGATCCCCGGCGAATACCAGATCCAGGACGGCGAGATCGAACTCAACGCAGGCCGCCGCACCCTGAGCCTTTCCGTGGCCAACACCGGCGACCGCCCGATCCAGGTGGGCTCGCACTACCACTTCTTCGAATCCAACGACGCGCTCGCCTTCGACCGCGCCAGTGCACGCGGCATGCGCCTGAACATTCCGGCAGGCACCGCCGTGCGCTTCGAGCCGGGCCAGAGCCGCGAGGTGGAGCTGGTGGAACTGGCCGGACTGCGCCGCGTGTATGGCTTCGCCGGCCGGGTGATGGGCGAGCTGTGAAATAGCTCCCCTCTCCCTCTGGGAGAGGGGCCGGGGGTGAGGGAAGCCTCGCCCCGCACGGAGTAGACGGAAACACACAATGAAGATCAGCAGACAAGCCTACGCCGACATGTTCGGCCCCACTGTCGGCGACAAGGTGCGCCTGGCCGATACCGACCTGTGGATCGAAGTCGAAAAGGACTTCACCACCTACGGTGAAGAAGTGAAATTCGGCGGCGGCAAGGTGATCCGCGACGGCATGGGCCAGGGTCAGCTTCTGGCTGCGGACGTGGTCGACACCCTGATCACCAACGCCCTGATCATCGATCACTGGGGCATCGTCAAAGCTGACGTCGGCCTCAAGGACGGCCGCATCAAAGCCATCGGCAAGGCCGGCAACCCGGACATCCAGCCCGACGTCACCATCGCCGTGGGTGCCAGCACCGAGGTGATCGCCGGCGAGGGCATGATCCTCACCGCCGGCGGCATCGACACGCACATCCACTTCATCTGCCCACAGCAAATCGAAGAAGCGCTCATGAGCGGCGTCACCACCATGATCGGCGGCGGCACGGGCCCGGCCACCGGCACCAACGCCACCACCTGCACGTCCGGCCCCTGGCACATGGCGCGCATGCTCCAGGCCGCCGACGCCTTCCCGATGAACATCGGCTTCACCGGCAAGGGCAACGCCAGCCTGCCGGAGCCGCTGATCGAACAGGTGAAGGCCGGCGCCATCGGCCTGAAGCTGCACGAAGACTGGGGCACCACCCCGGCGGCCATCGACAATTGCCTGTCGGTCGCCGACCTGTACGACGTGCAGGTGGCCATCCACACCGATACGCTGAACGAATCGGGCTTCGTCGAAACCACCCTCGGCGCGTTCAAGGGCCGCACCATCCACACCTATCACACGGAAGGCGCCGGCGGCGGCCACGCTCCGGACATCATCAAGGCCTGCGGCTTCACCAACGTACTGCCCAGTTCGACCAACCCGACCCGGCCCTTCACCCGCAACACCATCGACGAGCATCTGGACATGCTCATGGTCTGCCACCACCTGGACCCGAGCATCGCCGAGGACGTGGCCTTCGCGGAAAGCCGCATCCGCCGCGAGACCATTGCCGCCGAAGACATCCTCCATGACCTCGGCGCTTTCAGCATGATCAGCTCCGACAGCCAGGCCATGGGCCGCGTCGGTGAAGTCATCACCCGCACCTGGCAGTCCGCCGACAAGATGAAGAAACAGCGCGGCGCCCTGCCCGAGGACGCACCCGGTAACGACAACTTCCGCGCCAAGCGCTACATCGCCAAGTACACCATCAACCCGGCCATCACCCACGGCATCAGCCATGAAGTGGGCTCGGTGGAAGTGGGCAAGTGGGCCGACCTGGTGCTCTGGCGCCCGGCCTTCTTCGGCGTGAAGCCGAGCCTTATCCTCAAGGGCGGGGCCATCGCCGCCAGCCTGATGGGCGACGCCAACGCCTCCATCCCCACCCCGCAACCGGTGCACTACCGCCCGATGTTCGCCAGCTACGCCGGCAGCCGCCATGCCACCAGCCTCACCTTCATCAGCCAGGCGGCATTCGAGGCGGGCGTGCCGGAGCAATTGGGTTTGAAGAAGAAAATCGGCGTGGTGAAGGGCTGCCGCGACGTGCAGAAAAAAGACCTTATCCACAACGGCTACACGCCAACCATCGAGGTCGACCCGCAGAACTACCAAGTGAAAGCCGACGGCCAACTGCTCTGGTGCGAGCCAGCGGAAGTGCTGCCGATGGCGCAGCGGTATTTCCTGTTCTGACCCAAAGGCCGCTACCTGGCACCGTAGGTTGCGGCTGAGCTAAGCGAAGCCCAACAGCTCATGTAGATCGCCCAAGCGTTGGGCTTCGCTGCGCTCTTCCCAACCTACAAGAGCATGTCAGCGCTCGCCGAAGACACCTTCACCGTGCTCGCAGGCCCAATCGGCGCTCATCACACCGGCGCGAATGAATTTGTGGATCGATGAGTGCGGCCACTCCACCGCGCGCTGAACATACCCGTGCTTCACGGGATTGATATGGATGTAGTCCATGTGCCGCTCCAGATCCTGCTCATCACGAATCTGATGCTCCCAATAGCGCCTCTGCCAGATCTGCCGCTCCCGCTTGCCATGTCGCGTATCGGTTACGGGCTCATGCACGGGTAGGTAGCGTGAAAAGGTCGCCTTGATTTGTCCCCAGCGCAACGGGTAGTCCGCATCACCTTCCGGCAGCACCCAAATCGCATGCAGGTGCTCAGGCAAAACGACCATGGCGGGAATCTCAAAGGGATGCCGCTGCTTCACTCGCCGAAAGGCGAAGCGCAGAACATCAACGTGCTCCGTCAGAAGCCGCTGCGAGCGATCCGCGAGATTGACCGTGAAGAAAAACGTGCCGCCCGGCACGAAAGCGCGTCGATAGCGCACGCCCCTGCCCTCCCTGGTACGAATGCCGAGTGGGCAGTCTAGGAAGCGGTGTGCGGATACGGCTCCGATATGGAAAGTGGAAATGGCTTGCCGGGAGGTCGGATTGTTGGGCTTCGCTGCGCTCTGCCCAACCTACGGGATCGAGCCCGGCTCTACCGCAACTGACTATCCTTGCTCCCTCGCCGGTTATACCCGGTAAAGGCGGCGTTTTCCTTGTCGTGCTCGGTCTGGCAGGCGACGCACAGGTGCACGCCGGGGATCGCCTTGCGGCGGGCTTCGGGAATGGGGGCGTCGCACTCTTCGCAGTGCGTCAGGCTTTCGCCCTTCGGCAACTGGCTGCGCGCGCGCTGGACGGCATCTTCGATGGTGCTGTCGATCTGTTCCTGGACGGCGCCATCGCCGGCCCAACCACTGGCCATGCTGACCTCCCGCTTGCTCAAGGCTCAAAGGAAGATTTGGGCTTTCTTCCGACCTTTTGCAAGGGGGGCGGTCGTCAGGCGACAAGTGGAGGTCGCGCTACTCCTTCACGTTCATGAATTCCTCGGCCCAGACGATGTAGTCCTCGGGCAAGGTGTACTTGTGGGTCAGCTCGGTGGCGTTGAGTTCGGTGCCGGTGGCGACCTGGCGCTGTTCGCGCAGGCAGTCGTAGGTCGCCTTGATGGCGGCGAAGTAAGCCGCGTGTCCATTGACCACAATGCGCACGCCAAGGCGGGCGAGGCGTTCGTTATCGCGCAGCTTAGGGTTGCCGTAGGTGACCAGCATCAGCGGGATGCTCAGGTGTTCGGCGATCTTTTCCAGGTGCTCGAAGTCGGCCACGCCGACCATGCAGATGCCATCGGCGCCGGCGGCCTCGTAGGCCTTGGTGCGCTTGATCACTTCTTCGGTGCTGAGCACGCCGGCGTGGGTGCGGGCGATGATCGCCAAGTCCGGATCGACGCGCGCCTCCAGGGCTGCGCGGATCTTGCCGACGCCTTCTTCCACCGGGATCAGGTCGGTGGACTTGCGGCCGAACTGGGCCGGCAGCAGGGTGTCCTCGATGGTCAGCGCGGCGATGCCGGCACGCTCCAGTTCGACCACGGTGCGCATCACGTTGAGGGCGTTGCCGTAGCCGTGGTCGGCATCGGCGATCACCGGGAGGCGCGAGACGCGGCCGATACGGGTCGCCTGTTCGACGAACTCGCTGAGGGTGATCAGGGCGAAGTCAGGTGCGGCGAGCACCTGCAGGGACGCGACCGAACCGCCGAGGATGCCGACTTCGAAACCGAGGTCAGCGGCGATGCGAGCCGACATGGGATCGAACACCGAAGCGGTGTGAAAACAGGAATCCGAGTCCAGCAGCGCACGAAAGGCCGTGCGCAACTCGTGATGAGAAGCTCTACGCATAAAGGGCACCAAAGATCAGAAGGGGGTCAGGATGAAGCCGGCTCCGTAACTCTGGAGTCGGCGCCCCCGTTTTTCCATTGTCAGACTGCACCCATTCTAACGGATCAGTCTTTCAGTTCGCTTAACAGCCACGCGGCTTGTCCGGCACTTCGTCGGCCGCCACACTGACGCCCCCTTTTTCGAGACGCTGCCGTGCTGGCACTCACCGCCTACCTGGGCCTGTTCCTCTCTGCCTTCGGCGCCGCCACCCTGCTGCCCCTGCAGTCAGAAGCCGTGCTGGTCGGGCTACTGCTGGGCAAGGCCCAGCCAGCCTGGGCGCTGGTGGCGGTGGCGACCTTCGGCAATGTGCTGGGATCGCTGGTGAACTGGTGGTTGGGGCGCTACCTGGAGCACTTCCGCGAACGTCGCTGGTTCCCGGTGAAACCGGCGCAGATGGAGCGGGCGCAGGCCTTCTACCACCGCTACGGGCGCTGGTCGCTGCTGCTGGCCTGGGTACCGGTGATCGGCGATCCGCTGACCCTGGTGGCCGGGGTGATGCGCGAGTCCTTCTGGGTATTCCTGGCCCTGGTGACCCTGGCCAAGGCAGGACGTTACCTGGTGCTGACAACGTTGACCCTGGGTTGGATGGGCTAACGGCAACACACCTGTAGGAGCGAGCTCTGCTCGCGAAGCGGTTCGCGGCCCTACCAAGCGCTGCCATTGTGTTTCGGGATACTGCCCCGGCGACGTTGCGTCGCTGGAGCGCCTACGCTTTCCGGGTCGCTGCCTGGAGGCAACCCATGAGAAAGCTCGCCCTGCTGATCGCCTTCTTCGCCCTGGTACTCGGCGCCACCGCTGCGTTCGCCCACCATGGCTGGAGTTCCTATGACGCGGACAAGACCCTGACCATAGAGACACCGGTCAAGACGCTTTCCTATCGCAATCCCCATGCTCACATCACCATCGACTACGAAGGCCGCGAATGGCACGTGGTGCTGGCCCCCCTCAGCCGCATGGAGTCGCGCGGGCTGCCGGAAAAGGACCTGGCACCGGGCAAGACGGTGACCGTGGTCGGCTACCCGCGCAAGGACGGTACGGCGGAGATCCGCGCAGAGCGGGTGATCGTCGACGGACATACCGTGGAGCTGCGCTGAGGCGGTGATAGAGCTCGTCCTGCCCTGGGTGGAACAACTGGAGGCTTCGCCCTTCGGCGCGCTGATGCGCGAGTCCACGCTGTTCTACCCGGCAGCCAATCTGCTGCACCTGCTCGGCCTGGTGATGCTGCTGGGCTCCATGCTGCTGCTCGACCTGCGCCTGCTCGGGTTCGCCCGCGAAGTGCCGCTGCTGGAAGCCTCGCGCCGCCTGACGCCGATCGGCATTGCCGGGCTGCTGCTCCTGCTGCTCACCGGCTTTTGCCTGTTCGCCGCCGACGCGGGGCCGTTGACGAAGAACTGGTTGCTGCAACTCAAGCTACTGCTGGTTGCCGTGGGTGCCACCAACGCCTTGCTGTTCCGTGCCCTGTGGAGCGCACGGCTGGCGGATTGGGACCAGCGGCCACCCACCAGCGGAAGGCTGCAGGTGGCGCTGTCGATCCTGATCTGGTGCGGGGTGATGTCGGCCGGCCGATTGCTCGCGTACGTCTAGTGCCAGCGCTAGTCCTTCTTCAGGCACTGGCTCATGAAGGCCTTGCGCTCATCGCCTTTCAGAGCCTTTTCCGATGCGCCCTTGTTGCAGGCCGTCATGCGCTCCTGCTGGGTCATGCTCAAGCATTTGCTCATGAAGGCTTTGCGTTCGTCGCCTTTGAGGGCCTTGGCCGAAGCGTCGGCATTGCAGGTCTTCATCTTTTCCTGCTGGGTGGCGGCGAAGCCCTGGCCGGCGGCCAGCAGGGCGATGAACATCACGGGCAGGCATAGTTTCTTCATGGAAGGGTCTCCCTGTTTATCCACAAGGGCAGTCTAGCCAGCACGACGAACTGTGCCGGACAACCCGAGTCCGCTCGCGTAAACTGCGCGGCCGTTTTTTCCGGAACACCCGCGACATGAGCAACGTCCTCTCCGCCCAGGCCCTGGGCATCGACTTCGGAACCTCCAACTCCACCGTCGGCTGGTGGCGCCCGGATGCGGAGCCGCTGATCACCCTGGAGGACGACAAGTTCACCCTGCCTTCGGTGGTGTTCTTCAACACTGAGGAGCGCCGCCCGGCCTATGGCCGCCAAGCCCTGCACGAGTACCTGGAAGGCTACGAAGGCCGCCTCATGCGCTCGCTGAAAAGCCTGCTGGGCTCGCCCCTGCTCAAGAGCGAAACCACGGTGCTGGGCAGCGCCCTACCCTTCAAGGATCTCCTCGGCCTGTTCATCGGCCAGCTCAAGCAGCGCGCCGAGGCCTCCGCCGGCCGCGAGTTCGAGCAGGTGGTACTGGGTCGCCCGGTATTCTTTGTGGATGACGATCCGGAGGCGGACCAGGAAGCCCAGAATACCCTGGTCGCCGTGGCGCAGAAGCTCGGTTTCAAGGACGTGTCCTTCCAGTTCGAACCCATTGCCGCCGCGTTCGACTACGAGCGCGACATCGAGCGCGAGGAACTGGTGCTGATCGTCGACATCGGCGGCGGTACCTCGGACTTCTCGCTGGTACGCCTCTCGCCCGAACGCCGTGACGTGGCCGAGCGCCAGGACGACATCCTCGCCACCGGCGGCGTGCACATCGGCGGTACCGACTTCGACAAGCAACTCAGCCTGCAAGGCGTGATGCCGCTGTTCGGCTATGGCAGCCGGATGAAGAGCGACGCGCTGATGCCCACCAGCTACCACCTGAACCTGGCCACCTGGCACACGATCAACGCCGTGTACGCGCAGAAGTCGCAACTGGCGCTGAAGAACATGCGCTACGACATCGTCGACGCCACCGGCATCGACCGCCTGTTTAGCCTGATCGAGCAGCGCGCCGGCCACTGGCTGGCCATGCAGGTGGAAGACAGCAAGATCGAGCTGACCGAGGCCGAAAGCCGCCGCATCGACCTGGCACGCATCGAGCCGGGCCTCGATGTGCAACTGACCCGCGCGCTGTTCGAGAGCGCCATCGACGACCTGCTGGTGCGCATCCGTGCCAGCGTCGATGGCCTGCTGGCCCAGGCCGGTGTGCGAGCCGACCAGGTCGACACGCTGTTCTTCACCGGCGGCTCCAGCGGCATTCCGGCACTGCGTCAGAGCGTGGCGGCGATGCTGCCCAATGCGCGCCAGGTGGAAGGCAACCTGTTCGGCAGCATCGGCAGCGGCCTGGCCATCGAAGCGAAGAAACGCTACGGCTGACCTCATCTGCCCGCCGGCCCGGTATCCCTTGCCGGGCCGCGCGATCCCTCCGCCGCAGGTAGATTCTCGATGGCCTGCTAGGCTCAATCCCACCGCGGGACGAGCCCGCGCCAGATAGGGAAGTTCTGCCATGAGCAAGCACGCATTGCTGCTGGCCTGCACCCTGGCCTCGATGGTCGGCTGCGCCAGCAAGATGGAAAACCCCACCGACTACTACACCTACCGCGACCAGCCGCTGGTCAAGCAGGTCGACGAAGGCATGACCGAGTCGCAGGTGCGCACCATCGGCGGCCCGCCATCGTCTTCTATGCGTCGCAAGGTCCATGCGGGCATCTGCAACGATTACATCCTCAACCAGGACGGCCACCAACAGGCCTACCACGTCAGCTTCGACGGCAGCGGCCGCGTTGAGGAAAAGGGTTTCATGACCTGCCAGCAACGCGAGCAGGCCGAGCGCGAGAAAGCCGAGAAGCAAGCGAGCGACGGCGGCTATTGATCAGCCTTATCGCTTCTGAACGGCGGCATCCGGCAGTTCGCCATCAGACAAACTGAAAGCCGCGCCTGGCGCGGCTTTCAGCTCCTCCCCCAGGCATTTCGCCAGCTGCTGGCGGAATGCCGTCCATCGCCTGAACCGTCTCGCGGCGAACTCGGGCGAACTCTCCCCAGTCTTCGATGTTCCAAGCGCAGTGTTTCAACAGCGTTAACCCATGAGGACCCATGATGTACAAGCAAGCGCTTGTCATGGCTTGTGCCCTGGCATCGATGGCGGGCTGCGCCAGCAAGATCGAAAACCCCACGGACTATCTCACCTTCCGCAACCAGCCCCTGGTAGAGGATGTCGAACCCGGAATGAGCCGACAGCAGGTGCTGATCATCGGCGGACGCCCCTCTTCCGTCGTCCAGCGCAGCGTGCACCCCGGTTCCTGCAACAACTACATCCTCAACGAAGAGGGCCACCAGCAGCCCTACCACATCAGCTTCGACAGCACCGGCCGCGTGCACCACAAGGGCTTCATGACCTGCGGCCAGCGCGAGCAGGCGGAGCGCGACCAGCTTTGAGTCCGGTCAGGCAGACGCACCAGCACGACCTTGGCAAGGCACCCGCCTAGGGTTTGTGCATCTGTTGTAACAGGGGCTGGCAGGCATTGCCCTCCTCGCCTCCGGCCGCCGGAGCCACCAGCGCCAGCAAGGCAGCCGCCGGGGCCACCGCCACCCCCAGCGCCAGCATGCCGGCTCCGCGCACTACCAATGGCACCGTCTGCACCCCGGCCTGGGGATTCTTGAAGGTGCCGCGCACATAGAGCGGCGAGCGCAGCGAGAACACCCGCACCCCCTTGGAATCCGGATTGACGCTGAGGTCCAGGCGCTCAGTGCGGAAGTTGGCATTGCCGTCGATCCGCACCAGCGCATTCTCGGTATCGAAGACGAACAGGCGCGGGGTCATCAGGCCATCCTTCAGCCCCAGATCCGCCGCCGCGCAGTTGATCTTCACTTCCTCGTCGCCGAACAGCCGCCCCACCAGGTAATTGCCCACATTGAGCCCGGCGATCTCCATCAGGTTGCGACTGATGGTGCCGTCGTTGACCAGCATTTGTACGTCGCCATTGGCCGTGCCCAACAGCGCCGCCACCGAGTTGCCGGTGCCGGACAGGTCCGCCGTGCCGTTCAGCTCGCCCAGGCTGTTGCGCATGGCTTGGACGTTCGGGAACAGCTCCTTGAGCTTGAAATGGCGCGCCTTGATCTGGGCCTTGCCACTCAGCGGTGTCCGCCGCCCATCGAGACGGAGGGTGGTGTCCAGGTCGCCGCCGGCCACGCCGAAGCGCAGGGGCGCGAGGCTGAGCATCCCGTCATCGAGCCGCACATGG
The DNA here is from genome assembly GCF_029871275.1 of Pseudomonas sp. BN414. Taxonomy (NCBI): domain Bacteria; kingdom Pseudomonadati; phylum Pseudomonadota; class Gammaproteobacteria; order Pseudomonadales; family Pseudomonadaceae; genus Pseudomonas; species Pseudomonas sp. BN414. The sequence continues at coordinate 119,249 of NZ_SSOL01000078.1, forward strand.
GTGGAGAGGTCGGTGAAGGGCAGCTTCTCGCTGTGCTGGATGCGCTTGCCGGTGAAGCTGACGTCGGCATCCATCGCCCGCCAGCGTTCGGTGCGGAATTCCTCCACCGGAAGCACCTTGTCCGTTGGCTGCCGGGTGGCGACACCACGCGCCTGCTGCCCCGCCCGCGAATCGATGCCGATCAGCGGGCCGAGATCGGCGAAGCGCAGTTGCTCCGATGTCAGGGTGCCCGAGAGCTTGGGTCGCGGCTGGCTGGCAACGTAAGTGAGATCGCCATGGATATCGCTGGCGCCGATGCGACCGTTGAACCCCTGGTAGTGGAACCTTGCCCCGCCGGGCTCCTGCAGTTGCGCAACCAGCCGGCCATCCGTGGAGTAGGCCGGGGTTTCCGGCAGCGTGACGCCCGTCAGTGGATAGAGCTGGGCCAAGCTCTTGCCGGATAGCTGCAGACGCAGGTCGAGGGCGCCAAGTTCGCGCGGATCGGTCAGGGTTCCCAGCAAGACGATGCGGGTGTCGCCAGCCTTGATTTCAGCCTGCAGCGGGAAGGGCAGGTCGGCATTCTGCAGCGCCAGCAGGCCGCCCACCTTGCCTTTGCCATCCAGCGGCTGGCCCTTGTAGCGGCCTTTCGCCTTCCAGCCGAAGGCGTAGTCCTGGGCGGTCGCCGTCGCAGGCCTCGCCCCCTTGGCGGGCAGCAGTTCGCTGAAGGGAATGGGTTTGCCCAGTGGATCGACGAGGATGTCGAGCCGGGTGCCGGTCTGCGCGTCGTCCACCTTCACCTGGCCTTTGTCGAAGCCAATGGTGCCGATGTCCAGGCTCCAGTTGGAGGGTTGCTGCTGTTCGTCCTGCGGCTTTTCCGGCAGGTCGAAGGTCCAGTTGTTGCGACCATCCGCCAGGCGCCGGACGCTGGCCTGCGGACTGCCCAGGTCGATGCGCGGAATGCTCAACTGCTGCCAGAGCAACGGCAACGGCGCGACACGAAACTCCACCCGTTCCAGGCTGACGAAGTCGCCGTCCTTGGCCCACTCGGGATTCCCCAGACGCAGTTTCTCGGCCACGAAATGCGGCCACGGCACCAGGGCGCGCCAGCCCCCCTCGCCTTCTTCGCGCTGCCATACGACGCTGAGGCTCCCTTCGATGGCGAAGTCACGTCCCAGCTCGGTGGATACCCGCTGGTTGATGGCCGGTTTGATGCGGTTCCAATCGAAGGTGGCGACCAGCACCAGCAAGGCCACCAGCAGCAGCGCCAATGCCAGGACCGTCCTGGCCAGGATGCGAAGACCTCGCGTCATGCACTTCTCCCCTTTACTCACGCAACCCTTTGGCAGACGACGTGATGTCCATGCCTTATCGACCCGTGAATGGGCCGGGATGCTCCATCGAAACGCAGCACTTCGACCACCGGCCATCCCGCCAACCCACCTGCGATTGATGCAAGGCATTGATTATAAAAGGCGTCGCAATCATTAACGGCGTTGATGTTCTCTATCTGGAGTGATCACTTTTTAATCGACCCCAGATCCGTAAGATTGGCTCCGTACCCAGTTTCCAGCCCCCTTCGAGGAGCACACGATCATGAAAACCCAAGCCTTCGCCGCCCTGTTCATCGCCGCCCTCAGCACCAGCGCTTTCGCCCTGCCGTCGGATTACCAGCCGGTACTGGGTGAGTCGAAGGAAGGCTCCAGCATTCAGGTCGTCGAACCGGTTGCTGCGGAAGGCAGCTTCATGGTCCTGGACCGCGTGGCCGAAGGTGGTTCTGATCGCACTGGTGCCAATCGCATCGCCGAAAGTGGTGCCGATCGCACCGGGGCTAATCGCATCGCTGAAAGTGGCTCCGATCGCACTCAGGGCTTCCGCGTAGCCGAAGGCGGTTCTGATCGGAGCAACGCCCTCCGCGTCGCCGAAGGTGGTTCGGACCGCACTGGCGCCAACCGTATCGTCTGATCGCAGACTACAAAACCTCAAAGCCCGGCAGATGCCGGGCTTTGTGTTTATGGGCACCCATACCCTGTAGGGGCGAACTCATTCGCCAAGGGTCGCAGCGCGCCCCCGTAGGTTGGTCCGAGCAGAGCGAGGCCCAACGAAGCATCGCTCGACCCCGCACCGTTGGGCTTCGCTGCGCTCTGCCCAACCTACAAGAGCCAATTCATTCGCCAAGGGGCGCAACGCGGCCCCACAAGAGCGAATTCATTCGCGAAATCAGGCCAACCGGTACTTCCAGATTCGCCTCATCACGCTACCGAACTGCACCGACAACCGCCCGCTGTTGTAGACCTGCCCATAACGCCGCGCGATCTCCCGCACCGCCACGGCCATTTCGGCATAGCGTCGTGCCGGCAGGTCGGGGAACAGGTGGTGTTCGATCTGGTGGCTGAGGTTGCCGGTCAGGATGTGGAACAGCGGCCCGCCTTCCAGATTGCTGGAGCCGCGCAGCTGGCGCAGGTACCAGTGACCACGGCTTTCCCCTTCCAGCACGCTGGGAGGGAAGACTGCCGCGCGCTCCGTGAAGTGGCCGCAGAAGATCACGGTGAAGGTCCACAGGTTGCGGATCAGGTTTGCCAGCAGGTTGCCCACCAGCACGGCCGTCACGCTCCCGCCCACCGGCAACGCCAACAAGGGGAACAGCAGGTAATCCTTCACGGATTGGCGCAGCACCTTGGCCTTGAACTGGCGCAGTCGCGGTCGCAGTTCATCGGCGCTCATGCGGCCCTTGAAGTACTGGTCCAGGCGCAGATGCTGCACGGCCACCGAGTACTGGAACAGCACCGCCTGCAGCGTCACCCACAACGGCTGCCAGCGGTAGAAGGGCCTCCAGCGCTGCTCGGGAAACAGCCGCACCACGCCATAGCCCACGTCGTCATCCATGCCGAGCACGTTGGTGTAGCTGTGGTGGATGTGATTGTGGGTATGCCGCCAAAAGTCCGAAGGTCCGGCGATGTCCCACTCGTAGTGGGTGCCGCGCAGCTCCGGGTCGTTCATCCAGTCGTACTGGCCGTGCATGACGTTATGGCCCAGCTCCATGTTCTCGAGGATCTTGCCCAGTCCGAGCAGGGCCACGCCCAGCAGCCAGGTGGGCGGGAACCAGCCGAGCAGCAGCATGGCGCGTCCGCTCCAGCAGCAGAAGCGGACGACCGCGCGGATTCGGCGGATGTAACGGGCGTCGGCTTCGCCGAGGTCGTCCAAAGTGCTCTGTCGCAGGGCATCCAGCTCGGCGCCGAAAGCATCGAGTTCGGCAAGGGTGAGTTCGCGGTCGAATCGCATCACAAGACCTAGAGTTCCAGTTCCACATCGCCGAGCGGCGCGCTGACACAGAGGCGGATAGGCAGCCCGGGCCCGGCCGTCACGGCGCCGGTGCGCAGGTCACGCACGCTGCCGGCCAGGAGTTGGCAAGTGCAGCCGATACAGATGCCCTGGCGGCAGCCATGGGGCGGACGCAAACCGTGGGATTCGGCCTGGTCCAGCAGATTGACGGCGCTACTGCCCGGCAACTCCCGATGGGAGCGGGCGAAACGCAGGCGAACCGCTGTGCCGCTCCCGCTGATCTGCGGGGGTGGCGTGAAGGCTTCCAGTTGCAGGCGGCCGTCGCGTGGCGATGCCTGCCACCAGTCACGCACGCCCTCCACGAAGCCATGCGGCCCGCAAGCCAGCAGGCTGTGTGCGGGCAACCCGGCCACATGCTCCGCCTGGAAGCGCCCCGCCAGCTCATCCGCCAAGGGCGCTTCGCCGCTGATGGCCCAGCGCGCCTGCAGATTGGGATGGCTCCGCATCAATGCTTGCAGCTCTTCGCTGAAGGCGCGCTGGCCGCGCTGGCGCACGTAGTGCAGCAGTGTGACCGGCGCGCTGAAGCCGCGTGCCAGCGCCTGGCGCAGCAGACCGAGCAAGGGGGTGATGCCTGAGCCGGCTGCCAGCAGCAGCACCGATGCCGCGTCAGTCGGCCAGACCAGTTCGCCCTGGGCCGGGTCCAGCTCCAGCTCCAGCACGCTGCCCACCGCCAAGCGGTCCAGCAACCAGGGGGACAGGCGTCCTTCCGGCTGGCGCTTCACCGCCACCTCGATGCACCCGTCGGCCTCCGCTGCCAGCAGGCTGTAGCTGCGTCCATGCCGCACGCCAGCCAGTTCCTGGTAAAGCCTTACATGCTGGCCGGGCCGCCAGCCACGCGCATTGCCATTGGTGCGCAGACCGAGGGCGAGCATGTCATCGGCCACCCAGCGACGGGATTCGACCCGGGCGAATACCCGGTTCAGGCGCAGGACCGGATGAACGCGGCGCAGCAAGCAATCCAGCTCGGGCTCCCGCAGCCAGCCGCCAGCGACCAGCGCACGCAAGGGCCCGAGCGCGGGGCCGAGATGGCGCGCCAGGGAAAGGGACAAGAGGGGCATGGAAAGACTCTAGTGAACAGTTGTGCACTAGGCTGCATGAATCAGCGAATTACAGTCAACACTTGTTCACCGAAGCGGGTTCGACGCCTCCCAAGCCCTTTGTTAGAGTGCGCCGCACATTCGCCAACGGCCCTGCCCCATGACCCAACGCTCGGAACAGAAGCAGCAGACCCGCCACGCCCTGATGGACGCCGCGCGCCTCCTGATGGACAGCGGCCGCGGCTTCGGCGGCCTGAGCCTGCGGGAAGTGGCGCGCAATGCCGGCATCGTGCCCACCGGCTTCTACCGCCATTTCAACGATATGGATGAACTTGGCCTGGCCCTGGTCGAGGAAGTGGGCGAGACCTTCCGCGCCACCATCCGCGTGGTCCGCCAGAACGAGTTCGAGCTGGGCGGCATCATCGAAGCCTCGGTGCGTATCTTCCTCGATGCGGTTGCCGCCAACCGTGGCCAGTTCCTCTTCCTCGCCCGCGAGCAGTACGGCGGCTCGCAGCCCGTGCGCCAGGCCATCGGCGCCCTGCGCCAGCGCATCACCGACGACCTGGCCGCCGACCTCAAGCTCATCAACCGCATGCCGCAACTGGACGACGAAGGCGTCGACCTGGTGGCCGACCTGGTGGTGAAAACGGTATTCGCCACGCTCCCGGAACTGATCGATCCGCCGGCGGACAACCTGCCGCCGCATCTCCTGCCCGCCGCCAAGATCACCCAGCAGCTGCGCTTCATCATGATCGGTGGCAAACACTGGCTCGGGCCGGGCAAGCCGAAAAGCTGACCGCTCCGCCAATACAGCCGCACCACTCGGGTGCAACTCGCACCATCACGGACCACCCTCACGCCCCACAGGCAGGCATGGCCTGGCGAAAGCCCCGCTGAACGGGCGCCCGGCGATCTTGGCAAGGGCCTTGCTCTGCACCCGGCATTGCACACTGCCGGATTCGCCCGATGCTGGTCATCCACGAACGAACAGAAACCCAGTCGAGCTGGGACGAAGAGCTGCTGCTGACCTATGAAGCGCGCAGCAAGAGCCGCTTGCGCTGCTTCACCGTCAAAGGCGAAGACGTCGGCCTGTTCCTCGAACGCGGCCAGCCGCCCCTGCGTGACGGCGATTGCCTGCGTAGCCAGGACGGCCGCGTGGTCAAGGTCAGCGCCCGTCCCGAAGCCCTGCTCCATGTCACCTGCGCCAGCGCCTTCGAACTGACCCGCGCCGCCTACCACCTCGGCAATCGCCACGTCGCCCTGCAGCTCGGCGAGGGCTGGTTGCGTCTGCTGGATGACTACGTACTCAAGGCCATGCTCGAACAGCTGGGCGCCACGGTGAAAAACATCGAGGCCGGCTTCCAGCCCGAACACGGCGCCTACGGCGGGGGCCATCACCATTCCCATCAGCTCGAAGCCGACTTCAGCTACGCGCCGCGCCTGCATCAGTTCGGTGTGCGCACGTGAACAAAGCCTGGCAGCTACTGAGGCTTGCCAGTCCGCAGCTGCCCATTGGCGGCTACAGCTATTCCCAGGGACTGGAGCTGGCGGTGGACTCGGGCCTGGTGCATGACCCCAACAGCGCCGCGCGCTGGATCAGGGATCAGCTGCTGCTCAACCTTTCACGCTTCGAGGCGCCATTGCTGCTGGCCCATTGCGAAGCGGCGGCATGCGATGACTGGAACGAGTTGAAGCACCTCGCCGAGCGTCACCGCGCCAGCCGCGAAACCCGCGAGCTGCAGCTGGAAAGCCGGCAGATGGGCTACTCCTTGCAGCAACTCCTGCATGACCTCCCCGAGCAGGACGACGCCGCACGCCAACTGCTTGGCGAGCTGGAAGAACCCGGCCTGGCCGTGGCCTGGGCCCTGGCTGCACGGGCCTGGGCCATCGCGCCGCAAGACGCCCTCGCCGCCTGGATCTGGGGCTGGCTGGAGAACCAGCTGGCAGTGCTGATGAAGACCTTGCCGCTGGGCCAGCAAGCCGCCCAGCGCCTGACCTCCGCCCTGCTGCCCAGCCTGGAGCAGGCACAGCGCGAAGCCAGTGAAATCCCCCCGACCCGCTGGGGCAGCGCCGCCTTCGGCCTGGCCCTGGCGAGCATGGCGCACGAGCGCCAATACAGCCGTCTGTTCCGTTCCTAGGAGATGCACAGCACATGAACAGCCAACCTTTGCGCGTCGGTATCGGCGGCCCGGTAGGTTCCGGCAAGACCGCCCTGACCCTGGCCCTCTGCCGTGCCCTGCGCGAGCGCTACAACCTGGCGGTGGTGACCAACGACATCTACACCCAGGAAGACGCCCAGTTCCTGGTGCGCAACGAGGCCCTGGCGCCGGAACGCATCATCGGCGTCGAGACCGGTGGCTGCCCGCACACGGCGATCCGCGAAGATGCCTCGATCAACCTCGAAGCCGTGGAGCAGCTCAATCGACGCTTCCCCGGCCTGGACCTGATCCTGGTCGAATCCGGCGGCGACAACCTGTCCGCCACCTTCAGCCCGGAACTCTCCGACCTGACGATCTACGTGATCGACGTTTCCGCTGGCGACAAGCTGCCGCGCAAGGGCGGCCCCGGCATCTGCAAGTCGGACCTGCTGGTGATCAACAAGGTGGACCTCGCGCCCATGGTCGGCGCCTCCCTGGAAGTGATGGACCGCGACGCGCGCAAGATGCGCGGCGAGCGGCCGTTCGTGTTCAGCAACCAGAAGGTCGGCCAGGGCCTCGACGAGATCATCGCCTTCATCGAGAAGCAGGGGCTGCTCACCGCCTGACGCCCCTCTCTGCCTACAGGATTCGCCTTCAAGGAGATTCACCATGAACCTGCGCAAATCGCTCTTCGCCATCGCCCTGTTCCTCACCCCGGCCATGGCCTTCGCCCATGCCGGTCACGACCACGCTGGCGTGATGTCGGGCATGGCCCACCCGGTCACCGGACTCGATCACTTGCTGGCCATGCTCGCGGTCGGTCTCTGGGCTGCCCAACAGCATGGATCGGCACGCTGGGCACTGCCGCTGACCTTCGTCGGCACCATGTTGCTGGGCGGCTTGCTGGGCTTCGCCGGTGCGGAAATGCCGTTGATGGAAAGCGGTATCGCCGGCTCGGTATTCGCCCTCGGCCTGCTGGTGGCCGTCGCGGTGCGGCCGCCGCTGTGGCTCGCCATGGGCCTGACCGCGCTGTTCGCCATGGCCCACGGCGTCGCCCACGGTCTGGAACTGCCGGACCTGGCCAGCCCCTGGGGCTACGCCGTCGGCTTCATCGCCGCCACCGCCACCCTGCATGCCGCCGGCTATGGCCTGGTTCGCGCCATGCCGCAGACCGCTGCGCCGCTGGTGCGGATTGCCGGCGGTGTGTCCGCGGGTGCCGGGGTGTGGTTGCTGGCGAGCTGAGCACGGCCTGTCACCAGACGCTGTGGGGGCGATTTCAATCGCTAAGCAGACCGCAGGTCTGCCATTCGGCCTCGCAACTGGGGCAGCTACGCTGCCCTTTGCGAATGAATTCGCCCCCACAAGAAAAGCGCGATGCCCCCAGGCGGCATCGATTTCCTTGCCCACATCCCATCCCCATCACCTCCCCCTCGCCTCACCGTCATCTCTTTGTCATAGTCCCCGCGTTTGATTCGGCACGCCCGTCCACGTCTTACGGATAAGAACAACATGAAGCGCTTCGCCCGATTCTTTCTCGCTCCCCTCTTCCTCCTCGTCGTCGCCTTGCTGGCGCTGGCCCTGACCAGCCGCACGGCGGAACGCCCCGCGGTACTCGCTGGCCTGGGCGACCACCCCCTGGTCATCGCCCATCGCGGCGGTCGCGGCCTGTGGCCGGAGAACACGCTGTTCGCCTTCGAGCGGGCCGCCGCCCTCAAGGTGGACATGCTGGAGATGGATGTACGCCACACACGCGACGGCGAGCTGGTGGTTCTGCATGACCCGCGGGTGGATCGCACCACCAACGGTGACGGCAAGGTGGCCGACCTCGCCCTGGCGGATGTACAGGCCCTGGATGCCGGCTACCGCTGGAGTGCCGACGGTGGCGAGAGCTATCCCTACCGTGGCCAGGGCATTCGCATTCCCACCTTCGCCGAGGTGCTGGAACGCTTCCCGGAGCAACCCAAGGTTGTCGAGATCAAGGTGCCGGACGTGGGCATGGAGGAGCAGCTCTGCGCCCTGCTGGACGAGCACCAGCAGCGCCAGCGGGTTCTCGTGGGGAGTTTCTACGAACGCAGCCTCAAGCGCTTCCGCAAGGTCTGCCCCGGCGTCGCCACGTCGGCAGGGCCGACTTCAGTGCGCCTGCTGGTGGCCTTGAACTGGATCGGCCTGGGCAGTCTGGTCAGTCCCTCCTACCAGGCCTTGCAGATTCCCGAAAGCAGCGGCGGCCTGCAGGTGGCCAGCGACAGCCTGATGAAGACCGCCCTGCAGCGCGGACTGGCGGTGCAGATGTGGACCATCAACGAGCAACCGGCCATGCGCCACCTGCTGGACATGGGGGCGAATGGCCTGATTACCGATTACCCGGATCGCGCCCTGCAGTTGCTGGGGCGCTCGACGCGCATCACTTCGCTGAACGATTGACCGCGAAGCCCGCCCAGGTCTGGCTCACGGGCATCAGCTCCAGGCTGTTGATGTTCACGTGGGCCGGCTGGTTCATGATCCAGAAGATGGTTTCAGCGATGTCTTCCGGCTGAATGGCTTCGGCGCCGGCGTAGGTGGCGTCGTACTTGGCCTGGTCGCCGCCGAAGCGCACCAGCGAGAACTCGCTCTCGCACAGGCCCGGCTCGATGTTGGTGACACGTACGCCGGTGCCCACCAGGTCGTTGCGCAGGTTCAGCGAGAACTGGCCGACGAAGGCCTTGGTGGCGCCGTACACGTGGCTGCCGGGATAGGGCCAGTTGCCGGCCACCGAACCCAGGTTGACGATGCTCGCACCACGGCCATGGGCGATCAGGTGCGGCAGCAGCAGGCGGGTGCTGTACATCAGGCCCTTGATGTTGGTGTCGACCATAATGTCCCAGTCATCCAGGTTGCACTGGGTCGCGGGCTCGGCCCCCAGCGCCAGGCCGGCGTTGTTGATCAGGCCACGGATCTTTTCGTACTTCGCCGGCAGACCGGCAATCGCGGCTTCCATGGCTTTGCGATCACGCACATCCAGCTCCAGGGTGTGCACGTCGGTCTGCGCCGAGAGCTCATCCTTGAGTGCCTGCAGGCGCGAGGCGCGGCGGCCGGTCAGCACCAGCGACCAGCCGGCCTGGGCGAAGCGCCGGGCACAGGCTTCGCCAAATCCCGAGGTGGCGCCGGTGATGAAAACGGTGGAAGTCATGCTGTTCTCCTTGCTCTGGGGCACGGGCCCGTTGCGATAGACCGGCATAGGTTACGCCATCCACAGGGACGAGCTGATGGCGAAAAAACCAGCAGCTCCATGCAGCCCTCGCCGGTACTGGGCCGCAGCCGTTACTCCCAAGCTTATCCACAGCTTTCCACACAGTAGTCGGGGACAACTCGATAGCCGGGGAGACGCCGCCAAGGAACTGTATAAGCCACTGTTTATCCGGCATAAAGCGCACCTGAACAATTTCTGAGCAGGGCTTTTCGAGCTGCGGACTGCGGGGCGTGGAAGCAACTGCTCCCAAGTTATCCACAGATCGCTGCACAGAGATTGTTATCAACTCCGGCGAATTTATTCGCCAAGCAGGCCGGAGGGCTGCCCTTGATCGTCAGTGGGGACAGCTGCGCTGCCCTTGGCGAATGAATTCGCCCCTACAAATGCCAGTGGATATCTCCACTTCGGACAAGCGGGGCTGACGCCCTCTTCCATCGGCCTAGACTTGCCTGCCTAGCCACAGAGGAGATCGGGCCATGGTCCAAGTCGCGTTGCTGGTACGTCTGGAAGCCAAGCCAGGCAAGGTCGCCGAAGTGGAGGATTTTCTCCGTAGCGGCCTGCAGCGGGTGCAGGAAGAGCCGGATACCACGGCCTGGTTCGCCCTGCGCTTGGGCCCGACGACCTTCGGCATCTTTGACGCCTTCGCCAACGATCTCGGGTTGCAGGCGCACATGGCCGGAAAAGTGGCGGAAGAGCTGATGGAGCGCGCGGACGAGTTGCTCAGCGAGCTGCCGCAAATCGAGCGCATCGAAGTGCTGGCGGCGAAGCTGCCTGTGGTCAACGAAGAGGATGAACTGTAAATCTGTGGGGGCGAATTCATTCGCTGAGCAGACCGCAGGTCTGCCACGGGGGCCGCAGCGCGCCCATTAGCGATTGAAAACGCCCCCACAAGGAACGCTACCTACGCGGTACGGGACAACATCACCTGCGCCGCAATCAGGTCTTCCAGGGCATAGCCCACGGACTTGAACAGGGTGATCTCGCTGTTGGTCTGGCGATGGCCCCGGCCGTGCAGCAGGTCGGCAAGTTCGATGTGGATGGCCTGCTCCGTGATGGCGCCGTCGGCGATGGCGAGAATCAGGTCCCCGGCCTCTTCCAGCGCGCCGGCACGGGTATCGACGACGATCCGTGAGCGGGCCACGGCGGCGCTGTCGGTTTCCCGCATGGTCGAGAGGAAGGCGCCCACCAGGTCCAGATGGGTGCCCGGCCGCAGCCAGTCCCCGAGAATCAGCGGCGACGTGGACGTGGTGACACAACTGATGCAGTCCGCCTGCTGGGCGCAGGTCTGCAGGTCAGGCGCCACCTGCACCGGATAGCCCTCCCCGGCGAGGGAGCGCACCAGTTCGTCGGTCTTCTCCGGATGACGACCCCAGATATCCACACGCTCGTACTGGCGCACCACGCAATGGGCACGGACCATGTGCGCGGCCAGGGTACCGGTGCCCACCACCAGCAGCCGGCTGGCGTCATGCCGGACCAGTGCGCTGGCGGCCAGGGCCGACGTACAGGCGGTGCGGCGAGCGGTGAGCTCGGAGGCTTCCAGCACCGCCAGCGGCCGGCCGGTGGCGTCGTCGAAGAGGGTGAAGAGCGCGGCGACCGAGGGCAGGCCCTTTTCGCCGTTGTGGGGATACACCGTCACCAGCTTCACGCCGACGCCCTGCCCCTGCTGCCAGACCGGCATGCAGAGCAGCGTGGCGTCTTGTGGCAGGGCATGACAGGCGCGCACCGGGGCTTCGGCCGGATTGGCCAGGCCTTGGCGCAGGGCCTCGATCAGTTGTGGATAATCCAGCGCCGCAGCGACATCGGCGTTGGTGAAGAAGCGCAGGGTTTGCATCTCCGGACTCCTTTTGGAATCGAGTGCGAGCGAATTACCCTCTCCCCCGGCCCCTCTCCCTGAAGGGAGAGGGGAGACGCTCGGGGAAAGGTTGGAGGCGGCGGGTCAGTGCCCGCCGAGGTAGGCGTTGCGGACTTCCTGGTTACCCAGCAGTTCCTCGCCCGTGCCGCTCATGCGGATTTCCCCGGTGACCATCACATAGGCGCGGTCGGAGAGCTTGAGCGCATGGTTGGCGTTCTGCTCGACGAGGAAGATGGTCATGCCGGTCTGGGCCAGTTCCTTGAGGGTCTGGAAGATCTGCTTGACCACGATGGGCGCGAGGCCCAGGGAGGGTTCATCGAGCAGCAAGAGCTTGGGTCGGCTCATCAGCGCGCGGGCGATGGCGAGCATCTGCTGCTCGCCGCCGGACATGGTCATGGCGCGCTGGTTTCGCCGTTCCTTCAGGCGCGGGAAGAGGTCGAACATGCGCTGCATGTCTTCGTCCGCATGGTCCGTGCCGATGGGGATGGTGCCCATCAGCAGGTTCTCTTCCACGCTCATGTCAGGGAACACCCGACGGCCTTCCGGCGACTGCGCCACGCCATTGGACGCCACATAGTGCGCCGACCGGTGGGTGATGTCGGTGCCCTGGTAGACGATCGCGCCATTGGCCGCGCGCGGCTGGCCGAAAATCGACATCAGCAGCGTGGACTTACCCGCGCCGTTGGCGCCGATCAGGCTCACTGTTTCACCTTCGTTGATGTGCAGGCTGACCTTGCGCAGGGCCTGGATGGGCCCGTAGAAGACGTCGACGTCCTTGAACTCCAGGAGGGGTGCACTCATGCCACTTCCTCCTCTTCGGCGCCGAGGTACGCCGCGATCACCTTGGGATCGTGGCGGATGTCGTGGGGGTTGCCTTCGGCAATCACTTCGCCGTGGTCCAGCACCACGATGTGGTCGGAAATGCTCATCACCATGCCCATGTCGTGTTCGATCAGCAGAACGGTCTGGTCGTGTTCGTCGCGCAGCTTGCGGATGATCCGGCTGAGCGCTTCGGTTTCGGCCGGGTTGAGGCCGGCGGCGGGTTCGTCGAGGCAGATCAGTTGCGGCCGGGTGCACATGGCGCGGGCGATTTCCAGGCGGCGCTGCTGGCCGTAGGAAAGCTCGCCGGCCAGGCGGTTGGCGCAATCCACCAGGTCCACCACTTCCAGCCAGTAGAACGCATGGTTCAGCGCGTCGTCCTCGGCCTTGCGGAAGCCCGGGGTGTTGAACACACCGGCCAGCAGATTGCGGTTCACCCACATGTGCTGGGCTACCAGCAGGTTCTCCACCACCGACATTTCCCGGAACAGGCGGATGTTCTGGAAGGTGCGCGCTAGTCCGGCGCGGTTCACCAGGTGGGTACCGCCGAACATCTTGTAGTGCAGGCGGTTGGCGAACTGCGCCGGATTGACGAAGTCGGTGGGCTGGAAGGGTTCGCCCAGCACCTTGATCACGTCGGTGCTGCCGCCGCGGGTGTTGAGCTGGATGCGTCCGCCAGTGGCTTTGTAGAAGCCGGTCAGGCAGTTGAACACGGTGGTCTTGCCGGCACCGTTGGGGCCGATCAGCGCGGAAATGGAACCGCGCTTGATCTTCAGGCTCACGTCATTGAGCGCCTTGATGCCGCCGAAGTGCATCATCAGGTGCTCGACGCTGAGGATGTTTTCGTCGCTCATGGGGCTACTCCTTTACGCGGGGTGAAGCCGACACGGCTGATACGGATCAGCCCGCGCGGCCGCCAGATCATCATCACCACCATGAGCACGCCAAACAGCAGCACACGGTAGTCGGCGAAGGTGCGCAGCAGCTCCGGCGCGACAGTGAGGACGAACGCGGCGATCACCACCCCGACGGTGGAACCCATGCCCCCGAGCACGACGATGGCGAGGATCAGCGCCGACTCGAAGAAGGTGAAGGACGAGGGGTTCACGAAGCCCTGGTAGCTGGCGAAGAACACCCCGGCCAGGCCGGCGGTGGAGGCGCCCAGCATGAAGGCCGAGAGCTTCACCAGCACGTGGTTCAGGCCCATGGCGCGGCAGGCGATCTCATCTTCGCGCAGCGCCTCCCAGGCCCGGCCGACCGGCATGCGGGTCAGGCGATGCTTGATGTACAGCACCAGCAGTACCACCAGGAAGAGCACCACGTAGATGAACAGGAACTTCAGGTTGGGGTTGTAGGCGAAGCCGAGGAACTCGTGGATCGGCACCCCGCCATCCTTCGCCCGGCGGCCGAACTCGAGGCCGAAGAAGGTGGGCGACGGCACCGACATGCCGTTCGGCCCCCCGGTGAAGCTCAGCCAGTTGTTGAGGATCAGACGGATGATCTCGCCGAAGCCGAGGGTCACGATAGCCAGGTAGTCACCGTGCATGCGCAACACCGGGAAGCCCAGCAACGCGCCGGCCAGCGCCGCGGCAAGGGCCGACAACGGCAAGGCGGACCAGAAGCCGAGACCCAGGTGTTCGTAGCCCAGCGCCAGGCCATAGGCACCGATGGCATAGAAGGCCACGTAGCCGAGGTCGAGCAGGCCGGCGAGGCCGACCACGATGTTCAGGCCCAGGCCCAGCAGCACGTAGATCAGGCCGAGGATGACCACCGTGAGCAGGTACTTGCTGGCGAAGAACGGGAAGATCACCGCGGCGACGACCAGCAGCGGGATGATCCAGCGCAGCCGGCTAACGTGGTCGGGCTCGCGCACGTGCACGCCAGAACCCGTTGTTTCGAAGCGCTGCATCAGCACTTCGCCGCGCGGGGTCTGCAGGTAGAGGCTGAGGAAGAAGCGGCCGATCATGACCACGGCCATCATCACGCCAACCCGGTTGAACTCCAGGTTGAAGCTGTAGCCATCGAGTACCACACCCATGATGGGGCCGAAGACGATAAGGGCGAGCAGACCGGCGATCACGGCGTCGATCAGGCTCTTCTTGAAATCCAGGGGCTTCCTGGCAATGGCAGAAGTCATGATTACACCTTGGCGACGTGCGGGCGGCCGAGCAGGCCCTGGGGACGGAAGATCAGGATCAGCACCAGCAGGGAGAAGCTGAACACGTCCTTGTAGTCGGTGTTGACCATGCCGGAGAACTGCGCCTCGGCGATGCCCAGGATGATCCCGCCGAGCATGGCGCCAGGCAGCGAGCCAATGCCGCCGAGCACTGCGGCGGTGAACGCCTTGATGCCGATGATGAAGCCGGCATAGAAGTCGAAGGTGCCGTAGTTCATGGTGATCAGCACACCGGCCAGGGCCGCCATGGCAGCGCCGATGACGAACACGTAGGAGATCACCCGGTCAGTGTTGATGCCGAGGATCGACGCCATCTTGCGGTCCTGCTGGGTCGCGCGGCACATGCGGCCGAGCTTGGTGCGCTGGATGATGTAGGTCAGCACCGCCATGCCGAGGAAGGCCGCCACCAGGATGAACACCTTGGTGTAGGTGAGCTGCACGAAGCCGTCACCGATGTGGAACTTCAGCGCGCCGTCGAGCAGGGTGGGCACGCCTTGCTGGCGGGCGCCCTGGCTGAGCTGCACGTAGTTCTGCAGGATCAGCGACATGCCGATGGCGGAAATCAGAGGTGCCAGGCGGGTGGAGTTGCGCAGCGGCTTGTAGGCGATGCGCTCGATCACGAAACCGTATACACCGGTCACCAGGATGGTGAACAGCAGGGTCCCGAGGATCAGCAGCGGGAAGGATTCGAGTCCGAAGAAGGCCAGGATGGCCAGGGTGATCGCGGCGATGTAGGCGGAGATCATGTACACCTCGCCGTGGGCGAAGTTGATCATGCCGATGATGCCGTAAACCATGGTGTAACCGATGGCGATCAGACCGTAGACCGACCCGAGGGTCAGCCCGTTGATCAGCTGTTGCAGGATAATACCGTCCATCACTCTGTCTCGTCTTTTGGGGGTCCGGCCTTGGGTTCGGCCAGCTCCCGCGAGTGGAATCAGACGGGCACCACTGAAAAACCATGTCAAATCGAGCGGTTCCCCGCCCGGCTCAAGCAGAAAAGGACTTCAGCAGTTTCCCGGAATACACCGACCGGCCAGATGCGGGTGGCATCTGGCCGGTCAGCCGAGCTATGTCCAGTGTCGGATCAGGATCGAACGAGCTAGAGCCGGACAAGGCGGAAAGGGTTGAGGGACGCGGAGTTTACGACTGTAAATGAGCAGTCCCGAGACCCTTTCCAACGCTGGCCGGCCGACGCGCAGGCGATCCTGACCGACACTTACTGCTGGGCGTACTTACCCTTGTCATCCCACTCGTAGATCACGTAGTCGGAGACTTTCAGGTCGCCCTTGGAGTCCCATTCCTTCTTGCCCATCACGGTCTGTACCGGATGGCCCTTCAGCCATTCGGATGCCTTGGCCGGGTCGTTGGAACCGGCGCCATTGAAGCCGGCAGCCAGGGCTTGCAGGGTTGCATAGGCGTACAGGGTGTAGCCTTCCGGCTCGAAGCCGCCAGCGCGGAACTTCTCGATGACAGCCTTGCCGTCCTCGATCTTGCGCGGGTCGGCGCCGAAGGTCATCAGCACACCCTTGGTGTATTGCGGGCCGCCGGCGGTGGTGACCAGTTCGTCGGTCACGATGCCGTCGCCGGAGAGGAACTTGGCGGTCAGACCCTGTTCACGCATCTGGCGAACCAGCGGGCCGGCTTCCGGGTGCAGGCCGCCGAAGTAGACGACCTCAGCGCCGGAGGCGCGAATCTTGGTAACCAGGGCGTTGAAGTCTTTCTCGCCGCGGGTCAGGCCTTCGTACAGGACTTCCTTCACGCCGCGCTTGGCCAGCTGCGCCTTGGTGGCGTCGGCCAGGCCCTGACCGTAGGTGTCCTTGTCGTGGATGATCGCGACCTTCTTGGCCTTCAGCACGTCGATGATGTAGTCGCCGGCGACGATGCCTTGCTGGTCGTCACGGCCGCACATGCGGAACATGCCGGACAGGCCGCGCTCGGTCACTGCCGGGTTGGTCGAGCCGGGGGTCATGGCGATGATGCCGGCCTCGTCGTAAACCTCGGAAGCGGGAATGGTGGAGGAGGAGCAGAAGTGACCGACAACGGCGATGGCCTTGTCCTGGTCGACGAGACGGTTGGCAACGGCTACGGCCTGTTTCGGCTCGCAGGCGTCGTCGGCTTTCACCAGTTTGATCTTCTCGCCGTTGATACCGCCGGCGGCGTTGAGATCTTCAGCGGCCTGGGAGGCGCCGCGCCAGTATTGTTCACCGAACGAGGCGTTCGCGCCGGTGTGCGGCCCGGCAACGCCAATGACTACATCAGCCTGTACAACGGAAGAAATGCCCAGCGCGGTGGTAACCGCCAGAGCCAGAAAGCCTTTTCTGAAAATCTTCTGCGACATGGAGTTTTGCTCCTGAGGTTTTTTAGGGTTAGCGCTCGTGTTCAGCAAGTGGCGTGCCATTAATTCTTGTAGTTGCTCCGCGCCCTGAAAGGCTGCTCCCACCTCCTTCGCTTCTTATTTTTATTCTTTTAAATCAATAACTTCCAAATAATTCCGATTAATCTTCAGACGTGTCTGGAAGCCCCACGGCATCAGTGTGCCAGCAGATTCGCTAACAATAGACTCGCGGTACTTATTTGCACATCACTGGTGCGCGAATTTTCCCACTCCGCACTGTTACCGTTCCCCCAATCCTGCAAGAAAGTTCCTACTCTCCGAAAGCCGTGCAGTGAATTTTTTTGCTACCCGCGTCACGCGTTCAATAACCACTCCGAGCTTTTGTAGGGTGGAAATCGCTTTTCATTTCCACCATTCGATGCCGGCCCTGACGCCCATGGTGGACCGGTGAAGCGTGGTCCACCCTACGCCAGCCCGCCCTTTCAGCTAGATCACCACACGCAGGCACTGACCCGCGTGGTAGAGCGAAAAGCCTGCTTCGTAGAGCGAACTGCGCAGCCCCACCGCCGCCACCGCGCGCATCGGCTGGAAAGGCATCGGCAGGACCGTCTCGTCACCGCTGAGCAGATAGTCGGCGAACGCCTTGCCCACCACGCTGCCGGTGGTCACGCCGCGACCGTTGTAGCCGGTGAAGGCCAGCAGGCCGGGCGCTGGCTCGTAGAGGCGCATGAGGTGGTCGGGGGTGAAATCGATGCAACCGGTCCAGGTGAATTCCCAGTCCACCTTGCCCAGATACGGGAAGTAATGGCGCTGGATGCGATCGGCCCAGGCGCGCAGGAACCAGTCCGGCTTGCGCGAACCGTTGCCCAGGCTGCCGAGCAGCAGGCGGCCGTCGGCATCGCGGCGGATGCTGCTGAGCACCTGGCGGGTATCCCAGGAACCCTGCCCGCCCGGCAGGATGCGCGCGGCGGCCTCGCCAGAAAGCGGCGTGGAAGCCACCTGGTAGTAAAAACCGGGGAAGAAATGGCGGCGCAGTTCCGTCCACTCGCCTTCGGTGTAGGCATTGGACGCGATCACCACTTGCGGCGCGATGGCCACGCCGTGTTCGCTGACCACGCACCAGTTGGCGCCTTGACGCTCCAGACGCAGCACGGGCGAATGTTCGAAGAGCTGGCCGCCGAGGTATTTCACCGCACGGGCCAGGCCACGGGTGTAGCCCATCGGATTGAGGGTGCCGGCGCGGCGATCGAGCAGCGCGGCGGCGATCTTGTCGGTGCCGGTGGCTTCGCGGCAGGCGTTGCCGGTCAGCAGTTCAACCGGCGCACCACGGCGCTGCCACTGCGCGCAACGGCTGGCGAGGTCGGCCTGGCCACGGGCGTTATGGGCCATGTGCAAAGTGCCTTCGCGGCGCAGCTGGCAGTCGATGTCGTAGCGGTCCACCAGGGAGAACACCAGTGACGGCGCAGCGCCCAGGGTGCGATTGAGGCGCTCGCCGACGGTTTTGCCGAGGCCGGCTTCGATCTCATCCGGCGGAATCCACATGCCGGCATTGACCAGTCCGACGTTGCGCCCGGAACCGCCATGACCGGCGGTGTGAGCCTCCAGCAGGCAGACACGCTTGCCCGCCTCCAGCAGGTGCAACGCAGCGGAGAGGCCGGTGAAACCGGCCCCGATCACGCAGACATCGACCTTGACCTCGCCGTGCAGCACGGGGCTTTCCGGCAGTTGTGGCGTCAGATATTCCCAGAGGCATTCCTGGCGCAGGGTCATGGAGTGCAATCCTTAATCGAAGGTGATGCCCTGGGCCAGCGGCAGTTCGTGGGAGTAGTTCACGGTGTTGGTCTGACGGCGCATGTAGGCCTTCCAGGAATCCGAGCCAGATTCGCGACCGCCGCCGGTTTCCTTCTCGCCACCGAAGGCGCCACCGATTTCCGCGCCGCTCGGACCGATGTTGACGTTGGCGATGCCGCAGTCGCTGCCCACCGCCGACTGGAACAGCTCGGCTTCACGCACATCCGTGGTGAACACGCAGGACGACAGGCCCTGGGGCACGGCGTTGTTGAGGGCGACGGCGTCCTCGAAATCGCTGTAGCCGACCACGTAGAGAATCGGGGCGAATGTCTCGTGGCAGACCACCGCACTCTGGCCTGGCATTTCGACGATGGCCGGGGATACGTAGTAGGCATTCGGGAACTGCCCTTCGAGCTGGCGTTCACCGCCGAATACCTTGCCGCCTTCAGCGCGGGCCTGCTCCAGCGCGCGCTGCATGCCCTCGAAGCTCTGCTTGTCGATCAGCGGGCCGATCAGGTTGCCCTCCAGCGGATGACCGATGCGCACCTTGGAATACGCAGCCTTCAGGCGCTCGACGATCTCGGCCTTCACCGACTCATGGGCGATCAGGCGGCGCAGCGTGGTGCAGCGCTGGCCGGCGGTGCCGACGGCGCTGAAGAGGATGGCACGCACCGCCAGGTCGAGGTCGGCGCTGGGGGCGAGGATCATGGCGTTGTTGCCGCCCAGCTCCAGCACGCTGCGGGCGAAGCGCGCCGCCACGCGGGGTGCGACTTCACGGCCCATGCGGGTGCTGCCAGTGGCGCTGACCAGTGCAACGCGCGGGTCATCCACCAGGGCTTCGCCGGCTTCGCGGGCGCCAATCACCACTTGGCTGAGGTTGGCCGGGGCCTCACTGAAATTCTTCGCCACGCGCTCGAACAGCGCCTGGCAGGCCAGCGCGGTGAGCGGGGTCTTCTCCGAGGGTTTCCACACCACCGGGTTACCGCAGACCAGCGCCAGCGCGGTGTTCCACGACCACACGGCAACAGGGAAGTTGAACGCGCTGATGACGCCGACCACGCCCAGCGGATGCCAGGTTTCACGCATGTGGTGGCCGGGGCGCTCGGAGGCGATGGTCAGGCCGTAGAGCTGCCGCGACAGGCCGACGGCGAAGTCGCAGATGTCGATCATTTCCTGCACCTCACCCAGGCCTTCCTGGGTGATCTTGCCGGCTTCCCAGGACACCAGCTCGCCCAGTTCGGCCTTGTACTCGCGCAGCACTTCGCCGTACTGGCGGATCAGCTCGCCGCGACGGGGCGCCGGCACCTTGCGCCAGGCCTGGAAGGCTTCGGCAGCGCGGGCGATCTTCGCTTCGACTTCGTCGCGGCCTTCCAGGCGCACGGTGCCTATACGGCTGCCGTCGATGGGCGAATGAACGGCGTGATCGCCTTGCTGGTAGAGGGATGAATCGACACCGAGGCGGTCAAGCAGTGCGGCAACCATGGGAACTCCTGTCTCAACGAACTTATAGCGCCCTCTGTAGGAGCGAGCTTGCTCGCGAAGCCTTCGCCAGCAAGCTGGCTCCTACAAGTTGGGAGCCAGATGGGAATGGCACCAGTAATAGCCGCGAAAAGGGCTTGCCAACAAACGACCTTTCCGACACATATCATTCCGTTTATTCATGTTCCGGCCCGCCCCGAGAATCCGCGATGCTCAAACGCCACATGCCCTCGATCACCGCCCTGCAATGCTTCGAAGCGGTGGCCCGGCACCTCAGTTTTACCCGTGCTTCCGAAGAGCTGAACCTGACCCAGAGTGCAGTGAGCAAGCAGGTGGCGCAGCTGGAGGAACTGCTCCAGCACCTGCTGTTTCGCCGCGTACGGCGGCGTCTGCAACTGACCCCGGCAGGCTCGCTGTACCTGACCGAGGTGCGCAAGATCCTCGCCCAGGTGGAGATGTCCACCCACTACATGCTGTCCTACGGCGGCGATACCGAAGTGCTGCGGGTTGCCACGCCGCCGACCTTTGGCGCGCGCTGGCTGATCCCTCGGCTCAAGGGCTGGCGCCTGCGCCACCCGAACGTGCACCTGGACCTGCGCAATGAGCTGGAGCCCAACGCCCTGGTCCAGGGCCGCTGCGACGTAGCCTTCTACTTCGGCCATGGCGCCCTGCCCGGTGCCGAGTGCATTCGCCTGTTCAGCGAGGAGGTGGTGCCGGTCTGCGCGCCCGGGGCGATGCCGGACGAACCTTTCACCGAGCCGACCCAACTCACCGACCTGGTGTTGCTGCAAAACGCCACCCGCCCCGAAGCCTGGCATGAGTGGTTCCAGAGCCAGGACCGGCACACCGAGCACAGCTACCACGGGCCGCGCTTCGACACGTCCTACATGTGCATCCGCGCCGCCCAGGCGGGCTGCGGTGTGGCCCTGCTGCCGCGTTTCCTGGTGGAGGAGGAGCTGGCCGAAGGCAAGCTGGTGATCCCCTGGGATCACCCCATGCCCAGCCGCAATGCCTATTACCTGGCCTACTCCGAACACGCCGCGGAAGTGCCGAAGGTGAAGGATTTCGTGCGCTGGATGCTGGAGCAGTTGGATCAGGAATAGCCCTGACAGGAGGGCTGCTCTTGTGGGGGCGAATTCATTCGCTATGGGCAGCGCAGCTGCCCCGCGGAAGTCCTAGAGGCAGGCCTTCGGCCTGCAAAGCGAATGAATTCGCCCCCACAGGTGGAGCCATCAGATGCACGGCGCAGCATTCAGGAAAAAACGGAATGAACCCACCGGTTTTTTTCGTTTGCCCCGCCGCCGCCGGGCTGCTTGGATAGGCTCACCTTTCTTCAATCCCGGAATCGCTCCATGTCCGCCAACCAACGCCTGTTTGCCCTGGTCGCCAGCGTGATCGGCGAGCCCGCCGCCCGCTGGGTCGAATCCCATGTGGAAGTTCCCGCCGGCCTCTCCGCTTTCCCCTTCAGCGAGACCGCCGTGCATCGTGCCTGGCTGGCCGAAGCGCTGAATCTCTGCCTGTTCCACAAGCTGGTGGAGGCGGTGCCGATTGGTCGCACCTATGTGGAAGAACAGCAGGCGAAGGGCCGTCAGGTGGTGTTCGATCACGGCGCCATCCGCACCGTCGACTGGCCGGACAGCGGCGCCCTCCCCCGTGGCCGCCAGGCCTTTGCCCGACTGCTGGAGCCCCTGGGATTCGCCGATGTCCGCACCTATCCGCTGACCCGGCTGAAGATGACCGGCTATGCCTACCGGCAGATGGACCTGCCCGAAGACATCGCCCAGTTCTTCGTTTCCGAACTCCATCCGGGCCGCTTCGGTGAAAGCTTCCAACTGGCGGTAAGCCGCGTGGTAGGCGATAGCCGAGACCCGCTGGACGCCAGCCACAAGGCCATCCTCGACACCCTCTGGCGCCAGCGCCAATGCAGCGAGACCGAGGCCCGGCACCTGCTGCCCGCGCTCTATCGCGCTTTCGACCGCCAGCACGGCGTGGTGCAGGAAAGCGACTATCAGCAGCTGCGCGACGAAAGCGTGGAAATGGCCTGGATCGCCACCGAGGGCAATATGTTCAACCACCTCACCGACCGGGTCGCCGACCTGCAGTCCGTGGTGGACGAGCAGAACGCCAAGGGCCGGCCCATGAAGGCCAGCATCGAAGTCTCGGCATCCGGCCGGGTGATGCAGACCGCCTACCGCGCCGTCCAGGTGCAGCGCGACTTCATCGACGACAGCGGCCGTGCCGTACAGCGCGAAGTACCGGGGTCGTTCGTGGAATTCATCCAGCGCGAGATCGATCCGGAAGAGGCCCGGCTGGACTTGAACTTCGACAGCGGCAATGCCCAGGGCATCTTCAAGATGACCGCCGGGAAGAGCGCTTAGGAACAGTTGTAGGGGCGAATTCATTCGCCAAGCAGGCCGAAGGTCTGCCCCTGGGACTATCAGGGGGCAGCTTCGCTACCCTTGGCGAATGAATTCGCCCCTACAGAGATGCATGCCCATACAGGCCCAGGCATGAAAAAAGGCCGCTACACGGAGCGGCCTTTTTCGTGTTCACCTGAAGGTCAGTCGACCAGGACCAGGGTGCCCTTCATCATCGACACGTGCCCCGGGAACGAGCAGAAGAACTCGTAGCTTTCACCGGCAGCCAGCTTGGCCACATCGAAGGTTACGCTGTCGCTCTCGCCACCGCCGATCATCTTGGTGTGGGCGATGATGCGGGCGTCGTCGGCCTTCAGGTAATCCTTGTCGAGGCCGGCGGTCATGCCTTCGGTGGCAATGGCCTGGGCATCAGCGGTCTTGCTCAGCACCCAGTTGTGACCCATCACGTTCTTGGCCAGCTTGCCGGAGTGTTTGAGGTTCACGGTGAAGGTTTTGCAACTTTTGCTGACCTTGATCTCTTTGGTATCGAAAGTCATCTGATCGGTGGCCTGCACATCCACGGTACATTCAGCAGCCAGCAGAGGTGCACTGGCCAGGGCCAGCACGGATGCAACGACGAGCTTGCGAATCATGGGAGTCTCCTTGGCAGAAAGGGCAGAAATGCCCCAAGAAGGGAGACTGCACCATTTATCCACGAGTTCCCATATCGTGCGGCAACAAGCCGCAACCCGTCTGAAACAAGGAATTTCAAGGCTCATGTTGTCCTTCTTCATTGCCGCGATGCTTCTCGGATTCGTGTTCAACGCAGCACCCGGCGCGGTGTTCAGCGAAACCCTGCGGCGCGGCCTGCGCGACGGCTACAGGCCCGCGCTGATGGTGCAGATCGGCTCACTGGTGGGCGATGCCACCTGGGCCGCATTGGGCCTCACCGGCCTCGCCCTGTTGCTGGACAGCGCCACCGTGCGCTACCCCCTGACCATCGCCAGTGCCCTGTATCTGGGCTGGCTCGGCCTGCAATCTCTGCGTGACGCCCATCGTCCGCCGCAGCCCTCGACCGAAGAGCAAGGCGCCAGCGGCGGGGCCTTCGCCTCTGGCGCCGCGCTGTCACTGACCAACCCGCAGAACATCGTCTACTGGGCCGCGATGGGCGGGGCCATGGCCGCAGTGGGCGTGGCCGAGCCGACACCGACCCACCTGGCGGTGTTCTTCGGCGGCTTCATGCTGTCGTCGCTGCTCTGGTGCTTCATCTGCGCCGGCCTGGTGGACTGGTTCCGCCGCGCCGCCTCCACCCTCTGGCACCGCCTCACCTACCTGGCCTGCGGCTTGTGCCTGCTGGGGCTGTCAGGGATGACGGCGGCGGAATTGCTGAAGCTGGCCTGATCTGCCGAATGGCGCCATTCGTCCAGAAGGTGATGCGCCATCCACACCGCTGAAGTCTGCTCGCCGCCCATCCCACCGGGGCTTGCGGCGGCGGTCCAGACTGATTCCAGCACCTACCGTTCGGAAGCTGACCGCTCGAACAGCTTGGAGCCCAGGCACTAAATCGGTACCCTTGCGCGCTTTTTTCGCCCGAGGAGTCCCCCATGTCCTTGCGTTCCATCTGCGTGTTCTGCGGCGCCAGCCCCGGCGCTAAGCCGATCTACCGTGAAACAGCCGCCCTTCTTGGCCACACCCTGGCCGAGCGCGGTATCACGCTGGTCTACGGCGGCGGCGCAGTTGGCCTGATGGGCACCGTGGCCGATGCGGCCCTGGCTGCCGGTGGCGAAGTCATCGGGGTGATTCCGCAGAGCCTGATGGACGCCGAGATCGGCCACAAAGGCCTGACTCGCCTGGAAGTGGTGGACGGCATGCACGCCCGCAAGGCCCGCATGGCCGAGCTGTCCGACGCCTTCATCGCCCTGCCCGGCGGCCTGGGCACCCTGGAAGAGCTGTTCGAGATCTGGACCTGGGGCCAACTGGGCTACCACAGCAAACCGCTGGGCCTGCTGGAAGTGAACAGCTTCTACGACAAGCTCACCGACTTCCTCGACCACCTGGTGGAAGAGCGTTTCGTCCGCGACCAGCACCGCGGCATGCTGCAGGTCGGCGGCCACCCGGAAATCCTGCTCGACCGCCTGGAAGCCTGGCGCCCGAGCAGCGCGCCCAAATGGGTCGACCGCAAGCCCCACTGACCCCGCGCCCGTCCCGGCTTTAAACTGTCCGGGACAACCCCAAGGCCAGGAGCGGCCCATGGCAGGCGAAGAGCGGATCAAGGTCTATTTCAACAGCGCATGCCCGGTGTGCAAGGCCGGCATCGAAGGCCAGAAAGGCAAGACCACCGCCTGCCAGGTGGAATGGGCCGATGTCCATCAGGACAACAGCGCGGTAGACGAAATCGGCGAGAACCTGGAATACGTCCGCGAGCGCCTGCACCTGGTGGACGAACACGGCGTCAAGCGCATGGGGATGGACGCCTTCATCGTGCTCTGGCGCCACTCGCCCGGGGAACGCTGGAAAGCCCGACTCTTTTCCCTGCCGCTGATCCACGGCCTTGCGCAGCTCGGCTACAAGCTATTCGCCCGCCTGCTCTACCGCTGGAACAGAGCCAAACATCACTGGTGACATGGATGCCCCCTTTCGTCGAAACCCTGAATACCCTTTCCCCTGCCGACCGCCGGCGCCTGATCGAAATCTGGGAAGGCGCCGTGCGCGCCACCCATGACTTCCTCACTGAAGACGACATCCAGTTCTTCAAACCCCTGGTGCGCGATGCTTACCTGGACGCGGTGCAACTGGCCTGCCTGCGCGATGCCGCCGGCAGCATCAGCGGATTCATCGGGACCGATAGGGAAAAGGTGGAGATGCTGTTCGTCGACCCAGCGCAGCATGGCCAGGGCATCGGCCGCAGGCTGATGGAGCACGCAATGGCCCACGGTGCGCGATCGGTCGATGTGAACGAACAGAACCCGCAAGCGGCGGGGTTCTACCTGCACCTGGGATTCGTGCAGTACGACCGCTCGCCCGTGGATGGCTCGGGGAAGCCATTCCCGATCCTGCATCTGCGCAAGGGCTGATCGGGCTTCCCTCTCCCCAACCCTCTCCCTGAAGGGAGAGGGGGCAGTTCGTGCGGGAGATTGGCCAGGCGCTCCACCTGTGGGGGCGAATTCATTCGCGAAAAAGTTCAGCGCCGAGCTAGCCGCCTGGCACAGCCCCTCACCCCAACCCTCTCCCAGAGGGAGAGGGGGTCGATTGTGCCGGCATCAGCCGAGCGTTTTTCCTGTAGGGGCGAATTCATTCGCCAAGCAGGCCAAAGGCCTGCCGCAGGTCAAGCCTGCGGCTGTTGCACGATGATGGTCTGCGCCGGCATGGGCGCCGGGAAGTCCGTGCCCAGGGCTTCCTTGATGGTGCGGTTGGTATCGAAATACACCTGCCAGTAGTTGTCGTTGTGGCAGTAAGGTCGTACCGCCAGCACCGGTCCCACCAGGTTGAACTCAAGGATTTCCACATCCACCGGCGGCTCGGTGAGCACATTGGGGATGGCGGCGATGCGGGCCTTGAGAACAGCCGCGGCTGCGTGCCAGTCGGCGGCGCCGGAGAGCTGAGCCTTGAGTTCCACGCGGCGGAAGTCGTTGTGGCTGAAGTTCTGGATGGTGTCGCTGAAGATCTTGTTGTTGCCCACCAGGGTCATGACGTTGTCGGGCGTGTTGATCGTGGTGGCGAACAGACCGATCTCCTTCACTGTACCGGTCACGCCGCCAGCGCTGATCATGTCGCCCACCTTGAACGGCCGCAGGACGATGATGAAACCGCCTGCCGCCAGGTTCGCCAGCAGCCCCGACCAGGCCATGCCGATGGCCAGGCCGACCGCCGCGATCAATGCCGCGAGGCTGGTGGTCTGGATGCCGAAGAAGCCGAGGATGCCCACCACCAGGAGGACGTTCAGGGTGACGGTGATGAACGACCCGACATAGCGCAGCACGGTCGGGTCCACTTTCTGTCGCTCCAGGGAGCGCTGGACCAGTCCGACCGCAAAACCGATGAGCCAGCGACCCACCACCCAGAAGGCGATGGCCGCGAGAATCTTGACGCCGAAGGTTGTCGCGTACTGCATGACCGTGGTCATAAACGCACTGACCTTCTCAGTACCCACATTGACGATGGTTGTTTCATCCATGGCAAAGCACCTTGCAGGAGAGAAGTGGCCCCGAAAAAGCTAGCACGGCGCCGGCAAAGTGCTTGTTCGGCACACCCCCGTAGGTTGGGTAGAGGTACGAAACCCAACGATGCGGCGCATGAAATGGATGACGTTGCGCCTCGCTGAGCTCGGACCAACCTACAAGAGCGGCAAGAGGGTCAGACGGCGAGTTCCCAGAGCGGCATGACGGTCACGCGGACTTCCGGGTCGTGGCTGCCGCCACCGAGAATGACCCCGCGCAGGGGCGAGACATCGGAGAAGTCGCGACCCCAGGCCAGGGTGATGTGTTCCAGGTTGGGCAGGATGTTGTTGGTGGGGTCGAAGTCCACCCAGCCATTGCGCGGGCAGTAGACCGAGACCCAGGCGTGGGACGCGTCGGCACCGATCAGGCGCGGCTGGCCGGGTGGCGGTTGGGTGAGCAGGTAGCCGCTGACGTAGCGCGCCGCCAGCCCACGGGAGCGCAGGCAGGCCATCATCAGGTGCGCGAAGTCCTGGCAGACGCCACGCCGCCGCTCCAACACCTCGGTCAGCGGCGTCGCCACCTGGGTGGCTTCGGCATCGAAGGCGAACTCGCTGAAAATCTTCTCCATCAGCGCCGCCGTGCCCTGAAGCAGTGGCCGGCCGGCCGGGAAACAGCCCGCTGCGAATTCGGCGAACTGGCGCTTGATGCGCACATAGGGCGATTCCACGCGATAGCGGCAGGCGTCCAGTTCGATGGAGGACAGGGCGCGGCCGGTGAAACCCAGGGTGGCCGGGACCTGCTCCCAGGCCGGTGAGGCGGCGAGGTCCAGCGGTGCATGGGGCAGGACTTCGATCTGCAGGCGGGCGTTGACCTGTAGCTCATCATGGGGGCGTTCGAAGGCCAGGCGCGTCAGCGGGTTGCCGAAGACGTCCGTGAGGTCCTGGCGCAACGTCGGTTCGGGATTGATCAGCAACTGCTGCCCGCCGCACACCTGCCAGGAGCACTCTCGTGGCCAGAGGTGCACCAGTTGCTGGGACAGCGACACCGGCGCCGAATAGCGGTAGTGGGTGTCGTGGAACACCTGGTAGCGGGCGCCCTGCACAGGGGCGATGGATTGGGCTTGCGCGTGCATCAGGTCGATACCGTTTGCTGGCTGACGTCGTCGACGTGGGCAAAATAGCGCAATCCGAGACGATCGGAGACCTGTCCGACGTTCTGTGCGATATCCCGCAGCAGTCCGGCCAGTCCGGCCAGCACCTCGGCCAGGCTGTCACTGCCGAACAGCGGGTCTTCCAGGGTGGCCAGGTCGAAGGCGAGCAGACGTCCGATCAACCCGCTCAGCACCAGCTCCTGGGGCGCGCCGAACTCCTGGTGCAGGCGCCCGAGGGAGCGTTCCAGGGCCTGCAACTGGAAACGCAGGGCGTGGGGGTTCTGGTCATGCAGCAGGAGCAGGTCGAGTACCGGGATCAACTGCGGTGAGGCCAGGTAGCGCGAACGGTAGGTGATGGTGCTGTTGCCCAGCTCCAGCAACCACTCCAGGGCGCCCTGGTCCCAGGAATCGCCCCCTTCGAGGAAGCCGGCAATGGCGTCGGCATAGAACTGCACCCGCTCGATGCGCCGGCCGATCATCAGGAAACGCCAGCCATCGTCGCGGGTCATGTCGTCCAGGGCGAAGCCGGAGAGGGCCGCCAGGGACATCAGCAGGCGATTGAGGAATTCCATCGCCTCGCCGAGATCGGTGCGTTGCGGGTCCAGGGCTTGCGCCTCGCGATGCAGCTCCAGCACCGCGTGCCAGTTCTCCCGCGACAGCCTCCCGCGCACCTGGGCCGCCGCCCAGTGCAGACGACGCAGGTTCGCGCTGACGCTGCTCGGCCATTCGTCGTCCAGGAGGGCCGCCAGCAGGCGCTGCTCCAGGGGTTCCTTGCCGACGGGCACGAGACCGATGGCGCTGGCCAGTTGCAGGGCCGAGCGCAACGCCTGCTCGTCACCATCGGCGTCCACGTAGCGCGACAGCACCACCCGCAGCAGCCGCGCGCCATCGTCGCAGCGCTCGCCGTAGCGACCGAACCAATAGAGGTTTTCCACAACCCGCGAGGGCAGATAGGGGTCCTGGCGGATCAGGTCGCGCGCGCCGATGGTACGGGGCCGCAGCGGCTCGCCCACCACCGGCAGATCGGCGATCACCCAAGTGTCCTTGCTGGCGCCGCCGCGCTGCATGGAGACCACCTCGGCATCGGCCTCTGAAGCCACTCGCGTCAGGCCGCCCGGCATCACCCAGTAGCTGCCGTCTGCCCCTGCCACAGCGAACACGCGCATGCCAATGGCCCGCGAATGCAACTCACCGCCTGCTTCGTCGCCGAGCCACACCGGCGCCTGGGAGAGCTGCGCCAGCCGCTGGGCGACATAGGCATGAGGATGGGCCTGCAGGCGCTTGCGCAGCGCCAGCAGCGCGCCGTCTTCAAGCGCATGGCCGAACAGCGGCTCGAAGCTCTGGCTGGGGAAGGCCGGTTTGATCACCAGCCCGGCCAGTCCCTCCGGGGATTTGCTCAGCACCTGCCCCTGGCCGCACCACCAGGTGCCGACGGTGGGCAGGAGCAGGTCTTCGCCGAGCAGCCGTTGGCTGACCTTCGGCAGGAAGCCCAGCAACCCCGGCGACTCCAGCACGCCACTGCCCAGTGCGTTGGCCACCAGCACTCGCCCCTGGCGCACCGCGTCCAGCAGGCCGGGCACGCCCAGCGCCGAGTCGGTGCGCAGTTCCAGTGGATCGCAGTAGTCGTCGTCGAGGCGGCGCAACACGGCGTGTACGCGCTTCAGGCCGCCCAGGGTCTTGAGGTAGAGGGTGGCGTCGCGCACGGTCAGGTCGTGGCCTTCCACCAGCGGAAAACCGAGCTGGCGAGCCAGGTACAGATGCTCGAAATAGGTTTCGTTGAAGCGCCCGGGAGTAAGCAGCACCACCAGCGGCGTCTCGCCATCGCTAGGCGCCTGGCGGATCAGGGTTTCCTGCAGGGTACGGAAATAGCCGGCGAGGTACTGCACCCGCAGGTCGCGATAGAGCTCCGGCAGTGCGCGGGACACGATCTGCCGGTTCTCCAGGGCGTAGCCGGCACCGGAGGGCGCCTGGGTGCGATCGGCCAGCACATGCCAGCGGCCATCGGCATCACGGGCGAGATCCACCGCGTAGCTGTGCAGGAAGATGCCGCCGGGAGGCTGCACGCCCTGGCAGGGCCAGAGGAAGTTGGGATGGCCGTAGACCAGTTCGCTGGGCAACAAGCCTTCAGCCAGCAGCTGCTGCTCGCCATAGAGGTCGGCCAGCACCGCGTTGAGCACGCGCGCCCGCTGGGCAACGCCTGCGGCGATGGGCTGCCATTCCCCGGCCGAGAGCAGGTTCGGCAGCAGGTCCAGCTCCCAGGGCCGGTCGGTGCCCTTGGGATCGGCATAAACGTTGTAGGTGACGCCGTTCTCCTGGATCTGCCGCGCCAGCAGGTCCTGGCGCTGCCGAATCTGCGCCGGGCTGCTGCGCTCGAGCTGCTGGAACAAGCGCTGCCAATGAGGACGCACCTGCCCCTCGGCATCCAGCAATTCGTGGTAGGCCGTGGCGGTCAGTGGATAGTTGGCTAGCAGCTCGGACATCAAAAGACTCGGCAGTTGGTCGGCAGGGAAACTTTAGCGGACAGCGCGACGCCCGGCCGCTGTATCGGCGGCCGGGCGCCCTTGCCCAAGCTAGCGGCGGCGCAGATCCAGGGTCAGGGGCAGTTCGTCGTCGACCACCGGTTTGCCGACCTGCAGCTTGCCCGGCGTATGCCCGTGACGGAAGAAGCGCGCCAGCCGGCGGCTTTCGGCCTCGTAGGCGTTTACCGGGAAACTGTCGTAGCTGCGCCCGCCGGGGTGGGCGACATGGTACTGGCAGCCCCCCAGGGAGCGCTGCATCCAGGTATCCACCAGGTCGAACACCAGGGGCACCTGCACGCCGATGGTGGGCTGCAGGCAAGCAGCCGGTTGCCATGCGCGGTAGCGCACGCCGGCGATGAACTCGCCGCCCCGGCCGGTGGACTGCAGCGGCACCGGCTCACCGTTGCAGGTCAGCACGTAGCGATCCGGCGCCATGCCGTTGACCTTGACCTGCACCCGCTCCAGCGACGAATCCACATAACGCACGGTGCTGCCGGCCGAACCCTCCTCGCCCAGCACGTGCCAGGGCTCCAGCGCCTGGCGCAGTTCCAGGTCGATGCCCTTGACCTGGTAGTCGCCGTATTTCGGGAAGCGGAACTCGAAATGCGGGGCGAACCATTCGCTGCGCAGCGGATAGCCGGCGGCATTGAACTCGTGGACCACGTCGTCGAAATCCTGCTGGACGAAGTGCGGCAGCAGGAAGCGGTCATGCAGCTCGGTGCCCCAGCGCACCAGCTTCGGCGGCTGGTAGGGCTCGTTCCAGAAGCGCGCCACCATCCCGCGCAGCAGCAGTTGCTGGGCCAGGCTCATGCGCGCATGGGGCGGCATTTCGAAGGCACGCAGCTCCAGCAGGCCGAGGCGCCCGCTGCTGCTGTCCGGCGAGTAGAGCTTGTCGATACAGAACTCGGCGCGGTGCGTATTGCCGGAGACATCCACCAGCAGGTTGCGCAGCAGCCGATCCACCAGCCAGGGCGGACAGTCGGCGCCCGGCTGGGGCATCTGCGCAAAGGCAATTTCCAGCTCGTAGAGGGCGTCGTTGCGCGCCTCGTCCACGCGCGGCGCCTGCGAGGTCGGGCCGATGAACAGGCCGGAGAACAGGTAGGACAGTGATGGATGGTTGTGCCA
Source organism: Pseudomonas sp. BN414 (assembly GCF_029871275.1). Taxonomy (NCBI): domain Bacteria; kingdom Pseudomonadati; phylum Pseudomonadota; class Gammaproteobacteria; order Pseudomonadales; family Pseudomonadaceae; genus Pseudomonas; species Pseudomonas sp. BN414. The sequence goes on from NZ_SSOL01000078.1 coordinate 150,734, forward strand.
GTAGCTGATCAGGCTGCGCAGCAGGTCCGGACGGCGCAGGAAGGGCGAATCCGCCGGAGTGGCGCCCCCCAGCACAAAGTGGTTGCCGCCACCGGTGCCGACGTGGCGTCCGTCGACCATGAACTTCTCGCTGGACAACCGGCTCTGCCGCGCCGCCTCGTAGAGGAATTCGGTGCGTTCCACCAGTTCGTCCCAGTTGGCCGAGGGGTGGATGTTCACCTCGATCACGCCCGGATCAGGGGTGACGCGGAAATTGGTCAGGCGCGGGTCGCTGGGCGGCTCGTAGCCTTCCAGCAGCACCGGGCAGTCCAGCTCACCGGCCGTGGCTTCGATGGCGGCCACCAGTTCCAGGTAGGACTCCAGTTCGGAAAGCGGCGGCATGAACAGGTAGAGCCGGCCTTCGCGGGGTTCGGCGCAGAGGGCGGTGCGGATGATGCCGGCGGCGGACTGGTGCACGCGCGGCTCACGGGCATCGCCACGGGCCCCGGGACCTCCATCGCGCAATTGCTGGCGGATCAGCGCGGCGCGGCGCAGCGGCGGGAACTGCTGGCTGGGGTCGGCCGGGTTGACGTAGGGATAGTCCGCTTCGCTGACCCAGGGCTGGGAATCCAGCGGCAGGCGATAGCCCATGGCGGAATCGCCGGGCAGCAGCCGGCAATGTTCGTCGCGCAGGAACCAGGAGCCACTTTCCCAGGCGTCGCCGGCGGCGCTTCGTGCCAACGGCAGTATCTGCCCGACGACTTCTCCCAGGCCGCGTTCGAACACGCGGCGCAGGCGCTCACGCTCCATCGGGTCGGCCAGGCGGGCATCTTCCGGAGTCACGTTGACGGGCAGCTTCCGCTCGCGCCAGAGGTAGTAGTACCAGTCCTCGAACGCCGGGAACTGATGGTCGCCCGTCACCCCCAGCCGATTGGCCAGCCGGCTGAGGAAGCGAGCCGCCAGAGGGGCGTCGGCACCGTAGTTGCGACTTTCGTTGGCGTAGAGGGCCGGGTCCTGCCAGATGGGTTCGCCGTCCTTGCGCCAGTAGCAGTTCAGCGACCAGCGCGGAAGTTGCTCACCGGGGTACCACTTGCCCTGGCCGAAGTGCACCAGCCCGCTGGGTGCGTAGTGGCTGCGCAGGCGATGGAACAGGTCGGCAGCCAGGCGGCGCTTGTTGGCGCCCAGTGCAGCAGTGTTCCACTCCGGATCATCGGGGTAGTCGATGGCGATGAAGGTAGGTTCGCCGCCCATGGTCAGGCGCACGTCGCCCGCGAGGAGATCGGCGTCAATGCGCGCGCCGAGCTCGCGGATCGCCTGCCACTGTTCATCGCTGTAGGGCTTGGTCACCCGGGGTGCTTCCCAGACCCGCTCGATGCGCATGTCGTGGGAGAACTCGCACTCGCACTCTTCCACTCCGCCGCTGATGGGCGCCGCCGAGGTCGGTTCCGGGCTGCAGGCCAGCGGAATGTGGCCCTCGCCGGCGAACAGGCCGGAGGTGGGGTCAAGACCGACCCAGCCAGCGCCCGGCAGGTAGACCTCGCACCAGGCGTGCAGGTCGGTGAAGTCGACCTCCGTGCCGCTTGGGCCGTCGAGGGACTTCTGGTCAGCGGTGAGCTGGATCAGGTAGCCGGAGACGAAGCGTGCGGCCAGGCCCAGGTGCCGCAGCAGTTGCACCAGCAGCCAGGCCGAGTCGCGGCATGAACCGCAAGCCTTCTCCAGGCTTTCCTCCGGCGTCTGCACGCCCGGCTCCATGCGAATCAGGTAGCGGATGTCCCGCGACAGCTGCTGGTTGAGCGCCACCAGGAAGTCGACGCTTCGCTTGGGCGTCAGATCGATACGCGACAGGTAGTCCGCGAATAGCGGGCCGGCGGGAAGGCGGCTGAGGTACGGCGCCAGTTCACGCTGGTCATCGGTCGTATAGCTGAAGGGAAACTCCTCGGCATAAGGCTCGAGGAAAAAGTCGAACGGATTGAACACCGCCATTTCGGCGACCAGGTCCACTTCCACCTTCAGTTCACGGGTCTTCTCCGGGAACACAAGGCGCGCCAGGTAGTTGCCCTGGGGGTCCTGCTGCCAGTTGATGAAGTGCTTGCCCGGCGCCACCTTCAGCGAATAGCCGAGGATGCGCGAGCGGCTGTGGGGCGCCGGCCGCAAGCGGATGACCTGCGGGCCGAGATTGACCTCACGATCGTAGCGATAGTGGGTGACGTGATGCAGTGCGACATGAATCGACACGGCGTGCCTCCTGCGAGCCTGGGCGATAGCGGGAGTTGCGCAAGACTTGTGCCAGCCCCCGAACCGCCAATTTCGGCCCTTCCAAGCACCGGAAAAGAGCCACCTTCGCACCCGGATGGTCCGGCCGCACAAAAATGGTTCACGGCGGACCAACTGGTGAAATTGAAGCCTAGCGGTCGAAGATGAAGAAGAAGGGAATTCGCATCGGGCTGGTTAGGCCGATTGGGTATAACTGGCTATCAAGGGCGATGACCAGTGCACTAGCATCCGCCGGGCAAACCGGCGATCCAGCGCGTCAGCAGCTCCACCCCTTCACGATGTGCCGTGGAGCGCCCCAGCTCAGGCATCATCACGCTGGGGTCGATGCTCTGGACTCGGTAGATCAGCACTGAGGCATCCGGCTGGCCGGGGTGGATGTCCACCAGGCGGTCGCCTGAGCCCTTGCCCGCCGCCACAGGCTGCTTGCACAAGCCGTAGGGAATACCGAGCGGCGTAGCGGGATCGAGGTAGAGGCCGGAGGTGCGCGCCGGTCCCTTGGGGTTGTGGCAGTGGGCGCAGTTGATATCGAGGTAGCTTCGCGCCTGCTGCTCCAGGTCCTCCCCTTTACGGGGTGCGCTGGCCAGGGCGTTGCGTGGGATGCTGTCCGACACTGGCAGCCCTTGGAGCAAACCCAGGCGCTGCCAGTGTTGCAGCTGGTTTTCCACAGCCTCCGGATAGGTCAGGTCGCGATTCAGATGGCGTGCCTTCGGCCCCAGGGGGAGCAGCCCTTCTCCACGGCTCTCCTCATGACAACCGGCGCACTGGTTGGCGTCGGGCACCTGGTAGTCCACCTGCAATGAGCCGCCCTGCTCGTCGTGCAGTTGCAGCGCTGCACTGGCACCGGCCCATTCCAGGGTCGCGTCCCCCTGCGCCTCATCCCATACGTACGGCAGCGCAACCCAGCCCTGCTGCTGACGCAACAGCACGCGGGTTTCCACCAGCCTTACCTTGGCCAGGGCCAGCCCCTTGGCCGGATCGCGGTCATCCGTAGTGTTCTTCAACAACCGGCCCTGCTCGTCCTTCGGGTAATAGAAGGTCTTGGTCAGCACGGTGCCGACAGGAAAGTCGAAGCGCTCCTCGCCGTAGCGTGCAGCCTGCCCTGCCGGCATCCACAGGGTGCGCAGCTTGTGGGCGTAGTCGCTGAACAGTGGGGTATTCAGGTCATAAACCAGCGCTTCCGTCGCGGGCTGCAGATGACCATCGACCCGCTGCAGCATGCCCCAGCCACTGAGCTTTTCCGGGTAGTTCTCGCCTTCGGGCAGGTAGAGCGCCTCCTGCTGCTGGCCACAGCCGGACAGCAGCAGGAGCAGCAGACACAGCGCTACCCTCATGCCTCCTGCCCCGCCGCTGCCAGGACCACTTCCGGCAGCGGTGGCAGCGTGCAGCGGTGATTGGCCATGTCGGTGCTGATGTTCTTGAAGTTGTTGGGGCCGTCGACGTTGACCAGGGTTGCCGCGCCGTTGTCGACGCAGATGCCCAGTTCGGCCGGCAGCTTGCCGTCTACCACCTTCGCGGGGTTCACGTAGCCGTCCCAGAGGATGTCCGGCAGGCGGCCGTTGAGGCCGAACTTGGCGACCTTGAGGGCCTTCAGTTCGAGGTGGTCGGGGCTGTCGCCGCCCGGCCCGAAGCGATTGCCACGGATGGCGATGCGCTCTGGATAGGGGTCGAAGTCTTCGCTGGTGGATTGGTCGCTGTAGCCGGTGCTGAAGTAACTGCTGACGATGACGTTGGCGGTGCGGTGATTGCCGATGTCGTTGTCGAAGATTTCCACATCGTCGTTGGAGTTGATCACCACGCCAGAACCGGCCGGTACGCTGGCCACCGGTGTGCCCTTGTGGCCGAAGTTGTCGTGGTTGTTGCCCTCCACCTTGTTGCGGTAGATGCGCGTGCCGTGTCCCGGCTGCTGCAGGTTGGGCATGTTGAACACCAGGATGCCGCCAGTATTGCCGGTGGCGACGTTGTCGTAGACGTCGGCGCCGATGGTGTTCTCGATCTCGATGCCGGCGACGTTGCGTTCGGCGCGGCTATTGCGCACCACCACGTTGCGGGACTGGCCGACGTAGATGCCCGCATCCGACGCGCCGATGGCCACCACGCCTTCGATCAGGGTGTTTTCGGTCTGCACCGGGTAGATGCCGTAGGCGCCATTCTCGGTGGCCGGGCCATTGGTCCACTCGGTGCGTACGTTGCGGATGATGATGTTCTTGCCACCCACCACCTTGAGGGCATCACCCTTGCTGTCCTCAAGGGCGAGGTCTTCGATGGTGAAGTCCGAGGCGTCAACCAGCAGCCCTTCGGCACCGGCCTTCTGGCCCTTGAAGCTGAGGATGGTCTTGTCCATGCCGGCGCCCTTGAGCGTTACACCGCTGACCTTGAGGCTGAGGCCGCGATCCAGTTGCCATTTGCCGGCGGGGATTTCGATGACGGAACCGGGCTTGGCCTTGATCAGGCGGGCCTGCAAGTCCTTCTGGAAGTCGGCGTGGGTAACGGGAGAGTCAGCCTGGTCGCCACAGCCGGCGAGCAGGAGGGCAAGAGCCAGTAGAGAGAAGGGGCGCATGGGGCGGTACCGGGTTCTTCTTGTGATTTTGGCACTATAGTGCCAAGCATCATTCTGTAGGAAGAAGCCGACAGACGACAGCGTAGGAGCGAGCCATCGCGAGCAGAGCTCGCTCCTACCAAGAGCCCGGATACGAAAACGCCAGCGCGAAGGCTGGCGTTTTCATCAACGCGGCGCGACTGGCCGCTTGGCGGGCTTCTTCTTCCCGCCTTTCTCCGATGCAGCGGCCTTGTTCTCGGCCTGCTTGCGGGCAAAGGCGGCGGCCTTGGCCTGCTCGCGCTTGTCCCAGGGATTGCTGCCGTCGCTGGCGCGGGGCGGCAGGCCGGTGTGCTGGGTAAGCATCTTGCCGACTTTCTTGCTGCCGGCCGGGGTGGAGTTCTTGCGGCGGGCGCTCTGGTACTCGCCAGTTTCCGGCTGGTAGGTCGGAATCAGCTGGTGCTTGCCGTTGCCTATCAAGTCGGCGCGGCCCATGCGCTCCAGTGCGGCGCGCAGCATCGGCCAGCCCTTCGGATCGTGGTAGCGCAGGAAAGCCTTGTGCAGACGGCGCTGTTCCTCGCTCTTGACGATCGTCACCCCGTCGCTCTTGTAGGTGACCTTGCGCAGGGGGTTCTTGCCGGAGTGGTACATGGCGGTGGCGCTGGCCATGGGAGACGGGTAGAAGGCCTGCACCTGGTCCGCGCGGAAGCCGTTGCGCTTGAGCCAGAGGGCGAGGTTCATCATGTCCTCGTCCGTGGTACCCGGATGGGCGGCGATGAAGTACGGGATCAGGTACTGCTCCTTGCCCGCTTCCTTCGAGAACTTCTCGAACATCTGCTTGAAGCGGTCGTAGGAGCCGATCCCCGGCTTCATCATCTTGTCCAGCGGACCGCGCTCGGTGTGCTCCGGAGCGATCTTCAGGTAGCCGCCGACATGGTGGGTGACCAATTCCTTGACGTATTCCGGCGACTCCACCGCGAGGTCGTAGCGCAGGCCCGAGGCGATGAGGATCTTCTTCACCCCCGGCAGGGCGCGAGCCTTGCGATACAGCTCGATCAGCGAGCTGTGGTCGGTGTTGAGGTTTTCGCAGATGCCCGGGAACACGCAGGACGGCTTGCGGCAGTGTTTCTCGATCTCCGGGTCCTTGCAGGCGATCCGGTACATGTTCGCGGTCGGCCCGCCGAGGTCGGAGACCACGCCGGTGAAGCCCGGGACCTTGTCGCGCATCTCTTCGATCTCACGAATGATCGAATCATGCGAGCGGTTCTGGATGATCCGCCCTTCGTGCTCGGTGATGGAGCAAAAGGTGCAGCCGCCGAAGCAGCCACGCATGATGTTCACCGAGAAGCGAATCATCTCGTAGGCCGGGATCTTTTCCTTGCCGTACGCGGGGTGCGGAACGCGGGCGTAGGGCATGCCGAAGACGTAGTCCATCTCTTCGGTGGTCATCGGGATGGGCGGCGCGTTGAACCACACGTCCACCTCGCCATGGCGCTGCACCAGCGCGCGGGCGTTGCCGGGGTTGGTCTCCAGGTGCAGCACGCGGTTGGCGTGGGCATAGAGCACCGGGTCGTTGCGCACCTTCTCGAAGGACGGCAGGCGGATCACGGTCTTGTCGCGAGTCAGGCGCGGGTTGGGCAGCAACTGCACCACCTTGGCCTCCTCCGGATCGTCGACCGGCCCTTTCTCCTGCTCGATGGCGCAGGCGGCGGTGTCCTGGGTGTTGACGTAGGGGTTGATGATTTTGTCGACATGACCCGGGCGATCAATCCGGGTGGAGTCGATCTCGAACCAGTCCGCTGGGGTGTCGCGGCGAATGAAGGCGGTACCACGCACGTCGGTGATGCTCTCGATGGACTCGCCCCAGGACAGGCGCTGGGCGATCTCGACCACGGCACGTTCGGCATTGCCGTAAAGCAGGATGTCTGCGGTGGCGTCCATGAGGATGGAGCGGCGCACCTTGTCCTGCCAGTAGTCGTAGTGGGCGATGCGGCGCAGGGAGGCCTCGATGCCGCCGAGAATCACCGGCACATGGCTGAAGGCTTCCTTGCAGCGCTGGCTGTACACCAGGCTGGCCCGATCAGGGCGCTTGCCGGCAACGCCGCCAGGGGTATAGGCATCGTCAGAACGGATCTTCTTGTCCGCGGTATAGCGGTTGATCATGGAGTCCATGTTGCCCGCCGCCACGCCGAAGAACAGGTTCGGCTCGCCGAGCTTCATGAAGTCGTCTTTCGAGCGCCAGTCCGGCTGGGCAATGATGCCCACGCGGAAGCCCTGGGCTTCCAGCAGGCGGCCGATGATGGCCATGCCGAAGGACGGATGGTCGACGTAGGCATCGCCGGTCACGATGATGATGTCGCAAGAGTCCCAGCCGAGCTGATCCATCTCTTCCCGGCTCATCGGCAGGAAGGGTGCGGGACCGAAACATTCGGCCCAGTACTTCGGATAGTCGAACAGAGGCTTCGCAGCTTGCATATTTTTTGACCAGCGGGCTTTTTCACGGGGCGCGGAATATAGCACAAATTTTGAGCAAATCCGACGATGACGCTGGGTTTCTTCAAGGCCTGAATGCAACGCTGTAGGAAATCGCGTACAAAGTGATCACAGATTCTCCGGCTCGCTATACTTCGGCCGACCTACAAACCGCCAAGCCGCAGTAGTAAATAACTTACAAGGAGCGTGTGCGGTGCGACGTCCGATCCTTTCCCTCCTCCTGCTCCTCTGCTGGCTGGGCCTCGGCCTGCCTGTGCAGGCAGCTTTCGAACTGACGCCCAAAAGCAGCGGCGCAACGCTCAATGAAGCGATCGACCTGCTGGAAGACCCGGACGGCACGCTGGATATCCAGGACATGGCCAGGCCGGAGGTGCAGCAGCGCTTCGTTCCGGCCGACGGCCGCGCCACCGTCGGCCAGAGCCGCAGCGTGTGGTGGGTGCGCGTGCAGCTCAACCGTACCAGCGACGCCCCTGCGCAATGGTGGCTGGAGAACGCCGGCATCACGGTGTACCGAGTCAGCCTGTTCCTGCCGGACGGCAGCGGTGGCTGGAGCCAGCGCGAATCCAGCGAGGTACTGCCCTTCGCCCAGACTCGCGACTATTCCTACCGGCGCATGCTGTTCAAGTTGCCGGAAATCGGCACCGACCCCCTGACCCTGTACTTCCGCAGCTACGATCCGGCCGGCAACTCCTTCCCGCTCAAGATCTGGCAGGCGGATGACCTGAAAGAACTGAAGTCGACTGAAAACCTCGGCTTCGGACTGGTCTACGGAGTGGTCCTGGCGCTGTTCCTTTACAACCTGTTCATCCTCGCGGCACTCCGCGACAAGGCCTACCTCTGGTACGTGCTGGCCACCGCCTCCGCGCTGGTGTTCATCCTCAGCATGACCGGCCACGGCTTCCAGTACTTCTGGCCGGACCAAGCGGTGCCGATCTGGCTGGACCGCATCACCCTGCCCTCGCTCTGGGGCATCTTCGTGATGCGCTTCACCCAGGAGCTGCTCTACACGCGCCGGGGCCTGCGCTGGGCCGACCGGCTGTTCAATGTGGCCTGCGTGCTCTACGCCCTTGCCATCGTGATCAATGTCTTCGGTTATCGCGCCGAAGGCGCCCTGCTGATCGCCATCACACCCATCGTGACCGTGCCGACAGCCCTGATCAGCGCCGTGGTCCGTTGGCGCCAGGGGTTCATTCCGGCCCGTTTCTATCTGGTGGGCTACGGCACCGTGCTGATCAGCACCGCTGTGCTGGTGATGCGCGCTGCCGGCCTGATCCAGCCGATCAACTTCACCGCCTACATGTTCCCGGTGGCCGTTGCGGCCGAATCGATCCTGTTCTCCTTCGCCCTGGCCTACCGCATCCAGATGCTCAAGCAGGAGCGCTCTGCCGCCCTCGAACAGGCCGACCGCGAAAAAGCCGCACGTCTCGCGCAGATGGAGGCCAGCGCCGATGAACTGCAAGCGGCGGTCACCACCCGTACCGCCGAACTGGCCGCCGCCAACCAGCGTCTCAGCGAGCGGGAGCGCGCCCTGGAACATGCTGCCTTCCACGATGCCCTGACCGACCTGCCGAACCGCCGCTACCTGATCGAGCGCACGGAGTCGGCGCTGGCCAATGCCAAGCGTCATGAGGAACAGCTCGCGCTGATGCTGATCGACCTGGACCACTTCAAACCCATCAACGACCGTTTCGGCCACGACGCCGGCGACGAGATGCTGCGCACCATCGGCCAACGTCTGCGCGAGCATGTCCGTGGTGGAGACGCGGTAGCGCGCCTGGGCGGCGACGAGTTCGCCGTGCTGATCGGCGGGCCGGATGCCGAGGCCGAGGCCTGCAAACTGGCCCGGCGCCTGCTGGAGGAACTGGCGGCGCCGATGTGCTACGGCGCGGAGAAACTGTCGGTGAGCATCAGCATCGGCATCGCGCTCTACCCGCGCCATGCCCGGCATTTCTCCGGGCTTTACCAGACGGCCGACCGGGCGCTGTACAAGGTCAAGGCACGCGGCCGCTCAGGCATGGTGCTGTTCGGTGAGGATGGCGAGCTGTCTTCCGAGACCAGCCTGCAACTGGACGTCCTCAAGACGCCCAGCGGATTGCTGTAAAGGCAGCTTTGCGGGGATCAGGCCAGGTAGCGGCGCGGTACGCGCGCGGTGACCTTGGTCAGCAGCTCGTAGCCGATGGTGCCGCAGGCCTGGGCCAGTTCGTCCACCGGGAGCTGCGCGCCCCAGAGTTCCACGGGGTCGCCAACACGCGCCTCGGGCATCTCGCTGAGGTCCACCGCCAGCATGTCCATGGACACACGCCCCACCAGCGGCACGCGACGGCCGTTGACCACCACCGGGGTGCCACTGGGCGCGTGACGCGGATAACCGTCGGCATAGCCGCAACTGACTGTGCCGATGCGCGACGGCCGCGTGGCTTCCCAGGTCGCGCCATAACCCACGGTTTCTCCGACCTCGATTTCACGTACGCCAATCAGCTGGGCGCTGAGGCTCATGGCGGGCTTCAGGCCCAATTCGGCTGCGCTGAGATCGGCCAGCGGCGTGGCACCGTAGAGCATGATGCCGGGGCGCAGCCAATCCATATGGGATGCCGGCATGGTCAGGATGGCGGCGGAGTTGGCCAGGCTGCGCTGATCGAAGCCGAGTTCCAACAGGTCGAGGAAGGCTTCCAGCTGGACTTCGTTGAGCGTGTGGCCACGCAGGTCGGCGCAGGCGAAATGACTGATCAGGTTGAGCTCCGCCACCTGGGCGGCAGTGCGCAGGCGGGCATGCCAGTGACGCAGGGCATCCGCGGTGAAGCCCAGGCGGTGCATGCCGGAATCCAGCTTGAGCCAGACATTCACGGGGCGACCGATGGCGGCGGCGAGCAGTGCTTCGGCCTGCTCCGGCCCTTGCACCACCAGGTCCAGTCCGAGCTGGGCGGCGAGATGATACTCGGCCGGCTCGAAGCAGCCTTCCAGCAACAGCACCCGCGCCTCGTCGTCGAGGGCGCGCACTTCGGCGGCCTCTTCCAGACAGGCAACGGCAAAGCCATCGGCTTCCCCACGCAGGCTGGCGACCACTTCACGCACGCCGTGGCCATAGGCATTCGCCTTGACCACCGCAAAGGCCTGGCGCCCCGGCGCACAGCGCTTGGCGAGGGCATAGTTGTGGCGGATGGCGGAAAGGTCGACGGCAGCGATCAGCGGGCGCATTGAGACAGGCTCATGAACGAAAACGGGCGCCCATCATACCGCCTGGACGCCCGCATTCATTGACCTGCAGCTTATTCGTCGTCGAACTGATACGCGCCAGGCGCGAGGTTCTCGAAACGCGAGTACTTGCCGAGGAAGGCCAGCCGCGCGGTGCCCAGCGGACCGTTACGCTGCTTGCCGATGATGATTTCGGCCACGCCCTTGAACTCGGTCTCGGGGTGGTACACCTCGTCGCGGTACACGAACAGGATGATGTCGGCGTCCTGCTCGATCGCCCCGGATTCGCGAAGGTCGGAGTTGATCGGGCGTTTGTTCGGGCGCTGCTCGAGGCCCCGGTTCAACTGGGACAGGGCGATAACCGGGCAGTTGAACTCCTTGGCCAGAGCCTTGAGCGAGCGCGAGATCTCGGAGATTTCGTTCACCCGGCTATCGCCGCTGGAACCGGGAATCTGCATCAGCTGCAGGTAGTCGACCATGATCAGGCCGATCTCGCCGTGCTCGCGCGCCAGACGGCGGGTACGGGCGCGCATCTCGGAGGGCGAGATGCCGGCGGTGTCATCGATGAACAGCTTGCGGTCATTGAGCAGATTGACCGCGGAAGTCAGGCGCGGCCAATCGTCGTCGTCCAGGCGGCCGGCGCGGACCTTGGTCTGGTCGATGCGACCGAGGGACGCGAGCATACGAATCACGATGGATTCGGAGGGCATCTCCAGGGAGTACACCAGGATCGCCTTGTCGCTGCGCATCAGGGCGTTTTCCACCAGGTTCATGGCGAAGGTGGTCTTACCCATGGACGGACGGCCAGCGACGATGATCATGTCGGCCGGCTGCAGGCCGCTGGTCAGGTTGTCGAGGTCGTTGAAACCGGTGGACAGGCCGGTGATGGCATCGCCGTTGTTGAACAGCTCGTCGATGCGGTCGATGGCCTTGACCAGGATGTCATTGATACCCACCGGGCCGCCGGTTTTCGGGCGCGCCTCGGCGATCTGGAAGATCAGGCGCTCGGCTTCGTCGAGGATCTCTTCGCCGGTCCGCCCCTGGGGGGCATAGGCGCTGTCGGCGATTTCAGTGCTGATGCCGATCAGCTGGCGCAGCGTGGCGCGCTCGCGAATGATCTGGGCATAGGCCTTGATGTTGGCCACCGACGGGGTGTTCTTCGCCAGTTCGCCGAGGTAGGCGAGGCCGCCGACCTGGGACAGTTGGCCTTCCTTGTCCAGCTGCTCGGACAGGGTGACCACGTCGAACGGCATGTTGCGTTCGGCCAGCTTGAAGATGGCGCGGAAGATCAGCCGATGATCGTGACGATAGAAGTCGCCGTCGGACACCTGGTCGAGCACGCGCTCCCAGGCATTGTTGTCCAGCATCAGGCCCCCGAGGACGGCCTGCTCGGCCTCGATGGAGTGCGGCGGCACCTTGAGGGAGGCGGTTTGCAGGTCGAACTGTTCCGGGGCGGTGATTTCGTTCATGGGCTCGGAAAATTCTCGGGCTGGAAAGACATCGGGCACGTCACCGCTTTCGCAATGACGTGCCCGATGTTAGCGAGCCCGCACCTGAGTGCAAGCTCACTTCGACGGCTTGCTTAGCCGGCAACCACGATCAGCTTGACCGCAGCTTCAACGTCGGTGTGCAGGTGCAGAGCAACGTCGTATTCGCCAACTTGGCGAATGGTGCCGTTCGGCAGGCGGACTTCGGCCTTGGCAACCGGAACGCCAGCGGCGGTCAGGGCGTCAGCGATGTCGTGGGTGCCGATGGAACCGAACAGCTTGCCTTCGTCGCCGGCGCTGGCAGTGATGGTCACTTCCAGTTCGGACAGCTGGGCAGCGCGGGCTTCGGCAGCAGCCTTCTTGTCGGCAGCCTGCTTTTCCAGCTCAGCGCGGCGGGCTTCGAACGCAGCAACGTTCGCAGCGGTAGCAGCGGTGGCCTTGCCTTTCGGCAGCAGGAAGTTACGGCCGTAGCCGGACTTTACGTTCACCTTGTCGCCCAGGTTGCCCAGGTTGGCGATTTTTTCCAGCAGGATGACTTCCATTTGGGTCTTACCTCTTAACTTTTAACCTTCACCGTTCGCGGGACCGGCGCCATTCTTGCGCGCCTTGCGACCGCGAAAATCAATCAGACTGTCGACGATGGCCAAAACCACCAGCAACGGATAGATCAACTGCATGAACAGCAACAGCGACACGTACAGACCGACCAGCCAGAAACCGGCCAACCCACCCTGCTTCGCCAGACCGTGCACCAGTGCCAGGCCGGCGAAAGCCAGCGGCACGCTGCAGATCGGTGTCAGCATCGCCAGCTCCAGGCCCAGGTTCGGCCCCAGCAGCATGGCGGCCAGCAGGCCGAAGGCCAGTGCCGGCGGCAGTTTCAGCGCGCGGAACTCGCTGCCGAAACCACCAGGGTTGTACAGGGCTGCCTGCCAGTAGCGACCGAGCGTCAGGCTCAGCACGCTGACCAGCTGCAGCAGCGCAGCGATCAGGCCGGTCAGGACCGGCGCGACCATGGCTCCCAGACGCGCTCGCTCGTCATCCGCCAATTGCGAATAGACGCCCCCCATCACCTGCGGCATGAGCTTCTGCAGCTCACCCGCCATGGCGGCAATGGGTTCGCGGAACACCGCGCCCAGCACCAGGCCGTACAACAGACCAAGCGCCACGCTGATCATCAGCACCCGCGTCCAGGACACGCTGGAACGCAGTACCAGAGCCAACCCCAGCGCACCGAGCAGTACCATCAAGGTGCGCGGTTCGCCGAAATACCACCAGCCAAGAGCTGGCAGAAGGGCCCAGGCAATGATGCCGAGAGCATCGTTCACACCACGCCGCAGGAGCACCAGGCAACCTGCGGCTGCGCTCAGCCAGAACATCAGGGGCAGAGCCGCTGCACCCACCACCACGAGGGTGGCCTGCATACGGCCGCGCATGATGAATTCCGCCAGAGCGCGCATTGCGATCTATCCCTTACCTAGGTCGACCGACCGAGATCAACGGCCGTGGCTGTCGGTGTAGGGCAGCAGGGCCAGGTAGCGGGCGCGCTTGATAGCGGTAGCCAGCTGACGCTGATACTTGGCTTTGGTGCCGGTGATACGGCTCGGAACGATCTTGCCGGTTTCGGAGACGTATGCCTTCAGGGTGTTGAGATCCTTGAAGTCGATCTCTTTCACGCCTTCAGCGGTGAAACGGCAGAACTTACGACGACGGAAGAAACGTGCCATGAACTTGGCTCCTCAATAGATCCGTGGATTACTCGTCAGCGTTGTCGCTGTCTTCGCCTTCGGCGACAGCGTCAGTCTCAACGCGCTCACGGCGCTCACGGCGCTCGTTGCGGTTTTCCTCGGCCTTGAGCATCTCGGACTGGCCAGTGATGGCTTCGTCGCGACGGATGACCAGGTTACGGATGACGGCGTCGTTGTAGCGGAAGTTGTCTTCCAGCTCGGCGAGGGCTTTGCCGCTGCACTCAACGTTCAGCATCACGTAGTGAGCCTTGTGAACGTTGTTGATGGCGTAGGCCAGCTGACGACGGCCCCAGTCTTCCAGGCGGTGAATCTTGCCACCGTCTTCTTCGATGAGCTTGGTGTAGCGCTCAACCATGCCGCCAACCTGCTCGCTCTGGTCCGGGTGAACCAGGAAGATGATTTCGTAATGACGCATAAATGCTCCTTACGGGTTGTAGCCTGCCAACATCGTGGTCAGGCAAGGAGTGAATATCTCGTTTGGGCTTGCCGGGTCGGGGACGTGCGCGAGCCTGCCCCCACGGCAAGGGGCGACATTCTAGAGAAGGGTCGAATGCCGCGCAAGATGAATTGGTGAAACTTTGAACAGCCCCGGACAGCAGGAAAGCTATCCGGGACAGACAGGCCTCAGGGGCGACTGCGGCGCTGGCGCACTGCCTCGAACAGGCAGACGCCGGTGGCCACGGAGACGTTGAGACTGCTGACGCTGCCGGACATGGGCAGCTTGACCAGGTAATCGCAATGCTCGCGAGTCAGGCGGCGCATGCCCTTGCCTTCCGCGCCCATGACCAGCACGGTCGGACCGGTCATGTCCTGTTCATAGACTTCCTGCTCCGCCTCACCGGCAGTGCCGACTACCCACAAGCCCTTCTTCTGCAGCTTCTCCAAGGTACGCGACAGGTTGGTCACCGCCACCAGCGGCATGACTTCCGCCGCGCCGCAGGCAACCTTGCGCACGGTGGCGTTGAGGGTGGCGGACTTGTCCTTTGGCACGATCACCGCGAGCACGCCGGCGGCATCGGCGGTGCGCAGGCAGGCACCGAGGTTGTGCGGATCGGTGACGCCATCCAGGGCGAGCAGCAAGGGTGCGCCCGGGCTGCGCTCAAGCAGCTCGTCGAGCATGTTCTCGCCCCAGACCTGGCTGGGACTGACCTCGGCCACCACGCCCTGGTGGACGCCTTCGGCCCACTCGTCCAGCTCGTGGCGATCCTTGTGGCCAACCGCGATGCGATGCTGCCCCGCCAGGTCGAGAAGGACCTGGATCCGCGGATCATGTCGACTTTCCGCCAGCCAGAGCTGCTTGACGCGTTTGGGGTGATGGCGCAGCAGCGCCTCCACGGCATGTACGCCGTAGACCTTTTCCAACTGACTCATTTCTGGACCTTGCTACCAGGCGCCTTGGGTTTTGGCGGACCTTTGCGGTGTTTCGTGGGTTTGCCGGTGGACTTGGCTTTCGCCGCCTTGGATTTTTTCTTCGGCGGCTTGGAGCCTGTCCTGGCGGCATCGTTAGCCGGTTTTTCCAGCGTTTTCTGGGCCGGGCGCGTACCTTTGCTGGCCTTGGCCCCCTGACGTGCCTCGCTGAGCAGCGCCTGTTTCATGGCCCTGCTCTTGTCCACATCGGTATTGCCAAGCATGTCTTCTGCCTGGGCGAGCATTTCCGGTGGCACTGCCGGCAACGCCTGGACCTTCCCAGCGCGGTGGCGACGCGGCGCCACGGCTGCCCGCGGCTCCTGCTGGAGGGTTGAAGTATCTCGCTGGGCGTGGCGGGCAGCGCCCTTGGCACCCCGACTGCGGCCCTTGCCGACCGTGGGCTCGGCAGCCTTGGCCTTGCCTTTGACCGGAGCGGACTTGTCGGTGCCGCGATTCTTGCGACCAACCGGTGCGGTGAGGACGTTGTCGGAGAGTTCGAAATCGATCTTGCGCTCGTCCAGATCGACCCGAGCGACCACCACTTCCACCTCGTCACCCAGACGGAAACTGCGTCCAGAGCGCTCGCCGGAGAGGCGATGATGGATGGGATCGAAGTGATAGTAATCGCCCGGCAATGCGGTCACGTGCACCAGGCCTTCGACATAGATGTCGATCAGCTCGACGAAGATGCCGAAGCCGGTCACTGCCGATATCACACCGGGGAAGGTCTCGCCCACGCGATCACGCATGTACTCGCACTTGAGCCAGTTGGTGACATCGCGGGTCGCTTCGTCAGCACGCCGTTCGGTCATCGAGCACTGCTCGCCGAGCTGGACCAGGCGCGCTTCGTCGTACGGGTAGATGCGCGCCTTGGGCATGCTCGCCGCGCCGGCCCGCTGCACATGGGCGCTTTCGCGCTTGGAGCGGATCAGGCTGCGAATGGCGCGATGCACCAGCAGGTCCGGGTAGCGCCGGATGGGCGAGGTGAAGTGGGTGTACGCGTCGTAGTTGAGGCCGAAGTGCCCCTCGTTGTCCGGGCTGTACACGGCCTGACTGAGGGAGCGCAGCATCACCGTCTGGATCAGGTGATAGTCCGGGCGCTCGCGAATCTTCTCGAGCAGCGCCTGGTAGTCACTCGGCGTCGGCTCGTTCTTGCCGCGATTGAGGGACAACCCCAGCTCGGCGAGGAACTGTCGCAGCTTGTCCAGACGCTCGCTCGGCGGACCGTCGTGGACACGGTAGAGCGCCGGAATCTCGTGCTGCATAAGGAAGCGCGCGGTGGCCACGTTGGCGCACAGCATGCACTCCTCGATCAGCTTGTGGGCGTCATTGCGCTGGGTCGGCAGGATCTCGGAGATCTTGCGGTCGGCGCTGAAGACGATGCGGGTTTCCTGGGTCTCGAAGTCGATGGCTCCACGCACCTGGCGCTGCGCCAGCAAAACCTTGTAGAGCTTGTAGAGTTGCTGAAGCGGCTTGACCAGATGCGGCAGCTGCCCGGCGAACTGTTCCGCTTCGGCGGAATCCGGGGTTTCCAGGAACTGGCTGACCTTCGTATAGGTAAGCCGCGCATGGGAATGAATGACCGCCTCGTAGAACTCGTACCCGGTCAACTTGCCGGCGCGGGAAATGGTCATATCGCAGACCATCGCCAGGCGGTCCACCAGCGGGTTCAGGGAGCAGAGGCCGTTGGAAAGCACCTCGGGCAACATCGGAATGACCTTCTCCGGGAAGTACACCGAGTTGCCACGGTTGCTCGCTTCTTCATCCAGCGCCGAGCCCACCTTTACATAGTGGGAAACGTCGGCGATGGCGACGACCAGGCGCCAGCCGCCACCTTTGCGGGCCTCGGCATAAACGGCGTCGTCGAAGTCACGGGCGTCTTCGCCGTCGATAGTGACCAGGGGCAGGTCGCGCAGGTCGATGCGCTTCTCCTTGTCCTTCTCGGCCACCTCGGGCTTGAGCTTGGCCGCTTCCTTGATCACAGCCGCCGGCCATTCGTGCGGGATGTCGTAGCTGCGCAGGGCGACTTCGATCTCCATGCCCGGCGCCATGTATTCGCCCAGCACTTCGATCACTTCGCCCTGGGCCAGGCGGAAGTTGCTCGGCCACTGCTCGATCTTCACCTGGACGAACTGGCCGTGCTTGGCCGCGCCCTGCTTGCCCTGGGGCACCAGGACTTCCTGCTGGATCTTCGGATTGTCGGCCACCACCCGGGCGATGCCGCTTTCTTCAAAGAAACGGCCGACCAGGGTTTCGTGGGCGCGCGCGATCACTTCCACCAGGGCACCTTCGCGACGGCCACGGCGATCGACGCCGGAAACCCGCGCCAACGCGCGGTCGCCATCGAACACCAAGCGCATCTGCGCGGGGCTGAGGAAGAGGTCTTCGGAAGCGTCGTCAGGAATGAGGAAGCCGAAACCATCGCGGTGACCGCTGATGCGACCACAGATAAGGTCGAGCTTGTCCACCGGTGCATAGGTTCCGCGACGTGTATAGATAAGCTGGCCATCGCGCTCCATGGCGCGGAGTCGACGACGCAGAGCTTCGAGCTGCTCGTCGGTGGTCAGGCCGAACTCTTCCACCAGCTGCTCCCGACTGGCCGGGGCGCCGCGTTCGTCGAGGCGCTGCAGGATCAATTCGCGGCTGGGGATGGGGTTCTCGTATTTTTCCGCCTCACGAGCGGCCTCGGGGTCGAGGTTCTGCCAATCGGCCATTAGGGGGTGATCACCTTTTTATCCATAGAGGGATTTGCCATGTGTCTTATTGAAGCGCGAATTCCGATTGTCGGTCAGCTTAGTCCGAAGAATAATTTTTTTCGCGCTCAGGGGTTTACAACACAAAAGTCGGCTCGTATAGTTCGCGCCCACAGCGTCGCTGAGACGTTGTGAAGGAAGTGAATGAGCAATCATCGCATCCTAAAGTGCCCAGGTGGCGGAATTGGTAGACGCACTAGGTTCAGGTCCTAGCGGTGGCAACACCGTGGAAGTTCGAGTCTTCTCCTGGGCACCATTTTCAAAAACCGAGCCGCGAAGCTCGGTTTCGTTTTAACGGACTGTACGGTTCCGTGTCGTTATACGATGAACACCGTATAAGTCGATGAGCGATCATCGCAATGTGCCCAGGTGGCGGAATTGGTAGACGCACTAGGTTCAGGTCCTAGCGGTGGCAACACCGTGGAAGTTCGAGTCTTCTCCTGGGCACCACTCTTCAACAAAGCCGAGCTCTGCTCGGCTTTGTGCTTTCTGGCTTCCGGCAATTCCGCGACTGCCACCCGATAAAGAGGCGAGCTTGCGCCCGCCCCTTCCTTAATCCCTTTACGCCTTGAACTGCCCCAGGCTGGCCTTCAACTGATCAGCCAAGCCGGCGAGCACGCGCCCGCTGCTGGCAGTCGCCGCTACCGCTTCGGCCGCCCGACTGGCCTCGATGTGAATCACATCGACCCGGCCACGAACACCGTCGGCCCCGGTCGCCTGATGCTCCGCCGCACGAGCCGCCGCCTGCACCGCACCATGCACCTGCTCCACGGCCTGCTGCACGTTCTGCTGCAGGCGCTCGCTGTCACGCAACGCCTCCAGCCCCTCCACTGCACGCTCGCGCGCCTGGGAAATCGCCGACACGGCCTCACGCGCACCGGTCTGCAGGGCCACGATGTGTTCCTGGATATCGCCGGTGGACTGCTGGGTCTTGCTGGCCAGCGCCCGCACCTCATCGGCGACGACGGCAAAACCACGCCCGCTCTCCCCCGCTCTCGCCGCCTCGATGGCTGCGTTCAACGCCAGCAGGTTGGTCTGCTCGGCAATGCCATGAATCACCGACAGAACCATTTCTATCTGCTGACTCTGCCGCGCCAGTCGCTCGATCACTTCGGAGCCGTTCTGGACCCGCGCCTCCAGATTCTCGATCAGGCCTCCCACCTTGCGCGCGATGGCAGCATTGTCCTGCGCCGCCTGGCGAATCTCGCCCACCTGACGCAAGGCATCCTGCATCGCCTGGCTTTCAGCCTGGGCTTCCGCCGCCATCCCGGCCAACGCACTCAGGCTGCCTTCCACCTCACTGCGCTGGCGGTGTGCCGCGGCCTCGGCGGACTGGCTGCGCTCGGACAGCGCCCGGATTTCCACGCCAGTGCGCTGCGCCACATCCCCCGCCTCACGGACGATGGGCTGCAGCTTGTCGACGAAGCGGTTTACCGCGGTGGCCATTTCGCCGACCTCATCACGACTGTCGAGTTTGACGCGACGCGTCAGGTCGCCTTCGCCCGCAGCCAGGTCGTTCAGGGCATTGATCAGCAGGCGCAGTCGCACCACCACGCGGCGCCCGAGCACCACGGCCAGCACCAACAGGACGCCGAGGCCGACCAACGCCAACCCCAGGCCGATGCGCCAGCGCAACTCAGCCGCCGCCGACTCCACCGCCTGACGGGTACCCACATTCATGCTGCCAGCAGCTTCCCGGGCAGACTGCAGGCGAGCCGTCAGGACCGCACTGCTTTCGCTGGCAGCGCCGGAGAGGCTTTCGCTCACCAGCTCGCCTCCGCTAGCGATCAGCGCGACGAAGCGCTGATCCAGCGCCTTCAACTGCTCCTCCACCGCGGCAGTCGAGACACCCATGCGCACCTTGCCGATTTCCACGCCATTGGGACTGATGGGCGCTTCCACCAGGTAGACGGTGGGATCGCTGGCCGCTGCATTCAGCACCTTATCCAGGGCGCGATCACCCTGCCCTTTAGCCAACAGCGCCTTGATCTGCGGGTTCTCGCGATTGAGGTAACGCGTCAGGTGCTGACCATTGGCATCGTCGTAGACGACGAAGAGCACATTGGGATTGCGCTGGGCACGACGGGCGAACTCGGACAGGGTGGGCACATCGTTGTCCCACATGGCCCGCGGCGCTACGGCCGCCAGCAATTGAGCCAGGTCGTTGGCCGACTCCTTGAGGCTCTGTTCCAGGGTCTGACGTAACTGGCCCTGCTCCTGCTGAAGCCGCTCGCTCAGGGCCGCCCCCAAACGCTCACGGGTCTTCGCGGAGAGGGCACTCAGACTGCCGGAAACTTCTTGCCCGGCCTGCTCGAGATCGCCCGCCAGGCGCTGGGTGTCGCCACCCAGGCGCACGCCCAGCTCTTCCACCAGCGAGTTCACAGTGCCCCGCGTAAGAGCAACCGCGACCAGCACCTGCACCAGGAGGGCAATGCCCAGCGCTATGAAGACCGGACGAAGCAAACGGCTTTGCAACAAAGACAGGATGGCTGACACGACTTGTGGCTCCTTTACGACCGTTACCGCTATAACGGCGACAACCCGGATTTATAAAGTGCCAGCAAGGTACGTGCCGACCGGTAGCGCGACATTCGCGGTCACTGAAACGACGAAGGGCCGCACATGGCGGCCCTTCGGGGGAGTCAGGAGACTCAGGCGTAGGGGTGGCGCAGGACGATCGTCTCGTTACGGTCAGGACCGGTGGAGATGATATCGATGGGCGCACCCACCAGCTCTTCCACGCGCTTGATGTAGGCGCGGGCGTTGGCCGGCAGTTCTTCCAGGCTCTTGGCGCCGACGGTGGACTCGGTCCAGCCCGGCATTTCCTCGTAAACCGGCTGCAGGCCGATGTAGCTGTCGGCATCGGTCGGCGCATCGACCAGAACCTCGCCGTTCAGGTCCTTGTAGCCGGTGCAGATACGGATGGTTTCCAGACCGTCGAGCACGTCCAGCTTGGTCAGGCACAGACCCGAGATGCTGTTGATTTCGATGGCGCGACGCAGGATCACGGCATCGAACCAGCCGCAGCGACGGGCACGACCGGTGGTGGAGCCGAACTCGTGGCCACGCTTGGCCAGGAAGGCGCCGGTTTCGTCGAACAGCTCGGTCGGGAACGGGCCGGAACCCACGCGAGTGGTGTAGGCCTTGGTGATACCGAGGATGTAGTCCAGGTACAGCGGACCGAAGCCGGAGCCGGTGGCGGTGCCGCCAGCGGTGGTGTTGGAGCTGGTGACGTACGGATAGGTGCCGTGGTCGATGTCCAGCAGCGAGCCTTGCGCGCCTTCGAACATGATGTAGGCGCCTTGCTTGCGCAGCTGGTGCAGGCGTGCAGCGACGTCGACCATCATCGGCTTGAGCAGCTCGGCGTAGGCCAGGGCCTCGTCCAGGGTCTTCTGGAAGTCGACCGCCGGCTCCTTGTAATAGTGCTGCAGAACGAAGTTGTGGTAGTCCAGCAACTCGCCCAGCTTGGCGGCAAAGCGCTCGCGGTGGAACAGGTCGCCGATACGCAGGCCGCGACGAGCGACCTTGTCTTCGTAGGCCGGGCCGATGCCGCGACCGGTGGTGCCGATCTTGGCGTCGCCGCGGGCCTTCTCGCGAGCCTGGTCCAGGGCCACGTGGTACGGCAGGATCAGGGTGCAAGCCGGGCTGATGCGCAGGCGCTCACGCACCGGTACACCCTTCTCTTCCAGCTTGGTGATTTCGCGCATCAGCGCATCGGGCGCGACCACGACGCCGTTACCGATCAGGCACTCGACATTTTCGCGCAGGATGCCGGACGGGATCAGGTGCAGCACGGTCTTCTCGCCGTCGATCACCAGGGTGTGACCGGCGTTGTGGCCGCCCTGGTAACGCACTACGGCGGCAGCCTGGTCGGTCAGCAGATCGACGATCTTGCCCTTACCCTCATCACCCCACTGGGTGCCCAGGACTACGACATTCTTACCCATAACACTTGTCCTCTTCGCAGAAGCTCGGAGCCGGCAGCCGCCGGCGGAAAACACGGATAATCGTTAGCGGCCGGCAGTTCAGCACCGGCCTTGAAACGTCTCAGGAAAGCGCCGCCACCTGCCAACGCCCACCGCTCAGAACAAGCTGGCGGTCACAGCCGGCTTCCTGTGCGCTTGCCACTTCCTGGCCCGGCAGGGCCTGCACCACGCGCTGGCCATCAGCGCGAAGGCGCTTGACCTCGTACCACAGGTACGGGTCATGGCTGTCCGGCGCCCAGATGCCAGAAATCTCTTGTTCCAGCGACATGTTGCCCAGGGTCACCAGGGTCTTCAGGTCGGTGGAGAAACCGGTGGCCGGGCGCGCCCGGCCGAAGTCGGCGCCAATATCGTCATAGCGACCGCCCTGGGCGATGGACTGCCCAACGCCCGGCACGAAGGCGGCAAAGACCACCCCGGTGTGATAGTGGTAACCGCGCAGCTCGCCCAGGTCGAAGTACAGCGGCAACTCTGGATAGCGCAGTTCCAGCGCATCGGCGATGGCGATCAGCTCGTCCAGTGCGCGATGCACATCCTCCGGCGCATCCATCAGCACGCCCTGAGCCAGATCCAGCACTTCGCGGCTGCCGCAGAGTTCGGCCAGGGAGCGGAGCATGGATGCCAGTTCGTGAGGCAGGTCTTCGGTGAGCTCGGCCACCTCGTCCACTGCCTTGCGCTGCAGGGCGTCGAACAGGCTGCGCTCAACCTCGCCGGAAAGACCCGCGGCCTTGGCCAGCCCGCGATAGATCCCGACATGGCCGAGGTCCATATGCACGTCCGGCACGGCGGCCAGTTCGAGCATCTCCAGCATCAGGCTGATGACCTCCACGTCGCTCGCCGGACTGGCGTCGCCGTAAAGCTCAGCACCCAACTGGATCGGGCTGCGCGAAGTGGATAGCGCTCGCGGCTTGGCGTGCAGCACGCTGCCGGCATAGCACAGGCGATTCGGGCCTTCACGACGCAGGGTGTGAGCATCGATGCGCGCAACCTGCGGCGTGATGTCTGCGCGGAATCCCATCAGGTGGCCCGACTGCGGGTCGGTCACCTTGAAGGTGCGCAGGTCGAGGTCCTGACCGGCACCGGTCAGCAGGGACTCGAGATATTCGATGTGCGGAGTGACCACGAAGTCGTAGCCCCAACGCTGGAACAGATCCAGCACCTGGCGGCGGGCTGCCTCGATGCGTGCCGCCTCGGGCGGCAGTACTTCTTCGATACCGTCTGGCAGCAGCCAGCGATCTACCGTTGCCATTTCGCCAATCCCCTCTCAACCGGGCGGCAAGCCATCAGTGAAGCAGATAAAGGAGGCCGGTCCCCAGCAACATGCTGGACAGGCCCATCAGGCGGAGATGACGGTCTTTGAACTCCGCCACCCCAAGCACCGCGGCGCGCCAACGGCGCGGATAGAGGAAGGGCAGGATGCCTTCCAGCACCAGCATCAGACAAAACGCAATGCCGAGTTCCTGCCACATGATTCCCGCGGACGCAAAAAAGCCGGGATTTCCCGGCTGACCCATGATAACACGTTTTCCCTGACGGTCACCCCGGCGGACGATGAGCGTCCGCCGGGGGACTTGTATCAGCGTGCGGCCTTGTCCAGATAGCGGAAGAAATCGCTATTGGGATCCAGCACCATCACGTCGCTCTTGTTGGCGAAGCTTTCACGGTAAGCCTGGAGGCTGCGGTGGAAAGCGTAGAACTCCTGGTCCTGCCCGTATGCCTTGGCGTAGATCGCAGCGGCCTTGGCATCGCCATCACCGCGGGTTTCCTCGGCTTCGCGATAGGCTTCGGCCAGTAGCACACGACGCTGGCGGTCGGCATCCGCACGGATACCCTCAGCCAGTTCCGAACCCTTGGCACGGTGCTCACGAGCCTCACGTTCCCGCTCGGTACTCATCCGCTCGAACACGCTGCGGTTGACTTCCTTGGGCAGGTCGATGGCCTTCACCCGAACGTCCACGACCTCGATGCCCAACTCCTTGCTGGCCATGCGATTGAGGGCGGAGGTGATGTCAGCCATCAGCGCATCGCGCTCACCGGACACCACTTCATGCAGCGTGCGCTTACCGAACTGGTCGCGCAGGCCTGCTTCCAGGCGGCGGGACAAGCGCTCGTCGGCGATTTGCTTCATGCCGGAGGTGGCGGTGTAGAAACGCTCGGCATCAGCCACTCGCCATTTGGCGTAGGCATCCACCATCACTGCCTTCTTCTCAAGGGTGAGGAAGCGCTGTGTGGGCGAGTCCAGGGTCAGCAGACGCGCGTCGAACTTGCGCACCTGGTTGACGTACGGAATCTTGAAGTGCAGGCCGGGCTGGACATTCGCCTCGACGATGCGGCCGAACTGCAGCAGCACTGCCTTCTCGGTCTGCGACACGATGTACAGGCTGCTCCACAGGAGCAGGGCCACCACCACGCCGCCGATCAGGGCAAACAGCGATTTATTGCTCATCAGCGACTCTCCCTGGAACGCGAATTGCGCTGCTGCAAGTCAGTGGCGACACGCGAACCGAGATCACTGCCGCTCGCGGCGGCCGACGCTGCCGGAGCACCCGGAGCCTGGCTGGCACCTCGGTTATCGATCATCTTGTCCAGCGGCAGGTAGAGCAGGTTGCTTTGCCCATCCTTGCCGGAAACCAGAACCTTGCTGGTATTGGCCAGCACATCCTGCATGGTTTCCAGGTACAGGCGCTGGCGGGTAACTTCCGGCGCCTTCTGGTACTCCGTGAGCAGCTTGATGAAGCGGTCAGCCTCACCTTCGGCGCGCGCAACGACTTCATCGCGGTAACCGTTGGCATCCTCGATGATGCGCTGGGCCTGACCACGAGCCTCGGGAACCACGGCATTGGCATAGGCCTCGGCCTGGTTCTTGGCGCGCTGCTCGTCCTCGCGAGCTCGGATCACGTCGTCGAAGGCTTCCTGCACTTCGCGCGGCGCGGCCGCACTCTGTACGTTGACCTGGGTGACGGTGATACCGGTGCGATAGGTATCGAGGAAGCGCTGCAGGCGCTCCTTGATTTCGCTGGCCATCAGCTCACGACCTTCGGTCAGCACCTGGTCCATCTCGGTAGAACCGACCACATGGCGCAAGGCACTCTCGGTGGCATGCTGCAGGCTGACCTCAGGCTGGTCGACGTTCAGCACGAAGTCCTGGAGGTTGCTGATCTTGTACTGGACGGTAAGCGGTACTTCGACGATGTTCTCGTCCTCGGTGAGCATCTGCCCCTGCTTGCTATAAGCGCGCTCGCGGGTGACGTTCTCCTGGAACTTGCGGTCGATCGGCGGGAAGTAGATGTTCAGGCCAGGACCGACAGTCTCGTAGTACTTGCCGAAACGCAGCACCACGGCCTGCTCCTGCTCGTCCACAACATAAACCGCGCTGTACAGCCAGACCACGGCAAGCAGGGCCAGGCCGATGCCAAGCAGGCCGAAACCGCCCGACCTGCCGCCACCTTCGTCGCCGCCGCCACGTTTCTTGCCGCTGCCGAACAATCCGTTCAGGCTGTCCTGCAGCTTGCGGAAGGCCTCGTCCAGGTCCGGTGGCCCTTTGCGGTCGCCGCCACGGCGCCCACCCCAGGGGTCCTGGTTATTCGAGTTGCCACCCGGCTCGTTCCAAGCCATAGCGCTCTCCATACTGATAAAGCAAAGACGCGCCCACGGCGCGCCCGCCCATGCTACCCAAGCCCGCGGCCCGCCGCAAAATCACCTCAGCGGGCTTTATTGCAAAGTGTGTTGCTCGAGAAACTCGCTCGGCTGCCAGCCTTCTCGGCTGACCAGTCGATTCAGCTCAACGCGCGGCAGACGCACTGCAAGCAGAGCATCCCCCGCCTCGTTGTGATCCTCGGTCTGTACCGCACCCAAGGCAAAGAACTGTGCCCGCAACCGACCAAAACGCTGTGGCAGACGCAGGGTACCCACGAAGAGGTCATCACCCAGCAACTCGGCCACAGCCTGTTCCAGCAACTCGAGACCGCTACCATCACGCGCCGACAACCAGACCCGCTCGGGCTTGCCATCCTCGTCGCGCTGGATATGCGGCTCGACGTTCGCCAGCAGGTCGACCTTGTTGTAAACCTCCAGCATAGGCAGGCCTTCAGCACCGATCTCACCCAGCACCGCCAGCACCTGTTCGATCTGCGCCATGCGTTCGGGCTCGTGAGCATCGATCACATGCAGCAGCAGATCGGAGTTGGACGATTCTTCAAGGGTAGCCCGGAAGGCTTCGACCAGCTTGTGCGGCAGGTGTCGAATGAATCCTACCGTGTCGGCCAGGACGATCGGCCCGAGGTCATCCAGTTCGAGCCGGCGCAGGGTCGGGTCGAGGGTGGCGAACAGCTGGTCAGCGGCATAAACCTCGGACGTGGTCAGCGAATTGAACAGCGTGGACTTGCCAGCGTTCGTATAGCCGACCAGGGACACCGAGGGAATATCCGCACGCTTGCGCCCACGACGGGCCTGCTCGCGCTGGCTGCGGACCTTTTCAAGACGCTGCTTGATCTGGCGAATGCGCACACGCAGCAAGCGACGGTCGGTTTCCAGCTGGGTTTCACCGGGACCGCGCAGGCCGATACCGCCTTTCTGCCGCTCAAGGTGAGTCCAGCCGCGTACCAGACGCGTACTCATGTGATCCAGCTGGGCCAGTTCGACCTGCAGCTTGCCTTCATGGGTACGTGCACGCTGGGCGAAGATATCGAGAATCAGACCGGTACGGTCGAGCACCCGGCATTCAAAAGCGCGCTCGAGGTTGCGCTCCTGACTGGGTGTGAGGGTGTGATTGAAGATGACCAGCTCAGCCTTCTCGGCCCTGACCAGGTCATGCAACTCATCGACCTTGCCGCTGCCGATTAGATACTTCGCCGTTGGCTGGTGACGGGAAACAGAGACGAATGCCACTGTATCCGCACCGGCCGAACGAGCAAGTTCCAGGAACTCCTGCGGGTCTTCGCGCGCCTCGGGATTTTGGCCTTCCAGATGAACCAGAATGGCTCGTTCACCACCACCAGGGCGTTCGAAAAACAAAGCAGTCTCCTATCAGGCGTTACCCGGCTCAGGCTGCTCTTGCTCGGAAGCGCTGGGCAGACGTACGGGGCGGCTCGGTACCACAGTGGAAATGGCGTGTTTGTAGACCATCTGGCTGACAGTGTTCTTCAGCAGAATCACGAACTGGTCGAACGATTCGATCTGGCCCTGCAGCTTGATGCCGTTCACCAGATAGATGGAAACCGGTACGCGTTCCTTACGCAGGGTATTGAGGTAAGGGTCTTGTAGCGAATGCCCTTTTGACATGTGCCGCACTCCTTTAGGGAAAAGTTTTTAGTTTTCAAATGACAAGAAAGATGACTGGTCCCGCCCTACCCCCAAGGATAGACGGTAACCGGTGAGGTCTCAGTTCAATATGGAGACCGACTTCAGGTATTTCAAGGTACGCGGCAGATTGTCGCAAGCAAGACTGTCCAACCAGTGCAGATCGGACCAACTGCGCAACCAGGTGAACTGTCGCTTGGCGAGTTGGCGGGTGGCGATAATGCCGCGCTCTTCCATCTCGTTCCGGGTCAGCACGCCATCCAGGTAATCCCAGGCCTGGCGATAGCCGACCGCCCTTATCGACGGCAACCCTGCATGCAAATCACTTCTGCAGCGCAGCGCTTCGACCTCTTCGATGAAACCCTGTTCCAGCATCAAACGAAAACGTTGCGCAATTCTTTCGTGCAACACCTGACGCTGGGCCGGCGCAATAGCCAAGTGCGCGACAGTATACGGCAAATGCGCCGTTCCTGGCGTGTTCTCGGCCGTATTTTGCGCAGCTTGCCGCTGTCGGTGGGCGGTCATGGTGAGCCCGCTGACCTTGTAGACCTCAAGCGCCCTTGTCAGACGCTGCGGATCGTTGGGATGGATGCGCGCCGCGGACTCCGGATCGATCGCTGCCAGCTCCCGATGCAGCGCATCCCAGCCCTCGCGAGCCGCCCGGGCCTCCAGTTCGGCACGCACATCGGGATCGGCGCTGGGCATATCCGCCAACCCTTCCAGCAATGCCTTGTAATAAAGCATGGTGCCCCCCACCAGCAGCGGAATCCGCCCCTTGGCAGTGATTTCCGCCATCGCAGCCAGGGCATCAGTGCGGAATTCCGCGGCCGAATAGCTCTCTGCCGGATCACGGATATCGATGAGGCGATGGGGAAACTCGGCCAGGGTGGCCTTATCCGGCTTGGCGGTACCGATATCCATGCCGCGATAGATCAACGCCGAATCGACGCTGATCAGCTCGCAAGGCAGGGTTCGCGCCAGCTCCAGCGCAAGATCGGTCTTGCCGGCGGCCGTGGGGCCCATGAGGAAGATTGCCGGTGGCAGCCTTTCAGCCATGCTCAGCGACCACGAAGGAACAGTTTATCCAGGTCATCCATGCCCAATTGGGTCCAGGTCGGACGCCCGTGGTTGCATTGGCCGCTGCGCTCCGTGTGCTCCATGTCGCGCAGCAGGGCATTCATTTCCGGCTGGGTCAGGCGACGATTCGCCCGCACAGCACCGTGACAAGCCATGGTGCCCAGAAGCTCGTTGAGGTGCGCCTGGATACGGTCGCTCGTGCCGTATTCCAGCAGATCAGAAAGCACATCACGCACCAACTGGGAGGCCTCGGCCTGTTTCAACAGTGCCGGGATCTGGCGGATGGCCAGGGTTTCCGGACCCAGGCGCTGCAGCTCGAAGCCAAGACGGCGGAACCACTCGCCATGCTCCTCGGCGCAATCCGCCTCGCGCTGGCTGACTGCAATGGATTCCGGCACCAGGAGCGGCTGCCCCTTGAGCCCTTCGCTGGCCATGGCCACTTTCAGGCGCTCGTAGGTAATGCGCTCATGGGCCGCATGCATATCCACCAGCACCAGCCCCTGGGCGTTCTCCGCGAGGATGTATATGCCCTTGAGCTGCGCCAGGGCGTAGCCCAGCGGCGGCACATCGCCCTGGGACTCCGGCAGCGCAGCCGGTGCAGAAGCCGTCGACAGCGGCGCGAAAAACTCGCGATAGGCGCCCTGAGCCTCGGCAATTGGCACGACTGGTTGCGGACGTGGCGCCTGGTAGCCACCAACAGGCGGATTCCAGGCCGGCTGGGACGACGGGCGCTCCAGGACGTTGGCCGCCAGGCTCATTTCGCCCTGGGGACCGAATTCACCTGCGGCAAGACCACTCGGCCGGACAACCGCGTCGGTAGCGGCAGGCGCAGCGAGCTGGTCCTCCGGACGCACTTCACCCAAGGCGCGGTGCAGCGTGCCGTAGAGGAAGTCATGAACCATGCGGCTATCGCGGAAGCGCACTTCGTGCTTGGTCGGGTGCACATTGACGTCGACCACTGCAGGATCAACCTCGAAGAACAGTACGAAGGTCGGATGCCGGCCGTTGTAGAGCACATCCCGGTAGGCCTGGCGTACAGCGTGGGCCACCAGCTTGTCGCGCACCATGCGGCCGTTCACATAGAAGTACTGCAGATCGGCCTGGCTACGGGAAAAGGTAGGCAGGCCCACCCAACCCCAAAGATGCAAGCCATTGCGCTCGACCTCGATGGGCAACGCCTGCTCCAGGAAGGCAGGACCGCACACCGTAGCGACCCGGCGGGCGCGGGCGATGGCGTCGCGTGCTTCATGGAGCGCGAAGATGGTCTTGCCGTTGTGCCGCAGGTGGAAAGCCACATCGAAGCGGGCCAGGGCCAGGCGCTTGATGACTTCCTGCAGATGGTCGAACTCTGTTTTCTCGGCACGCAGGAACTTGCGCCGCGCCGGGGTATTGAAGAACAGGTCACGAACCTCCACCGAGGTGCCCACCGGATGCGCAGCGGGCTGGACCCGCGCCTCCATGTCGCGCCCCTCGGTTTCCACCTGCCAGGCCTGGTCGGCATCGGCGGTGCGCGAAGTCATGGTCAGCCGCGCGACGGAACTGATCGAGGCGAGCGCTTCGCCGCGGAAGCCCAGGCTCATCACCCGCTCCAGGTCTTCCAGGTCGCGAATCTTGCTGGTGGCGTGGCGCGCCAGTGCCAGGGGCAGGTCGTCAGGGGGAATACCGCCGCCATCGTCGCGAACCCGCAGCAGCTTGACGCCACCCTGCTCGACTTCGACGTCGATACGGCGCGCGCCAGCATCCAGGCTGTTTTCCAGAAGTTCCTTGATGACGGACGCGGGACGTTCGACCACCTCACCGGCGGCAATCTGGTTCGCCAGCCGCGGACTCAGCAGCTGGATGCGCGCCGGCTCGCTCATGGCTGTGCCGCCAGGGTCGCGGCAGGAATGTTCAGGACCTGACCGACCTTGACGTTGTCGTTGGACAGCGAATTGGCCTTGCGCAGTGTCGCCACGCTCACTTCGTAACGCTGGGCGATCAGCGCCAGGCTCTCCCCGGAGGTGACAATATGCTCACGCGGGCCTATGGCGATCTTGCCCTGATCACGCAGCCAGGCGATGTAGGTACCGGGCGGCGGGTTCTGCTGGAAGAATTGCTTCACCCCGGTCCTGATCGAGCGCGCCAAGGCCTGCTGGTGGCCCGGCGATGCCAGCTTCTGGGATTCGTTGTGGTTGGAGATGAACCCGGTTTCCACGAGGATCGAGGGGATATCCGGCGACTTCAGCACCATGAACCCTGCCTGCTCCACCCGGCGCTTGTGCAAGGAAGTGACCTGGCCGACGTTGGACAGCACCTTCTGCCCGACATTGAGGCTGGAAGACAACGTTGCCGTCATCGACAGGTCGAGCAGCACGCCAGCAAGCATCCGATCCTTGTCGTCGAGGCTGACACTGCCCACACCGCCGATCAGGTCGGAGCGGTTTTCGTTATCGGCCAACCAACGGGCGGTTTCCGAAGTGGCACCGCGGTCCGACAGGGCGAACACCGAGGCACCGAAGGCACTGCGGCTGGGCGCAGCGTCGGCATGAATGGAAACAAACAGGTCAGCGCCTTTCTTGCGGGCGATCTCGGTGCGTTTACGCAACGGGATGAAATAATCGCCAGTACGCACCAATTCGGCGCGGAAGCCTTTCTCCTGGCTGATCTGGCGCTGCAGTTCCTTGGCGATGGCCAGGGTCACGTTTTTCTCGTGCTGGCCCTTGGGCCCAAGGGCACCGGGGTCTTCGCCGCCGTGGCCGGCGTCGATTGCAACCACGATGTCGCGCTTGCCACCCGGTGCTGGCGGCAGCTTGCTGGGTGCCGGCTGGGTAGGAGTCACGGGCGGTTGCGGCGTAGTCGGCGCAGTGGCCACCTGGGGCGCGCTGGCCTCTTTGGCGGCGGCTTCCTGATCGAACAGGTCCACTACCAGGCGGTTGCCGTACTGCTGGTTGGGCGCCAGGAAAAAGCTTTTCGGCGTCACGGTGGACGATATATCGATCACCACCCGCAGGTCGGTGGGGGTGCGCTGGGCAGAGCGAACACTGGTGATCGGCGTATTGCTGAGCGACAACTGCTCCAGCTTGGTAGCCAGCTGGGCGCCATTGATATCGATGACGATGCGGTTGGGAGCCGTCAGGGTGAATACGGAATGTTGCACCGGTCCGGATAGATCGAAGACCAGGCGGGTATTGTCAGGCGCGCGCCAAAGCCGCACCCCGCGGACCTCCGCGGCAGCCAGGACATCAGCGGCGAACGCCGCGAGCAGAACCCCAATCCCGGCAAACAGTGCGCGCGAGCGCATACCCCACCCCATCTTTGTTTTCATGCTCCCAAGGCCAGGGCGGCACACCATGCTTCGCCACGTTTGGTATGTGGCGAAAAACGCAGCGAACGGCCGCCCGCTTGCGGCGTAATGTTAATGTCCAGGTCGGCCTTTGGCAAAATGCCGGCGCCCCGCTGAGGCCACTCGATCAGACACAAGGCGTCGCCTTCGAAGTAGTCGCGGATACCCAGAAATTCCAGTTCCTCCGGGTCGGCCAGGCGGTATAGATCGAAATGGAAGGCGCGCTTGTCACCTATTTCATAAGGCTCCACCAGGGTGAAGGTGGGACTTTTCACCGCACCGGCATGACCCAACCCCCGCAGGAGGCCGCGAGATAGCGTGGTTTTGCCCGCTCCCAGATCCCCGTGCAGATAGAGAATGCCGTGCCCTTCGGTCAGGGTCGCCAGACGGGCGCCGAGGGACATCATGGCGTCCTCGCCTTCGGCATACAGGATCACTTCAGGCACGGTGCAAACTCCTCGAGCAACTGACGAATGGTCGGAATCAGATCGCTGGCCGCCAGCCCCCGGCCCGCGCGGGCCAGGTTCTCGCCCGCATTGGCATGCAGCCAGACCGCAAGGCAGGTGGCGGCATAGCCGTCCATCCCCTGCGCCAGCAGGGCGCCGATCAGCCCGGCGAGCACATCGCCCAGCCCTGCCCCGGCCATTACCGGATGACCACGATCACAGAGTGCGAGACGGCCATCGGGGGCCGCCACCAGACTGCCAGCGCCCTTCAACAGGACGACAGCATTGAATTTCTGCGCCAGCGCGAGGGCCGCGCGCGGCCGATCAGCCTGCACCTCGGCTGTCGGAACGCCGAGCAGGCGCGCAGCCTCGCCCGGATGCGGCGTGATCACCGAACCCGCAGGCAGTTCGGCCAGATTGTTCGCCAGCAAATTGAGCGCATCGGCGTCCCAGACCTGGGGAGCCTCCAGGCCGACCACGACGCTGAGCAGGCTGCGCCCCCAGGCGCCCTGCCCCAGCCCCGGCCCCACCACCAGCACATCGGCCTTCTCGGCCAAGGCTAGCAATTGATTGGCGGAGCTGATCCCGGCACACATCACCTCCGGACACCTCGCCAGGGCGGCTGCAACATGCTCCGGCCGGGTCGCCAGGGATACCAGCCCGGCGCCGCTGCGCAGCGCACTCTCCGCCGATAGCAGTGCCGCTCCGCCCAGTCCGCGATCACCGCCCACGACCAGCAGGTGCCCGAACTGCCCTTTGTGAGCGGTACGCGGCCGCGGCGCCAGGCGTTGCAGACTGCCCGCCGCCATGCGCTCGGCGACACGGGGCGTTGCAGCGACCAGCGAGGCGTCGGCCTGCAGATCATCGAACACCAGTTCGCCGACCTGGTTCGGCGCATCCGCCGTGAAAAGGCCCAGCTTGAGCCCGATAAAGGTCACCGTCAGATCCGCGCGCACCGCAACACCCAGTACACGACCGGTATCGGCACAGAGGCCGGACGGAATATCCACAGCCAGCACCGGCAGGCCGCTGGCATTGAGCAGGCGGATGGCCTGCGCATAGGGCTCGCGCACTGCGCCAGCAAGGCCGGTACCCAGCAGCGCATCGACTATGACGCCTTCGAGCACGGCGCATTCGCTCCAGGGCTGGATGGCGATCCCGGCGGCAACGGCTTCGTCCCGTGCCAATGCGGCATCCCCAACCAACGCATCCGCAGCGCCCACAGCCAGGACTTTCACCCGCCAGCCAGCGCGCAGGGCCAAGGCAGCGACCAGATAACCATCGCCGGCATTATTGCCACGCCCGGCCAGCACGCTGAGGCTACCCGCCTCCGGCCATCGTCGGCGCAAGGCACGCCAGGTCGCATGGGCGGCGCGTTGCATCAGTTCGAAACCCGGGGTACCCGCCGCAATCAGACGGGCATCGAGGCCCCGCACCTGGGCGGCGCTATGAAGTGAAAGTGGCAGGTCGTCGCGGGAGGAAAGCATCGGATTCGGTTACGGCTGCGAGGTCTGGCAGAATTATATCCACCTCGCCACCGGTTTCCCGCCCCAGCATGATCCTTTCCACGCAAGATCTCGCCTCCCTCGCCCAATCCATCAAGGAATGGGGCCGAGAGCTGGGCTTTCAGCAGGTGGGCATCACCGATGTGGAACTCGGCGAACACGAGCACCATCTGCAGCGATGGCTGGACGCCGGCTACCAGGGCGAGATGGACTATATGGCCGCGCATGGCAGCAAGCGCTCCCACCCTGACGAGCTGGTGCCGGGCACTTTGCGCGTGATTTCCCTGCGCATGGATTACCTGCCCGGCGACACGCGCATGGCCAAGGTGCTGGGCCAGCCGGAAAAGGCCTATGTATCGCGCTACGCCCTGGGCCGCGACTATCACAAGCTGATCCGCAAGCGCCTGCAGCACCTGGCCGAACGCATCGAGAAGGCGATAGGACCGTTCAGCTATCGCGCCTTCGTCGACAGCGCACCGGTACTGGAGAAAGCCATTGCGGAGAAGGCCGGCCTGGGCTGGATCGGCAAGAACACCCTGGTTCTCAATCGCAAGGCGGGGAGCTACTTCTTCCTCGGCGAGCTGTTCGTCGATGCCCCGCTACCGGTGGACGCACCGCACGGCAGCGAACATTGCGGCCGTTGCTCGGCCTGCATGGATATCTGCCCGACCGCCGCGTTCACAGGCCCCTATCAGTTGGACGCGCGGCGCTGCATCTCCTACCTGACCATCGAATACAAGGGCAGCATTCCCGAAGATTTGCGCCCGCTGATCGGCAATCGGGTATTCGGCTGCGACGATTGCCAGATGGTCTGCCCGTGGAACCGCTTCGCCCGCCCGTCGGATGAAGGCGATTTCCAGCCGCGCCATGGCCTGGACAACGCCGAGCTGGCGGAGCTTTTCCGCTGGAGCGAGGAAGAATTCCTGAGTCGCACCGAAGGCTCGCCACTGCGCCGCGCCGGCTATGAGCGCTGGCTACGCAATCTGGCGGTGGGACTGGGCAATGCTCCTTCGAGCATTCCGGTACTGGAGGCGCTCAACCTGCGCCGCGAGCATCCCTCGGCGCTGGTTCGCGAGCATGTGGAGTGGGCGCTTGCCCGGCACAGGGCAAGCGGCGCCTGAATCAGATCTTGAAGAAGTGCTCGCGGTAGTGCTGAAGCTCCGCGATCGAATCACGGATGTCGTCCATTGCCAGGTGGCTGCTGCTCTTCTTCACCCCTTCACGCACTTTCGGCGACCAGCGCGCGGCCAGTTCCTTGACGGTGGAAACGTCCAGGTTGCGGTAGTGGAAGTAGGCCTCCAGTTGCGGCATGTGCCGATAGAGGAAGCGGCGGTCCTGGCAGATGCTGTTGCCACAGATCGGCGACTTGCCCTTGGGCACCCATTGTTCGAGGAAAGTCAGGGTCTGCGCCTCGGCTTCCGCCATGCTGATACGGCTCTCGCGTACGCGCTGGGTCAGACCGCTCTGGCCATGTTGACGGGTGTTCCACTCATCCATGCCAGCAAGAATCTCATCGCTCTGATGGATCGCAATGGTCGGACCTTCGGCCAGGACGTTCAGCTCGCTGTCCGTCACGATGGTGGCCATTTCGATGATGACGTCCGTATCCGGGTTCAGGCCGGTCATTTCCAGATCGATCCAGATCAGGTTCAGGGCATTCTGCATATTCGGTCTCCAGGGCAAGACGCGCATTCTAGCTTAGAGCCTGCTGCTGCGGGCTGCGTGCTAAACTCGCGCGGTTTTTTCCAAGCGGAACCACCATGGCCAAACGCCAACTTACCCGCCGGCAGAGCTGGCGCATCGAGAAAATTCAAGAGGAGCGCGCCGCCCGCGCAGCCAAGCGGGAGTCGCGCGCACTCGAAGAGCTCGAGGGTGGCGACCTCGGCCCCGAGCAGACGGGCCTGGTGATCGCCCACTTCGGCGTCCAGGTGGAGGTCGAAGCCCTGGACGGCGAACAGGCCGGCGAAGTGGTGCGCTGCCACTTGCGCGCCAACCTGCCACCCCTGGTGACCGGTGATCGCGTCGTCTGGCGCCACGGCAATCAGGGCAGCGGCGTGATCGTCGCCCAGCTGCCCCGCAGCTCCGAGCTGTGCCGACCGGACATGCGAGGCGTGCTCAAGCCGGTGGCGGCCAACGTCGACCAGATCGTCATCGTCTTCGCCCCGCTCCCGCATCCGCACGCCAACCTGATTGACCGTTACCTGATCGCTGCCGAGCACGCTGGCATCCACCCGCTGCTACTGCTGAACAAGGCCGATCTGGTGGATGACGAAAACGCCGCCATGCTCGACGACCTGCTCGGCGTGTATCGCCAGCTGGGCTACCCGCTGCTGGAAGTATCGGCGCGCGAAGGCGGCGGCATGGAAGACCTGATGGCCCGGCTCGACGGCCACATCAGCGTGTTCGTCGGCCAGTCCGGCGTGGGCAAGTCGTCGCTGGTCAACAGCCTCTTGCCGGGCGTGGACACCCGCGTAGGCGCGCTGTCCGAACTCACCGGCAAGGGCACCCACACCACCACGACGGCGCGCCTGTTCCACTTCCCGGGCGGCGGCGAGCTGATCGACTCCCCCGGTATCCGCGAGTTCGGCCTAGGGCATGTCAGCCGTAGCGATGTCGAGGCCGGCTTCGTCGAGTTCAACGAGCTACTCGGAACCTGTCGGTTCCGCGACTGCAAGCACGACCGGGAACCTGGATGTGCCCTGCTGAAGGCCCTGGAAGACGGCCGCGTGCATCCGCAGCGAATGGCCAGTTACCGACACATCCTTTCCAGCCTGCCAACCGACGAGTACTGAGCCGGCAGCTAACCCGCAAAAAAAAGGCCACGCATTGCGTGGCCTTTCAGTTTTTCGGATGGATCACTGCCCTTTGGGCTCGTCCATCTTCAGCACGCCATCCTCGAAGATATTCAGCTTCTCCCGCAGTTCACGCGGCTGGGTGGGCACTGCCGGCTCGTTCGATGGTGCTTCCGGCGCGACACTTCCACTGGCGGGTGGTTCGGGCTGCACCGGCGGTTCCTCAGGCTTGGCGGCATCGCCCTGCTCACCCTCGATGGCGCGCTGCGCCTTCTTGGTCAGGACGATGATGTCGATACGGCGGTTCACGGGGTTGAACGGGTCCTTGCGGTCGAACAACGCCGACGACGCATAACCCACCACCCGCGCCACCTGCTCGTCCGGGTAACCACCGGCGATCAGGGTCCGTCGCGCAGCATTGGCACGACCAGCGGAAAGCTCCCAGTTGCCGAACTCGCCATCCCCCGCATAGGGCTTGGCGTCGGTATGCCCGCTGATGCTGATCTTGTTGGGCACCGCCTTGATGGTCTCGGCGAGGATCAGCAGGATGTCTTCGAAGTACGGCTGCAGGCGCGCGCTGCCGAGGTCGAACATGGGCCGATTGGCCGCATCCATGATCTGGATACGCAGGCCGTCCTGGGTGATCTCGAAGAGGATCTGGTCTTTGAATTTGCGCAGTTCGGGGTTCTCTTCGACCTTGTTCTGCAATTCCTGCAGCAACAATTCCAAGCGTTCCCGCTCGATCTGGTCGGCCAGTGTTTCCACCTGGCTGGCATCCACCGGCGCCTTTTCTGTGGAATCGATCGCCGAATCCTGGGAGTCAGGGGCGTCCTTCAACTCCGGATTGAGCGTGCGGTCAGGTGCAGGCGTCGGCGTACCACCCAGGTCGATGACATAAGGACTGGCGCTCTCGGTAAAGCCGATGGGGTCTTTGAAGTAGCCGGAAATGGCCTTCTTCTGCTCCGGAGTGGCCGACGACATCAGCCACAGCACCAGGAAGAAGGCCATCATCGCGGTGGCGAAGTCGGCGAAGGCGATCTTCCATGCGCCGCCGTGGTGCCCGGCGGCGTAGCGCTTGACGCGCTTTACGATGATGGGCTGATTGTTCTCCATGACTCAGCCTTCAGCTGCCGCGTACGGCCTGCTCCAGCTCGCTGAAGCTCGGGCGGTGGGCCGGGAACAGCGTCTTGCGGCCGAACTCCACTGCCAGGGACGGCGGCATGCCGGAAGCCGAGGCTACCAGGCAGGCCTTGATGGACTCGAACACGTTCAATTCCTCGCGAGCGTCGTGCTCCAGCGACACTGCCAGCGGGCCGAAGAAGCCGTAAGCCGCGAGAATACCGAGGAAGGTACCCACCAGCGCCGCCCCCACGTGCTGGCCCAGCGCTGCCTGCTCGGCCTCGCCCAACATGGCCATGGTGACCACGATGCCGAGTACCGCCGCGACGATACCGAAGCCCGGCAGGCCGTCGGCGATGCGGTTGACCGCGTGGGCCGGGTGCTCCAGCTCTTCCTTCAGGCTGGCCAGCTCCATGTCGAACAGGCCTTCCAGTTCGTGAGGCGCCATGTTGCCGGAGGACATGATGCGCAAGTAGTCGCAGATGTAGGCAGTCATCCGCTCATCCTTGAGGATGCCGGGATACTTGCTGAAGATCGGACTGGCGGGCGCGTCTTCGATGTCGGCCTCGATGGCCATCATCCCTTCGCGACGGCTCTTGTTGAGGATTTCGTAGAGCAGCCGTAGCACTTCCAGGTAGAACCCGTGAGTGAAGCGGGAACCGAACATCTTCAGCGACTTCTTGAACACGATCATTGTCGTGCTGCCGGGGTTGGCCTGCAGGAAGGCACCCAGCGCAGCACCGCCGATGATCATTACCTCGAAGGGCTGGATCAGTGCGGCGATCTTGCCGTGGGACAGGATGTATCCGCCGAGCACGCTGGCGAATACGACGATGATGCCGATGATTTTTGCCATAGGAAGGGAGCTTGAAGAGTCAGTAGAAAGGGTTATGAAAAGAGCCCCTTCTAATTATCGGAAGATATGCGCCAGACTATAGCCTGTTCAGGCGAAAAGCCAGATTGGCGGCCCCCTATGTCAACCGCAAAGCCCATGCCACGCAGCCTCGAAGGCTGGATCAAGCACCTTGATGGGGTTCGCCTGCCCGTTCCCGCCGCCGCCCATGAAAGAGTCCGCCGCGCCTTGGGCGACAACCGCCGCTCCCTGCGCGATATCGCCGATCTCACCCAGGACAGCCCTGCCCTTGCGCTCAGCCTGCTGCGAGAGGCCAACGCCAGCGCCAATATGCTGAGCAGTCCAGCGGAAAGCCTGGAAGTCGCTCTGAGCCGACTCGGCCTGAAACGCGCGGAAGTGCTGCTCGGCCGCCTGCCGGCCGTGCCCGAAGAAGAAATCCCTCACGGCCTGCGGCAACTGCAATTGATCAGCCAGCATGCCGCCCAGCAGGCCAATGGCCTGTTCGCCGCCCGCCTGGCCCGCCTCTGGCAGGAAATCCACTGGTGCAGCCTGCTGTTCCTTTCTCCCCTGTGGCCGTTGCTGGCCAGCCACCCGGAACTCCTCGATACCTGGGAGAAACGCGTGCTGGGCGAAGGCGAGCCGGCCCGCAAGGTCGAACGCGAATTGCTCGGGGTGCCGCTGCTGCGCCTCTGCCAAGCGCTGGCCACGCACTGGAAGCTGCCTGACTGGATCATCCAGGGCTATCGCCTGCTGAACGAGGACCGCCGCCTGCTGGTGCAGGCCTTGCACATCGCCCGCGACAATGAACATCCGCTGCACCAGCAGCAGCAACTGGACAGCAACCCAACCCTGGCTCGCTGGCTGACCCAGCCGGGCAACACTGTCCTGCTGGCCAACGGCCTGGCGATGTCCGCCCATGTCGGCTGGGGCGACGGGCACAGTCTGCGCTGGCAGCGTCTCACCGGCTTGTTCATGAAGGTGCCGCTCGCCGAACTGCAACAGCAGGTCCACCAGCACGCAGCGCAGAGCGGGCGCCTGCATGGCCGCAGCGACCTCTGGCACCCGGCCGAAGCCCTGCTCTGGCCCTGGAACCAGCATCGCCTCAAACGTGAACCGGCCGCCGCGCCGCCGCCTGACAGCGCCGCACTGGTAGACTGGCGCCGGTTCTGCGGTGAACTGCTCCGCGACCCCAGCCCCTTCACCAACGTCGTGCAACTCGCCGCATGCGCGCGCGACGCCCTGCAAAGCGGTGGCATGCGCCGTGTCCTGCTGTTGCTGGCTGATCGCAATCACAGCCGCTTGCTCGCCCAGCACCAGGCGGGGTTGCCGAAAGAAGCCAACGGACTGCAACTGGACCCCAGCCAGAGCCAGCTGCTGCGGCGTTTGCTGGCGCAACCCGGTCAGCTGCGCCTGGGGCCTGACAACATGGCGCAATTCTCCGCGCTGTTACCCGGCCAGCTGAAAAGCCTGTTCCCGGGCCACCACATCCTGCTCCGCTCCATCGCCGTGAATGGCCGGGTGGCCATGCTGGTGGTGGCCGACCAGGACGGAGCCCCCTTCGCCGAACTCAGCCTGCGCGCCTTCGCCAAGACCGCGCAGTGCATCGAGCGCGCCCTCGCCAGCTTCGCCAGCCGCGGGCGCTAGGCTTTCCTATACAATCTGCCACTTTGCCCATTACTGGAGGCTTCCATGTCCGCCTTCTCCAACCTGCCGCTGGTGATCGAACCGGCCGAGCTGGCGCCCCTGCTTGGTGCCGACGAGCTGATCCTGGTCAACCTCACCAGTGCCGCCCGTTACGCGGCGGGCCATGTTCCGGGTGCTCGATTCGTCGATCCTAAGCGCACCCAGCTCGGCCAGCCGCCGGCACCGGGCCTGCTGCCCGCCAAGGCCGACCTCGAAGCGCTGTTCGGCGAACTGGGTCATCGCGCCGATGCCACCTATGTGGTCTACGACGATGAAGGTGGCGGCTGGGCCGGCCGCTTCATCTGGCTGCTCGATGTCATCGGCCATCAGCGTTACCACTACCTGGACGGCGGCCTGCATGCCTGGCTGGCCGAAGGCCGGGAAACCAGCGATGTCGTTCCGGCTGCGGTCGGCGGCCCGATTCCCTTGACCTTGCATGACGAGCCCACCGCGACTCGCGAGTACATCCAGAGCCGCCTCGGCGCCGCCGACCTGGCCATCTGGGATGCCCGTGGCCCCGGCGAATACAACGGCACCAAGGTGCTGGCCGCCAAGGGTGGGCATATCCCCGGCGCGGTCAACTTCGAGTGGACCGCTGGCATGGACCCGGCACGCGCCATGCGAATTCGCACCGATATGGCCGAGATCCTCCAGTCCCTGGGCATTACCCCGGACAAGGAAATCGTCACCCATTGCCAGACGCACCACCGCTCGGGCTTCACCTACCTGGTCGCCAAGGCCCTGGGCTACCCACGCGTGAAAGGCTACGCCGGCTCGTGGTCCGAGTGGGGCAACCATCCGGACACCCCGGTCGAGCTCTGAAGCTCACCATCAAGGAAAACCAATGAAAGAACGCCTCTTCATCATCAGCCAGTACCTGCTGCCGCATAACCTGATTTCGCGCCTGGCCGGCTGCATCGCCGAGTGCCGCGTGCCCTGGTTCAAGAATGCCTTCACCGCCTGGTTCGCCAAGCGCTACCAGGTGAACATGGGCGAAGCGCTGGTCGAGGACCTCACCGCCTACCAGCACTTCAACGATTTCTTCACCCGTGCGCTGAAGCCTGGCGCCCGTCCGCTGGACGAAACCCCCGGCGCCATCCTCTGCCCGGCCGACGGTGCCATCAGCCAGATCGGCCCGATCGAGCACGGCCGCTGCTTCCAGGCCAAGGGCCACAGCTTCAGCGTGCTCGAACTGCTGGGCGGCGACGCTGATCGCGCTGCGCCCTTCATGGGCGGCGAGTTCGCCACCGTGTACCTGTCGCCCAAGGACTACCACCGCGTGCACGCACCCCTGGGTGGAACGCTGCGGGAAATGGTCTATGTGCCTGGCCGTCTGTTCTCCGTGAACCAGAGCACCGCCGAAAACGTGCCCGAACTGTTCGCCCGCAACGAGCGGGTCGTGTGCATCTTCGACACCGAACGCGGCCCGATGGCCGTGGTGCTGGTGGGGGCGATGATCGTCGCTTCGATCGAAACCACCTGGGCCGGCCTGGTCACGCCGCCCAAGCGCGAACTGAAAACCTTCAGCTACGACGAAAGCGCGCGCGCACCCATCACGCTGGAGAAGGGTGATGAGATCGGCCGCTTCAAGCTGGGCTCCACCGCCATCGTCCTGTTCGGGCCGGATCAGGTGAATTGGGCCGAAAGTGCCTGGCCCGGTAGCCAGGTACGCATGGGCCAGCTTCTGGCCACGCCGAAGAGTGCCTGACCTGGCGCTGATCCCGGTCGAACCGCTGGGTTCGATCGGGGTCGGATCAGGAATGCGGCACAGGTCCACAGGAATCTGCCAACGCCTCTACAGCCCGGCCATGGATAGGCTGCGACCGGCTAAAGATGCTGATAGAGTGCTGAGATTCAACCTTTTCCCCCGTATGAGAATTCGGAGAAACTGATCCGAATGGAGCACCAGAGCCCTCACCTGCTGTTGCGCGTACCAGCGCCTAGCAAACAGAGCCTGTCCTTCTGCGATGCCACCCCTCGTGAGCTGAAACGCTGGATCTCCCACCTGCCCAAGGCCAATCTCGGCGAAACCGCTCGCCAGCTTTATCAGGCACTGGTGGAACTCAACCAATTCGTCACTCCGACCGAAAACCGCCTGCAATTGCTGGAACTGATGCGCCCAGAGGTGCACTTCGTCTGCCAGCACCTGGAACGCCACTTCCTCGGCCAGTCGATCGTCCTGGATGAGCGTCCGCGCAAAGTCGCCAACCTCTGCCAGGCCCTGCAGAACCATCTGGCGATCGGTTACAAACTGATCATCGTGCAGGAATCGCCTCGCCCGACCCGCGACCGCGAGCGCGCCCAGTTCCTCGCCATCGCCCTGCAGCGCGCAGTGCACAGCCTGAACGGCCCCCTCATTCGCTCCAGCCAGCTTTATTGTC
The DNA here is from genome assembly GCF_029871275.1 of Pseudomonas sp. BN414. NCBI lineage: Bacteria > Pseudomonadati > Pseudomonadota > Gammaproteobacteria > Pseudomonadales > Pseudomonadaceae > Pseudomonas > Pseudomonas sp. BN414. Next base: position 193,056 of record NZ_SSOL01000078.1, read on the forward strand.
CGGTCCCCGAAGGCCTCTGGCTGGAACTGCACCAGCTCTACCAACTGGCCCAGAGCCGTCAGCTCCATCGCGTGACCGTGCGCGACCCGCTCGCCCGCCATACCGCTGGGCTGAGCGTCGAGCAGACCTACCTGGTCGCCCTGCTGCTGGGTTGCGCCCGCTGCAACCAGATGCGCCAGAACGGTATCGCGCGCCTCGCGGAAATTCTGGAGCCCTGGAGTGCGCTGGTAAGACTGCAGCCGGCGGAACTGCCTTCCAGCCTCTTCGCCGTGGCGCCGCAGCTCGACGGCCCGCCCCGCTACAAGTCGCTGTTCCAGGAAGTCGAACCGCGCACCTTGCTCGGCCTCGATCCGCTGCCGCTGGTGGATGCCATCAAGGAATACCTGCTGCTGCCGGCCGAGCAGCGCAACCAATCGCGCCTGCCGATGGCCGAGGGCCTGACCCTCGACCTCCTGCAGCATGTGAGTTCGGCCTGGGGCGACATTTCCGAGCGCACCTTCCAGCGCAATCCCGGCCAGGGCAGCCTGACCCTGTGCATCGGCATGAGTGCGCTGCACTTCTTCCTCGCTGGCAGCCGCCCCTTCAGCGAAGTGCTCAAGCTGCAGGAAGATATCGGCCAGGCGGTGTTCGATATGGCCACCAAACAAACCGCCAAAGATATCTGGGCCAACGCTTTCGACGCCCAACCCACGCAAGGTTGGCAGCCGGGCATGCCGCTGGAAGAAATCGAGTACTCCAGGCCTGCGGCTGAGAGCGGCGCCCCGCCGCCCCAGAGCAGTAACGCACCGGAAAGCTATCCGACATTCAATGTCGCCGTGGTCAACCACAGCCCGGGCGGCTACTGCCTGAGCTGGCCGAAGGAAGTTCCCAGCCAGTTGCAGGCCGGCGAACTGCTCGGCGTGCAGGATGCACCCGGCCAGGGCTGGAGCATTGCCGCCGTACGCTGGATTCGCCAGGTACGCGGTGGCGGCACGCAGATGGGCATCGAACTGGTGGCACCCCAGGCGCAATCCTGTGGCGTGCTACTGCTACGCAAGGGCGAGCAGAACAGTCACTACCTGCGAGCCCTGCTGCTCCCGGCCATCGGCGCCATTTCCCGCCCCGCCACCCTGATCACTCCGCGACTACCCTTCCAGGAAGGCAACAGGGTGCAGATCAATCTGCATGGCGACGAGCACCGTGCCGTCCTGACCCGGCGCCTCACCAGTACGGGCAGTTTCAACCAATTCGAGTACCGGACTTTCGAGCAGCCGACACCTCCACAAGGGAAACCGGCAACCGGTTCGGGAACCCAGCCACAGGGTGGCGAGGAAGATTTTGACTCACTATGGAAGTCACTGTAGATTCCGGACTCATCACCATTCGTCGCCTATTCGCGCTCGTTCGGCGCTAAGCACAGGCCATGGCCATCGAAAAGAAAACGATCCGTCTGCTGATCCTGGAAGACTCGCAGAACGAAGCCGAGCGCCTGGTCAGCCTGTTCCGCAACGCCGGTCGCGCGACGCGAGTCCATCGCATTGTTTCCGCCGACGACCTCAATGAAGTCCTGCAGCAGAGCTGGGACCTCTTGATAGCCGCGCCCAGCAGCGAACACCTGAGCCCCGGCGAAGCCCTCGGCAGCATTCGGCGCCAGTCCAAGGACATCCCCTTCATCCAACTGGTGCAGGACAACGACTCCGACCTCATCACCGAGGCCCTGGCCCTGGGTGCGCAGGACGCCCTGCCCCAAGGCGAGGATGAACGGCTTGTGCTGGTGGCCAACCGTGAGCTGGCCAACCTCGAGCAACGCCGCGCCCGTCGCGCCGCCGAGGTCAGCCTGCGGGAAGCGGAGAAACGCTGCCAGTTGCTACTGGACAGCTCGGTCGATGCCATCGCCTACGTACACGACGGCATGCACATCTATGCAAACCGCGCCTACGTGGAGATGTTCGGCTACGACGACGGTGACGAACTCGAAGGCATGCCGATGATCGACCTGATCGCCGGTGCCGACCAGGCCGGATTCAAGGACTTCCTGAAGAATTATCGCGAAGGCGAAGGCAGTGGCGAGCTCACCTGCAACGGCTGCAAGGTCGACGGCCAGAGCTTCCAGGCACGCATGAACTTCTCCCCCGCCACCTACGATGGCGAGCCGTGTATCCAGGTGGTGATCCGCGCCGAAACCGACAGCACCGAACTGGAAGAGAAGCTTCGCGAGATCAGCAGCCAGGACCTGGTCACCGGCCTGTTCAACCGCTCCCACTTCAACGAGATGCTCGACGCCGCTGCCGAGCGCGCAGTCAAGGCCAGCCAGCCATCGAGCCTCGCGTACATCCGCGTCGCACGCTATTCCAGCCTGCTGGCCGAAATCGGCATCGCCGGCGTCGACCTGCTGCTCACGGATCTGGCCAACCTGCTGCGCGCCCACTTCGCCGGCGATGCGCAACTCGCCCGCTATGGCGACGACGTCTTCAGTGTCCTGCAGCAGGGAATCACGCCGGAACAGGCGGCAGAAGGACTGCAGGGCCTGCTGAAGAAGATCGACATCCATCTGTTCGATGTCAGCAGCCGTACCGTGCAGCTCAACCTGTGTATTGGCGTTGCCGGTCTCAGTGAGACCACGCCGAAGGCCCAGGACGTGGTGGACCGCGCCCACCGCTGTGCCGACGAGCTGGGCGACGCGAACGGTCTCAAGCTTTACAACCCTGCCGATGAGCTCGCGGCGGCGGCCAACCGGGGCAGCCTCGTGGCCATGGTCCAGCAGGCCCTGGAGAACAACAGCTTCCGACTGCTGTTCCAGCCGATCATCAGCCTGCGCGGTGACAGTTTCGAGCACTACGAAGTGCTGCTGCGCCTGCTCAACCCGCAAGGCGCGGAAGTACCGCCGGTTGACTTCCTCGACGCGGCGAAGGAAGCCGGCCTCGCCGAGAAGATCGACCGCTGGGTGATCCTCAATTCTATCAAGCTGCTCGCCGAGCACCGCACCAAGGGCCACAACACGCGGCTCTTCGTTCATCTCTCGGGCGCCAGCCTGCAGGACCAGACCTTGCTGCCCTGGCTCAGCGTGGCCCTGAAAGCGGCGCGACTGCCGTCCGACGCGCTGATCTTCCAGTTCAGCGAACCGGATGCCATCGCCTACCTGAAACAAGCCAAAGCGCTGACCCAGGGTCTCGCCGAGCTGCACTGCCAGGTGGCGCTCAGCCAGTTCGGCTGTGCCCTCAACCCGTTCAACACCCTCAAGCATCTCTCCATCGACTTCGTGAAAGTGGACGGCTCCTTCACCCAGGACCTCAGCCGCGCCGAGAACCAGGAAGTCCTCAAGACCTTGCTGGCCAGCCTGCATGCCCAGGCCAAGCTGACCATCGTGCCCTTCGTCGAGACCGCCAGCGTACTGGCGACCCTCTGGCAGGCCGGCGTCAACTACATCCAGGGCTATTACCTGCAAGGGCCCAGCCAGGCGATGGACTACGACTTCTCGTCCGGCGACGAGTAACCCGCCTGCAACGAAAAAGCCGCCCGAAGGCGGCTTTTTCATGTCCAGCTGGACGATCAGTCCTTGCCGTCGCGGTCGCGGAAACCGAGCAGATAAAGGATGCCGTCCAGCCCTAGGGTGGAGATGGCCTGCTTGGCCGACTGCTTGACCAGCGGCTTGGCACGGAAGGCCACGCCCAGCCCCGCCAGCCCCAGCATCGGCAGATCGTTGGCGCCATCGCCGACGGCGATCGTCTGCTCCAGACGCAAGCCTTCTTTCTGCGCCAACTCGCGCAGCAGATCGGCCTTGCGCTGGGCGTCGACGATCGGTTCGATGGCCACGCCGGTCAGCTTGCCGTCGACGATCTGCAATTCGTTGGCGAATACGTAGTCGATCCCGAGCTTTTCCTGCAGTTGCTTGGCGAAATAGCTGAAGCCGCCGGAGAGGATCGCAGTCTTGTAGCCCAGGCGCTTGAGCTCGGCGAACAGGGTTTCCGCCCCTTCGGTCAGGCGCAGGGAAGCACCTATTTCTTCCAGCACGTCCTCAGACAGCCCCTTGAGCAGCCCCAGGCGCTCCTTGAAGCTGGCGCGGAAGTCCAGCTCGCCACGCATGGCACGCTCGGTAATCTCGGCGACCTGCTCGCCCACGCCAGCGGCCTTGGCGAGTTCGTCGATCACCTCGGCTTCGATCAGGGTCGAATCCATGTCGAACACGGCCAGGCGGCGGTTGCGGCGGAACAGGGAGTCGCGCTGGAAGGCGATGTCGACATTCAGCTCCTGGGCCACGCTGAGGAATTCGGCGCGCAGGGCCACGGGATCCGCCGGCTCGCCGCGAACGGAGAACTCGATGCAGCCCTTGCCTTGGTCAGCAGGCGTATCCAGCGGCATGCGACCCGACAGACGGTCGATGTGGTCGATGTTGAGGCCGTACTTGGCGGTAATCGAGCTCACTCGCTGCAGCTGCTCGGCGGTGACCTTGCGGGTCAGCAGGGTGACGATATAACGGCTCTTGCCCTGGCCATCGACCCACTGCTGGTAATCCGCTTCGGGAACCGGGGTGAAACGCACCTGCTGGTCCAGCTTGTAGGCAGTGAACAGCACGTCCTTCAGCACGGCCGAGGCCTCGGCGTTATCCGGGATTTCCACCAGGATGCCGAACGACAAGGTGTCGTGTATCACCGCCTGGCCGATATCCAGGATATTCACGCCGCCCTGGGCCAGAGCACCGGTAATGGCCGCGGTCAGGCCGGGGCGGTCCTCGCCAGTGATGTTGATCAGGACAATTTCGCGCAAGGCGCACCTCACTCAACGCATGAAAAGGCGCACATTCTACCCACTTTCGCAGCACTCGTAGCATGCCCGGCGCTATGCCCTGCAAGGGGCGCTCGCTATACTGCGCCACAATTTCGTCCGAGAAGAGCCGCGCTCTGTGAACCGGCCCACGCCTGTCAAACCCGACAATTTCTTCCTGTTGATCTTCCACGCCCTGCGCCAGCGCCGCGTGCCGATCGCCCTGCGCATCGCCAGCCACAGCCTGCTCCTGGTGGCGCTGGCACTGGTGATCTACGCCTGGGTCATGGGCATGCAGTTCAAGCAGGCCATGCAGCAGCAGGCCGACGCCCTGGGCCAGAGCCTGACGGCGCAGACCGCCGCATCCGCCACGGAGCTGCTGGTGTCCAACGACATCCTCAGCCTCAACGTGCTGCTGAATAACCTGGTGAAGAACCCGCTGGTGGCCCACGCTGCCATCTACAGCGTGGACAACCGCATCCTCGCCGAAGCGGGGTCACGTCCAAAGCAGGGCCTGCTGGGCGAGACCGAGGGCCTGTATTCCACCCCCATCACCTTCCAGGAAGTGATTGCCGGCCACCTGCGCCTGAGCCTGGACATGGAGCAGTTCCAGCAGCCCATGACCATCAGCCTGCAGAGCATGGGGCTGCTCAGCCTGATCCTGCTGGCGTTGACCCTGTCCCTGAGCCTGCGCCTCGGCCGCCATATCTCCACGCCGCTGCTGCAACTGCGCGTATGGCTGCGCGACCCCGACGACCCCGCCCCAGGGGCCGGTCGCCAGGACGAAATCGGTGATCTCGCCCGCCAGTTGCAAGCCCGCCTCGTACCGGAAAAACCGGAACCCGAGCCGGAACTGGAGTCCATCCCCGAAATGGACTTCGCCGAAGCGGACGAAGACTACCTGGACGAAGAGCAAGACGAGCAGGACGAGCAGGATCACTTCGAAGTCCGCGACCTGCGTGACGACAGCTTCGACGGCGAAGACGAAACGCCGAGCAAGCTGTTCACCCCGGACGACGAAGGCCCGTTCTCCGAGCTGCGCGAGGAATCGGCCGAGCCGACCCCGGCCCCCGCCCCAGTCGCAGAGCAAGAGCCCCAGAACAGTGCCGTCCTGGCCATCCAGCTGGGTGCACAGGACCAATTGCGCCGCCTGCCGCGCACGCGCTTGATGGACCTGCTGCAACGCTATCGCGACTGTCTCGACCAGGCCGCCCGCCTTTATCACGGCCAGTTGCTGACCCTGAACGACGGCAGCAGCCTGATGCTGTTCCACAGCCAGGACGGCGGCGAGGACTACCTCACCCACGCCCTCTGCTGCGGTGAGCTCATGCGCGCCCTTGGCCACGCCCTGCAGATCGAGGTCGCCGACAGCGGCATCACTCTGCAGCTGCAACTAGGCCTTACCCTGGGTGACGACCTTTCCAGCCTCGGCCAAGGCGACCTCCTGCTCAATGACACCACCCAGAGCGCCCTGGCACTGAGCCAGCACAGCCGCAACCTGCTGCTGGTGGAGCGCGCCATCGCCGACGACGAACTGGTCCGCCAGCGCGCGCGCATCCGCGCCATCACCAGCCCGGAAGGCGCCTGCTGCGTTGAACGCCTGCTGGAGCCTTATCCCTCGCTGCTCGAGCGCCAACTGGCGCGCATGCATGAAGCCCGTGCGCATTGAATGCACGAATGACGAAAAAGCCCGCTTGATGCGGGCTTTTTTTTGTAGCCGATGCCCGGACTTTCCAGAGTGAACCCCGCTTCGCTCCTACAGATAGGATGCGGCGTTAGCTCAGCGGACTCAGGAAACCGGACGATCAGGCAGAAAAAAGCCCGCATTGAGCGGGCTTTTTCACAATCCAGCGATCAGAAGCGGAAGACTTCCACATCCGTGCGCACCGGAGCCGCCATGGGGATCTTTGGCGGCTGCGGTTCCTTGGCCTTCGCCGGGGCTGGCGCTGCAGGTTTGCGCGGCGCCTCGACGACAACCGGCTGGCCTTCCAGGGGTTTAACCGCAGCAGCCAGCTGCTCGGCCAGCTGTTGCAGCAATTTGCTCTGCGCGCGCACCTGGTCGGCAGCGGTACCGGCATGGGCCTCTTCCAGACGCACCAGGCGGCTGTCACGCAGCTGACCCGCACGATCCAGCAGGCGCCATTGGGCTTCCAGCACAGCCGGGCGTTGCGGACCCGAGTCCAATCGGCTGATGGTCAGCAGGACTTGCACTTCAGGTGTGAAGCCAGGATTACCCGGTGCCAGCACCAGGCGCTGGCTGTCCAGGCGCCAGGACAGCTGACGCAGCAGTACCTGATCGATATCCGCTGCCAGACTGCCGGCCCAGCGACCATCCGGTGCGGCGGTCAGGGTGCCGTCGGCCTGGCGCTGCAGGAGGGTTTCGCGCTGAAGATAGTCGGCCACGGTCACCGGACCGAGCAGAACTTGCATCCCAGCCTTCTTGGAGGGCACCTCCGGGGTGCCCGCGTCCAGCTGGAACATCGGAATAGGGGGGCTATGTACGCAGCCAGTAAGCCCAAGCAGGCTCACCAGCATCAATGCCACGGGGAAACGCAAAGTCATCAATCTCACCCACGGCCGCCTTGTGGGCAGCCTGCAGTCGAATTCATTCGTCTTGGCCATCATCAGTGAATGGCGAGGGGACATATCATCCGTCAATGTGACGCAGGACTCCATAGCCCCACGTCAATTCGCCGTCGTCAGCGTCAGGCCAGCGGTTCCACCTGCAGTGCATCGACCCGCTGGAAGCCACGCGGCAGCTTGTTGCCCCGGCGTCCACGCTCGCCCTTGTAGTGCTCCAGATCATCCGCCTTGAGCGAAAGGGTGCGCTTGCCGGCCTGGAGGACCAGGGTTGCACCGGCCGGCAGCACCGCCAGGTCGGTGAGGTATTCCTCGCGGCTGGCCACGCGATCGCCGGGTATACCGATGATCTTGTTGCCCTTGCCCTTGGCCAGCTGAGGCAGGTCGGCCACCTTGAACAGCAGCAGACGACCTTCGGTGGTGACGGCCGCCAACCAGTCTTCTTCGACACTCTGCACGGGCCGTGGAGCAACCACCTTGGCCCCATTGGGCAGGCTGAGCAGGGCCTTGCCGGCCTTGTTCTTGGCCTGCAAGTCGGCACCTTTTACCACGAAGCCGTAACCGGCATCCGAGGCGATGACATAGGTGGCATCGTCTTCTGGCAGCATCACGCAGTCGAAGCTGGCGCCCGGAGGCGGCGTCAGGCGGCCGGTGAGCGGCTCGCCCTGGCCACGCGCCGAGGGCAGCGTATGGGCCGCGAGCGAGTAGCTGCGACCTGTGGAGTCGATGAACACCGCATATTGGTTCGAACGTCCGGGGGCGGCCGCCTTGAACCCGTCACCCGCCTTGTAGGACAGGCCGGTGGCATCGATATCGTGGCCTTTGGCGCAGCGCACCCAGCCCTTTTCGGACAACACGACGGTCACCGGCTCGGTGGGCATCAGCTCGGTTTCCGACAAGGCGCGGGCCTCGGCACGGGCGACTATCGGAGAACGACGGTCGTCGCCGTAGGTTTCGGCATCCTTGATCAGCTCGTCGCGCACCAGCTTCTTCAGCTTGGTATCGCTGCCCAGCAGCGCCAGCAGCTTCTTCTGCTCTTTCAGCAATTCATCCTGCTCGCCACGAATCTTCATTTCCTCGAGGCGCGCCAGCTGACGCAGGCGGGTGTCGAGGATGTAGTCCGCCTGGATTTCGCTGAGTTCGAAGCGCGCCATCAGCACCGGCTTGGGCTGGTCTTCGGTGCGGATGATGTGAATCACTTCGTCCAGGTTGAGGAAGGCGACCAGCAAGCCGTCCAACAGGTGCAGGCGCTTCTCTACCTTGTCCAGGCGGAACTGCAGGCGACGGCGCACCGTGCCGATGCGATAGGTCAGCCATTCACTGAGCAGGGTGCGCAGGTCCTTGACCTGGGGCTTGCCGTCCAGACCGATGACGTTGGTGTTGACCCGATAGCTGGATTCCAGGTCGGTGGTGGCGAACAGGTGCTGCATCAGCTCATCGGCGTCCACTCGGTTGGAACGCGGGATGATGACGATGCGCGTCGGGTTCTCGTGGTCCGACTCATCTCGCAGGTCGGCCACCATCGGCAGCTTCTTGGCCTGCATCTGACCGGCGATCTGCTCGAGCACCTTGGAGCCCGAGACCTGGTGCGGCAGCGCGGTGACGACGATATCGCCGTCCTCCACGCGGTACACGGCACGCATGCGCACCGAGCCACGACCGGATTCGTAGATCTTCAGCAGTTCGGCACGGGGGGTGATCACCTCGGCCTCGGTGGGGAAGTCCGGGCCGAGAATGTGTTCGCAGAGTTGCTCCACGGTGGCGCTCGGCTCGTCCAGCAGACGCACGCAAGCAGCGGCGACTTCACGCAGGTTGTGCGGCGGTACGTCGGTGGCCATGCCCACGGCAATGCCGGTGGTGCCGTTGAGCAGCAGGTTGGGCAAACGCGCCGGCAAGGTCGCGGGCTCATTCAGAGTGCCGTCGAAGTTCGGCACCCAGTCCACAGTGCCCTGCCCCAGTTCGGACAGCAGGACCTCCGAATAGCGCGACAGGCGCGCCTCGGTGTAACGCATGGCGGCGAATGACTTGGGATCGTCCGGAGCACCCCAGTTACCCTGGCCGTCGACCAGCGTATAGCGGTAGCTGAAGGGCTGGGCCATCAGCACCATCGCTTCATAGCAGGCGGAGTCGCCATGGGGGTGGAACTTGCCGAGCACGTCACCGACGGTACGCGCCGACTTCTTGTGCTTGGAGTCGGCGTCGAGGCCCAGTTCGCTCATGGCGTAGATGATGCGGCGCTGTACGGGCTTCAGACCGTCGCCGATATGCGGCAGGGCGCGGTCCATGATCACGTACATGGAGTAGTTGAGGTAGGCCTGTTCGGTGAAGTCGGCCAGGGAGCGGCGCTCCACGCCTTCCAGGCTCAGATCGAGGGATTCGCTCATGCGTGCCTCACGGAGAAGTGACTTGGCGCAGCACCAGGGTGCCGTCGCGCTGGGTGAATTCGAGTTGTTTGAGGGCGCTCATGCCAAGCAGCACCTCTTCGCCGTCCATGCCCGGCACGATGATTGCCGGCACCTGGGTCAGGCGGATGTCGCCCAGGCGCAGGTCCTGCAACTGGGTGCGATGGCCGGTGACGCGGCCGTTGGCGGTACTCAGGGTGACCGCCGCGCCGGGTTTCAGTCCAAGGCGTTCAGCCAGCCGCGCCGGTACGGCCACCTGGGTGGCGCCGGTATCGAGCAGGAAGGTCACGCCCTGGCCGTCGATGCGGCCATCCAGCAGGTAATGCCCTTGGCGGCTGCTGGCCAGGCGCACTTCCACATAGCCGTCGCCCTTCACCGACTCGGGTGCACGATTGGGATTGTGCTGCTGGTCCTCCCAGACGCCGAAGTAACGCGTGGCCAGGATCAGGCCGATGCCCCAGGCGAGCACCAGCATGACCCTTCCCACACGTTTGCCCGGCGTCTGTGTGGTCATTTCGCGCTCCAGCCGCCCTTCGGCGCGGTGAAGCGCCAGACGATCGGGCGCCGCTCGCCGTCGCCGCGGGCCTTGCCGCCGTTGTCGAGGCCGATCCAGGCCCCTTCGGCATCTATCCACAGACCCTCGGCCACCCCGAAAGGCACACCGTATCGACGGGTATCGGCCAGCGCTTCCTCGGCGAAGGACCAGCAACGCTCGACTTCGCCATTGCTCAGCTTGCGCCGGCAGACCTGATGCGCCAGGCGCTCCAGGGTGAAGAGTTTCTCTTCGTGGAAGGCGACGTCGGAGAAATCCCGCGGCATCTGTTGCTCGCTGCCGACGGGTGCTGGCGGACGTTCGGTACCCCCCTCGCTCAAGATCACGCAGCCGCCGGTGCAATTCCAGGTGGACTGCTGCTTGTGGACCACCATCAGGCCCCGGCGCTCGCGTTCGGCGGCCAGCCAGAGGCGCTCGCCCTTGGGATCGATGGCAATACCTTCAAGCAAGGCATTGAAGTGCAGCAGCATGCCACTGGCGCGGGCCTGACGGATCAGGTTGTCCGGCAGCAGCAGCCAGCTGGGCTCACCGGACACCGGCAACTGCAGAACCGCCGCATTGGCCTCGCTCACCAGGTAGCGATTGCCGGCGGCATCGCAGCTGATGCCTTCGAAATCCAGGTCGTTGCCCCGCAGCAGGCTGATGACCCAGGAACGTGCGCGCACACCCCAGGGCAGGCTGCTCTGGGGAGGTGGCGGCGCATGGAAGGTCTCGGCTTCGGCCTGGAGTACGCCACCGATGGGTTTGAGCCGGTAAAGCTGGCTATCCACCCGATCGGAGACCGCCACCAGGTCGTCGCCGCAGCGGGCCAGCCCTGAAAGGTTGCCCTGGCGCATGCCTTCTACCGGGTATTCGAAGGCCAGCCTCAGTTGTTCCGGATCGTCGGCGGCCCAGAGCGGTGCACAGGACAACAGGCCGAGGAGGAAAAAGACTCCCCTCACGCCATGACCTCGGCCAGGTTGCCCTTGGACTCCAGCCAGGACTTGCGATCACCCGCGCGTTTCTTCGCCAGCAGCATGTCCATGACTTCCACTGTGCCCTCCGCGTCCTCGAGGGTCAGCTGGACCAGGCGACGCGTGTTCGGGTCCATGGTGGTTTCGCGCAGCTGCGGCGGGTTCATCTCGCCCAGGCCCTTGAATCGTGTGACCTGCGGTTTGCCACGCTTCTTCTCGGCCACCAGGCGATCGAGAATGCCGTCGCGCTCGGCTTCATCCAGGGCGTAGTAGATCTCCTTGCCCAGGTCGATACGGAACAGCGGCGGCATCGCCACATAGACGTGCCCGGCTTCCACCAGCTGGCGGAAGTGGCGAACGAACAGCGCGCACAGCAGCGTGGCGATGTGCAGGCCGTCGGAGTCAGCGTCGGCGAGGATGCAGACCTTGCCATAGCGCAGCTGGCTGAGATCGGTCGCGCCGGGGTCGACGCCGATGGCGACGGCGATGTCATGCACTTCCTGGGAGGCCAGCACTTCGCCGCCATCCACTTCCCAGGTGTTCAGGATCTTGCCTCGCAGCGGCATGATCGCCTGGAATTCCTTGTCCCGCGCCTGCTTGGCCGAACCGCCGGCGGAGTCACCTTCCACCAGGAAGAGCTCGGATCGCATCGGGTCCTGGCCCGCGCAGTCTGCCAGCTTGCCGGGCAGCGCCGGGCCCTGGGTGATCTTCTTGCGCTCGACCTTCTTACCCGCCTTGAGACGGCGGCCGGCGTTGCTGATCGCCAGCTCCGCCAACTGCATGCCCAGGTCCGGGTGCTCGTTGAGCCAGAGGCTGAAGGCATCCTTGACCACGCCGGAGACGAAGGCCGCCGCCTCGCGGGAGGACAGGCGCTCCTTGGTCTGGCCGGAGAACTGCGGCTCCTGCATTTTCATCGAGAGGACGAAAGCGATGCGCTCCCAGACGTCTTCGGGCGCCAGCTTGACGCCGCGCGGCAGCAGGTTGCGGAACTCGCAGAACTCCCGCATGGCGTCCAGCAGGCCCTGGCGCAGGCCGTTGACATGGGTGCCGCCCTGAGCGGTCGGGATCAGGTTGACGTAGCTTTCCTGGACGCTGTCGCCACCTTCGGGCAGCCAGAGCAGCGCCCAGTCCACCGCCTCCTTGTTACCCGCCAGGCTGCCGCAGAAGGGCTCGCTCGGCAGTCGCTCGAACTCGCTGACGGCATCCACCAGGTAGGAACGCAGGCCATCTTCGTAATGCCATTCGACGCGCTCGCCGCTGGCCTTGTCTTCGAAGGTGACGGAAAGACCCGGGCAAAGGACGGCCTTGGCCTTGAGCACATGCTTGAGGCGGCTGACGGAGAATTTGTGGGAGTCGAAATACTTGGCATCCGGCCAGAAATGCACGCTGGTACCGGTGTTGCGCTTGCCGACACTGCCGATGACGTCCAGCTCGCTGGCCTTGAAGCCATCGGCGAAGGTCATCATGTATTCGCTGCCCTCGCGCTTCACCCGCACTTCGACGCGGGTGGACAGGGCGTTCACCACCGAGATGCCCACGCCATGGAGGCCACCGGAGAACTGGTAGTTCTTGTTGGAGAACTTGCCGCCGGCGTGCAGCTTGGTGAGGATCAGCTCGACACCGGGCACCCCTTCCTCGGGGTGGATATCCACCGGCATGCCGCGGCCATCGTCGATGACCTGCAGCGAGTTGTCCTCATGGAGGATCACCTGAACGCTGCGGGCGTGGCCTGCCAGGGCCTCGTCCACGCTGTTGTCGATGACTTCCTGGGCCAGGTGATTGGGTCGGGAGGTGTCGGTGTACATGCCCGGGCGCTTGCGCACCGGGTCGAGGCCGGAGAGGACTTCGATGGCATCCGCGTTGTAAGTAGCCATGGATTCCCTTTCAGTCAGAGGTCGGAAAAGTCGATGTCACGCCACAGCTGCGCGGGAAAGCCGGCAAAGGCCAGCAAGGCGGGCAGATGGGCAGGGAAGTTCTGGAAACCGTGGTCGCCGCCCGCTTCGATACGCAAGGCGCAGGCGCGGTAGTAGCGCTCAGCCTGGCGGTAATCGAGGGTTTCATCGGCCGTCTGCAACCACACCTGGTAACGGGCCGGGTCCTGTGGGGGCGGCACTTCCAGTTCGGCCAGCGCCATCACATGCTCCAGCGTCAGCTCCCAGATTTCGTCGCTGTAATAGTTCTTCTGTGGGCCAAGCTGGCCGTCGAACAACCGATACGGGGCGACCGCGGGGTTGATCAGCACGGCCTTCAGGCCGTGGCGTTCGGCCAGGTGGGTCGCATAGTAGCCGCCCAGGGAGCTGCCGACCAGCACCGGGCGCCCCAGTTCGGCGATCGCGTCCTCGAGCTGGCCGAGGGCCAGTCGCGGATGATGATGCAGAGCCGGAACTTGCAGGCGTTCGGCCAGGCCGAGGTGCTGCATGAGCGTGCCGAGCTGGCGCGCCTTGAGCGACGCCGGCGAGCTGTTGAAGCCGTGTATATAAAGGAGGCTGGGTTGCGAGCTGGACACGCGGTTTCCTGGCAGATCGAGGGAAAGTTGTACTTCTTGCCGTGCCGCGGCGCGAAGGTCAATAACCCTTGATGCTGTAGTCCACTTCGAAGGTGATCCCGGTGACCCGCGAAACGCCGGTTTCCACGCGACCATCACGGGTCAGGCGCAACCAGCGATAACCCGGTGCCTCGTTACCCACGCAGAAATCCTCGCTGCCCGGCGCGAACTGCACGCAGGTGGATGGCGACGCCAGCAGGCGTACGCCATTGCGGACCTGGTCGAACTCCTGGTGAACGTGGCCCCAGAGCAGCGCCCGCACCTGTGGATAACGATCCAGCACGGCGAACAGGCTGTCGGGGTTGCGTACGCCGATCGGGTCCATCCAGGTGCAGCCGATGGGCACCGGATGATGATGGAAGCTGACCAGCACATGGCGCTCGCCGGCCCCTTCGAGGGCACTTTCCAGAAATGCCAACTGCTCGGCGGGGAAATGTCCGGGGACCGCGCCGGCAATGGTGGAATCCAGCAAAACCAGACGCCAATGGGGGAAGTCGACGATGGGTTCCAGCTCGGCGGTGCCAGCGCACACATCACGCATCACCGGAACTTCATCGTGATTGCCCGGGAACCAGCGGGCAGGCGCGGGAATGACCGCAGTCAGATCCCGGAATGCTTCGTAGGACTCGACCGAGCCGTCCTGGGACAGGTCGCCCGTAGCCAGTACCAGGTCGATGCGCGGCTGCTCCCGGAGCACCTGATCGATCACCCGCAGCAAGCTGTCGCGGGTTTCCATGCCCAGCAGCTTGCCGTCCGCCTCGGCGAACAGGTGGCTGTCGGACAGCTGCACCAGCAGCACCGACTCGTCAGCGGCAGGGGGGAATGGATTGGGCAAGGCCTTCTCCTCGGGCAAGGTGTTCCGATTATGGTTGCTGCGCGCGCAATGGGTAAACCCGCGAAGCGGGAATGGTTCACATTTGGCGGCTGCGGATCAAGCTGGCCGACCAGTCGCAGGCGCTTGCAGACAAAAGCAGGACCTGCGGGAGCCCGTCGATCGCGGGGCGTTTCGCCCAGAGTTTAGAGGACGACCGGTTCCAGTTCGTGGCCACAAGCCAGGCAATGGCTCAGCCACTCACCGAGGAAGAGATTGAGCTGACTCTTCTCATCAGGCTGGTGCATGTCGGCGTTGGGATAGGAATACACGCTGCGGAATCGCCGTGCATTCTCGGCACCGACCACTTCCGCCATGCGCGCGTCATGGTAGACGCGCACTTCCAGCTGTGGCGACGGCAGCCAGGGCAGGCTGTGCTCCTGGCGCACCTGCAGCGTGGTGGTATAGGGGCAGGCTTCGACCACTTCCAGGGCCAAAACACCGAGCAGGCGCTCGCCCTGGCTCAGCGCGACGCGGCGGGAACCACGCACCTCGCGCATCTGCGGAAGCAGACGCATCAGGCGCGCGTAGTTCGCCTCACAGGCTGCTTGCAGCCCGATGAGATCGACCCGGTAGCGATCGCGCAACAGATTCACGTCCACAACCCCCTGACTTCAGCACGGTTCAGCGCCAGCCACTGCAAGGCCAGCATACTCGCGGCGTTGTCCAGCCGCCCTTCACGCATCAGGGCCAGGGCGTCTTCCAGCGGCAGCACGTGCACGCGGATATCTTCGCCCTCCTCCGCCAGCCCGTGTACGCCGCCCGCGCCGTTGCTGTCGCAACGTCCGAGGTACAGGTGCACACGCTCGTTGGAGCCCCCTGGTGAAGGATAGTAGGTGGTGATCGGCCACAGCGAAGTCAACTGCAGATCGGCTTCTTCGACGGCTTCCCGACGGGCGACCTCCTCCGGTTCCTCGTCCTTGTCGATCAACCCCGCCACCAGTTCCAGCAGCCACGGGCTTTCGCTCTTGCCGAAGGCACCGACGCGGAATTGTTCGATCAGCACCACCGCATCCCGTTGCGGATCATAGGGCAGCACGCAGACAGCATCGTGACGAACGAAGAGTTCCCGATGGATGACCGGTCCCATGTCGCCGGAGAACAAGCGATGGCGCAGGCTCAGGCGGTCCAGGCGGTAGAAACCTTGGAAACAGGTTTCTCGTTCGACGATCTCGACAGCGTCGGGGCCCGGCTTGAAGGTTTCGGTCATGGGTGGGTCTCACTGCTGCGGAAGGCTTCGATTCGCGCATCCTACCCCTTGGTCGAGCAGGCTGCAGCCTCTTTGCAGACGGGGCACGGACTGGGAAGATGCGCGGCGAAAAGCTGCCCGGGAAACGCGAACTCACGGCCCCGATGGCAGTCGAAGCCTGCACTTTTTCGGAATCCGCCCCTGAATGATGAAGCCGATGCCCCTCGCCCGACTCCTCGCCGCTGCCAGCCTCGGCGTCCTGCTCAGCGCCTGCCAGATGCTGCCCGGCGGCAGCGCCAAACTGGAACCGCAGCGCCACGCCTGGGAACACCTGAAGCCCGGCTGCCAGGGCGAAACCTGTCCGCTGGTGAACATCGACACCATCAGCTTCGCCGATGAGCCGCAGCTCAATTCGCTGATCAACCAGCGATTGCTGAAGATGACCCAGAACGGCCCCGGCGAGCCGCTTCCGGCGTCGCTCGAATCCTACGAGAAGGACTTTCTCGCCAGCGCCGAACCGGGCTGGAGCAGCTACCTGCAAGCCAAGGTGCTGGAGCAGCACGACAAGCTCGTGCTGGTGGAGCTGTCCAGCTACCTCTTCACCGGTGGTGCCCATGGCATGCCCGGACGCGGTTTCATCAACTACGACCGCAAGCTGGAGAAGCCGCTGAGCCTTGGCGACATGTTGCTTCCCGGTCAGGAAGAAGCCTTCTGGCAAGTCGCCGAGCAGGCCCACCTGCGCTGGTTGGCGGCCAACAAGTTCGACCAGGACCCCGACTTCATCAAGACCTGGCCGTTCGAACGCACCGCCAATGTGGGCCTTGGCTACGGTGCGATGCTGCTCAAATACGACGTGTACAGCATCGCACCCTACTCCAGCGGGCACCCGGAGATTCGCATCCCCTACCCGCAGCTCAACGGAATACTGAAGCCCCAGTATTTCCCCGGACGCGGCTGAAGCGTCCCAGCAGCAATTGCAACCCGCCGGCTGCCAGCAGGGCTGGCAGGGTTGCACCCAGCTCCGGCCAACGATTGGCCAGCAGGTGGTAGATCGCGACACCGCAGCCCCAGGCAACCAGCGTGTCCCAGCGCAATGCCACGCGCGGCGCCAGATCGGCGCGGCGGCGACGCAGGACGAAGTGATCCACCAGCACCACGCCGAACAGTGGCGCGAATACCGAGCCGATCAGCAGCAGGAAGTTCTGGTAATCGGCCAGCGGCGCGAACCAGGCGATCAGGGTGCAGAGCAGGCCAATGGCGAGTGCCAGATGCTCGACCTTCAGCGGCAGCAGGATGCCGCTGGACACTGCCGCCGAGTGGATATCGGCAAAGGCCTTTTCCGACTCGTCCAGCAGGATCAGCAGCAGCGGTATCCCCATGCCCGCGCCGGCCAGGGCCAGCAGCAGTGCGTTGGCATCGGTGCCCTCGGCGAACGCCAGGGTGTAGGCCACGCCCAGGCCCATCAGCCACAGGCAGCCGATGAAGAAGCCCAGGGCCGAACCGGCGAAGACGCCGCCACCACGACGGCCGAAGCGCGAGTAGTCGGCGATCAGCGGCAGCCAGGACAGCGGCATGGCGATGGCGATATCGAAGCCCAGGGCGAAGCTCATCGAACCGTCACCGGCCCGCGCCATCAGGGCCGAGAAATCAGCGCGGTTGAACAGATCCCAGGTCAGCCAGACACAGGCGCCCAGCAGCAGCCAGATGCCCCAGCGGCGCAGGATGCGACGTACGAAAGCGAGCGGACCGGCGACCGCGAGCAAGGTGGCCAGGGCGCCGAACACCAGGGTCCAGAGCGTGGGTGAAGCCCACAGGCTGTCCTCGCCCAGGCCACGAGTGATCAGGACGCTGGCCGCGTCGCGCATCACGATGATCTCGAAGGCGCCCCAACCCACGAGTTGCAGCAGATTGAGGAAGGCTGGCAGGGTCGCGCCCGCCGAGCCGAGGCTGAGCTTCATCGCCGCCATGGAGGCCAGGCCGGTGTCGCTGCCGATCATCGCGGCCGCACCCAGCAGCAGCACGCCGACGCCGGTGCCGAGGAATATAGCCAGCAGTGCGTCGCTGGCACCGAGGCCCGGCGCCAGCAGCGCGCCGGTCTGCAGCACCATCAGGCCAAGGCCGAGGGAGAACCAGAGGGAAAACAGATCGCGCGTGCCGAGAACGCGCTGGTCGAAGGCGACCGGAATGGACGGCGAGTAGCTGGTCGGGGTGTTCACGTTGGCAGTTGCCCTGATGGACTGTAGTTATGAATTGGCCACAAACCGGAAAGCCGGGCACGAGGCCCGGCTTCCAGCGTGGGGATGACAGGTCAGTGCCTGTTCATCGTTCCAGAGCTGACGCTCACACTTGCTTGTAGATCACCGATCCCTCGTCCTTGAAGCGCCCGGACTGCTCGGCGAAGCCGGCCTCGATGGCCTTCTGTTCGTCGGTCAGGCCATTTTCCTTGGCGTAGTCACGCACTTCCTGGGTGATTTTCATGGAGCAAAACTTCGGTCCGCACATGGAGCAGAAGTGCGCCACCTTGGCCGAATCCTTCGGCAGGGTCTCGTCGTGGAAGGACCGCGCGGTGTCCGGGTCCAGGCCGAGGTTGAACTGATCCTCCCAGCGGAACTCGAAGCGCGCCTTGGACAAGGCGTTGTCGCGGATCTGCGCGCCCGGATGCCCCTTGGCCAGGTCGGCCGCGTGGGCGGCGATCTTGTAGGTGATGATGCCGGTCTTCACGTCATCCTTGTTCGGCAGACCCAGGTGCTCCTTCGGGGTCACGTAGCAGAGCATGGCGCAACCGAACCAGCCGATCATCGCGGCGCCGATGCCGGAAGTGATGTGGTCGTAACCGGGGGCGATGTCGGTGGTCAGCGGGCCGAGGGTGTAGAACGGCGCCTCGTCGCAGCATTCCAGCTGCTTGTCCATGTTCTCCTTGATCAGGTGCATCGGCACGTGGCCGGGGCCTTCGATCATGGTCTGAACATCGTGTTTCCAGGCGATCTTGGTCAGCTCGCCGAGGGTTTCCAGTTCACCGAACTGGGCGGCGTCGTTGGCATCGGCAATGGAACCCGGACGCAGGCCATCGCCGAGCGAGAAGCTGACGTCGTAGGCCTTCATGATTTCGCAGATTTCCTCGAAGTGGGTGTAGAGGAAATTCTCCTTGTGGTGAGCCAGGCACCACTTGGCCATGATCGAACCGCCGCGCGAAACGATGCCGGTCACGCGCTTGGCGGTCAGCGGCACGTAGCGCAGCAATACGCCGGCGTGGATGGTGAAGTAGTCCACGCCCTGCTCGGCCTGTTCGATCAGGGTGTCGCGGAACAGCTCCCAGTTCAGGTCTTCGGCGATGCCGCCAACCTTTTCCAGGGCCTGGTAGACCGGCACGGTGCCGATCGGTACCGGCGAGTTGCGGATGATCCACTCACGGGTTTCATGGATGTGCTTGCCGGTGGACAGGTCCATCACGGTGTCCGAACCCCAGCGGATGCCCCAGGTCAGCTTGGCCACTTCTTCTTCGATGGACGAACCCAGGGCCGAGTTGCCGATGTTGCCGTTGATCTTCACCAGGAAGTTGCGGCCGATGATCATCGGCTCCAGCTCCACGTGGTTGATGTTCGCCGGGATGATGGCGCGACCGCGGGCGATTTCCTCGCGGACGAACTCCGGGGTGATTTCCTTGGGGATGCTGGCGCCGAAGCTCTGCCCCGGATGCTGCTCCTTCAGCAGGCCGGCAGCGCGCGCCTCGGCCAGTTTCATGTTCTCGCGGATGGCGACGTATTCCATCTCGGGCGTGATGATGCCCTGCTTCGCGTAGTGCATCTGGGTGACGTTGCGGCCGGCCTTGGCGCGGCGCGGGTTGCGCACATGGGCAAAACGCATGGCCGACAGCTCGGCATCGGCCAGTCGACGCTGACCGAACTCGGAGGTCAGGCCCGGCAGACGCTCGGTGTCGTTGCGGTCTTCGATCCAGGGCGAACGCACGTCGGCCAGACCCTTGCGCACATCGATGCTGACGCTCGGGTCGGTGTACGGGCCGGAGGTGTCATAGACAGTGACCGGGGCGTTGATCTCGCCACCGAAGGCGGTAGGCGTCACGTCCAAGCTGATTTCGCGCATGGGCACGCGGATATCCGGGCGGGAGCCCTGCACATAGACTTTCTGCGAACGGGGGAAAGGCTGGATGGATTGCTGGTCGACCTGGGCGCTCTCGCTCAGGTTCTTTTGTTGTTTTGCGGTCATCGGGCTGGCTCCTGGGATGATGTCGGAGCGAACCTGAAAGAGAGTGCACCGGGGCTGGTGCCGAGAGGGGCCTCCCGGAATGCGGGTTGGGGAGGCACATCTTGTTCCCTACGCAGGCTTTAACCTGATCAGGTTCAACGGGATCCGGAACTCTCCGATCTCAGCCTCCGATTCGAGGCACCCCGACAAGAACTCGCGCAGTCTAAACAAGCTCGCCCGAGAAAACCAACCCGGTGGTCAGAATAATGTGACCGGCGCGTCGACAAATGACGCAAGTACCTCAATAGGAAAGGATTGTTGCAGGCAAGCAACATAGCTTGTCGCAAACTACACTGAGGCCGCCTGTGGGGCGTCTTGACCCGCCCCCAGCGCCCCCGTAGCCTTGCCCGACACCTCAGTATCCAGGATTGATCATGCTGCGCAGACTCTCGCTGGCCATCGCCGTGGCTTCCGCCTTTGCCGGAACCGCCTGGGCCGTAGATGCACCCCTGTCAGCCAAGACGGACCTCGTGACCGTCTACAAGGACGCCGTCGACAACAACGCTGACCTCGCCGCTTCCCGCGCCAACTACGAGGCGCAACGCGAGGCCGTACCCCAGGCTCGTTCCGGCCTGCTGCCGCAGATTAACGGCGGTGCCACGTCCAACGACACCCGGACCAAGCTGGACGATCCCTCCAACACCTTTTCGCGCAGCGGCATCGCCTACCAGGCGACCCTGAGCCAGCCGATCTTCCGTGCCGACCGCTGGTTCCAGCTGAAGGCCGCGGAGTCTCTCACCGAGCAGGCCTCGCTGGACTTCTCCGCGATTCAGCAGGATCTGATCCTGCAGACTGCGGAAACCTACTTCTCCGTGCTGCGCGCCCAGGACAACCTGGCCTCCACCAAGGCCGAGGAAGCAGCGTTCAAGCGCCAGCTCGACCAGGCCAATGAGCGCTTCGATGTAGGCCTGTCGGACAAGACCGACGTGCTGGAAGCCCAGGCCGGTTATGACACCGCCCGCGCCAACCGGATGATCGCCGAGCGCAATGTGGAAGACGCCTTCCAGGCGCTGGTGACCCTGACCAACCGCGAGTACCCCTCCATCGAGGGCATTCGCCACACCCTGCCGGTCGTGGTGCCCGCGCCCAACGACGCGAAGGCGTGGGTCGATACCGCCGCCCAGCAGAACCTCAACCTGCAGGCCGCCAACTACGCCGTCGACGCCGCCGAAGAAACCCTGCGCCAGCGCAAGGCCGGCCACGCGCCGACCCTGGATGCGGTGGCCAGCTACCAGAAGGGCGACAACGACAGTCTCGGCTTCAGCAATAGCGGTTCCACCCTGCCTGGCCAGGACCCGTTCAGTGGCGATGTGGAGCAACGCAGCATCGGCCTGCAGCTGAACATCCCGATCTACAGCGGCGGCCTGACCAGCTCGCAAGTGCGTGAGTCCTATCAGCGCCTGAACCAGACCGAGCAGCAGCGTGAAAGCCTGCGCCGCAACATTGTGCAGAACACCCGCAACTTCCACCGCGCGGTGAACACAGACGTGGAACAGGTGAAAGCACGCAAGCAGTCGATCATCTCCAACCAGAGCGCACTGGAAGCCACCGAGATCGGCTACCAGGTGGGTACCCGCAACATCGTCGACGTGCTCGACGCCCAGCGCCAGCTGTACAGCTCGGTACGCGACTACAACAACGCGCGCTATGACTACATTCTCGACAACCTGCGTCTGAAGCAGGCCGCCGGCACCCTGAGTCCGGGCGACCTGGAAGCCCTGGCTGCCTTCCTCAAACCCGACTACGACCCGGACAAGGACTTCCTTCCGCCGGACCTGGCCAAGGCCGCAGAGGCCAGCCTGAAAGGCGACCCGGAGTACTGAGTTCCGCTCCAGACGAAAAAGCCCGGCATGAATGCCGGGCTTTTTCATTGGATTGTCGGAGCGCCGCCAGTCGTAGGATCGAGCTCAGCTCTGAGAAAGGTTATTTGGCCGCCCAGGCGTTGAAGCGCTGCTCGAGGTCTTCGCCGTGGTCTGTCCAGAACTCCACATCCATCGGCAGGGCCTGCGCCATGTTCTGCGGCGCGCTGGGCAGCCAGCCGGTCAGCGCCGGGTCGAGACGCTCGAAGGTCTGCTGGTTGACCGGGCCGTAGGGAATCCGTTTGACATAGTCGGCCTGGTTATCGGCCTTGTTGATGAAGGCGATCAGCTGGTGGGCACGTTCGACGTGTTTCGAGCCCTTGATGATCGCCCAATAGTCCATGCCATAAAGGCTATCCGGCCACACCACGGCGAACTTGTTGCCTTCCTGATGGGCCGCGGCAATGCGCCCGCTGTAGACCGAAGTCATGGTCACGTCGCCGGCGGCCAGCCATTGCACGGGCTGGGCCCCCGCCTCCCACCACTGGATATGGGGCTTGAGCTGATCCAGCTTGGCGAATGCCCGCTCCACCCCTGCCGGCGTACCCAGCACCTTGTAGACATCCTCGCGCTTGACGCCATCGGCCAGCAGCGCGAACTCCAGGTTGTACACCGCCCGCTTGCGCAGCCCGCGCTTGCCGGGGAAGCGCTGCACATCCCAGAAGTCCGCCCAGGACTTCGGCGCCTCAGCCAGCTTGCCTGCGTCATAGGCCAGCGCCACGCTCCAGACCATGGTGGCTGAACCGCACTCCTGAGCCGCATCGGCGATCAACTGGTCGGCACCGCCAATGCGCTGCCAGTCCAGGCGCTCGAACATGCCTTCCTCGCAGCCACGCACCAGGTCAGGCGCCTCGATCTCCACCAGGTCCCAGTCGACGCTGCCGGTATCGGCCATCACCTTGATACGCGCCATCTCGCCGTTGTATTCGCCCTCCGTCAGCGGGGCTCCGCTGGCCTTGGCGAAGGGCTTGAAGAAGGCATCACTCAGGGCTTTCTGCCCTGCCCCGCCGTAGCCCACCACCACCATGTCAGCCGCCTGGACGCTTCCCAGGCTACAAGCGAGCGCCAAGCCAGCGAGCAGACGGCCGGCGTGGCTGGAAGCAGGAACGGAACAAAGATGTGAACGGTTGCTCAGGTGAGGGACGAAAGACTGCCGCATTGGTGCTTCTCCTCTTGTTGTTGTCATGAAGCCTGCCCGTGTCGGGCTGACACGAAGCTAAGCCAGAGCAAAGTAAAAAAACAAGTTGATTTTTTACTGCAGGTAAATTTCCATGGGTCAACAAGAACAAGCGGGCCGCCAGGCCCTCAGGAGCCTCCATGTCCAGTGCTACCTTCCCGCACCTTTTCGAGCCCCTGGAAATCCGCGGCAAACGCCTGAAGAACCGGATCATGTCCAGCGGCCACGACACCTCGATGCCCGCCGACAACCTGGTCAACGACCAGCTCGTCGCCTACCACCGTGCTCGCGCCAAGGGTGGAGTCGGCCTGATCGTTCTGCAGGTGGCCGGCGTGCATGACAGCGCGCGCTACACCTCCCACGTGCTGATGGCCACCGATGATGCGTGCATCGAGGGCTATCGCCGCCTGGCCGACGCCTGCCATGCCGAAGGCACGGTGGTGCTCTCCCAGGTCTTCCATCCCGGCCGGGAAATCATGGAGTCCAGCGATGGGCTGCTGACGGTGGCCTGGTCCGCGTCGGCGTCACCCAACGAGCGTTTCCGGGTAATGCCGCGAGCCCTGGACCAGCGAATGATCGACGAGATTGTCGCCGGCTACGGCGCAGCCGCCCGCCGGTTGTCCGAGGCGGGTCTGGACGGCGTCGAGATCGTCGCCAGCCACGGCTATTTGCCCGCGCAGTTCCTCAACCCGCGCGTCAACCGCCGGGAAGACGGTTACAACGGCGACCTGAACGCCCGCCTGCGCTTCGTCCGCGAAGTGATACAGGCCGTGCGAGCCAACTGCCCGGAGGACTTCATCGTCGGGATGCGCATCTCCGCCGACGAACGCGACCCGGAAGGCCTGACCGAAGACGAATCCCTGACCGCCGCTCTCGCCCTGCAAGGGCAGCTCGACTACCTGCACCTGGTGGCCGGCACTTCCGCCTCCATCGGGGGCGCCATCCATATCGTGCCGCCCATGGCCATCGAAGCCGCCTACCTGGCTTCCACCGCCGGGACCTTCAAGTCGCGCCTGGACATCCCGCTCTTCGTCACCGGGCGGATCAACCAGCCCCAGGAAGCCGAGAGCATCCTCGCCCGCGGGCAGGCGGATGTCTGCGGCATGACCCGTGCACTGATCTGTGATCCCCAGATGCCGAACAAGGCCGCCAATGGTCGCAGCGACGATGTGCGTGCCTGCATCGCCTGCAACCAGGCGTGCATCGGCCACTTCCATCGCGGCTATCCCATCTCCTGTATCCAGCACCCGGAAACCGGTCGTGAACTGACCTACGGAGAACGCACACCTGCCACCGTGCGCAAGCGCGTGATGGTGGTGGGCGGAGGGCCGGCGGGCATGAAGGCCGCCACCGTGGCAGCCCAGCGCGGCCATGAGGTAACCCTCTTCGAGGCGGCAAACCAGCTCGGTGGGCAAGTGTTGCTGGCCCAGTTGCTGCCGCGCCGCGCGGAATTCGGCGGGGCGGCCACCAACCTGCAACGGGAGATGGAGCTGGCCGGCGTCCAGGTGCAGCGCAATGTCCGCGTCGACCGCCCCCTGGTGGAACGCGAGCGTCCTGACCTGGTGATCCTCGCCACCGGCGCGAAACCCTACTGGCCGCCCTTCGAGCGCGGCGGCGAACTGCAGGTGGTCGACGCCTGGCAGGTCCTGCGGGACGAAATGCAACTGGGCCGTTCGGTTGTGATCACCGACTGGCGCGGCGACTGGATCGCCCCCGGCATCGCCGAACGCCTGGCGCGCAATGGCCACCAGGTGCGCCTGGCGGTGAGCGGCCCCCATTGCGGCGAGAGCCTGCCTCTTTACGTGCGCGACCAGATGGCCGGAGAACTGCACAAGATGGGCATTCCGATCACCCCCTATGCACGCCTCTATGGCTGCGACGACAACACCGTGTACATGACGCATGCCGCCTGTGGCGAACCGATGCTGTTCGAAGAGGTGGACACCCTGGTGCTCTGCCAGGGCCACCAGCCGGTGGACGATCTGGGCAGTGAGCTGGAAGGCCTGGTGGAATTTCGCCGGATCGGCGACTGCCTGGCGCCCCGTACGGTGGAAGAGGCAATTTACGAGGGACTGAAGCTGGCCTGGAGCATCTGAGTGTCGCCGGCGATCGCGGCTGCAATACAATGCCGCGATCCTGTCCCATGGAGGGAACCATGAGCCCCAGCCTGCCATCGCCGAACGCCAACGCCGAGAGCCAGTTCCTCGGCACGCGCATCCGCGCGCTGCGCAAACGCCGCGGCCTGACCCTCACCGAGCTGGCCGAACAGAGCAAGCTCACCGCCGGCTACATCAGCCAGCTGGAACGCAACCTGGCTTATCCCTCGATTCCCGCGTTGTTCAATATCGCCCGCAGCCTGGGCGTGACCATCCAGTGGTTCTTCGCCAGCGAAGCGCCCACCACCGAAGCCGATCGTGGCTACGTCGTGCGTCGCAACGCCCGCACCAGCCTTCACTACGAGGACGGCATCACCGACGAGCTGCTCAGCCCGCAGCCGCTACGCCAGTTGGAGATGCTCCACTCGCGCTTCCCGCCGGGTACCTACAGTGAAGAAAGCTACAGCCACGAAGGCGAAGAAGCCGGCTACGTGCTGAGTGGCGAATTCGAACTCTGGGTCGGCGATCGGCACTTCCACCTGCAGGAAGGCGACAGCTTCAGCTTCTCCAGCCAGGAGCCGCATCGCTACGGCAACCCCGGCGAAAAGGATGCGCTGATCCTCTGGGTCATCACGCCGCCGACGTTCTGATTCGCGCAATCTTTCAGGGACTTTTCCTGTAGGGGCGAATTCATTCGCCCCTACAACAAGGCGTCCCCTACTTCAGCAGCCGCGCAATCCCACCCAACAATCGCTCCAGCGCACCCTGATTGGCCCTGAGCACGCCCAAGCCCGCGTCGCGCATAGACTCCGCGCGCCCCGGCTCGGCCCAGAGTTCGCCAACCTGTGCGGCCAATTCTTCCGCATCCGCCACCTCGGCCAGCGCCCCGGCGTCTCTCAGCTGCGCGGCGATTTCGAGGAAGTTGAACAGGTGCGGGCCGCTGAGCACAGGTTTGCCCAAGGCTGCCGGTTCCAGCAGGTTGTGACCGCCATTGGGCACGAGGCTGCCGCCCACGAAGGCGATATCGGCCAGCGCGTAGAGGAACAGCAACTCGCCCATGGTGTCGCCGACCAGCACCGCATCAGTCGCAGCGACAGGCGCACCGGTGGATCGGCGCACCGTTGTCAGCCCTTCGCGACGACTCAGCTCGAACACCGAACCGAATCGCTCCGGGTGACGCGGCACCAGGATCAGCAGTGCGTCCGGCCGCTGCTTCAACAGTGCCTTGTGGGCAGCCAGGACGATTTCATCCTCCCCGGCATGGGTGCTCGCGGCAATCCACACCGGCCGCGAATCGGCGCCCCATTGGCCACGCAGCTCCGCGGCGCGCTGGAGCAGCGCCGGGTCGATGCGGAGGTCGAACTTGATCGAGCCTGTAACGCCCACGCATTCCGGACGCGCACCCAGGGTGCGGAAGCGCTCGGCTTCAGCTTCCGTCTGCACGGCGATCCAGCTCAGTTCGGCCAGCATGGGCGCGGTGAGCTTGGCGAATCGCGCATAGCCACGAGCCGACCGCTCGGACAGCCGGGCATTGGCCAGCACCACCGGGATGCCGCGACGGGCGCACTGGTGGATGTGATTCGGCCAGAGCTCGGTCTCCATGATCACCGCCAACTTCGGCCGCACCTTGTCGAGAAAGCGGGCAGCCGCCCAGGGCAGGTCATAGGGCAGGTAGCAATGCTGCACCTTGTCGCCGAACAGCGCGCGGATGCGCTCGGAACCGGTGGGCGTCATGCAGGTGATGGTGATGGGCAGGTCCGGGTGGCGCTCCAGCAAGGCGCGGACCATGGGAGCGGCGGCGATGCTCTCGCCCACCGACACGGCATGGACCCAGATACCGCCCGGCTTGATCGCCGGCAGGCCAAAGGCAAAACGCTCGCCGATTCGCCGCGCATAGGCGGGCGCACGCCAGGCGCGCCAGGCCAGGCGCACAGCTACCAGCGGCAGGCCGAGATGGAACAGCAGGGTATAGAGGGTGCGATTCATGGGCGCGGAGCTTAGCGTGACTCGCCTTCGATCGCACTAACCCATGGCTTGCAGGTGATCCGCCAGGCTATCGGCCAGCCAGAGCGCCGCCGGCCCCAGCGCCGCGTCGCGACGGCAGACGAGCTCCACCACCAGCGATGGCGGCGTCCAGTCGCTGCGCAGCTCCACCAGTTGCCCCTGGTAAGCCGGGTACTGGGCCACATGGCGCGGCAGCCAGGCCCAGCCGAGTCCACGCATCAGCAGTTCGGCCATCACGTAGAAGCTGTCGGCACGCCAGACCTGCGGGCCGATCTGCTCGCCACCCGGGTAATGGCTGTCCTGGGGAGACATGAGGATCTGCCGGTGCCGCGCCAGTTCGCTGCGATCGGCGTAGGTTTTTTCGGCCAGGGCGTGGCCGGCACCGCAGACCGTGACCATTTCGATGGTGCCCAGGCGCTGGCGCTCAAGGGCATCGGGCATCTGCTCGTGGTGGAACAGCAGTCCGAGGTCGGCACGACGCTCCAGCAGCTTGCGCGCCACTTCGCCTTGCGCGCTGGCAGCCAGTTGCACCTCCAGCAGGGGAAACGCCTTGCCCAACGCCTCGAGGCTGGCCAGCACGGGCTGATAGGGCATCGCCTCATCCTGGGCCAATCGCAGGCGGGCTTCCTCACCCTTGGCCAATCCCTGCGCCTTGCCTTCCAGGCGCTGGCACTGGCGCAAGACCTCGCGCGCCTCCTCCAGCAAGGCTACGCCGGCCGCAGTCAAGCGCGGCTGGCGACCGCTACTGCGTTCGAACAGCTGCACACCAAGATCATCCTCCAGCGCGGCGATCCCACTGCTGACGGCGGACTGGGCCCGCCGCAGCTTGCGTGCGACGGCAGAAAAGGACTGGCTCTCGGCCACTCCGACGAACAGGCGGATCTGCTCAAGATTCCATTGCATGGCCATCAACCTATCTTCCACACAGATAGGTAATGACTTTATCCCATCATCCGGAAGTCTAGAATCCGCCCATCGCACAGGAGGCCCGACCATGACCGGCTACGTCTATCTCGCTATCGCAATTGCCGCCGAAGTGATCGCCACCACCTCGATGAAGGCCATCGACGGCTTCAATAAACCGCTGCCCCTGATCCTGGTGATCGGCGGCTACGCCATCGCCTTCTGGATGCTGACCCTGGTGGTGCGCAGTATTCCCGTGGGCATCGCCTACGCCATCTGGGCCGGCCTCGGCATCGTGCTGGTCAGCGTCGCCGCGCTGGTGCTTTATCAACAAAAGCTGGATGCCCCCGCCGTGGTCGGCATGGGAATGATCGTTTCGGGGGTGGTGGTCATCCAACTCTTCTCGAACAGCACCGGGCACTGAGAGCCTGCTGTAAGTCGGCATCACGACAGGGGCGCTATACTGCGCCCCTGTTTTTTTCGAGGCGCCTGCGACCCATGGCCGAATCCCTTTCCACTGATGTGCTCATTCTTGGCGGCGGCATCGCCGGCCTCTGGCTCAACGCCCGCCTGCGCCAGCAAGGCTTCGCCACGCTGCTGGTGGAAAAGGCCAGCCTTGGCGGCGAACAGAGCGTCAAATCCCAGGGGATCATCCACGGTGGCGCCAAGTACGCCCTGCACGGTGCCCTGACCGGTGCCTCCGAAGCCATCGCCGACATGCCCCGCCGCTGGCGCGAGGCGCTGGCCGGTAACGGCGAACTGGATCTTCGTGGCGTGCGCCTACTCTCCGAAGCCCACTACCTCTGGTCGCCCGGCACCCTGGCGGGCAATCTCACCAGCTTCTTCGCCAGCAAGGCCGTACGCGGCCGCGTCGATCAAGTGAAGGGCAACGAGCTTCCTCCCGCGCTGCAGCACCCCAAGTTCAAGGGCAAGGTCTATCGCCTGGCCGAACTGGTACTGGACGTGCCGAGCCTGATCAGCCGACTGGCGGAACTGGCCGGCGATGGCCTCATGGCCGCCCATGAGGTCGAGCCCCTGCTGGAGGACGGTCAACTCACCGGCCTGCGTCTTGACGGCCGTGAAGTCCGCGCGCAACGCATCGTGCTCAGTGCCGGTGCCGGCAACCAGGGGCTGCTCGAAACCCTGGGCCTGAGCCAGCCGGCCATGCAACGCCGGCCGCTGCACATGGTGATGGTCAAGGCGCCCAGCCTGAAGCCGCTGTATGCCCATTGCCTGGGTGGCGGGCCGAAGCCGCGCATTACCGTCACCAGCCACCCGGCCGCCGACGGCCAGTGGGTCTGGTACCTGGGCGGCGATTTGGCCGAAGCCGACGGAGTAGCCCGCAGCGAAGCCGAACAGATTGCCGCCGCCGAACAGGAACTGCACCAGCTGGTGCCCTGGATCGACCTGTCCACCGCCCAGTGGGCAACCCTGCGGGTGGACCGCGCCGAGCCGGCGCAGAGCGGCCTGGTACGTCCGGACAACGCATTCCTCAGCGAACAGGGCCGTCTGCTGGTGGGCTGGCCGACCAAACTGGCCCTGGCACCCGACTTCGCCGACCGCGTGCTGGCCGCCTTCGAGCGCGACGGCCTGCGTCCGGCTGCCAACCCGCCGTTGCCGACCCTGCCCCGTCCGCCTGTGGCACAACCTGCGTGGGAGGAATTGCTGGGATGAACAGCCTGCACAGCCTCCACCGCCCGCTAGGCGACACGGGCCTGATGGTATCCCCCCTGGGCCTTGGCACCGTGAAACTGGGTCGTGACCAGGGCGTGAAGTACCCCAACGGCTTCACTATCCCCGACGACGCCGAAGCCCGTCAGTTGCTGGCGCTGGCCAGAGATCTCGGCATCAACCTGATCGATACCGCCCCCGCCTACGGGCGCAGCGAGGAACGTCTCGGCCCACTGCTGCGCGGGCAGCGTCAGGACTGGGTGATCGTCAGCAAGGTCGGTGAAGAGTTCGAGGCCGGCGTTTCCCGCTTCGACTTCAGCCCCGAACACACGCGATTCTCCATCGAGCGCAGCCTGAAGCGCCTGGAAACCGACTTCATCGATCTGGTGCTGGTGCACTCCGACGGCAATGACGTGGCCATCCTGCGGGACAGCGGTGTCTACGAAACCCTTGCCGAGCTCAAGCAGGCCGGCAAGATCCGCGCCTTCGGGCTGTCCGGCAAGACCGTGGACGGCGGGCTCCTCGCCCTGGAGCGGGGCGATTGCGCCATGGTCACCTACAACCTGAACGAGCAGGGCGAGAAGCCGGTACTGGACTTCGCGCTGCAACAGAACAAGGGCATCCTGATCAAGAAAGGCCTCGCCAGCGGCCACGCCTGCCTCGGCGCCGGCGTCGATCCGGTGCGCGCCAGCTTCGAACTGATCTTCGGTCATTCCGGGGTGACCGGCGCGATAATCGGGACCATCAATCCGCTGCATCTGTCCCATAATGTCGCGACGGCCGCCGCCGTTATCGGAGCCCATCGCCACTAACCGAGCCCTAGCCGACCCCTGCCAGAAGGAGCCGACATGCCGCGAATCCTCGCCCGCAAGGACCCCAGCGCGTTCAAGACCCTGCCGCTGCATGTCGAAGCCAGCGCTGATAGCCTCAGCTATCAGAGCCTTGGCAGACCCTTGAACTTCACCCAGATGCTCGAGCGCCGCCGCCCCGTGCAGGTGAGTGACTCCCAGCGTTTTGCGGTGGAACTGGCGAACCTGGGCGTTTCGGTGAGGCTCACCCTGAACCTGCATGGCCGCGACTACTGGCTGTTGGTACGCCAGCGCCGGCAGGATCGGGGCGACACCGTGTTGAAGCTGATTTCCGGCTATGTCCCAGCCCATGAGCTGAACCTGCCGCTGCTCACGGCGATCCAGGAAGTGGCCGAGGAATGCCTGATCGAAACCCCGGAGGGCTGGCTGGGAGGACGCTTCGCGGATACCTGGCTGCCCACGCCCTACCAGCGTGAATTGCGCTACCGTGATGCCAACCACTTCCGCCTCAGCCCGCTGTCCGGTGCCGCGCGCCCGGTACACAACGGCAAGCTGATCCTGCTGGAGCGGCCCGAAGCCTACGTGCACCTGCCAACGGCCTCTCTGCAACTGGTCTATGACCTGCGCCTGGACCTGCCTCGGGACAGCCATCAGATCAGCCTTTTCCATGTGGACGAAGTACTGCAGGGTGGCCAGCTCGTGGCCAGCCTTGAGCGGCGCCGGCCCGATATCTACTTGTTGCCGCTGCACCAGGGACTGCCGACCGGCGATTTGCTGACCGTGCGCAATGGCGAGTTCAAGGCGGCCAGCACCCGCGGTATCTGGTTATCGGAGAGCTTCGCCGAACAGGATGGCTGGCTGGTGCACGAGGAGCGCGTACGCTGGCGCGACTGGCTGGCGCGGGTCGGGACGGCCCGGCCGATGGGAAAGAAGATCGCCTGCTGACAACCAGGGCGCCCAAGGCGCCCCGCCCTCATTAAGCTCGCCCGCTTTGCGTCGTCACTTCAGCTCACTGGAGCTCTTGCCCAGCAGTCGCCTGGCGACGATCAGCAACTGGATCTGCTGGGTGCCTTCGAAAATGTCGAGGATCTTCGAATCCCTCGCCCATTTTTCCAGCAACTCGTCCTCTCCGTAACCCAAGGCTCCTGCCAATTCCACGCATTTGAGCGTGAGCTCATTGGCCACCCGCCCGGCCTTTGCCTTGGCAATGGAGGCCTCCTTGGAGTTCGGCAGACGGTTGTCGGCCATCCAGGCAGCCTTCAGGGCCAACAATCGCGCCGCTTCCCATTCGGCCTCAAGGCGATAGAGCGTGGCTTCAGCATGGCTGACGACCAGCAGCGGCTTCGCATAGTCGAATCTGCAACCCGCCTTGACCAGCAACTCACGGGTCCGATCGAGCGCGGCCTTGGCCACGCCCACAGCCATTCCCGCCACCAGTGGACGCGTGTTGTCGAAGGTCTCCATCACCCCGGCAAAACCCTTCTGGACGTTAACCTCGGCATTACCCAGCAGATTGGCCGCTGGAACCCGGCAGTCGCTGAAGCTGATGGAGGCGGTATCGGAAGCCTTGATGCCGAGCTTCTTCTCCAAGCGCGTCAGGTTCATGCCAGGCGTGCCTTTCTCCACCACGAAGGACTTGATTGCCGCACGCCCCAAGTTGCGGTCCAGTGTGGCCCATACCACCACCGCATCGGCACGCTCCCCCGAGGTGACGAATATCTTTTCGCCATTCAGCACGTAGTGATCGCCGTCCTTCACCGCAGTGGTGCGAATGGCGGCCGAGTCCGAGCCGCAACCGGGTTCGGTGATGGCCATGGCCGCCCAGGTGCCGCCAAAGCGCTTGAGCTGCTCCTCATTGGCAACGGCAGCGATGGCCGCATTTCCCAACCCTTGGCGCGGCATGGCCAGCAGGAGGCCGACATCGCCCCAACACAGCTCCATCACGCCAAGCAGGGCAGCGAGGTTGCCGCCGTTACGCACGCCCTCCTCGGCTCCTGCACCACGCTTGCTGGCAGAGCCAGCGCCAATGGTTTCCGGCGAGCCGGCGTTCATGCCATCAAGCAGCGCCGCCAGCAGGTCCAGCTCGCGTGGATAGGCATGCTCGGCCTTGTCGTACTTGCGTGACAACGGGCGAAAGTAGTGCGCCGCCACCTGATGAGCCTGATGGCTCAGGCCGCGGAATTTCTTCGGAATTTCCAGGTTCATGCTGCCTTCCTCACAAATGCAGGCCGCCGCTCATCACGGCAATGGCACGCAGGTCGCGGTACCAGCGCTCGGCCGGGTGTTCCTGGGTGAAACCATGGCCGCCGAGCAATTGCACGGCGTCGGTGCCGATCTTCATCGCCTTTTCGGCGCAAAGCAGGCGCGCCAGGTAGGCCTCGCGCTGGAACGACTCCCCACGATCGGCACGGGCACAGGCGCGCCAGACCATCAGGCGCATCGCGTCGAGTTCGACGGCGATGTCCGCGACCATGAAGGCCACGCCCTGGCGATGGCTGATGGGTTCACCGAAGGCCATCCGTTCGTTGCAGTACCCGATCACGTAGTCCAGGGCCGCCTGGGCGGTCCCCAGGGCCAGGGCGCACCAGGCCAGGTGGCCGAGATCGAGGAACGCCTGGTAGTCGAAATCGAGGCCAGCCAGGCGACGCTCGAGCGGAACTTTCACGCCCTTCAGGCGAATGCGGGCAGTGCCACAACCCTTCAAGCCCATGGCAGGTTCCGGGCGCAGCTCCAACCCCTCGCTGCCGGCATCGACCAGGAACAGCGCGGTGCCTTTTTCAGTGCGGGCAGCGACGATGATGCGGCTGGCATCCACACCGTCGAGCACCAGGGATTTCTCGCCATTCAGCAGGAAGTGACTCTTTTTGCGCTGCGCCCGGGTGGCCAGCGTGTGGGGGTCGAACAGGACCGTCGGCTCGTCCACTGCGATGGCCATGCGCGGCGTGGACTGCCCATCGACGAAAGCCGGCAGCCAGGCGGCCTGCTGTTCAGGTGAGGCCCAGCGACGGATGCAGTTGGCGGCAGACAGCGGTGCCAGCAGTGCGGCCGCCAGGCTCAGGTCGCCTTTGGACAGCGCTTCGGCCATCAACGCGTTGGTGAGGATCGCGCCCTCGCCCGCCATGCCACCCAGATCCTCGCCGACGCCGTAATGGGTCAGCCCGAGCGCCTGGGCCTGGTTGAGCAACGCGGCCGGCACCGCGCCCCGCGCATCTGCTTCGTGGGCCGCAGGACGCAGGGCTTCCAGGGCGAAAGCCTCGAGCATCTCCACCAACATCCGCTGCTCGTCGGAGAGGGTGAGGTCGAACAGATCGTTCGCGCTGGCCGCGCGCGGGAGTTGGCGGGAACGCCGTGCCGCGAGCTTGAAGCCGGCACGGGTACCGCCGTAGAGCAACTTTTCCAGCGTCTTGCGCAGTTTGAGGCTGTCAGGCCAATGGGACTGGGCTACGCGATTGAGCACAGCCAGGGCGCGGCCCTGTGCGTTGGGGAACATCGGCATCGCACTCCATGCAGGATGAGGATGCTGGGATGATGTTCGGCATCGACCCGGTCGCCTATGACCGGGCCGACATCTGTGACTGGCAGAGTTGCCAGTCGGTAGGGATCACTTGCTGCGGATCTTCTCGACAATCGCCGTGGTGGAACTGTTTTCCACCAGGCCGAGCACCCTGACCTCGCCGCCGTAGGCGCGGACGATATCGGCACCCACAACCTGGTCGATGCCATAGTCGCCGCCCTTCACCAGGACATCCGGCTTGACCTGGCCGAGCAGGCGTTCGGGGGTGTCCTCGGGGAAGCTGACGACCCAATCCACCGCGCCCAGGCCAGCCAGCACGGCCATGCGGCGCTCGACGCTGTTGATCGGACGACCCGGCCCCTTGAGGCGGCTGACCGACGCATCGTCATTGACCGCCAGCACCAGGCGATCGCCTTGTGCGCGGGCTTGCTCCAGGTAAGTCACGTGGCCGGCGTGGAGAATGTCGAAGCAGCCATTGGTGAAGACGATCTTCTCGCCGTGGGCGCGGGCATCTTCGATGGCCAGCAGCAACTGGTCCAGGCTCAGCACGCCACGCTCGGAACCCTGCTCGCGCTGCACGGCACGACGCAATTCCGGCGCGCTGATGGCGGCGGTACCCAGTTTGCCGACGACGATGCCTGCGGCGAGGTTGGCGAGCGCCACAGCCTGCGGCAGCTCCTCACCAGCGGCCAGGGCGGCGGCCAGGGTGGAAATCACGGTGTCGCCGGCACCCGTGACATCGAACACTTCGCGGGCGCGGGCCGGCAGGTGCAATGCGGAATGACCGGGACGCAGCAAGGTCATGCCATGCTCGCCACGCGTGACCAGCAGGGCCCCCAGCTCCAGTTCCTGCATCAGGGCCGCCCCTTTGGCGACCAGCTCCGCCTCATCGGCACAGCGACCGACGATGGCTTCGAACTCATTGAGGTTCGGGGTGATCAGGCTCGCACCGCGATAGATGCTGAAGTCCTTTCCTTTCGGGTCCGCCAGTACCGGCACGCCAAGACGGCGGGCAGCCTGGATCAGTACCTGGTGGTTCTTCAGTGCGCCCTTGCCATAGTCGGACAGCACCAGGACGCGGGTTTGGGGCAGCAGGCGCTCGACTTGTACGGCCAGAGCTTCGGCGTCGGTGCCGAAGGCCTCTTCGAAGTCCATGCGCAGCAGTTGCTGGTGACGGCTCATGACGCGCAGTTTGACGATGGTCGGGTGCTCGGCGAGACGCTGGAAATGCACGTCCACGCCCGCGGCGTTGAGGCTGTCGGTCAGGCTGTCTGCCGCTTCGTCGACGCCGGTGATGCCCACCAGCATGGCAGGAGCGCCGAGTGCGGCGATGTTCAGCGCAACGTTCGCGGCGCCGCCGGGTCGATCCTCGATCTGCTCCACCTTGACCACGGGTACCGGGGCCTCGGGCGAGATTCGCGAGGTGCCGCCATGCCAGTACCGGTCAAGCATGACGTCGCCCACCACCAGAACGGGGGCCTGATCGAATCGGGGCATGGACAGTTTCATGGAGTCTCCGGACGTCAAAATCGGCGCGGATCATACCATAGCAGGTCAGTTGGCCTGACCTGCTCAATTGGACTCCGGGTGCAGCAGAACGGCCCGGTGCGGAGATGACCCCTACCAGGACCGGGCGGCTCAGCTCGCTTCCGGCTGAGCCTCTTCGACGAACTGATTGGCGTGAAGCCGGGCGTAGTAGCCGTTCATCGCCAGCAGTTCCTCATGACTGCCCCGCTCGACTATGCGCCCCTGATCCATGACCAGGATCAGGTCCGCCTTTTCGATGGTGGACAGGCGGTGAGCGATGACGAGGGTGGTGCGACCGTCCATCACGCGGTCCAGCGCGGCCTGGATGTGCCGTTCGGACTCGGTATCGAGCGCCGAGGTCGCTTCGTCCAGCACCAGCACTGGCGCGTTTTTCAGCAATGCACGGGCAATCGCCAGACGCTGGCGCTGGCCGCCGGACAGAAGCACGCCGTTCTCCCCGACTTCGGTATCGAAGCCCTGCGGAAGCTTGTCGACGAACTCCTTGGCATACGCCGCCTCGGCTGCCCGCTCAACGTCCTCACGCGGCGCTCCGGCGAGGTCGCCATAGGCGATGTTATTGGCCACCGAGTCGTTGAACAGCGTCACCTGCTGCGTCACCAGCGCGATATGGCGACGCAGGTTGCGTAGGCGATATTCCTCGATATCGACACCATCCAGCAGGATCTGCCCTTGCTCATGGTGGTAGAAGCGCGGAATCAGGTTGGCCAGCGTGGACTTGCCGCTGCCGGAACGCCCCACCAGGGCGACCATCTGACCCGGCTCGGCATCGAAACTGATGTCCTGCAGCACCGGTTTGTCGGTGCCGGGGTACTGGAAGCTGAGATTGCGTATTTCCAGGCGGCCGCTGACGTGTTCCAGCTCGATGGTTCCATTGTCAGCCTCCGGCTTCTCGTCGAGTTGCTCGAAGATACTCTCCGCG
Source organism: Pseudomonas sp. BN414 (assembly GCF_029871275.1). Taxonomy (NCBI): domain Bacteria; kingdom Pseudomonadati; phylum Pseudomonadota; class Gammaproteobacteria; order Pseudomonadales; family Pseudomonadaceae; genus Pseudomonas; species Pseudomonas sp. BN414. The sequence goes on from NZ_SSOL01000078.1 coordinate 229,652, forward strand.
CCAGCCAGCCCCTTCTGAACAGTCGAGCTCACCTCGCTCAACTGGCGAATGGGTTTCGGCAAGAGTCCCGCCAGAGTGATGTAAGCGACCAGGTCGCCCGCGGATGCATCACCCCGCAAGAACAGCACCAGAAACATCAACAGGGCCATGGCGGTGTAGATGACCAGTTGCAGCATCGGGGTATAGACCGCCCCGGTCTTGATCATTTTCAGCTGCTTGTCGGTGTTGCCTATGCTGGCATCCAGGAAGCGCTTCTGCTCGTAGGGCTCACCACCAAAGCTGCGCACTACACGATATCCCTGGATGGCCTCCGAGGAGATGTGCATCACATCGCCCATCGCGACCTGGATCTTTTTGCTCTGCTTGCGAAATTTTCGACTGGCACTGCTGACCATCAGCGCGATCAGCGGGAGGATCGCAACCATCACCAGGGTCAGTTTCCAGTTCATCCACAGAAGCGAGGCGAACAGGAAGATCACCGTCATGCCTTCGCGGAACACCACTTTGATCGCATCGGTAGCGGCACCCGTGACCATCGTCACGTTGAACGTGATGCGCGAAATCAGGTGGCCCGAGTTGTTGCTGTCGTAGTAGCGGTTCGGCAGCTGCATCAACTGGTTGAACAGCGCCACCCGCAAGTCATGCACCAACCCCAGTGAAACCTTGGCCAGGAAGAAGTTGCCGAGAAACGAACCCACACCCTGCCAGATTGCGATCAATACGATCAGCATCGGAACGGCCTGTATCAGGTTCATATCCTTGAGGTAGGGAACATGCGGCAGCAACGCGGCGTGCGGATCGGCCAGGCCATCGACAAAATACTTGAGCACGTAACCCAGCATTGGCTGACTCGACGCGAAGATCAGGAATCCGATGATGCTGAGAATGAAAAAACCAACATACGGCCTGACATAGCGCAGCAACCGCAGATAAACCTGGAGATCCGATTGCTGGTTAGAATTAGCCACTCTCGTTCCCTATTGCTACTCAGAGAAAATTGATGCGGATTGTACCAGCGAACGAAATGCAGCAGTGGCTCGACGCAGGCGAGGTCCTGGAGCAAGACGCCCGTGGCCCCAAGGTGCTGCGCCAACCGGACGGCCAACTGCTGAAGATATTCCGGCCACGTCGCCGACTCTGGCTCGCCCGCATGCGCCCTTCAGCACAACGCTTCGCCCGAAACGCCGAATTGCTTGCCGAACGCGGAATCATGACGCCCAAGGTCAGCGAGTGCATGTGGCTAGACAAGGACCAGGCCGTCAGTGCCTGCTTCTATGAGCCGCTACCTGGACAATCGCTGGATCAGCTGTATCGCCATGTACGCCCTGAGTTCGATGCGCTACTGCCCGAACTCGGAAACTTCATCCGTACCCTGCACCAGCGCGGTATCTACTTCCGCTCGCTCCACCTGGGCAATATCCTGCGCTTGCCAGAAGGCGGCTTCGGCCTCATCGACTTTCTGGACATGCGCTTCAAACGCGGCCCGCTAAGCAGTCGATTGGCACGTCGTAACCTGCAACACCTCAATGGCTACCTGCGCCGCAGTCAGATCGACGACTTCCCCTGGCAGCGTCTGCTGCAAGCCTATGAGCAACCGGCTACTGCCAGGCCCACCTGATGGAAGCAACCGTAGAGTCGCTGAGTACTTCCACCAGCCTGGAGAAAAGCGCCGGCACTTGCTTCAACCAACGACCGGCAAGTCCCGCTCCTGCTTCTCCTGCCTGACACAGGTATCCATAGCCAGCACTAGCGCCACAGGGAGCCAGGTCACGAACCAGATGGTCGATGGCTTGACCCACGGCATCGTGCCATCAGTCAGAACCACCAGCCCAGAGTACAGCCACAAGGCCACCGTTGCGCCGCCCATCGAAGTATGGCGCCACTTGAAGGCGTGCCAGCCAGTCCAGCACCAGAGCCCTATCCACAGAAGCAGGCCAAGAGCACCAAAGCGGATACCAATATCGAGGAGCATGTTGTGCGCATGATTGAACGGAAAAGTAGTCGAATGGATCGTAATCCAGTACTCCTTGAATCCGACGCCCCGCCACCAATTGTCCAACAACAGAGCAAAGCCTTCCTGCCAGATCTCAGGCCGATACGAAAAGCCGCGACTAGCTAAAAGATCAGGATTGGCAAGGTAAATCGTCCCAATCGACAACAGCGCAATTGCCGCCCCACCAAAGGCCAGCTTGCTCCGCAACAAGACGGCCCCTCCCACACAAGACAGCACCAGACTCAGCCACACCCAGCGTGTCTCACTGAAATAAATAAACACACCGAACCCCAGCAACGCCAACACCAGCGCACATTGGAGCCCCAGCCCTCGCCTGCGGTCGAACCCAAGGAATATCGTCAGAATCAGTAGCGCGCCACAGGCCTGCGCGGCAGGAATCACAACTCGCCACAGCCCCGCTGAGACAACTCGCTCGGAAAAATCATGCCCCTGCATGAAATAAAAAATAAAAGAGGAAAGGCCAGCCGCCAGCCCACCAAAAACACCACACAGCAGCAGAAAGCCAGGGAACCGCTTCCGCAAGTACAAGGCAGATACCACAAAACCAAGCAGACTAAGAGCTATATAGAACGGCAACTTAAGCTCGCGCAACTCGCCACCGCGACCTGCATCCAAGGCAGCCACAAACATGAACCATGCAGAAGCCATTGAATACAACACGACAAACGACTTATTCAGCGGCGGATATTGTTTTCGCGCCAGGAAAAAGTGCAATAACGCTGGCAACCACAGAAGAATGATAATAAGCCGATGATAATAAGTATTACTCTGCAACAACCACGGCGCACACAAAAAGCAGGCCAAGCCAATTACAGTTAATCGCGCGAGCCAGCCAACAGAATACACGTTCCCCATAAAATCAAAATTCTATTCAGATAGAGAGATATTTTTTCAACGCGCCGAGGTAGACTTTGACGAAATTTAAAAATCCAAATTTCCTGTAAAGCTCCAGCAACTCGCGAAAATTCAAAAAGCCGACATCAATGACGCAATCAACAGCTTCACTTTTCCGCTCCCTAAACATTCTTTTCTTTGCTCTTCGCGCCTTCTCAATCAATGCCTTTTTCAAATGCGCTTCGTAAAAATCGGCATTTCCTACGTTAGAAGACGTGCGTAGACCGTCTATTTCAATCCCTACATTTTTATATACACGGTCCATGTAGCCAATGAATGCGATATTTCGAGTAGCACTGCCAGGATGCACCCGCATTAAAGTCATGGACTCTTTATCCTTCAGGCACTCCATATACGCACCGCGCAAAATACAGCGCAACAAAAAGTCCCAATCTTCCAAGGCGCGCATACCCTGATCGAAAAGACCAACTTCTTTCAAAAAGGAATGACGAAAAGCGGCAGCCTGAAGCGGCAAATTATTCTTTCGAATAAATACAGGAAAGCTTTCCTTTCCAAAACCGGAAACTGGGCGACTCCACTCCCGATGCGAGTCAAGCCCGTAGTTTGCAAATAAAGTATCCGGCTTACCATCGGAAAAGTAGCGGAACTTTGAATAAGAAATACTAACCAGCGGACAGCGCCGAAAATGATCAACATGCGCCTGCAATTTTTCAGCAGTCAGCAGATCATCAGCATCCAAAAAAATCACAAATTCCCCACGCGCTAGAGAAACCCCTTTATTACGCGCAGCGGAAACTCCCTGATTCACCTGATAGACATAGCGAACACGAGGATCTTGCTGCGCCAAGGCAGCCGCGCAACCCGCCGTCTCATCCACAGAACCGTCATCGACAATAATCGCTTCCCAATTCTTAAAACTCTGCCCCTGCAGGCTACCAACAGTCTCTTTCAAAAAGCGGCCATAGTTATAGCACGGAATAATTACCGAAACTTCGGGGTCGACCGCCTGAGTTAAAGACTTCATACCTGCATTAGCTCCGGCCATAAAACAAGCGTCCGAGAGCCCGCAAGGTCTTGCCATTCCAGTAACGAAGCGGCAACTCAGATAGCAGTTCGCGGGCCAACGCCTTGTCCTGGCGGGCGCACTTGAGCAGCATCGAGTTGCGGAAACGCGCACAGACCTCCGGATAGGCTGGGTGGCCACTGAACCGGGCATAGGTCTTCAGTACGTTATCCACCATGAAGCGGTAATTCTTGTAGGTGTTGGTCTCGTGCACCCGGTATAGCGCGAGGGGTTCCCCCAGGATGTCGATGAAGTAACCGGCATGGGTGATCTTCAGTTCGATCATCAGATCCTCAAGACGGACTTCAGGCTCGAACCCCCCGACCCGCTCCAGCGCCTCACGACGGAACAATAGCGTGGGAGCCGGTGCCCCCGGCTTGCGATCGAGGAAGACATCTTCGAAATCCAGGCGGCGGAGCGGAAGGCCGCGCGGCTTGCCGCTGGGTTCTCCATTCGCATCGATGGTCTGGATGTCCCCAGCGCAAATGCCGACTTCCGGCTTGTCCGCCAGGTAGGCGACCTGCTTGGCAATGCGGTCCGGGAGCATGATGTCATCCGAACCGAAGGGCGCGATCAGGCTACCTTTCGCGCGGGCGATGGCCTCATTGAGGGTTCTCGATAGTCCCTGGTTGGCTTGGCTTCGGAAGTCGAAACCATGGATCGCCTGCAGCGCCTGGATGCGAGCAACACTGTCGTCACGGGACCCGTCGTCCACCACCAGCAGCTCGATGTCTGGATAGCTCTGTCCCAGGACGCTAAGAATGCTCGCCTCGATATAGGGCGCGTGGTTGTAGGAGGCGATGATCACGCTCACCAGCGGCTGCTGGGCATTGTTCGTCGAAGACATGGGATTGCTCAAAAGGGATTGATCCGGGACCAGAAAGCCCGCCAGGCGGGAACGGGCTCAACCGATGGCCAGGGCTCGTCCAGAACCTTGAGAATTCGTTCGGCCAAGCGAGGGTGGGAAAGCTGCTGTTCGACGAATCGGCGCCCGCTCTCAGCCAGAGCCCGCTCCAGAGTCGAATCATCGCGCAGCCGTGCCAAGTGGGCGCGCAATTCATCGACGCTGGAGTACAGGAGCAGGTGGACACCGTCCTCAAGGCCGATGGCCGGCTCTTCACTGCCTTGGCGCCAAGCCAGCAGGACGCAGCCACAGGCCATCGCCTCGAAATTCTTTGCCATGTACTCGCCGAGGCTGACATCAGCACTGACGAAGTACCGGATGCGGTTCAGCATCTGACGGTAGGGCTCTCCGGGAGCGGTGCGCAATAGTTGCAGCGAATCCTCGGCCGCCAGACGGTCCAGCAATCGTTTCCGGTCCTGGTAGGCAGCGCTGGCGGTCCGGCCTATGAACCCCAACTCGATATCCCGTTCCACGCCCTCGAGGAAAATCGATCGCGGGTCATAGCCCTTGGGAATGAAGTGGACCTGGAAACCTTCGCCCCTCAATCGCTCGGCGACGCTGGCGCCGGTCACCACGATGCGCGCGTTGGGCAACTCCCTGTAGAAGCGGCTGAAGTGACCGCGCCAGCGGGAACTGTCCAGATAGTTCTGGCAGGCGTCCTCTTCATAGATCAGCAGGCCGGAAACTCTGCTGAGGAAGTGGGTCTGCCGGTGGATGTTCTTGAAATGAAGATCAACAAGAATCCGATCATAACGGGACAGGTCCACACCGCTCAGTGTGCGTCGCAAGTTGCGCTGGGCATCCTTGTCGAGGGTCTTCAGCTCGAGATCGACCAGTCCCCGGAGGTGTTCGTAGACGCAGGAAAAGTCTGGCTCCCGTCCAGCCGAACTGAGCGCGAGGACTTTCATAGGCTTCAGCGCAACCACAGGCGGGCAGCCTTGCGCGTGTAGGACCACTTCAGCAGCACACGCCAATCCGTGCGCAGCGCTTCTCGGTAGTACTTGCGCGCGCCGTCCTGGTCACCGGCCAGCAGGCAGGTGCGGAACAGCGACAGGCAGCGCTGGGCGCGATAGGCGGGCTTGAGCGATTGCAGACCCGCCGGCAGCTTGAGGAAGACTTCGTCGACCAGGTCCAGACCGACCTTGCGGGCTGCTTCGGCGTTGTGGCGCAGGCTGCCGGGATGCTTGTGGATACGCGCCAGCATCAGATCGAGAACTTCTACTTGTCGCTGGGTCAGACAATAGGCGAAGACCGGAATGTCCTCGCTGTGGCGCAAGTGCTCGGGATAGGGGCGCTCGAGCAGCAGTTCGCGGAGGAACACACAGGCGCCGTGGCTGAGGCCAATCTTCTTGCCCAGCAGGTAGTGCTTGAGACGTTGCGCGGATTCAGCGGGAACGGCGCTGGCGGGGTGTTCCCGCTCGCGACCATCGGGTTGGACGGCTACGTGGCCGGCCAGCCAGAGGCCGACGTCGGGTTGGTGGCGCAGGCGCTCGCAGAGGCTCGGCAGGACGCCGGCAGCCAGTTCGTCATCGGCGTCGAGGAGCAGGACATAGCGACCCTGGGCCAGTTGCACGCCGTTGTTGCGAGCAGTCGACGGCCCGGCATTCGCCTGGCGCACGCCCTGGAAAGCAGCGCCGTAGCGCTGGCTCAGGGCGGTGAATACTGCCGGGGTGTCGTCGGTGGAGCCATCGTCCACGACCCAGAGTTCGACCTCCGGGGTGGCCTGGGCCAGCACCGACTCCACGGCACGCGGGAGCACGCCCGCGTAGTTGTAGGTGGGAATGACGACGCTAAGCAGCGGCTTAGCCGACATTGTCATACCAATCCTTGCCTTCCTTGACGACGAGGATGTCTTCCATGATCAGGTACTGCAGGTCCGAGCCGTAGAACATGTTCAGCGCGTCGGTGGGCGAGCAGATCATCGGCTCGCCACGACGGTTGAGCGAGGTGTTCAGGGACACGCCGTTGCCGGTGAGGACTTCCAGCTCCTTCATCAGGTCGTACCAGCGCGGGTTGTGGCGGCGCTCCAGCACCTGGGCGCGGGAGGTGCCGTCCTCGTGCACCACTTCGGCCACGCGGGTCTTCCATTCTTCGTTGACCTCGAAGGTGAAGGTCATGAAGGGCGACGGGTGATCGACCTTGAGCATCTGCGACGCGACGGTATCCAGCATCGACGGGCAGAAGGGGCGCCAGCGCTCACGGAACTTGATCTGCTCGTTGATGCGATCAGCCACGCCGGCCGCACTCGGGCAACCAATGATGGAGCGGCCGCCGAGGGCGCGCGGACCGAACTCCATGCGGCCCTGGAACCAGGCTACGGGGTTGCCGTCGACCATGATCTTGGCGATGCGCTGCGGGGTGTTCTCGATACGCTTGAACACCGGCTGCTGCGGGTGCTTGGCGCAGGCGGCGATGACGTCTTCGTTGCTGAAGGACGGGCCGAGGTAGACGTGCTCCATCTTCTCCACCGGCACACCGCGCTTGACCGAGACATAGGCGGCGGCACCGACGGAGGTGCCGGCATCACCGGAAGCGGGCTGGACGAACAGCTCCTTCACTTCCGGACGGGCGATGATCTTCTGGTTCAGCTTGACGTTCAGCGCGCAACCGCCCGCGAAGGCGATCTTGCCGGTCTCGCGGATGATGTCGCCGAGGTAGTAATCCATCATCTCCAGCGCCAGCTTCTCGAACAGTGCCTGCATGCTGGCGGCGTAGTGGATGTAGGGGTCGTCGGCAATGTCGCCCTGGCGCTTCGGCCCCAACCACTCGATCAGCTTCGGCGAGAAGTAGTAGCCCTTGCCGTTTTCCTTATAGCGACGGAAGCCGATGACGTTGGCGTAGTCGGTATTGATGATCAGCTCACCGTTCTCGAACTTGGCCAGGCGCGAGAAGTCATACTTGGCAGCGTCGCCGTAGGGCGCCATGCCCATGACCTTGAATTCGCCATCGAGCATCTCGAAGCCGAGGTATTCGGTGATTGCACCGTAGAGGCCGCCAAGGGAGTCCGGATCGAAGAATTCCTTGATCTTGTGGATCTTGCCGTTCTCACCCCAGCCGAAGAAGGTGGTGGCGTACTCGCCCTTGCCGTCGATACCGAGGATCGCGGTCTTCTCCTTGAAGCCGGAGCAGTGATAGGCGCTGGAGGCGTGGGCCAGGTGGTGCTCCACCGGCTCGATCTTCACCTTCTTGGCGTCGAAGCCCAGTTGCTCCAGGCACCAGACGATCTTCTTGCGGTAGCGCTTGTAGCGGCGATTGCCCATGAGGATGGCGTCCAGCGCACGATCCGGGGCGTACCAGTAGCGCTTGGCGTAATGCCAGCGGGCCTTGCCGAAGAGGCTGATGGGAGCGAAGGGAATGGCCACGACGTCGACGTCGGAAGGCTTGATGCCGGCCTGTTCCAGGCAGAATTTGGCCGACTCGTAGGGCATGCGATTCTTCGCGTGCTTGTCGCGCACGAAGCGCTCTTCTTCGGCGGCCGCGATCAGCTTGCCGTCGATGTATAGCGCGGCGGATGGATCATGGCTGAGAGCGCCGGAAAGGCCGAGAATCGTCAATGCCACGGGGTTAGCCTCTTTCAGGGCAGGTGCCCGGCACCTGCGGTAAACGTTTGTCTAGTAGCTGGTGCAATGCCGACTCGGCCGGCCAGTTCCGCAGGAAGCGCGCGCGGTCCTTGGCGTAGGCCCGGGCAAAACTTGCTTCGCTGCGATGCTGGCAAACGGCATCAAGGTCGATCAGGGTCCAGCGGCCGTCCTGCCAGAACAGATTGCTGCCCTTGAAATCGCCATGGCTGATGCGTTCACGGATCAGCGCGGCAAACAGTCGGTCGAGGGCGCGTAATTCGGCTTCGGGTGGAGCACCAGCCCCATCCGGGTCATCCAGATGAGGTCGAAAACGGGCGATTATATCTTGGCCGGAGAGATATTCGGTAATCAGGTAGGCACGGCTGCGCAGCCAGAGGAAGCGCCGCTCGATCACGGCCAGCGGACGCGGTGTGGCGATGCCGAGGAACTCCAGTCGATTGCCTTCGCGCCAGCTGTGCCAGGCGCGGCTCGGCCGCCAGAAGCGTGTCAGCCAGTGCCCCAGGCCCTTGATGTTGTAGCGCTTGACCAACAGCTTGCGCCCACCGAAGGCGACCTCCGCCACGGTGGCGGTGCCTCCCTGCTTCAGCGAGCGCCCTTGCGCCAGCGCGGCATCCGGAGCCTGCAACAACTCCTCCAGGTCCGCCTGCGCTTCACGGCGGACCGCCCGCAGGCCGAACGCACCACGAACCACGCCGAACAGGCTGCAATCGCGAGCGATCTTCTTCATATAGTCGCCGAGACGCCAACGCCGCATCCGGGCAATTTCCTTTTCCAGCGCCTCCAGCGGCAAGGCATGTTCGCCGTTGACCAGCAGGTACTGCACCAGCAGCTCCTCCAGGAACGGGTCCAGCTCCGCCGGCAGCTGGGCGAAGAACACCCCCAGATTGGCCATAACCTTGTCCCGGGGGAGCGGACTTCCGGGCGTTTCGGCGCGAATGCCGCCGCCATCGATCACCTGCAGCTTGCCGCCGTGGCGCAGCAGATTGTCGAGGTGCAGGTCCTCCTGGGCGAGCCCGACCAGGTGCAACCGTGCGATGGCGCCAAGCGCCTCGCCCAGCACGGCCTGCTGGCCGTCGGACAGTGGTGCGTCACGCTCGACCTCGCGCCAGGCGTCCCAAAGACTCTCCGCCGACTCCAGGTACTCGAACAACAGCCAGCCGCCTTGCCCCGCTTGATGCCCATCGCTCAGAAGCTCCGGGGTATCGATGCCGTGCTCACGCAGCGCGCGGGCACCTGCGAGCTCGCGATGGAAGTGCCGCTCGGCCTTGCCGCCAACCAGCAGCTTGGCCAGCACCTTGCGCCCTTGCCACAGGGCCTCGCCCACGTAGCGCTGCCCGGGCAGCACCCGCAACAGGCTCTGCAGTTCCAGGCCGCCAGCGACGTCCAGGCGAATGGGCAGTTGCGGACTGCGCCCCGCCAGGGCCAGTTCTGCAAGGGTCATTGCCCGCGCTCCTTGTTGCGGCGGCGACTGGCAAGACGAGCCAGCCAATCGCTGACCTCGGCCGAATCCCGCGGACGCTCCAGATAGCCAGCCAGCAGCTCGCGCACCTCGACCTCACCCCAGGCATCCGCCCGGCGAACCAGGGCTTCCAGGTCCTTGACGCGATCACGACGACCCAGCAACAGCGGACGGGTCTTTTCCAGGTCGATCAGACAGGCGTCGAATCCGTCCCGGGCTTCTCGCAGAAAGACGTGCTTGGGATAGAAGCACCCATGTACTTGTCCAGCGCCGTGGAGACGACGTGCCAGGCCCGCTACGGCGGCAATGACGTCCGCACGTTGCTCAGCAGCCATTCCGTTCCACAGCTCGAGGTAACCGGCCAGTTCACGCCAGCCGTCCAGGGCACGGGACACCAGGATCGCGCGGCGTTCGCCATCGACCTGGCGGGTACCGAAAAACGCCGCTTGCAAGGCCGGAACACCCAGGTCCTGGTAACGGCGGATATTGCGAAACTCGCGGGAGAAAGTGGGCTCGCCAAATGGCCGCAATACGCTTCGGCTGAGGAAGTTGCTCTGCCGCTTCAGATAGTAGGCGGCGTCGCCGAGATCCAGGCGGAACACGCTGCTCCAGCCACCGCGCCCGGTATTGGGCGCATCCACTGCCTCCAGGCGCAGTGCCCAGAGCGACTCGAAGCTGTCCAGGCCGTGGCGGGCGAGAATTTCTCGATCAGCCGCTGCGATGAAGTCGCTCATTCGCGTCCCTCGAAGAACTTGAGAATCTGCCTTATCCGGCGCTTGTCGTTGCGCCCCAGGGTCGGCCGATCCCGGTATTGCAGGTAGAAGCGCAGACGCTGGCTGCGGCTCAGGTGGTACTTGGCGACCTTGTCCAGGCACGCCAGGTCCTTGATGACCCGGTAGTGCAGGAATGGCCCCCACCAGAAAGTGCCGGTCGGACAATCGATCAGGAACAGGTCGCCCGCTTCATCGACCAGCAGGTTGCGCCACTTCAGGTCGTTGTGGGCGAAGCCGTGGTCATGCAGGCTGCGGGTGGCCTTGGCCAACTGCCGGCTGACGCGGTCGACCCAATGCGGATCGGCCAGGCGCGGATCGCCCTGCTTGGCCAGTTCCGCCATGTCGATCGTGCCCTTGAGTTCCTGGGTGATCAGCGCACCACGGTGGAAGGCGCCGGCCCGGCGCTCCTGGCCCCAGCCCACGACGGGGGCGGTGGGAATGCCCCACTTGGTGAAGTGCTTGAGGTTCTGCCACTCGGCCTTGACCCGCGGCCGACCCAGCCAGCGACGCAAGCCCTTGCCAGCGCCCCAGTAACGTTTGACGTAGTAGCGCACCCCACGGTGCTCCACCCGCAGCACTTCGGATAACGGGTCCCCGGTGATCCAGTCGCCTTGCAGGGCGAACACCTTGTCGAGGTCAGCGAACAGCTCGGCAACACCGGCATCCAGCCCCTCTGCCAGTTTCCATTGGCTCACGCCTGTCCTCCCTCGGCGTACTTGCGTTCATAGCGCGAGAGCAGGCGCACGGCCTTCTGCTCGAGCCAGGCAAGGAGTGCGGCTTCATCCTTCAGCACCTGACGCAGTGGCTGGCGGAAATAGGCCTTGAGGAAGCGCAGCTTGTCGCGACGGGTCAGGCCGATGTTCAGCGCCGAGAAATACAGCCCGGCCAGGTCCTTGTCACGCCAGCGTCGAGGCGTCGCGACGCGCGTTTGCGCACGATGCAGATCGATCAGCGACAGTTTGAAGTCGGCGGCGGTGACCGGCCGTGCGGTGTGTAGCAGGAAGTGGCAGATATAGCAGTCGCGGTGGTTGACCCCAGCACGGTGCATGGTGCCGGTCATGCGCGCCACTTCGTCGACGAGCGCCCACTTCAACCGCACCGGCGGCGGATTTCGCGGCCAGTCGACACAATAGTCTTCAAGGCTGATGGTGGGCGCCAGTTCTTCGGTAACGATGAACGAGTGCTGGCGCGCCGGATTGCTGCCGCGTTCACCGAACGCCACGGCGGTCATGGTCGGTACGCCGGCTTCATGCAGTCGCTGGATGGCCGTCCATTCCTGGCCGGCACCGAGTACCGGGGCCTTGGCGGTGACCAGGTTCTTGGCGATCTCGCCCCAACCGATGCCGCGGTGAATCTTGACGAAATAACCCTCGCCATTCACTTCGGTACGCAAGGTGCGGCGGCCTTCCAGTTCGCGATAGACCTCGCCCTTGAGCGCTTCGACCTCGGCGAAGGCATCGCGCCCGGCCCAGAGCTGCTCGAAGGGTGGTTCAAGGACAAGTTTCATGGGCGCTCCGCGAGGATCACGTCCGCCGCGTGCTGCGGCATGCTGTAGAGGTCGGCACTGTCGGCGAAGGCCAGGCCGCTGGCGCTCCAGCGGGCGCGGGCGGCCTGGTCGGCGAGCATCTCCGCGAGCAACTGGTTGAGCGCGTCCTGATCGAAGGGACTGGGCAGCACGCGGCCACTATCGGCCTCGGCGATGTAGTGGGCGTAGCCACAAACGTCCGTGACCAGCACCGGCAGGCCGGCGACCAGGGCTTCCAGCAGCACCGTGCCGGTGTTTTCGTTGTAGGCCGGATGGATCAGCAGGTCGGCGCCCAGCAGGAAACGCGGGATATCGCTGCGGCCCTTTAGGATGTCTACCTGGTCGGAGATACCCAGGGCCTTCATCTGCAGCAGGAAAGGCTTGGGATCATCCTGGCCGATGACGATCAGCCGGGTGCGCTTCTTCAGCTCGCGGGGCAGCGCGGCCACAGCCTTGAGGCTGCGATCCAGACCCTTGGTCTTGAAGCCCGAACCGATCTGCACCAGCAGCAGGTCGTTGTCGCCCAGCTTGAACTCGCGACGGAACTCGGCGCGGATATCCGCGGCATTGACGGGCGCGCGGCGGTCTGCGGCAATGCCCGGCGGCAACAGGTGGAAGCGCCTGGCCGGCGTCGCGTAATGCTTGACGAACAACGGCTGCTGCACCTCGGAAATCATCAGCACCGAGGTTGCAGATTCGGGAGCGAATACTGCGCGCTCATAGTCGGAGAAATGCTTGTAGCGGCCCCAGCGGCGATAGAGTCCATTGCGCAGATTTTGCGCCTTGTCTTCGAAGCAGGGGTCGGCGGCGTAGTAGACATCCAGGCCGGGCATCTTGTTGAAGCCGATCACCCGGTCCACCGGACGCCGCGCCAGGTCAGCCTCGACCCAGGCAGTGAATTTCTCATTGCGCTTATGGTTGAACAGCGCCTTGACCGGCGCGATCAGGACCTCGAAACCTTCAGGGATATCGCCTTCCCAGATCATGGTGTAGACGCGAACGGCATGCCCACGGCGCTGGCACTCCAGGGCGATGCGCATGAAGTCGCGCTGCAGGCCACCGAAGGGGAAGTACTTGTAGAGCACGAATGCCAATTGCATCAGTGGATATCCTCGGTCAGCAGCAGGGCTTCCAGCTGGGTCGCCACGCGCTGCGGATTCAGCCGGGTAAAACATAGCGGCTGTTCACGCTTCAGGTCGAACAGGCGGATATCTTCCGCGGACGGCTTGTAGACGCAGGTCTTCTTCAGGCAGGGCGCGCAAGGGAAGTCGCTGCCCAGGTGGATCTGCGACCGCCCGTAAGCGCCGGTGAATCCGGGATTGGTCGGGCCGTAGAGCGACAGCGTCGGCACATCCAGCGCAGCGGCCAGGTGGCCGAGGCCGGTGTCCACCGCCACGCAGGCGCGCGCCCCGGCTACCACCTTGGCCATTCCTGCCAGGGATAATCTGGGGAGCACCGCGGCCTTTTCCAAGCCTTCGGCGATCCGTTCGGCGCGCGCCTTCTCCGCCGGGTTGCCCCAGGGCAGGCGCACGTGCCAGCCGTGATCGCAGGCACGCTCGGTGAGCTCGCGCCAGTACTTCTCAGGCCAGTGCTTGGTGTCCCAGGTGGTGCCATGGAGGAACAGCAGATAGGGCGATCCGCCCGGCGCATCGGCGAGCTGGGCGCGGTTCAAGCCATAGTTGCCCACGCCTTCTGGCACGCGGTAATCCAGGGCCTGAGCGAACAGCTGGCGCACGCGCTCGACAGCGTGCTGCCCCCAGACAACCGGATAGCGCCGGTCATAGAAGTGGCTGGCCAACGGCTCACGGGCGGAATCCCGGTCCAAACCCACCACCGGAGCCTTGGCGTAGCGCGTCAGCAGGGCGCTTTTCAGCAGGCCCTGGGCGTCGATCACCAGATCGTAGCGGGCTTCCCGTAGACGGCGCTTGAAGCGGCGCCACTCGCCACTCCTGAGCGTCTGCCAGATGTTCTTGCGCCAGCGCCGGATGGCCACCGGGATGACGTGTGCCACTGCCGGATGCCAGGCCGGAATCTCGGCAAACCCTTCCTCGACCACCCAGTCGAACTGGATACCGGGAATTGCACGTGCTGCATCGGTCAGCGCTGGCAGGGTGTGGATGACATCACCCAGGGAAGACGTCTTGATCAGTAGTACCCGCACTCAGCGACTCTCCACCAATTCGAGCGGGTCCGGCACCAGGCGGTCCAGGGCTTCGATCACCGGACGCGGCTTGAGCTCGCGCAGGCAGTTGTAGTGGCCGAAGCGGCAGGTACGGTCAAAGCAGGGGCTGCATTCCAGGCCAAGGCGGACGATCTCCACCTGCTCGGCCAGGGGCGGGGTGAACTGCGGCGAGGTCGAGCCATAGACCGCCACCAGCGGCCGCGCGAGCGCAGCGGCGACGTGCATCAGGCCGGAATCGTTGGACACCACGGCGCTGGCGCAGGAGAGCAGGTCGATGGCCTCGGCCAGGCTGGTTTCGCCGGAGAGGTTCACGGCTTCCTCGCGCAGGCCAGGGATCAGGCGCATGCGGATGTCTTCGCCGCCCGGGTGGTCGTTCTTCGAGCCGAACAGCCAGACTTGCCAGCCGGCACGAATCTTCAGTTCCGCCACCTTGGCGTAGTGCTCGGCGGGCCAGCGCTTGGCTTCACCGAACTCCGCACCCGGACAGAGCGCGAGCACCGGACGATCCACGTCCAGGCCGAACTTCGCCAGGGCCGCGTCGCGGCTAACCGGGTCGATCTGCAACGAGGGACGCGGATAAGGCTTGGGCAGCTCGGCATCCGGCTCGAAGGCCAGGGCCATGAAGCGCTCGATCATCAGCGGATAGCGCGACTTGTCGAGCGTACGGATGTCGTTCAGCAGGCCGTAGCGCATCTCGCCCTTCCAGCCCGTGCGTTTGGGAATGTCGGCGAACCAGGGCACCAGCGCCGATTTCAGCGAGTTCGGCAGGAGGATCGCCTGGTCGTACTGCCCCGCCAGGGACTTGCCGATCTTGCGCCGGCTGGTGATGTCCAGCACGCCGTGGCCGATGGGGAAGCTCAGGGCCTGGCGCACTTCCGGCATGCGTTCGAGGATGGGCCGGCTCCACTCGGGGGCCAGCACGTCGATCTGGCAGTCGGGATGGCGGGCTTTCAGGCACTGGAAAAGTGTCTGCGCCATCACCATGTCGCCGACCCAGGAGGGTCCTACGATCAGAATGTTCATAAGGGCAGTTTCATGCCTCAGCCTCAAGCGACAAGCCGCAAGCTCCAAGCGGCGATGACCACTTGCAGCTTGCGGCTTGCCGCGTGCAGCTCAGTCGGATTACTTGACCAGGGTGCGCCACTCGCCGTGGGCGGAGGTCTTGCCGGTCACCAGGTCGAAGTAGGCTTTCTGCAGCTTCTCGGTCACCGGACCACGACGGCCGATGCCGATCTTGCGGCCGTCCACTTCGCGGATCGGGGTGACTTCAGCGGCGGTCCCGGTGAAGAAGGCCTCGTCGGAGATGTACACCTCGTCACGGGTGATGCGCTTCTCGACCACTTTGATGCCCAGCTCGGCGGCCAGGGTCAGGATGGTGCTACGGGTGATGCCGTTGAGGCAGGAAGTCACTTCCGGGGTGTACACCACACCGTCCTTGACCAGGAAGATGTTCTCGCCCGAGCCCTCGGCCACGTAGCCTTCCGGGTCCAGCAGCATGGCCTCGTCGGCGCCGCCGGAGATGGCTTCCTGCAGGGCCAGCATCGAGTTGATGTAGTTGCCGTTGGCCTTGGCGCGGGTCATGGAGATGTTGACGTGGTGACGGGTGTAGGAACTGGTGCGCACCTTGATGCCGTTGACCAGCGCTTCTTCGCCCATGTAGGCGCCCCAATGCCAGGCGGCGACGATCACGTGGACCTTCAGGCCGGTAGCGCGCAGACCCATGCCTTCGCTGCCGAAGAACACCATCGGGCGCAGGTAGGCGCTTTCCAGGCCGTTTTCACGGACGGCGGCGCGCTGCGCTTCGTTGATCTCTTCCTTGGAGAACGGAATCTCCATGTTGAAGATGTGAGCGGAGTCGAACAGGCGGTCGGTGTGCGCTTGCAGGCGGAAGATGGCGGTGCCGTCCGGGGTGTTGTAGGCGCGCACGCCCTCGAACACGCCCATGCCGTAATGCAGGGTGTGGGTCAGGACGTGAGTGGTTGCTTCGCGCCACGGCACCAGTTCGCCGTCATACCAGATCACGCCATCACGATCGGCCATCGACATATTGCCAGCTCCTCAAGAATTCGATTGGTTCAGCCCGTCGAGTCAGTTCAAGCCCAACTCACGCCAGATCCGCGTCACGCCTTGGCGCTCCGCGTGGAACTGGTCCCCGCGCACCACCCCCGGTTGCTTTTGCAGGGCCTGGCGGTGAGCTGCTGAACGGTAGGCTTTGTAGGCTTCCTGCAGCAGGCGAACTTCGTCGCCGGTCAGCAGATTTGCCTGTTCCAGGCCATCCAGGATGCGGATGTTATCGGTGTAACGAACCAGCTCGGGATGCTGTCGTGACCAGGCCAGGGCCGCATATTGCACCATAAATTCGATATCGACGATACCGCCGGCATCCTGCTTCAGATCGAAGGCCGCCGCGGCCTCGAAGGCATTCTGACCCGTGCCGGCGGAGGTCTCACGAGTGCCGAGGTTGTCGCGCATCTTGGTCCGCATCTCGCTGACCTCGGCACGCAACGTGGCCAGGTCGCGCTCACGACCGAGCACCGCCAGGCGGACCTGCTCGAACGCGGTGGCGACTCGCGGTGAGCCTGCAAGCACCCGCGCACGCACCAGCGCCTGGTGTTCCCAGGTCCAGGCTTCATTCTCCTGGTAGCGCAGGAAGGCGCCGAGGGAGCTGACCAACAGCCCCGCCGCACCCGACGGGCGCAGGCGCATGTCCACTTCATACAGGGCGCCGGAGGTGGTCTGGGTCGTCAGCAGGTGGATGATGCGCTGCCCCAGACGCGTAAAGAACTGTGCACCATCGATGGGCTTGGCACCGTCGGTTTCGGCCTGCGGGTCGCCGTCATGGATGAACACCAGGTCCAGGTCCGAACCGTGGCCGAACTCCAGACCACCCACCTTGCCGTAGCCGACGATGATGAAATCCGGGTCACAGAGACTGCCATCCGCGCGCTTGGGCGTACCGTGCTTGGCCACCGTATGGCGCCAGGACAACGCCAGGACCTGATCGAGGATGGCCTCGGCAAGCCAGGTCAGGTAGTCGCTGACCTTCATGAGCGGCAGCGTGCCGGCGATCTCCGACGCCGCCACGCGCAGGCTGTGGGCCAGCTTGAAATGCCGCAGGGCCTCCATCTGCTGTTCCAGGTCGTCTTCCGGGATGCGCGTCAGACGCTCGCGCAGCTCCGCAGCCAGCTCGGGAGCCAGCGGCGGACGATAGAGACGGCCTTCGTTGAGCAGTTCATCCAACAGCAACGGGAAGCGGGTGATCTGCTCGGCGATCCAGGGGCTGGCAGCGCAGAGTTCGATCAGCCGCTGCAGCGCGCCTGGGTTCTCGGTCAGCAGCACCAAATAGGCGGAACGCCTTGCCACCTTTTCTACCAGCGGCAGCACCCGCTCGAGCACCAGGTCCGGATTGCCGTGTTCCACGGTCAGGTTCAGCAAACGCGGGATGAATGCATCCAGCCGCTCACGCCCCAGACGCTGCATCGCCCGCACCTGCGGACCATTGCGTAAATCGGTGAGTCGACGCCAGGCGGCGGCAGGCTCGGCAAAGCCGGCCTCACTCAACTGCCGGCACGCACTTTCCTCGTCCAGCGCCTCTTCCCAGAGCGGCAGCCATTCCCCGCCGATGCAGCTTTCGCCGTTGCCGCCCTCCTCTTCATCCGGGTCGGCAATCACCTGCTGGAAGTGCCACTCGACACGCCCGCGCCAGTACATCAGGCGCTCGTGGAAGGCGGTCCAGTCGTCGAAGCCCATAATGAAGGCGACGCGCGCGCGATCGAGGTCGTTGTCCGGCAGCATCTGGGTCTGGCGGTCGGCGATCGCCTGCAAGGCATGCTCGGTATAACGGAGGAACTCGTAGCCTTCCTTCAGCTCCGTCACCACGGGTGGTGGGAGATAGCCCTGGCCTTCCAGGGTATCCAGGACGGTCAGCAGCGGCCGCTGCTGCAAGCTGAGGTCGCGACCGCCGTGGATCAGCTGGAACGCCTGGGCGATGAACTCCACTTCGCGAATGCCGCCGGAGCCGAGCTTGACGTTCTCGGTCATGCCCTTGCGGCGCACTTCCTGCTGGATGAGCTGCTTCATCGAGCGCAGCGCCTCGATGGCGGAAAAGTCCAGGTATCGGCGATAGACGAAGGGACGCAGCATCTGCAGGAGCTGGGCGCCAGCAGCCTGGTCGCCGCCCACGGTGCGCGCCTTGATCATGGCATAGCGTTCCCAGTCGCGACCCTGGTCCTGGTAGTACTGCTCAAGCGCATTGAAGCTGAACACCAGGGGCCCGGAGGAACCATAAGGACGCAGGCGCATGTCCACGCGGAAAACGAAACCGTCCACGGTGATCGTATCCAGGGCCTTTATCAGGCGCTGGCCGAGGCGGGTGAAGAACTCTTGATTATCCAGGGCGCGCTTGGCCCCCTCGGTCTCGCCACCTTCCGGGTAACCGAAGATCAGGTCGATATCGGACGACAGGTTCAGCTCGAAGGCACCCAGCTTGCCCATGCCCAGCACGACCAGATGCTGCGGCAGACCGGAGCGATGGCCGATGGGCGTACCGAACTGGGCGCAATGGCGGCTATAGAGCCAGTGATAGGCCAGATCGATGCAGGCGTCGGCGAGATCGGAGAGGTCGCGGCAGGTTTCCGCCAGATCGGCCTGTCGGGTCAGATCGCGCCAGATAATGCGCAGCTGCTGGCGATTGCGATAGCGACGCAGGCGACGGCCGAGATCGTCTTCTTCCGCGCAGTCGTCCAACAACGAGGCGATCTGGGCGCGCAGCTCACCAGGTGCCAGCGACCGCTCCAGCTCACCGGAAGCCGCCAGCGCCAGCAGCATTGCCGGGTCGCGCTGGGCCTGATCGGAGACGAAGTCACTGGCGGCGGCGACGCGGGCGAATGCCTGCTGCCGCTCGTCGGGCCAACTGTCGAAGTCCGAGCTTCGCTCGGCGAGGGCAATGCGGACGGCAGACAGCGCCCGATTGGCGCTGGGCTGGAGGTTGGCCGAGAGGTCGGCCAGCGGCGGCAGGCTCATGGTCTATCCTTTCTGGGCTGCGGGCCGAGGCTGGGCCCGTGGCTGGCGCAGCGGTGGCGGAACAGCTCTAACTCGGGGCCTTCAGCCGACTGCGCCGCGCAGTCTGTAGTTTTACTACGAAAGATTGTATCCAGAGTGCTGAAACCTTCGTCGATTTGTAGTAAAACTACACGAGCCCGGTTCTACCCCCGGTAACAAGAATTTCGCCGCGACCGCCCCACAAGGCCGGCCGTGACCACTGGCATCCGATTCTGGAAGCCTTTCCGCCCTGGAGCAAGCCATGCAAGACCTCGATCCCGTCGAAACCCAGGAATGGCTGGATTCCCTGGAGTCCGTACTCGACAAAGAAGGCGAAGACCGCGCGCACTACCTGCTGACCCGCATGGGTGAGCTGGCGACCCGCAGCGGCACCCAACTGCCCTACGCCATCACTACGCCCTACCGCAACAGCATTCCCGTAACCCACGAAGCACGCATGCCCGGCGACCTGTTCATGGAACGCCGCATTCGCTCCATGGTGCGCTGGAACGCCCTGGCAATGGTGATGCGCACCAACCTGAACGACCCGGACCTGGGCGGTCACATTTCCAGCTTCGCTTCCTCGGCAACCCTGTACGACATCGGCTTCAACTACTTCTTCCAGGCTCCCACCGAAGAGCATGGCGGCGACCTAATCTTCTATCAGGGCCACGCCTCCCCCGGCATCTACGCCCGTGCCTTCATGGAAGGCCGTATCAGCGAAGACCAGATGGTCAACTTCCGTCAGGAAGTGGACGGCAAGGGCCTGTCCTCCTACCCGCACCCGTGGCTGATGCCGGACTTCTGGCAGTTCCCCACCGTATCCATGGGCCTCGGCCCGATCCAGGCCATCTACCAGGCTCGCTTCATGAAGTACCTGGAAAGCCGCGGCTTCATCCCCGCCGGCAAGCAGAAGGTCTGGTGCTTCATGGGTGACGGCGAGTGCGACGAGCCGGAATCCCTCGGCGCCATCTCCATGGCCGGCCGCGAGAAGCTGGACAACCTGATCTTCGTCATCAACTGCAACCTGCAGCGCCTCGACGGCCCGGTTCGCGGCAACGGCAAGATCATCCAGGAACTGGAAGGCGTCTTCCGCGGTGCCCAGTGGAACGTCAACAAGGTGGTCTGGGGTCGTTTCTGGGACCCGCTGTTCGCCAAGGATGCCAACGGCACCCTGCAACGTCGCATGGACGAAGTAGTCGACGGCGAATACCAGAACTACAAGGCCAAGGACGGCGCGTACGTCCGCGAAAACTTCTTCAATACCCCAGAACTCAAGGAAATGGTCCAGGACCTTTCCGACGACGAGATCTGGAAGCTCAACCGTGGCGGCCACGACCCCTACAAGGTTTATGCGGCCTACCACCAGGCGGTCAACCACAAGGGCCAGCCCACCGTCATCCTCGCCAAGACCATCAAGGGCTACGGCACCGGTGCTGGCGAAGCGAAGAACACCGCTCACAACACCAAGAAAGTCGACGTCGAGAGCCTGAAGCAGTTCCGCGACCGCTTCGACATTCCGGTCAACGACGCCGACCTGGAAAAACTGCCGTTCTTCCGTCCGCAGGAAGGCAGTGCCGAGTACAAGTACCTCCACGAGCGCCGCGCCGCCCTGGGTGGTTATGTGCCGCAGCGTCGCGTCAACAGCTTCAGCATCCCGACGCCGCCACTGGAAACCCTCAAGGCCATCCTCGACGGTTCGGGCGACCGTGAAATCTCCACCACCATGGCCTTCGTGCGCATCCTGGCGCAGCTGGTCAAGGACAAGGAACTCGGCCAGCGCATCGTTCCGATCATCCCGGACGAAGCCCGTACCTTCGGTATGGAAGGCATGTTCCGCCAGCTCGGCATCTACTCCTCGGTCGGCCAGCTCTACGAGCCCGTCGACAAGGACCAGGTGATGTTCTACCGCGAGGACAAGAAGGGCCAGATCCTCGAGGAAGGCATCAACGAAGCGGGCGCCATGTCCTCCTTCATCGCCGCCGGTACCTCCTATAGCAACCACAACCAGCCGATGCTGCCGTTCTACATTTTCTATTCGATGTTCGGCTTCCAGCGTATCGGTGACCTGGCCTGGGCCGCTGGCGACAGCCGCGCACGTGGTTTCCTGATCGGAGGCACCGCCGGCCGTACCACCCTGAACGGCGAAGGCCTGCAGCACGAGGACGGCCACAGCCACCTCATGGCGGCCACCATCCCGAACTGCCGCACCTACGACCCCACCTTCGGCTACGAGCTGGCGGTGATCGTGCGTGAAGGCATCCGCCAGATGACCGAAGAACAGCAGAACATCTTCTACTACATCACCGTGATGAACGAGGCCTACACCCAGCCGGCACTCCCGGCAGGTGCCGAGGAAGGCATCATCAAGGGCATGTACCTCCTCGAGGAGGACAAGAAGGAAGCCGCGCATCACGTGCAACTGCTGGGTTCGGGCACCATCCTGCGCGAAGTCCAGGAAGCGGCGAAGATCCTCCGCGAGCAGTTCAACGTCGGCGCCGATGTCTGGAGCGTCACC
Organism: Pseudomonas sp. BN414; assembly: GCF_029871275.1. Classification (NCBI taxonomy): domain Bacteria; kingdom Pseudomonadati; phylum Pseudomonadota; class Gammaproteobacteria; order Pseudomonadales; family Pseudomonadaceae; genus Pseudomonas; species Pseudomonas sp. BN414. The sequence goes on from NZ_SSOL01000078.1 coordinate 251,566, forward strand.
AGCTTCAACGAGCTGCGTCGCGACGGCCTGGCAGTCGAGCGCCAGAACCGCCTGCACCCGGAACAGAAGCCGAAGCAGACCTATGTCGAGCAGTGCCTGACTGGCCGCAAGGGCCCGGTCGTGGCCTCTACCGACTACATGAAGCTGTTTGCCGACCAGATCCGCCAGTGGGTCCCGAGCAAGGAGTACAAGGTCCTCGGCACCGACGGTTTCGGCCGCAGCGACACCCGTAAGAAACTGCGTCACTTCTTCGAAGTGGACCGTTACTGGGTGGTACTGGCAGCCCTGGAGGCCCTGGCAGACCGCGGCGAGATCGAACCCAAGGTCGTGGCCGAGGCCATCGCCAAGTTCGGTATCGACCCTGAAAAACGCAACCCGCTGGACTGCTGAGGAGACGCATTGTGAGTGAATTGATTCGCGTACCCGACATCGGCAGTGGCGAAGGTGAAGTGATCGAGCTGTTCGTCAAGGTTGGCGACCGCATCGAAGCCGATCAGAGCCTGCTGACCCTGGAATCCGACAAGGCCAGCATGGAAATACCGGCCCCCAAGGCCGGTGTGATCAAGAGCCTGAAGGTCAAGCTGGGCGATCGCCTGAAGGAAGGTGATGAACTGCTGGAACTGGAAGTCGAGGGTGCCGCCGCTGCGGCTCCCGCGCCGGCTGCAGCTCCCGCGCCCAAGGCCGAAGCACAACCCGCCGCTGCGCCGGCCCCGGCTGCTGCTCCGGCGGCCACCGGTTCCAGCGTGCAGGACGTCGTCGTGCCGGACATCGGCACCGAGGGCAAGGTCAAAGTCATCGAAGTACTGGTCAAGGCCGGTGACACCGTGACCGCTGACCAGTCGCTGATCACCCTGGAGTCCGACAAGGCCAGCATGGAGATCCCCTCTCCCGCCGCAGGCGTGGTGGAGAGCGTCGAGGTCAAGCTGGATGCCGACGTCGGCACCGGCGACCTGATCCTCAAGCTGCGCGTTGCGGGCGCTGCTCCTGCTGCAGCCCCGGCCCAGGCCGCTGCGCCGGCCGCCGCCCCGGCACCTGCTGCCGCTCCGGCTGCAGCCCCCGCTCCGGCAGCCACCGGCTCCAGCGTGCAGGACGTCTTCGTGCCAGACATCGGCACCGACGGCAAGGTCAAGGTCATCGAAGTGCTGGTCAAGGCCGGTGACACCGTGGCCGCCGACCAGTCCCTGATCACCCTGGAATCCGACAAGGCCAGCATGGAGATCCCCTCGCCCGCCGCTGGTGTGGTGGAGAGCGTCGAGGTCAAGCTGGACGCGGAAGTCGGCACCGGTGACCTGATCCTCAAGCTCAAGGTTGCAGGCGCCGCTGCCGCTCCGGCTCCGGCCGCCGCACCGGCTGCCGCGCAACCTGCGCACCGCGTACCGGACGGCGCTCACCCGGTCGCTGCCGCCGAAGTCGCCGCCATCGCGGCACTGGCCGCCGCCGCAGCGAACACCACCGGCGTACCGGCGCGTTCCAGCGGTGCCAAGGTCCACGCAGGTCCGGCGGTTCGCCAACTGGCCCGCGAGTTCGGTGTCGAACTGAACGCAGTTCCGGCTACCGGCCCCCACGGCCGCGTGCTGAAGGAAGACGTGCAGGCGTACGTCAAAGCCATGATGCAGAAGGCCAAGGAAGCCCCCGCCGCCGCTGCCGGTGCAACCGGTGGCGCTGGTATCCCGCCGATCCCGGTGGTGGACTTCAGCAAGTTCGGCGAAATCGAAGAAGTGGCCATGACCCGCCTGATGCAGGTCGGTGCCGCCAACCTGCATCGCAGCTGGCTCAATGTGCCGCACGTGACGCAGTTCGATTCGGCCGACATCACCGAGCTGGAAGCCTTCCGCGTGGCCCAGAAAGCGGTCGCCGAAAAGGCCGGCGTCAAGCTGACCGTCCTGCCGCTGCTGCTCAAGGCCTGTGCCTACCTGCTCAAGGAACTGCCGGACTTCAACAGCTCCCTGGCCCCCAGCGGCAAGGCGCTGATCCGCAAGAAGTACGTGCACATCGGCTTTGCCGTGGACACCCCGGACGGCCTACTGGTGCCGGTGATCAAGAACGTCGACCAGAAGAGCCTGCTGCAACTGGCTGCCGAAGCCGCCGCCCTGGCTGAAAAAGCCCGGACCAAGAAGCTTTCGGCGGACGACATGCAAGGCGCCTGCTTCACCATCTCCAGCCTCGGCCACATTGGCGGCACCGGCTTCACGCCGATCGTCAACGCGCCCGAAGTGGCGATCCTTGGCGTGTCCAAGGCCGCCATGCAGCCGGCGTGGGACGGCAAGGCCTTCCAGCCGCGCCTGATGCTGCCGCTGTCGCTGTCCTACGATCACCGCGTGATCAACGGCGCCGCCGCCGCGCGCTTCACCAAGCGTCTCGGTGATGTGCTGGCGGACATCCGCACCATGCTGCTGTAACTCGTTTCAAATTCGCGAGCACGCCACGCTCGTACCTCAACCCCGCCCCCCTGAGGCGGGGTTTTTTTTGACTACGCGATCCCCCAGCGCGCAAGCCGACTGTGCGCTCGCGCACAGTTTCCATGCCCCCCTTTCCACTCGCGAATTGCACCGTGCGGCATGCTTGCCAGTGCCATCATCATGATGCACCCTTGCCCGATGCTTTGAAGAAGTAGGCCGGCCCCTCTACCGGTCATAGAAGTGGAAGCCCAGCGCCCGATGAAGAGCCATCCCGATGCCGCCAGCCGTACGGTGGCCGAGATAGTGACGCAGTTGCCCGTCCCCTCGCGACTGGGCCTGATGCGTTTCGAGCGGCTCAACGAGGCCAGTTGGGCGATGCTTTTCCTCGATCCAAGCTGCGAACGCTCCCTCGGTCTTCCAGCCAGCGAGCTCTGCGCCCTGATCGACGCCCCCTACGCCAGCCTGATGGAACCGGAAACCCGCTATCGGCTGCATGACGAGGTGCAGCTGCAGCTGGCCAGCCACCCGCACTACTCCATCCAGTACACGCTGCACTCACCCAACGGCGCCTTGCGCCTGCAGGAAATTGGCGAGTCATTCCAGCAGCACGGGCGGCAACTGCTGCGCGGCTATCTGCTGGTTGCAGGCGATGCATCCGAACACAAGGAGCGGCAGAACCTCGACCTGGAGGCCCAGAACAGCCGGCTGCGTACGTCCCTGGAGCTTTACCAGCGTTCCCAGGATGACCACCTGCAACACCTGATCCGTTCCCGCGCCCAGCAGAGCCTGATCGTGCGATTGGCACGCCATCGCTACAGCTCGAGCAACCCGGCGCAAGAAGCCGCGCAGTTGATCACCCAGGCCGCGTGCGAGGCCTACGATGTGGCCCGCGTGGGCATCTGGCTGCTGGACGGCACCCAACTGTCGGCGGTCGGCCTGTTCCGCCGCGACGAGGATAGCCACGAGCATCCAGGCGCGATGGAAATGAGCCAGTTCCCGCGCTACCTCGAAGCCTTGCACAGCGGCCGCGCCATCGATGCCCACAATGCCCAGAGCGATCCGCGCACCAGCGAGCTGACCAGGACGTACCTCAAGCCGCAAGGCATCACCGCCCTGCTCGATGCCAGCATCCGCGTCGGTGGCGAGGTGGTCGGCGTACTCTGTCTGGAGCACATCGGCGCGCCAAGGGTCTGGCAGACCGACGAGATCGCTTTCGCCGGCGAGTTGGCCGACCAGTTCGCGCAGGTGCTGGTGAACCAGCAGCGACGCCACGCCACCAGCGCCCTGCACCTGTTCCAGCGCGCCGTGGAACAGAGCGCCAGCGCCTTCCTCCTGGTGGATCGCGAAGGCCTGGTGGAGTACGTCAATCCGAGCTTCACCGCCATTACCCAGTACAGCGCCGACGAAGTCCACGGCCGCCGCCTTTCGGATCTACCGGCCCTGGAAAACCTCAGCGAGCTGCTGTTCGACACCAGCTCGGGCCTGGCCGCCTGCAACAGCTGGCAGGGCGAATTCCGCAGCCGGCGCAAGAACCTGGAGCCTTACTGGGGCCAGCTGTCCATTTCCAAGGTGTTCGGTGAAGACGGCGAACTCACCCACTACATCGGGATCTACGAGGACGTCACCCACAGCAAGCTGGCCCAGCAGCGCATCGAAAAGCTGGCCTACACCGACAACCTCACCGGACTCGGTAACCGCCCCTATTTCATCCGCACCGTCGAAGAGCGTTTCAACAGCGACCGCGACACCCCGCTCTGCCTGCTGCTGGTGGATATCGACAACTTCAAGCGAATCAACGACAGCCTCGGCCACCAGACCGGCGACAAGCTGCTGGTGAGCCTGGCGCGGCGTCTGCGCAACAGCCTGAGCCCGAGCGGCATCCTCGCGCGCTTCGCCAGTAACGAGTTCGCTGTGCTGCTCGACGGGGCTGACCTGGAGAACGGACAGAAGACCGCCGCCCAGGTACTGCAAACCCTCGACAAGCCGTTGTTCGTCGACAACCAGCTGATCAGCGTCACCGGCTCCCTCGGCCTTGCCTGCGCGCCGCTGCACGGGCGCGACCCGCAAACCCTGATGAAGCATGCGGGCCTGGCCCTGCACAAGGCCAAGGCCAACGGAAAACATCAGTTGCAGCTGTTCACCGAGGCGCTGAACGCCGAGGCCAGCTACAAGCTGTTCGTCGAGAACAACCTGCGCCGTGCCCTGGCGCAAAACGAACTGGAAGTCTTCTACCAGCCCAAGCTGTGCCTGAAGACTGGCCAACTTCTCGGGATGGAGGCCCTGCTGCGCTGGCATCACCCGGAGAAGGGCATGATCAGCCCGGACCAGTTCATCAGCGTGGCCGAAGAGACCGGCATGATCATCCCCATCGGCAAATGGGTAATCCGCGAAGCCTGCCGCATGAGCAAACGTCTCTCCGCTGCAGGACTGGGCGACCTCCAGGTGGCGATCAACCTGTCGCCCAAGCAGTTCAGCGATCCCGACCTCGTCGGCTCCATCTCCGCCATCCTCCACGAAGAGCAGCTACCGCCGAAACACCTGGAGCTGGAACTCACCGAAGGCCTGTTGCTGGAAGCTACCGGCGACACCCGTCACCAGCTCAATTGCCTGAAGAGCCTGGGCCTGACCCTGGCCATGGACGACTTCGGTACCGGCTACTCCTCGCTGAGCTACCTGAAGAAATTCCCCATCGACGTGATCAAGATCGATCGCAGCTTCATCAAGGACATTCCCGAGAACCAGGACGACAAGGAGATCACCTCGGCAGTGATCGCCATGGCCCACAAGCTCAAGCTCAAAGTGGTCGCCGAAGGCATCGAAACCGCCGCCCAGCTCGGCTTCCTCCGCCGCCAGCATTGCGATGTGGGCCAGGGATACCTGTTCGACAAGCCGATCTCCGGCAAGCACCTGTTCGAAAACCTCGGTCGCTACCCCTGCCGCAAATCCCCTTGAACAGCCGTTGAAAAACGACTGCGCAATCGGGGTAACATCGGGATTCATTGCAATCCCGAGGAGACGGCTGATGGTCCTGCGTTCGCAAATACTCGCCCACAAACTCGAGCTGCCCAGTGCCGCCCAGGCCCTGCCCGGCCGCGAGACGCCAATGCCGGTGCCCGACAGCCACTACGTCAATGGTCGCCCGCTGCAAGGCCCCTTCCCCGCTGGCCTGCAAGTGGCGCAGTTCGCCATGGGGTGCTTCTGGGGCGCTGAAAGGCGCTTCTGGCAACAACCGGGAGTCTGGACCACCGCCGTGGGGTACGCCGGCGGCTTCACCCCGAACCCCACCTACGACGAAGTCTGCTCCGGCCTGACCGGGCACACGGAAGTGGTGCTGGTGGTGTTCGATCCACAGAAAACCAGTTTCGACGAACTGCTGAAGGTGTTCTGGGAAGCGCACAACCCGACCCAGGGCATGCGCCAGGGCAACGACATCGGTACCCAGTACCGCTCCGCCATCTATTGCTACGACGAAGACCAGTTGGCCGCGGCCCGCGCGAGCCAGGAGCGCTTCCAGGCGGAACTGGAGCATTCGGGATTCGGCGCCATCACCACCGAAATAGCCGAGGCGCCGGCCTTCTATTACGCCGAGGCCTACCACCAGCAATACCTGGCGAAGAATCCTGGCGGCTATTGCGGCCTGGGTGGCACCGGCGTGTGCCTGCCAGCCTGAAGAAGGGCAGACGGGGCGGTTACCGAAGGATTAGACTCAAGTGGCCAGTCGCCACCAGTTACTCGGTATGCCGTCCCGACATCACTACATCCAGCCTGAACAACTCTGCATCGGCCTGTACATCCAACTGGAGCTGGGCTGGTGGGAACACGACTTCGCGTTCAGCAACTTCAAGATCAAGGACGACGCACAGGTTCGGGCCCTGCAGGCCCTCGGCCTGAACCGGCTGCGCTACGACCCGGCGCGCAGCGATTGCGAGCCCTTGCCGCCACCCGCCGAAACGGACTCTCCGCCCCAGGCGACGGTCGCCGAAGACCCGGAAACGAAGGCGCGCCAGGTTCGCAGTGCAAAGCTCCGCCAGCTTCGCCAGCGGGTGGCCGAGGTGGACCGCCGATTCATCCAGGCCAGCCAGCAGGTCAAGACGCTCAACCAGACACTGCGGAGCCGGCCGGAAGAGGCCGTGAAGCAGGCCGGAGCAATAGTCGTGGGACTGGTCGACACCCTCCTCGGCGGGCCCGGCGCGGTGCTCCACAGCATCACCGGGAAAGCCGCCGAAGACAGTTACTTCCATGCACTCAACGTCACGGTGCTGGCCCTGCTGCTGGGCCGTCAGCTCGGTCTGGATGCGGAGGCCTGCCATAGCCTGGGCCTCGGCGGCCTCCTGCACGACATCGGCAAGATGGAAGTGCCGAGCAAGGTGCTGCTGAAAAGCGAGCCCCTGACCAAACCCGAACTGCAATTCCTGCAGCTGCACACGGATTTCGGCCTGAAGATGGGCCAGCGGCTGATGCTCGACGACGAAGTGCTGCGCATCATCCACGAGCACCATGAGCACTGCGACGGCAGCGGCTATCCGCGCGGGCTGAAGGAGGCCGGCATCGGCCGCCTGAGCAAGCTGGTGGCCATCGCCAACCAGTTCGACAACCTGTGCAACCCGCTCGACCCGCGCACCGCCCTGAGTCCCCACGAGGCCCTGGCGCTGATGTTCAAGCAGCAGCGTCAGCGATTCGACGAAGTCGCGCTGAAAGCCTTCATCCGCGCCATGGGCGTCTATCCGCCCGGCAGCCTGGTGCAACTGGATGACGACCGCTTCGCCCTGGTGCTGGGTGTGAACCCGTCGCAGCCGCTGAAGCCGACGCTGGTCGTCCACGATCCGGAGATTCCCAAGCAGGAAGCGCTGATCCTGGACCTGGAGCAGGAGCCGCGCCTGTCCATCGCCCGCAGCCTGCGCCCGTCCCTGCTACCGCTGGAGGTGCTGGAGTATCTCAGTCCGCGCCGGCAGCTGACCTACTACATCGAACCGCAGCCAGGCCGCAGCTGATACCAGCAGCGGCCTGCTTCGTTCACTCTTCGATCAGCCAATCCAGCCGCCAGCCGCCCTGGCTCTGCGCCAGGCGTTCGGCGAGCCACGGCAGGGTCTGGCGCAGCTCGTCCTCGATGCCCCACGGCGGGTTGGCAATGGCCAACCCGGAACCGTTCAAGCCGGAGTCGGCGGTGTCGGCCGCATGCACCCGCAGTTCCACGCGCAGCAGTTTGGGTGCGCCGCTGGCCTGCAGACCCTGGTAGAAGCGCCGGAGCTGACGCTGATCCTTGATCGGATACCAGATGGCAACCACGGTCTGGCGCATGCGCCCGATGGCTTCCTTGAGGGCCGTAACGCACCGTTCCAGCTCGTCGGCCTGTTCGAATGGCGGATCGATCAGCATCAGCGCGCGCTTTTCCGGCACCGGCAGTAGTGCTCGCGCCAGGTGCCAGCCCTCGCCCAGGTGCACGGCGACGCGGCGGTCGCCGGCCATGTTGTCCCTGAGCAGTTGGCCGTCTTCCGGGTGCTTCTCGTTCAGTTGCAGGCGGTCCTGCGGGCGGGTCAGGCGTCGCGCCAGCTCGGGCGAGCCCGGGTAGAAGCGCAGACTGCCATCCGGGTTCAGCTCGTGGATCACCTGCAGGTAATCGGCCATGGGCGCGGGCAGATCGGGCAAGCCCCAGAGACGGCCGATGCCTTCGCGCCATTCGTCGGTGCGACTGGCCTGGTCACCCAGGAGGTCGTAGAGGCCAACGCCGGCGTGGCTGTCGAGGACGGCAAAGGGTGCCTCTTTGCGCGACAGCAGGGCGATCAGGCGGGCCAGGGTGAAGTGTTTCAGCACGTCGGCATGGTTGCCGGCGTGAAAGGCATGGCGGTAGTTCATGGGGAATCCTCGCAAGGCGCGCATTCTACCAGCCAGCGCCCAATCACGGCTTCACCCCCTTTATCACGCTCGTGGATGTTGCTAGGCACCTTTCATTCACCGACCTAGACTCGGCTGATTCCATCCGGAGAGCCACCATGTCCGAGACCCTGCTCAGTTCCCGCAACCTGGCCTTCGAACTCTACGAAGTGCTGGACGCCGAAGCCCTGACCCAACGCGAGCGCTTCGCTGATCACAACCGCGAGACCTTCGACGCCGCCCTGGGCACCGCCCGCAGCATCGCTGAAAAATTCTTCGCCCCGCACAACCGCAAGGGCGACGAACAGGAGCCGGAGTACGTCAACGGCGCCGCTACCCTCATTCCGGAAGTGAAACCCGCAGTCGACGCCTTCCTCGAAGCCGGTTTCCTGAATGCCACGCGCAGCTTCGAACAGGGCGGCATGCAGCTTCCCACCTTGCTGTCCCAGGCCTGTTTCGCCCATTTCCAGGCGGCCAACGTCGGCAGCTCGGCGTACCCCTTCCTGACCATGGGCGCGGCCAACCTGATCGAGAGTTTCGGCAGCGACGAGCAGAAACAGCGCTTCCTGCAACCGATGATCGACGGCCGCTTCTTCGGCACTATGGCCCTGACCGAGCCCCATGCCGGCTCCTCGCTGTCGGACATCCGCACCCGCGCGGAGCCGGCCGCTGACGGCACCTACCGTATCAAGGGCAACAAGATCTTCATTTCCGGCGGCGACCACCCCCTGTCGGACAACATCGTGCACATGGTGCTGGCCAAGCTGCCGGACGCACCGCCCGGTGTGAAGGGCATCTCGCTGTTCATCGTGCCCAAGTTCCTGGTCAACGATGACGGTTCCCTGGGCAAGCGCAACGACGTCATCCTGGCCGGCCTGTTCCACAAGATGGGCTACCGTGGCACCACCTCCACCGCGCTGAACTTCGGCGATAACGGCGAATGCGTCGGCTACCTGGTCGGCAAACCCCATGCCGGCCTGTCCTACATGTTCCAGATGATGAACGAGGCGCGCATCGGCGTCGGCATGGGCGCGGTGATGCTCGGCTACGCCGGCTATCTCTACTCCCTGGACTATGCCCGCGAACGTCCCCAGGGCCGCCTGCCGGACGGCAAGGACCCGACCTCGCCCCAGGTGTCGATCATCCAGCACGCCGACGTGCGCCGCATGCTGCTGACCCAGAAGGCCTATGTGGAAGGCGCCTTCGACCTCGGCCTGTACTCCGCGCGTCTGTTCGACGACACCCAGACGCTGGCCACCGAGGAAGAACGCCAGCAGGCACACGAACTGCTCGACCTGCTCACGCCCATCGTCAAATCCTGGCCTTCGGAGTTCTGCCTCAAGGCGAACGAACTGGCCGTCCAGATCCTAGGCGGCCACGGCTATACCCGTGAGTACCCCGTTGAGCAGTACTACCGCGACAACCGCCTGAACCCGATCCACGAAGGCACCCATGGCATCCAGTCCCTCGACCTGCTGGGCCGCAAGCTGGCGCAGAACAAGGGCGCCGGCCTCAAGCAACTGACCCGACTGATCAACGACTGCTGCGCACGCGCCGCCGAATACGAGTCGCTGAACGCCCTGCGCCAGCCGCTGGAGCACCTGCTCGTGAGTCTGTCCAACGTCACCCTGGCACTGCTGGGTGACCTGATGCAGGGCAAGGTCAACCAGGCGCTGGCCAACTCGGCGCTGTACCTGAAGGTCTTCGGCCATACCGTGATCGGCTGGCGCTGGCTGGAACAGGCGATCCGTGCCGAACAGGGCCTGGCCCGTGGAAACGCCGCCGACGCCGACTTCTATCGCGGCAAGCTGCAGGCCGCGCGCTACTTCCTGACCTGGGAAGTACCCGGCTGCCATCACGAACTGGCGCTGCTGGAAGCCCGCGACGACACGTGCCTGGCCATGCGGGACAACTGGTTCTAGCCCTTTCCAGGGTTCTTCACGCCCCGCGCACATGCGGGGCTTTTTTATTGCGCGTAGCGCGCCCCCAATAACTTCTTCATCCGCATTTTCCCCTCTCCGGAACCTCGAACCCGTTCTCCTGCCCAAGGGCTTCCCGACGCTGGCAAGAACCCTGCATGAAATCTTGCAGAGCCTTGCCACCGGCAGGTTAGAATTCCTCGGCATGCGCCCCTGCATGCCGTTCCCAATCCCCATTTGCTAGGAGCCGCCAGTGGATGCCACCACCGTCAATAGCCTGTTCCTGATCGGCGCGGTGCTGGTAGGCATGAGCATTCTGGTCAGCGCCTTCGGATCGCGCTTCGGCGTCCCTATCCTGGTGGTGTTCCTCGTCGTCGGCATGCTCGCGGGCAGCGACGGCCCCGGCGGCATCGTCTTCAACAACTACTCCCAGGCCTACCTGGTCGGCAACCTGGCGTTGGCGATCATCCTGCTCGACGGCGGCATGCGTACCCGCGCGGCGACCTTCCGCGTGGCGCTCTGGCCTTCACTGTCACTGGCCACGGTCGGGGTACTGGTCACCGCCGGCCTGACCGGCGTCGCAGCCGCCTGGCTGTTCAACCTGAGTACCCTGGAAGGCCTGCTCATCGGCGCCATCGTCGGCTCCACCGACGCGGCGGCGGTGTTCAGCCTGCTCGGCGGACGCGGCCTCAACGAACGCGTCAGCGCCACCCTGGAAATCGAGTCGGGTAGCAACGACCCCATGGCCGTGTTCCTCACGGTGACCATGATCGAGATGCTCGCCACCGGCCAGAGCGGATTCAGCTGGACCTTCGTCGTGCATATCGTCCAGCAGTTCGGCGTCGGCACTGTCATGGGCTTCGCCGGCGGCTGGCTGATGCTGCAAATGATCAACCGCCTGACCCTGGCCAACGGCCTCTACCCCCTGCTGGTAGTCGCGGGTGGCCTGCTGGTGTTCGCCCTGACCAACGCCGTGCACGGCAGCGGCATCCTTGCCGTCTACCTGTTCGGCCTGTACCTCGGCAACCGCCCGATCCGCTCGCGCCACGGAATCCTGCATATCCTCGATGGCCTGACCTGGCTGGCGCAGATCGGCATGTTCCTGGTGCTGGGCCTGCTGGTCACGCCCCACGAACTCTTCCCGATCATCCTGCCGGCCCTGGGCCTGGCCCTGTGGATGATCGTGGTCGCCCGTCCACTGTCGATCTTCCTCGGCCTGGCGCCGTTCCGCGCCTTCCATGACCGCGAGAAGGCCTTCATCGCCTGGGTCGGCCTGCGTGGCGCAGTGCCGATCATCCTGGCGGTGTTCCCGTTGATGGCCGGGCTGCCCAACGCGCAGCTGTTCTTCAACGTGGCCTTCTTCATCGTGCTGGTCTCGCTGGTGCTGCAAGGCACCAGCCTGCCCTGGGCCGCCAAGCTGTTGCGCGTCACCGTGCCGCCGGAGCCCGCGCCCATCTCCCGCGCCGGCCTGGAGGTCCATCCCACCAGCGAGTGGGAGCTGTTCGTCTACCGCCTGGGCGCCGAAAAGTGGTGCATCGGCGCGGCCCTGCGTGAACTGAAGATGCCGGACGGCACGCGCATCGCGGCACTGTTCCGGGGCAAGGAACTGCTGCACCCGTCGGGCAGTACCACCCTGGAAGCCGGCGACATCCTCTGCGTGGTCGGCCATGAACATGACCTCCCGGCCCTGGGCAAGCTGTTCAGCCAGGCACCGCAACGCGGCCTCGACCTGCGCTTCTTCGGCGATTTCGTGCTGGAGGGCGATGCCCAGCTGTCGGCAGTGGCTTCGCTTTACGGCCTCAAGCTTGGCGAGCAGGACGGCCACTTGCCCCTGGGTCGCTTCATCGCCCACGAAATCGGCGGCGAGCCGGTGGTGGGCGACCAGGTGGAATGGAACGGCCTGACCTGGACCGTTGCTCTGATGGAAGGGAACAAGGTGCGCAAAGTGGGCGTCAAATTCCCCGAAGGTCAGAGCCGGCCGGGGCTGTTCCTCTAAGGGGACGCTCAAGGACGGCACTTTCAGGTCCAGGCCCCCGCCACGGAAACGATGGGGTTCGCCAACAGGGCGACCCCGGATCACAACCGCTCGTGCCCGGCAGCCCCGCAAAGGCCGTCGTGGCATATCATTAGCCCCATTTGAACCCGAGCTGCCCGATCGCGATGATTGCTTCCTTGCGCACCTTTTTCGCTGCTGCCCTGTTGGGCTTCTGCCTGACGCCGGCCTACCTGCAAGCCGCCACCACTGCTACCCCTGGCCTGCCCAAACCGGCTGCCGCACCTGCCGAGAGCAAGGCCGCCGGTACCGAGACCGCGACCAAACCCTCGATCGAGGAGCAGACCCAGTCCTTCGTCGCCAGCCAACAGGAGAGCGAGCAGGCCCTTGCCGCCCTCAAGCGCCAGCTGGAGAGCGCTCCCCGTCTTGTCGGCGAATCCCAACGGGAGCTCGCGCGGCTGAAGACCAGCCCGGCGGTGCCGGTGAAGGAGCGCTACGGCAAATCCGACCTCGGACAGCTGGAAAAGCTGCTGGACACGCGCAGCAGTGAACTGGCCGAGCTGCAGAAGGAACTCACCGAAGCCAACAGCCTGATCATCACCTCGCAAACGCGCCCGGAGCGGGCCCAGGCCGAGATCAGCAGCAATCAGTCGCGCACCCAACAGATCAACGCCATGCTCAAATCCGGCAAGGAAGCGGGCAAGGCCATCACCGAAGAGCAGCGCACCCTGCTCAATGCCGAGCTTGCCGCCCTCGCCGCCCAGACCGAACTGCGCCGCGAGGAACTCGCCGGCAACAGCCTGCTGCAGGACCTCGGCAACAGCCGCCGGGATCTGCTCATGGAGCGCATCCGCCGCCTGGAACAGGAAACCCAGGACTTGCAGTCGGTGATCAACGGGATGCGCCGGGAGAGCTCGGAGCAGACGGTGGCGGAGCTTGCCCGCGACGCTGACAAGGGCACGCCGGACAGCGTGTTGGCGAAGGAAAGCGCCATCAACCTGAAGATGTCCGATTACCTGCTGCGTTCCACCGACCGCCTCAATGAGCTCACCCAGCAGAATCTGCAGACCCGCCAGCAACTGGACAATCTCAGCCAGGCCGACCAGGCCCTGGAGGAGCAGATCAGCGTGCTCAAGGGCAGCCTGCTGCTGGCCAAGATCCTCTACCAGCAGAAGCAGGCCCTGCCCCAACTGCACCTCGACTCGAACCTGGCCGATGAGATCGCCGACATCCGCCTCTACCAGTTCGAGCTGAATCAGCAGCGCGACAAGCTGGCCAATCCCCAGGCCTACGTCGACAGCCTGCTCGCCGATCAGCCGCCGGAACAGGTCACGCCGGAACTGCGCACCACCCTGACCAATCTGATTTCCACCCGCAGTGAACTGCTCGACCGCCTGAGCCGCGAGCTGAACAACCTGCTCAACGAATCCATCACCCTGCAGCTCAACCAGAAGCAGTTGCAGGAGACCTCCCAGGCCCTGCGCAACACCCTCGACGAGCAGATGTTCTGGATTCCCAGCAACAAGCCGCTGGACCTCAACTGGCTCAAGTCCGCCCCGCACCTGCTGGAACGCCAACTGGCCGAGATGCCCTGGGGCGCGGGCGTGCGCGAACTGGGTGAAGGCCTGCTGGACCGCCCCTGGCTGTTCCTGCCCCTGCTGCTGTTGATCGGCGGCCTGCTGTGGAAGCGCCGCTACCTCTACGCCAAGCTCAACGAAATCAACCAGGACGTCGGCCACTTCAAGCGTGACAGCCAGCTGCATACGCCGATGGCGCTGTTCCTCACCGTGCTGCTGGCCCTGCCGGTCAGCCTGTTCCTCGTCCTTTGCGGTTTCGCCCTGCAGATCGATGCCCGCGGCCAGAACGCCACGCTGGGTGCGGCGCTGATGGAAATGGCCCAGGCCTGGATGGTGTTCTACACCCTCTATCGCATCCTCGCGCCAGGCGGCATCGCCGAATTGCACTTCCACTGGGATCGCCCGCAGGTCGCCTTCCTGCGCAGCCAGATACGGCGCCTCGGCGGCGTGGTCATGGCGCTGGTGGCCATCGTCACCGTGGCCGAACACCAGCCGGCAGCACTGGCCGACGACATCATCGGCGTGCTCGTGGTCCTCAGTTGCTATGCCCTGATGACCCTGGTGCTGAGCAACCTGCTGCTCGCCGAACCGATGCGCGAGCAAACCTCGCCGTTCCGCCTGCTGATCGGCGTCGCCTTCACCCTGCTGCCACTGGCGCTCATCGTTGCGGTCGGCTTCGGCTACTACTACACCTCGCTCAAGCTCACCGACCGCCTGATCACCACGCTCTACCTGCTGATCCTCCTGCTGCTGGTCGAGGCCACCTTCGTTCGTGGCCTCGCCGTCGCGGCGCGGCGTCTGGCTTACCAGCGCGTGCTTGCCAAGCGCCAGGCGCAGACCAAGGAAAACGCCGAGGGCGAGGAAGTGGTGGTGGAAGAGCCGGCCCTCGACATCGAGAAGGTCAACCAGCAATCGCTGCGCCTGATCCGCCTCGCCCTGCTGGGCGTGTTCATCACCTGCCTGTACCTGGTCTGGGCCGACCTCATCAGCGTGTTCGCCTACCTCGACCAGGTCACCCTCTACCAGTACTCCAGCGGCACCGGCGACACCGCCACCCTGGTACCGATCAGCCTGTTGGACGTACTCGGCGCACTGATCATCGCCGGCATCACCACGGCCCTCGCGCGCAACCTGCCGGGCCTGCTGGAAGTGCTGGTGCTGTCGCGGCTCAAGCTCGCCCAGGGCAGCGCCTACGCCACCACCACGCTGCTGTCCTACGCCATCGCCGGCATCGGTTTCGTCAGCGCGCTGTCCACCCTCGGGGTCAGCTGGGACAAGCTGCAATGGCTGGTCGCCGCGCTCTCCGTCGGTATCGGTTTCGGCATGCAGGCGATCTTCGCCAACTTCATTTCCGGCCTGATCCTGCTGTTCGAACGCCCGGTGCGTATCGGCGACCTGGTGACCATCGGCACCGTCACCGGCACGGTGAACCGCATCCGAATCCGCGCGACGCACATCACCGATAGCGACCGCAAGGAAGTGATCGTGCCGAACCAGATCTTCCTCACCAGCCAACTGATCAACTGGACGCTGACCGACACCGTCACCCGCATCGTGCTGGTGTACAACGTCAACCGCAGCTCCGATCTCGACCTGGAACTGGTGCGCAAGCTGCTGCTGCAGGCTACTCAAGAGAACTCGCGCGTGCTGCGCGACCCGGCGCCTACCGTACAGCTGAAGACTTACGGCGCCAGCACCCTGGAGCACGAGCTGAAGATCTACGTTCGCGAGCTGGGTGATCGCGGCCTGGCGACCGATGAGCTGAACCGACGCATCGATGAGCTGTTCAAGGAACACGACATCAATACGTCCAGCACGCCGAAGATGGACATCACCCTCACCCGCCCCGCCGAGAAACATACCGAGGGCGAAATCGCAGAAGTGACGATCAAGGGCAAGGCGCCGGTTCCGGAGGCCCGATGATCTGTGCACTTCCTGTCGGCACGGCGGCGTGACAAGCTGAACTCATGAAAAAACTCGACGAACTGCGCTTCGACAACCGCTTCGCCCGCCTGGGCGACGCCTTCTCCACCGAGGTGCTGCCCGAGCCGCTCGCCGAGCCGCGCGTGGTGGTATCCAGCCCGGCGGCCATGGCCCTCCTCGACCTGGACCCGGCTGAAGCCGACAACCCGGTGTTCGCCGAAGTGTTCACCGGACACAAGGTCTGGGCGGATGCCGAGCCACGGGCGATGGTCTATTCCGGCCATCAGTTCGGCGTCTATAACCCACGCCTTGGCGATGGGCGTGGCCTGCTCCTGGGCGAAGTGCTGAACGACACGGGCGAGTACTGGGACCTGCACCTCAAGGGCGCCGGCCAGACACCCTATTCACGCATGGGCGATGGCCGCGCCGTGCTGCGCAGTTCGATTCGCGAATTTCTCGCCAGCGAGTACCTGCATGCGCTGGGCATTCCCACCAGCCGCGCGCTGTGCGTCACCGGTTCCTCGACGCCGGTGTACCGGGAGACCCGTGAAACCGGCGCCATGCTGCTGCGCCTGTCGCCCAGCCATGTGCGCTTTGGCCACTTCGAATACTTCTACTACACGCGTCAGCACGAGCAGCTCGAAGCCCTGGGCCGGCACGTCCTCGAATGCCATTTCCCCCACTGCCTGGAACAGGAGCAGCCCTGGGCCGCCTTCTTCCGCGAAGTGCTGGAGCGCAACGCCGAGATGATCGCCCTCTGGCAGGCCTACGGCTTCTGCCACGGCGTGATGAACACCGACAACATGTCGATCCTGGGCATCACCTTCGACTACGGCCCCTACGCCTTCCTCGACGACTTCGACGCCAACCATATCTGCAACCATTCCGATGACGGCGGCCGCTACAGCTTCAGCAATCAGGTGCCCATCGCCCACTGGAACCTGGCCGCACTGGCCCAGGCGCTGACGCCCTACATCGACGTGGAACAGCTGCGGGAAACCCTCAACCTGTTCCTGCCGCTCTACCAGGCCCACTACCTGGACCTGATGCGCCGCCGCCTGGGCTTCACTTCCGCAGCCGAAACGGACGACGCCCTGGTGCAACGCCTGCTGCAACTGATGCAAGGTAGCGCAGTGGACTACAGCCAGTTCTTCCGCCGACTGGGCGATGAAGCACCGGAACAGGCGCTGAGCAGGTTGCGGGACGACTTCGTCGACCTCGCCGGCTTCGATGCCTGGGCGGCGGACTACCGGGCCCGCGCGGCGCAGGATGGCGACGACCAGCAAGCACGCCGCACGCGAATGCATGCGGTGAATCCGAAGTACGTTCTGCGCAACTACCTGGCCCAACGCGCGATCGAGGCTGCCCAGCAAGGCGACTACGCCGAAGTGCGCCAACTGCACGCGGTGCTTTCGCGTCCGTTCGACGAACAACCGGGCATGGAGCGCTTTGCCGAACGCCCGCCGGAATGGGGCAAGCACCTGGAAATCAGCTGCTCGTCCTGAGCCGCATTTCTGTAGGAGCTAGCTTGCTAGCGAACAGCGGCTTCTTCGCCAGCAAGCTGGCTCCTACGAAGTAAGGCTAACGGCCGAGCATCCACTCCAACCCCATCGCCACATGCCGCTCGGCGCTGTCCACCAGATGCTGCGGTCCTGAGTCCCTGTAGGAGCTAGCTTGCTAGCGAACAGCGGCTTCTTCGCCAGCAAGCTGGCTCCTACGAAGTAAGGCTAACGGCCGAGCATCCACTCCAACCCCATCGCCACATGCCGCTCGGCGCTGTCCACCAGAGGCAGGGGTGACTCGCAGCCGTCCAGCAAAAGACCGATTTCGGTACAACCAAGGATGGCGGCCTGCGCACCTCGTGCCTTCAACTGCGCCAACTGGTCGAGGTAGAAGGTTCGGGCGGCAGGCAGGAACTGACCCACGCACAGCTCCTGGAAGATCACCCGGTCGATTTCGTTGATGGCCTGGTTATCCGGCACCAGCACTTCGATGCCGTAGCGCTGGCCCAGGCGCTCGCGATAGAAGGCTTCCTGCATGGTGAAGCGGGTACCGAGCAGAGCGGCGCGCTCCACCCCTTGCCCATGCAGTGCCTGGCCGACGGCATCGCCAATGTGCAGGAGCGGGAGATCCACAGCCTGCTCGATGGCCGCAGCAACCTTGTGCATGGTGTTGGTCGCCAGCAATAGCGCCGTCGCACCCGCCCCCTCCAGACCTCGCGCGGCTTGCGCGAGCAGCTCACCGGCCGCCTCCCACTCGCCGGCTTTCTGTTGGGCGGCGATCTGCGCGAAATCCACCGAATGCAGCAACAGTGGTGCGGAATGCAGCCCGCCCAGGCGGTCACGAACACCGCGATTGAGCAGCTGGTAATAGGTCACGGTGGACTCCCAGCTCATTCCGCCCAGCACACCCAACATGCGCATGACACTGCTCCCCTGTAGGAAAGCTCCAGCCTAGTCCAGGCTCGTCGCAAGTCGGGCATACAGTTGCCGGGAAACACGGAGATACAGCGCAGCCCACCGCCCCTTGTTTCTTACAAAATGGAATATAAACCTGCACAAATCTTCTTAGACTCTCTAAGAAAAGCCAATTATCTTCAGCCCCCTGCTTATTCCAGCCTGTTCTACCACCCACTGTCAGGCGCTGTGCCCGCATGAAGATTCGCGACCTCGATCTCAGCCAGAGTTCGATCAACACCGAACACGAAGCGCTGGGGATCCCGCCAGTCGAAGATTTCGTTTCCCACCCCGACGACCACCCGGTCCTGCGGGCTGCGATGTGGGCGGCGATCCTCATTTTGGTAGGTCTGCTCTGCTTCCTCGCCTGGCGCCTGTTCTTCGATAACGGCGGCAACAGCGGCCTGGAGATCATCGAGAACGCGCTGACCAGCAAGGGCTTCTGGAGCGCGGTTGCGGTGGGCTTCTTCGCCCAGGTCATCGACGGCGCACTGGGCATGGCCTATGGCATCACCGCCACCACCTTCCTGCTCACCACCGGCGCCTCGCCCGCCGCGGCCAGCGCCAGCGTGCACATCGCCGAAGTCTTCACCACCGGCCTGTCCGGCATCTCCCATGTGAAGCTGGGCAACGTCAACAAATCCCTGTTCCTGCGCCTGCTGCTGCCGGGCATCATCGGCGCCGTTCTGGGTGCTGTGCTGATCACCCAGTTCGACGGCGCGGCACTCAAGCCCTTCATTTCCGCGTACCTGCTGCTGATGGGCCTGTACATCCTGAGCAAGGCCTATCGTCACATCGCCAAGCGCAAGGCACCGAAGCACGTCGCCAAGCTGGCCCTGTTCGGTGGCTTCGTCGATGCCGCAGGCGGTGGCGGCTGGGGGCCGGTGGTCACCAGCAGCCTGATCGGTTCCGGTACCGACCCGCGCACCACCATCGGTTCGGTGAACTTCGCGGAGTTCTTCCTGACCATCTCCAGCGCCACCTCCTTCATCCTCCTGGCCGGCGCCCCGGATACCTGGAAGATGGTTGCCGGCCTGGTGTTCGGCGGTCTCTTCGCGGCGCCCCTCGCCGCCCTGCTGTGCAAGAAACTGTCGCCGCGCACCCTGCTGATCATCGTCGGCTGCCTGATCACCCTGATCAGCGCCTTCAACATCTACAAGTCCCTGGCCTGATCACGCGACGACGATCTAAGGACAGAAGCAAAGGTTCTAGCCCCGGCCCCGGTCAGTCCTTTCGACGGATTGACCGGGGCCGGTGTGTTTTCACATGCTGCGTGCCTCCAATTGCCGAAGGAACGCAACTGCATGAAACCGGAAACCCTCGCCGTCCACGCCGGCTACAGCCCCGACCCGACTACCAAAGCCGTGGCCGTACCGATCTACCAGACCACCTCCTACGCCTTCGATGACACCCAACACGGGGCGGACCTGTTCGACCTCAAGGTGGCCGGCAACATCTACAGCCGGATCATGAACCCCACCAACGACGTGCTGGAAAAACGCGTGGCGGCACTGGAAGGCGGCGTTGGCGCCCTGGCAGTCGCCTCGGGCATGGCGGCCATCACCTATGCCATCCAGACGCTGGCTGAAGCCGGCGACAATATCGTCTCGGTGGCCAAGCTCTATGGCGGCACCTACAACCTCTTCGCCCACACCCTGCCGCGCTCAGGCATCCAGGTTCGCTTCGCCGCCCATGACGACATTGCCGCCCTGGAAGCGCTTATCGACGAACGCACCAAGGCGGTGTTCTGCGAGTCCATCGGCAACCCGGCGGGCAACATCGTCGACCTCGCGGCCCTGGCCGAGGCGGCCCACCGCCACGGCGTGCCGCTGATCGTCGACAACACCGTACCCACGCCCATCCTCTGCCGTCCCTTCGAGCACGGTGCGGACATCGTGGTGCATTCGCTGACGAAGTACATCGGTGGCCACGGCACCAGCATTGGCGGCATCGTTGTCGACTCCGGCCAGTTCCCCTGGGCGCAGCACAAGGACCGCTTTCCGCTACTCAATACCCCCGACCCGTCCTACCACGGCGTTACCTACACCGAAGCCTTCGGTCCCGCCGCCTTCATCGGCCGCTGCCGCGTTGTACCCCTGCGCAACATGGGCGCGGCGCTCTCGCCGTTCAACGCGTTCCTGATCCTCCAGGGCCTGGAGACCCTGGCCCTGCGCATGGAGCGTCACACCGGCAACGCGCTCGAAGTCGCCCGCTTCCTGCAAGCGCACCCGCAGGTGGCCTGGGTGAAGTACGCGGGCCTGCCGGATCACCCCGAACATGCCCTGGCGCAGCGCTACACCGGCGGCAAGCCGGCCTCCATCCTCAGCTTCGGCATCCTCGGCGGCATCGAAGCCGGTACGCGCTTCATCGATGCCCTGAAACTGGTGGTACGCCTGGTGAACATCGGCGACGCCAAGTCTCTGGCCTGCCACCCGGCCTCCACCACCCACCGCCAGCTCAACGAAGAAGAACTGGCAAGGGCGGGGGTGAGCCGTGACATGGTGCGCCTGTCCATCGGTATCGAGCACATCGACGACATCCTCGCCGATCTGGCCCAGGCCCTGGAGGCTTCCCGCGGCTAAGCGTCCGGGACTTGATTTGTGCCGGTTTCGGCTCCAGATCAGGGTCAATCCCGATCTGGAGCCAACCATGACCGATCCCCTGCTCATTCCCTGCGCCCACTGCGCCGGGCTGAACCGTATTCCCGCTGCCCGCCTGGGCGACTCTCCGCGCTGCGGCCACTGCAAGAGCGCCGTGCTTCCTGCAGCGCCCTTCGACCTGCATGAAGCCGACTTCGCCAAGCAACTGAGGGGCGACCTGCCCCTGCTGGTGGACGTCTGGGCGGACTGGTGCGGCCCCTGCAAATCCTTCGCCCCCATCTACCAGCAGGCCGCCGGCCAGCTCCAGGGGCGCTGCCGCCTGGGCAAGCTGGACAGCGAAGCCAATCGCAATCTGGCCGGCCAGCTGGGCATCCGCTCCATTCCGACCCTGATTCTGTTCAAGGACGGCAAGGAAGTCGCCCGCCAGAGCGGCGCGCTGCCCCTTGCGCAGCTGCTCGGCTGGCTCGGCGCGCAGGGCATCTGATCGCTCCGGTCAACTCGACTGGCCGTCCCGGTCATTGCCGGGACCGTCGAGGTCGCTAGGCTCTGTGAATCGCCACGCCGGAGCCCGCCATGTCCATGCCAATCGAGCTGGTTCGCCAGCTGACCGAGGAACACATCGCTTTCGTCAAACGCAGCGGCCTCCAGGCCGACATCCTGGAGCCCGGGCACGTACGCCTGCGCATGCCGTTCGAGGGCAACCAGAATCACATCGGCACGCTCTACGCGGGCGCGCTCTTCACGCTCGCCGAAATGCCCGGTGGCACCCTGTTCCTCACCAGCTTCGACAGCCGCCGCTTCTACCCCGTCGTGAAAGAGATGAACCTGCGCTTTCGCCGCCCGGCCAAGGGCGACATCACGGTGGACGCCCGAATCGACCCGGCGGAAATCGCCCGTATCCAGCGGGACGCCGAGGCGAACGGCAAGGCTGAATATTGGCTGGAGCTGCAATTGCTGGACGCCAGTGGCGAAGTGGTCGCCGAGAGCCGCGGGCTCTACCAGATGCGGGCCTACTGACGGCCTTGCCCTGGATCAATCCGTAGCGCGGGAGAAGGCCACAGAGTGTGGACCTCAGAGGAGGCCCACACCATGCTCAAGCACATACTGGTCGCCCACGACCTCAGCCGTGAAGCCGACATCGCCCTGCAACGCGCCATCCAGCTAGCCCGCCAACACGGCGCAGCGCTCACCCTGCTGCATGTGCTCGAAGACCACCTGCCCAATGCGGTGCAGGGCAACCTGCGCGATGCCGCGCAGCAGCATTTCAACGAGCACTTGGCGCAACTGGGCGCCGAAGACTGTCGACTGTTGCTACGCAAGGGCCGCCCCGCCCAGCAGATTCTCGAAGAGATGGGTGACAGCGGCGCCGACCTGCTGGTGATCGGCCGGCACCATCACAATGCACCGGAACTGTTCATCGGCACGACGCTGGAGCGCGTCGCCCGTCATCTGGCCGCCCCCCTGCTGCTGGTGGTGGGCGAGCAACCGGAAAGGCCCTATCAGAAAGGCTCCGTGGCGCTGGACTTCTCCCTGTGCGCCTGCGACGCCCTGCGTAAGAGTTATGCGCTGCTGCCGCACGACGCCAGCCTCGTCGCGCTCAATGTGATGGAGCTGGGCAGCCGCCTGCTCTCGAAAAGCAGCCAGTCAGCTGACTTGCTCGCCACTCAACGGGAACTGCTGGAGCGGCTGCTGGAGGACGAGCTTGTCGGACTTGGCGACTCCGCACCGGCCGTGCAGCTTGAAGTGGTGCGCGGCGCCCTGCCCCGCGCGCTGGACGACGCCATCGCCGCGCAACGCCCCCAACTGCTGGCCCTCGGCAGTCACGGCCGTAGCCTGATCTCCCAGGCACTGCTCGGCAGCCTTGCCCTGCGCTACCTGCAGAACCCGCCCTGCGACCTTTTGCTGGTCAAATAACGCATTCGCCCCGGCAAGCCGGGGCGAAACAGGGTGATCTTCACTTCCGCTGGGCTCAGCTTTCCAGCAGCTCGTGCAACTCGACGAACTGCTGGGTCAGTTTGTGCCGAGGCTCCAGGTAGATCAGCGGTTTGCAGGCCTGGTGCGACTCGCGCATCTTCACCGACATCATCAGGTTAACCGGCAGTACCGGCAGACCTTCCTCCACCAACTCATCCAGCAACTGCTGTGGCAAGGTGGCGCGCGGCTGGAACTGGTTGACCACGATGCCTTCCACTTCCAGGCCCTCGTTGTGGTCCTCCTTCAACTCCTCGATTTCCGCCAGCAGCCCATAGAGCGCATTGCGGGAGAAGCTGTCGCAGTCGAAGGGAATCAGGCAACGATCGGCGGCGATCAGCGCAGAAACCGTGTAGAAGTTCAAAGCTGGCGGCGTGTCCAGATAGATGCGGTCGTAGTCCTCGCTCAGGTCCTCCAGCAACTTCCGCAGCTTGTTGATCTTGTGCTTGGCCTCCAGCTTCGGCTGCAGATCGGCCAGCTCCGCCGTGGCGGTGACCACATGGAGGTTGTCGTAGGGCGTCTCGTAGATATCCACCTTGCCCTTGCGGAAGGCGGTGGCCGACAGCGTCTGCTTGAAGAAATCGGCAATGCCCATGGGGATATCTTCACCGGTCAGACCGGTCAGGTAGTGCGTGGAGTTGGCCTGGGCATCCAGATCGATCAGCAGGGTGCGATACCCCTGCGAAGCACTCACTGCTGCCAGGTTGCAAGCAATGCTGGACTTGCCCACTCCGCCCTTCTGATTGAAAACCACGCGCCGCATCCCACACCTCCAAAGCCTGACTAGTAGCGGATTCTATGCAACGCCCGTGACAAGGGCGAGGTCAGACACAAACAAAAAGGGTCGCTTTCGCGACCCTCGATGATTAGCAATGGTATTGCGCCGACAGCTCGTGCACCGCCTCAAAGAAGGCGCCAGCGTGGGCTGGGTCGACTTCCGGGGTGATGCCATGGCCGAGGTTGAATACGTGGCCAGAACCCTTGCCGTAGGCGGCGAGGATACGGCCCACCTCGGCGCGGATGGCGGCCGGGTTGGCGTAGAGCACGGAGGGGTCCATGTTGCCTTGCAAGGAGACCTTGTCGCCGACGCGGGCACGTGCGCTGCCGATGTCGCAGGTCCAGTCCAGGCCGAGGGCTTCGGCGCCGGTATCGGCCATGGATTCCAGCCAGAGGCCGCCACCCTTGGTGAAGAGGATCACCGGTACGCGTCGGCCGTCGTGCTCGCGGATCAGCCCGTCGACGATCTTCTTCATGTAGGCCAGGGAGAATTCCTGGTAGGCCGCCGCCGAGAGGCTGCCACCCCAGGAGTCGAAGATCTGCACCGCCTGGGCACCGGCCTTGATCTGGCCGTTCAGGTAGACGGTCACCGACTGGGCCAGCTTGTCCAGCAGGGCGTGCATGGCCTGTGGATTGTCGTAGAGCATCGCCTTGGACTTGCGGAAGTCACGGCTGGAACCGCCTTCGACCATGTAGGTCGCCAGCGTCCATGGGCTGCCGGAGAAACCGATCAGCGGCACACGGCCATTCAGCTCGCGGCGAATGTTGCGCACGGCGTCCATCACGTAGCCCAGGTCCTGCTCCGGGTCGGGAATCGGCAGGGCTTCGATGTCGGCGAGGCTGCTCACCACTTTCTTGAAGCGCGGACCTTCGCCCGTCTCGAAGTAAAGCCCTTGGCCCATGGCGTCAGGGATGGTGAGGATGTCGGAGAAGAGGATCGCCGCGTCCAGCTGGGGATAACGATCCAGCGGCTGGACGGTGACCTCGCAGGCCAGCTCGGGGTTCTTCATCAGGCTGACGAAGTCACCAGCCTTGGCGCGGGTGGCACGGTATTCCGGCAGGTAACGACCGGCCTGGCGCATCATCCAGACGGGAGTGACATCAACGGGCTGCTTGAGCAGGGCGCGGAGGAAACGGTCGTTCTTCAAGACGGTCATGGCAGTGTCCAACGAAAAAGTGCGGGCATTTTCGCAGAGCCCAATGCAAAAGGCACGGCGGGTGCCGTGCCTTTTGTCCATCGCGACATTCGGTCGCTGCGCTCCCAGTCCCTTAAGCGCTTAGACGCCCAGGTAGTCCAGGATGCCTTCGGCAGCCGTGCGGCCCTCGAAGATCGCCGTTACCACCAGATCGGAACCACGGACCATGTCGCCACCGGCGAAGATCTTCGGGTTGCTGGTCTGGTGCTTGAACTGCGACTGCGCGGGAGCGACCACACGGCCCTGGTTGTCGATGCTGATGTCGAACTGCTCGAACCAGGGAGCCGGGCTCGGGCGGAAACCGAAGGCGATCAGCACGGCTTCAGCCGGGATGATCTCCTCGGAACCCGGGATCGGCTCGGGGCTGCGACGGCCACGGGCGTCCGGCTCGCCGAGACGGGTCTCGACCACCTTCACACCTTCCACCTTGTCTTCGCCGACGATGGCGATGGGCTGGCGGTTGAAGAGGAACTTCACGCCCTCTTCCTTGGCGTTCTTCACCTCTTTGCGCGAGCCCGGCATGTTCTCTTCGTCACGGCGATAGGCACAGGTAACGGCCTTGGCGCCCTGGCGAATGGAGGTGCGGTTGCAGTCCATTGCGGTGTCACCGCCACCCAGGACCACCACGCGCTTGCCCTTCATGTCGACGAAGTCCTCGGGGGACTTCTCGAAGCCGAGGTTGCGGTTGACGTTGGCGATCAGGAAGTCCAGCGCATCGTGCACGCCCGGCAGGTCCTCGCCCGGGAAACCGCCCTTCATGTAGGTGTAGGTACCCATGCCCATGAAGACTGCATCGAACTCCTCGAGCAGCTGGTCCATGGTCACGTCCTTGCCCACTTCGGTGTTCAGGCGGAACTCGATACCCATACCGGTGAAGACTTCACGGCGACGGCTCAGCACCTGCTTCTCGAGCTTGAACTCGGGGATACCGAAGGTCAGCAGACCGCCGATTTCCGGGTTCTTGTCGAAGACCACCGGGGTCACGCCGTTGCGCACCAGCACGTCGGCGCAGCCCAGACCGGCCGGACCGGCACCGATCACGGCAACGCGCTTGCCGGTGGGCTTGACCTTGGACATGTCCGGACGCCAGCCCATGGCGAAGGCGGTGTCGGTGATGTACTTCTCCACCGAGCCGATGGTCACTGCACCAAAGCCGTCGTTCAGGGTGCAGGCGCCTTCACAGAGGCGATCCTGCGGGCACACGCGGCCGCAGACTTCCGGCAGGGTGTTGGTCTGGTGCGACAGTTCGGCGGCAGCCAGGATGTTGCCTTCCGACACCAGCTTCAGCCAGTTCGGAATGAAGTTGTGCACCGGGCACTTCCACTCGCAATACGGGTTACCGCAGCCAAGGCAGCGGTGAGCCTGGTCAGCCGCTTGCTGCGGCTTGAACAGGTCATAGATCTCGACGAATTCCTTCTTGCGCTGGCGCAGCAGTTTCTTCTTCGGATCCTTGCGCCCGACCTCGATGAACTGGAAGTCGTTGTTCAGACGTTCAGTCATTAAAAAAA
Organism: Pseudomonas sp. BN414; assembly: GCF_029871275.1. NCBI lineage: Bacteria > Pseudomonadati > Pseudomonadota > Gammaproteobacteria > Pseudomonadales > Pseudomonadaceae > Pseudomonas > Pseudomonas sp. BN414. Next base: position 277,756 of record NZ_SSOL01000078.1, read on the forward strand.
CCTCATCAAACCACTTCAGGCGCTGTTGTTATTGCGGGTTGGCACGGGTGCTGGAGAGCAGCGAAGCGAGGCTCGCGGCCTTCGGCTTGACCAGCCAGAACTTGCGCAGGTAATCGTCCAGGTTCTCCAGCAGGTGAGCACCCCAGTCGCTGGAGGTTTCCTTCACGTACTCGACCAGCACACTGTGCAGGTGGCTACGGTAGGCCTCCATGGACTCGTTGCTGATGCGCTGGATTTCCACCAGTTCGTGGTTGACCCGGTCGACGAAACTATTGTCCTGGTCGAGCACATAGGCGAAGCCGCCAGTCATGCCGGAACCGAAGTTGTAGCCGGTCTTGCCGAGAACGCAGACGAAACCGCCGGTCATGTACTCGCAGCAGTGGTCGCCAGTACCTTCCACCACAGTGTGGGCACCAGAGTTACGCACTGCGAAACGCTCGCCTGCGGTACCCGCGGCGAACAGTTTGCCGCCAGTGGCGCCGTAAAGGCAGGTGTTGCCGACGATGGCCGACTCCTGGCTCTTGAACGGGCTGCCTTTCGGCGGAGTAATCACAACCTTGCCGCCGGTCATGCCTTTGCCGACGTAGTCGTTGGCATCGCCTTCGAGGTACAGGTTCAGGCCGCCGGCGTTCCACACGCCGAAGCTCTGGCCCGCGGTACCGCGGAAGCGGAAGGTCACCGGGGCGTCTTTCATGCCCTGGTTGCCATGACGACGGGCGATCTCACCGGAAATCCGCGCGCCGATGGAACGGTCGCAGTTGCAGATATCCAGGTCGTAGACACCGCCGCTCTTGCCTTCGACTGCCGCTTTGGAGATGTCCCACATCTTCTCGGCCAGCAGACCCGGGTCGAAGGGCGGGTTCTTCTCCACTTCGCAGAACTGCGGCTTGTCGGCCGGGATGTGGTCGCTACCCAGCAGCGGGCTGAGATCCAGGTAACCCTGTTTCTCGGTATCACCCGGCAGCATTTCCAGCAGGTCGGTACGACCAATCAGCTCGCTCAGGCTACGCACGCCCAGCTTGGCCAGCCACTCACGGGTTTCTTCGGCGATGTAGGTGAAGAAGTTCATCACCATTTCGACGGTGCCGATGAAGTGGTCCTTGCGCAGCTTGTCGTTCTGGGTGGCGACACCGGTGGCGCAGTTGTTCAGGTGGCAGATACGCAGGTATTTGCAACCCAGGGCGATCATCGGTGCGGTACCGAAGCCGAAGCTTTCGGCGCCGAGGATGGCCGCCTTGATCACGTCGAGGCCGGTTTTCAGGCCGCCGTCGGTCTGTACGCGTACCTTGCCGCGCAGGTCGTTGCCGCGCAGGGTCTGGTGGGTTTCAGCCAGGCCCAGTTCCCACGGGCTGCCGGCGTACTTGATGGAGGTCAGCGGGGATGCGCCGGTGCCGCCGTCGTAGCCGGAGATGGTGATCAGGTCGGCATAGGCCTTGGCCACGCCAGCGGCGATGGTGCCGACGCCAGCTTCAGCCACCAGCTTCACCGAGACCAGGGCCTGCGGGTTGACCTGCTTGAGGTCATAGATCAGCTGGGCCAGGTCTTCGATGGAGTAGATGTCGTGGTGCGGCGGCGGCGAAATCAGGGTCACGCCGGGCACTGCATAACGCAGACGAGCGATCAGACCGTTGACCTTGCCGCCGGGCAGCTGGCCACCCTCACCGGGCTTGGCGCCCTGGGCGACCTTGATCTGCAGCACTTCGGCGTTGACCAGGTATTCCGGGGTGACACCGAAGCGGCCGGTCGCCACCTGCTTGATCTTGGAGCTCTTCACCGTGCCGTAGCGCGCCGGGTCTTCGCCACCCTCACCGGAGTTGGAGCGACCGCCCAGGCGGTTCATGGCCTCGGCCAGGGCCTCATGGGCCTCGGGAGACAGTGCGCCCAGGGAAATACCCGCGGCATCGAAGCGCTTGAAGATGGACTCCAGCGGCTCGATCTCGTCCAGCGACAGCGGCTGATCGATGGTCTTGACCTTGAGCAGGTCGCGCAACATCGACACCGGGCGGCTATCCACCAGCGCGGTGTATTCCTTGAACTTCTCGTAGTTGCCCTGCTGCACGGCAGCTTGCAGGGTGTTCACCACGTCCGGGTTGTAAGCGTGGTATTCGCCACCGTAGACGAACTTCAGCAGGCCGCCTTGCTGGATGGCCTTGCGGTTGTTCCAGGCTTCGAAGGCCAGCAGCTTCTGCTCGGACTCGATGTCGACGAAGCGCGCACCCTTGATGCGGCTGGCGACGCCACGGAAGCTGAGGTCCACCACTTCTTCCGAGAGGCCAACAGCTTCGAAGAGCTGGGCGCCACGGTAGGAGGCGATGGTGGAGATGCCCATCTTCGACAGGATCTTCAGCAGGCCCTTGGAGATGCCCTTGCGGTAGTGCTTGAAGACTTCGTACAGGTCGCCCAGTACTTCGCCGGTGCGGATCAGGTCAGCCAGAACTTCATAGGCGAGGAACGGGTACACAGCGGACGCGCCGAAGCCCACCAGCACGGCAAAGTGGTGCGGGTCGCGGGCGGTGGCGGTCTCGACCAGGATGTTGCAGTCGCAACGCAGGCCCTTTTCCACCAGACGGTGGTGAACGGCGCCGACCGCCAGAGAGGCGTGGGCCGGCAGCTTGCCGGGGGCGATGTGACGGTCGGTCAGGACCAGCAGCACCTTGCCGGCACGCACGGCTTCTTCGGCCTGGTCGGCCATGTTGCGCACGGCCGCTTCGAGGCCGAGGCTCTCGTCGTAGTTCAGGTCGATGATCTGCCGTTCGAAGCCCGGGGTGTCCAGGCTCATCAACGCGCTCCACTTGGCCGGGGAGATCACCGGGCTGCTGAGGATCACGCGGGTGGCATGGTCAGGCGACTCGCTGAAGATGTTGCGCTCGGCACCGAGGCAGATCTCCAGGGACATCACGATGGCTTCACGCAGCGGGTCGATCGGCGGGTTGGTGACCTGCGCGAACTGCTGGCGGAAGTAGTCGAACGGCGAGCGTACGCGCTGGGACAGCACGGCCATGGGGGTGTCGTCGCCCATGGAGCCGACCGCTTCCTGGCCTTGCTCGGCCAGCGGGCGCAGTACCTGGTCACGCTCCTCGAAGGTGACCTGGAACATCTTCATGTACTGCTTGAGCTGGTCGCTGTCGTAGCTGGCCACGCCATGGTCGTCATCCAGCTTGGCCTGGATGCGCACCGCGCTTTGACGCAGCCACTGCTTGTACGGGTGGCGCGACTTCAGGCGGCTGTCGATGTCGTTGGTGTTGAGGATCTGGCCGGTCTCGGTATCCACCGCGAGGATCTGCCCGGGACCGACACGGCCCTTGGCGAGTACGTCTTCCGGCTTGTAGTCCCACACGCCGATTTCCGACGCGAGGGTGATGTAGCCGTTCTTGGTGGTGACCCAGCGGGCCGGGCGCAGGCCATTGCGGTCAAGCAGGCAGACGGCGTAACGGCCGTCGGTGAGCACGACGCCGGCGGGGCCGTCCCAGGGCTCCATGTGCATGGAGTTGTATTCGTAGAAAGCGCGCAGGTCGGCATCCATGGTTTCCATGTTCTGCCAGGCCGGCGGGATGATCATCCGCACGCCACGGAACAGGTCGATGCCGCCGGTGACCATCAGTTCCAGCATGTTGTCCATGCTGGAGGAGTCGGAACCGACGCGGTTGACCAGCGGGCCCAGCTCGTCGATGTCGGGCAGCTGCTCGTTGGCGAACTTGGTGCGACGAGCGACCGCCCAATTGCGGTTGCCGGTAATGGTGTTGATCTCGCCGTTGTGGGCGAGGAAGCGGAAGGGCTGCGCCAGCGGCCACTTCGGCAGAGTGTTGGTGGAGAAGCGCTGGTGGAAGACGCAGATGGCGGTCTGCAGGCGTTCGTCACCCAGGTCCGGGTAGAACTGCTGCAGGTCGGCCGGCATCATCAGGCCTTTGTAGATGATGGTCTTGTGGGAGAAGCTGCAGATGTAGTGGTCGGCGTCCGCGGCATTGGCCACGGAGGAACGGCGACGGGCACTGAACAGCTTGACTGCCATTTCCTGGTCGCCCAGGCCTTCACCACCGACGAACACCTGCTCGATCTGCGGCAGGCGCTCCAGGGCCAGGCGGCCGAGGACGCTGGTGTCCACCGGCACCTTGCGCCAGCCGATCAGTTGCAGGCCGGCAGCGAGGATTTCGCGATTCATGTTTTCGCGAGCTGCTTCGGCGCGAACCGGGTCCTGGTTAAAGAAGACCATGCCGACTGCGTATTGGGCAGGCAGCTCGACCGAGAAGGTTTCCTTGGCGATGGCGCGCAGGAAAAGGTCGGGTTTCTGGATCAACAGACCACAACCGTCGCCGGTCTTGCCGTCGGCGTTGATACCGCCGCGGTGGGTCATGCAGGTCAGGGCTTCGATGGCGGTTTTAAGAAGATTGTGGCTCGCCTCGCCCTGCATATGGGCGATCAAGCCGAAACCGCAGTTATCCTTGAATTCATCAGGATGGTACAGACCTGCTTTCATAGGGGAACTCTCACCAGGGTTGCCTTCAGAAAAAGGCAGAATTGCTTTGTAATTCAACTCCTTACCATACGCGCCGGACTTGACGCCAGCTTTTGCGTAGGGCAAAGGGAGGTCATTGTACATAGCGCTTTGGTCGACCACAAATCTTCGTGGCCAACCTATGAACGCCAATGTCGCAAAAATGAATGAATGAACCGGAAGGTCGTGCTAGCGACCACCCGGTCAAAAGGCGAGGGATCAGGCTCGCAGAATACTAGCGAGCCATTTCCTGCTGGATGCTGGCGAAAGTCTTCGGCCAGGGTTTACCAGCCTGGACCTTGGCTGGCAAAGATTTGATCGCGGCCTGCGCTGCGGTGCGACTGGGGAAGCTGCCGTAGGTCACGACATAGAGCGCCTTACCCTGGTGCTGCTTCTTGAAGTAGCGGTACTGGCCACCGTTCTGCTGAACGAAGGCCTTGGCGCTGCCCTCGGAACTGGTGCCGAGCACCTGCAGGGCGAAGTGGCTTCCCGTCTGACCGCTGTACCAGCCATTACCCGATGCACCACCGGTCGACGCAGCCGCTGCCGGCGCAGGTTTCTCGGCCGGCTTGGCGACCTGGGCGGGCGCGGCGGCGGGTTTGGCAGTAGCAACTGGCTTGGTAGCGGCGCTCGGCACGGCGGCCGGAGCAGCAGCCGGCGCGGCCGGTTTGGGCGCTGCAACCGGCGCGGCGGGCACAGCCGCGATGGGCTGGGTCGGCTGGGGCAATGGCTGCGCCGACGCGATCGGCTCTACCGGCGCTGCAGGCACCGGACTCGCAATCGCGCCTTGAGGCGGCGCGCTGGTGGTAACGGTAGGCGGCACATTGGCGACCCCTTCGGGCGCCGGGCCATCTTCCGGCTCCCCTTGACCAGCAGCCTGAGCCAGCGGCTCACGAATCACCGGCTGGGCCTCACCCACCAACGGCAACGGCAGCGGTTGCGAGGAACCCGCGAACTCGACGGCCGGCGAACCGGAATCCGTTTCGCCGGCGGGCTGACCTGCAGGCGCCTGCCCTTGGGACTGGGCGGCGGTTGCCGGCGCGGTCTCGGCGCCACTTTCGTTACGGCCCTGCATCATCCAGGCAGCAATCACACCGATCCCGACTACGGCGAGGGCGAGCAGGTGCTTCTTCGGCAGATTGAAGCCACCTGCGGACTTCCGCGAGGCACCGCGCTCCGCAAGCATGGCCTCGACCATGAGATCGCGCGCTACCTGATTGATCGAACCCGGCCAGCCGCCGGATTGCAGGTGAATGTCTTCCACCTGCTCATCGCTGAGCACGTCGATGCCACGCCCCGCACCTTCAAGGCGCTGGGCGAGGTACTCGCGGGTTTCTTCCGGGGTGTACGGCTGCAGCTCGATGACATGGAAGCGTTCTTCACCCTCGACCAGTGCATCCAGGCGGGCCAGCAGCGAGTCCTCGCCAAACAGGAATACGTGGGTACGCGCTTCGACACTGCCCTCGGCCAGAGCCAGCAAATTGTCGAGGGAGGCGTCGTCCAGTTCCTCGGCGTCATCCACCAGGAGGTAGACCTCCTGGCCGGTCAGGGCAAGCTGACCGACCTGGGCAAGAATGGAGCGCACATCAGCCTGTGCAACATTCAGCCCCTGGGCGATCTGACGCAGCATTCCACCCGCCTCGACCGAACTGCGCGCCGAAACCACCAGGCTCTGAACCGCCTGCTTGTTGGTGCTCGCCACCAGGGCCTGACGCAGCAGCGTCTTGCCGCTGCCGTGGGGGCCGCTCACCACCAGCATCAACTGGCTGTAGCGAGCCAGGTGGTGCAGCTGACCCAGCACCGGCTTGCGCTGGGCCGGGAAGAACTTGAAGCCAGGCACCCGCGCCGCGAACGGGTCATGGGTGAACTGGTAGTGACCGAGGTAGGCCTCGTCGGCGTGCAGGCTGCTCATGGGAATCCTTTACTCTCCAAGCTTGTCGGCCAGGGCGCGATAGTCGGCGGCCAGGGTGGCCTCGAGCACGTCACGCGAATAATCGGCAGTCACGACGGCATCGCCAATCCGGCGCAGCAGCACCAGGCGCAATTGGCCATCGAGTACCTTCTTGTCTACGGCCATGTGCTGGAGGAAATGTTCCGGCGTCATGTCCATTGGCGGTACGACCGGCAAGCCGGCACTGCGCAGCAAGCGAATCGCCGCGTCGCGCTCGTCGGTGGAAATCCAGCCTAGGCGGCAGGACATTTCCAGGGCCATGACGGTACCCGCCGATACCGCCTCACCGTGCAACCAGGCGCCGTAACCCATGTGGGTCTCGATGGCGTGGCCGAAGGTGTGGCCGAGGTTGAGGATCGCGCGCAGCCCGGACTCGCGCTCATCGACACCCACCACCCGCGCCTTGGCGGCACAGGAGCGCTCGATAGCATCGGTCAGTGCGGCCGCATCGAGACCGCGCAGGGCAGTCATCTTTTCTTCCAGCCAAGGCAGGAAAGGTTCGTCGCAGATCAGGCCGTACTTGATCACCTCGGCCAGACCAGCGGACAACTCGCGCTCCGGTAGGGTGCGCAGGCTGTCGGTGTCGATGATCACCGCCTTGGGCTGGTAGAAGGCACCCACCATGTTCTTGCCCAGCGGGTGGTTGATCCCGGTTTTGCCGCCAACCGAGGAATCCACCTGGGACAACAGCGTCGTAGGTACCTGGATGAAGTCCACACCACGCTGGTAGCACGCAGCGGCAAAGCCGGCCATATCGCCGATGACCCCGCCGCCCAGGGCGATCACGGTGGTGCGTCGATCATGGCGAGCGCCCAGCAGGGCATCGAAGATCAGCTGCAAGGTTTCCCAGTTCTTGTGCGCCTCGCCGTCGGGCAATACCACCGGCAGCACCGAGTAGCCCTGCAAGGTCTGGGTCAGCGTTTCGAGATAAAGGGGTGCAACGGTCTCGTTGGTGACGATGGCCACCTGACGACCGGCGATGTGCGGCGTGAAAAGCTCCGGGCGCGACAGCAACCCAGAACCGATATGGATGGGATAGCTACGCTCGCCAAGATCGACTTGAAGTGTCCGCATGGGGCCCCCGATATAAAAAGGGCTAAAGGATAGCGCAGTTCCGCCCGCGCTTTAACGGGGCGGAAGTGCCTGGAGGCGCGCCAGTATTTCTTGAACCACCATGCGCGGCGGCCGTTCATCGGTTTCGATGATGATGTCGGCGATCTCCCGATAGAGCGGATCGCGAATGGCCATCAGGTCGCGCAGGACTTTACCTGGATCAGCCGAACGCAACAGCGGCCGATTGCGGTCGCGTGAAGTGCGCTCGATCTGCTGCTCCACCGAGGTGTGCAGATAGACGACTCGTCCCCCGCCACGCAGGGCCTGGCGATTGGCCGGACGCAGAACCGCGCCACCACCGGTCGCCAGGACCACGCCGTCATGACCGCAGAGTTCCTCGATCATCGATTGTTCGCGATCGCGGAAACCCTGCTCGCCCTCGACGTCGAATATCCAGGGGATATCCGCTCCAGTGCGCTGTTCGATTTCCTTATCGGAGTCCTTGAAGGGAAGTCGCAGTTCTTTAGCAAGCAAACGCCCGATGGTGCTTTTTCCTGCCCCCATCGGGCCAATCAGAATCAAATTTCGCACCGATATCAGCGACTCACCGCAATGGCCTGGTTGTTCATGATGCGGGGAGTGAGGAATACCAGGAGCTCGGATTTCTTGTCCTGAACCACGTCGCGACGGAACATGCGGCCGAGGAAGGGCAGGTCGCCGAGGAAGGGCACCTTGTCCACCGCCTTGGTTTGGGTGTTGGAGAATACCCCACCTATCACGATGGTTTCACCATCATTGACCAGTACCTTGGCGTTTACCTCGTTCTTGTTGATCGGCGGTACACCGTTCAGGGCGTTGCCGAAGTCCGGCGCGTCCTTGGTGACCTTGACCTCCATGATGATGCGGTTGTCCGGCGTGATCTGCGGAGTCACTTCCAGAGACAGGGCCGCTTCCTTGAAGGACGTGCTGGTGGCGCCGCTGGAACTGGCTTCCTGATAGGGCACTTCCTGGCCCTTGAGGATCTTCGCGGTTTCCTTGTCGGAGGTGACCACCTTGGGCTGCGACACGATTTCACCGTTACCGGTCTTCTCCATCGCCGACAGTTCGAGGTCGAGGATGGTGTTGTCGGTAATGAAGCCGATGCCGATGCTCGAGGTGGCGCCGGTGGCACCCAGGTCGACGAACGGGGCGTTGGCCAGGTTCACGTTGCCCGCCTGGTTGGCAGCCGGACGACCGAGACCACCGCCACCGACGACGAAGTTGTTGTCGCCGATGCTCGCACCGCGCCAGTTGACGCCCAGAGCCTTGTCATAGTCGACGTTGGCTTCGACGATGCGCGCCTCGATCATGACCTGACGAACCGGGATATCCAGCTGGGTCACGATGCGACGCAGCTCTTCCAGTTTGTCCTGGGTCTGGTAGGCGATGATGCTGTTGGTGCGGTCATCCACAGTGATGGAGCCGCGCTCGTCAGTACCGGCCGCGCTCGGGTCACCGCTGGTGACGGACTGGAACAGCTTGGCGATGTCTGCTGCCTTGGCGTAGTTCACCTGGATCAGCTCACGGCGCAGGGGCGCCAGTTCGGCGATCTGCTTCTGCGATTCCAGCTCCTGGCGTTCGCGGGCGGCGATCTCGTCTGCAGGCGCAACCAGCAGCACGTTACCCACTTTGCGCTTGTCCAGGCCTTTGGTCTTCAGCACCAGGTCCAGCGCCTGGTCCCAGGGCACATTCTGCAGGCGCAGGGTGATGTTACCCTGCACGGTATCCGACGCCACGAGGTTGAGGTCGGTGAAGTCGGCGATCAGCTGGAGAACAGAACGAACGTCGATGTCCTGGAAGTTCAGCGACAGCTTCTCGCCCGAGTAGGCGAAACGCTCGGTCTTGCGCTTTTCCACGTCATCCTGGGTCAGCGGCTTGATGCTGACGGTCAGCTTGTTGTCGGTCTGATAGGCCAGGTAGTCGTAGTAACCGGTCGGTTCGATGCTGATGCTGGCATTGGCGCCGGAGCCAGAAGCGCTGACGAACTGCACCGGAGTGGCGAAATCCTTCACGTCGAGACGCACACGCAGCGGCTCGGGAATCTGGGTCTTGGAGAAGTCCAGGCGAATCTTGCCGCCCTGCTCCTGGATATCCGGACTGACGCTGGGATCGGACAGGGTGATGACTACGTTCCCCTCTCCCTGCTCACCGCGCTGGAAGTCGATGTTCTCGATGGCGCGCCCAGCGCTGGCGTAGCTTTTGGTTGGCTGAGAGGCGCTCAGGGTAGTGGCCACCGGAGCGGGAGCGGACGCTACGGTGCGAGGTGCTGCGGACGAAGCCGCGGAATCGCCCACCAGAACGTAGAGGTTACGGCCATCCACACGGGTACTGTACGGCACCAGGGTCGACAAGTTGATGATCAGGCGCGTGCGGTCCTTGGCTTCCACGACGGTCACGCTGCGAGCGTTCCCCACACCCAGCTCGCGATTCTTGGAGCCCAGTTTGTTGGTCACACCCGGCAAGTCCAGGGCAATACGCGCAGGCTGCTCGATGGTGTAGCCGCGCGGAGCCGTCACCGGCTCGTCGAATGCCAGCTTGAGTTCAACCCTGTCGCCTGGGAGAGCCGCGACATCCAGTGCCTGCAGGTTCGCAGCCAATAGCGCTGGCGACAGCAGGGCGGCCAATAGCGTGATACCAAGGCGCGATAGCGAGCTTTTCATCATCTGGTTCCGTTGTGCAGACCGGTAGTTATTCTTCATCGGTGGTTCACCTCGCCCTCAAGAGCGCTCCCTGAGCGCGAGACTACGTGGACGCTCCAGCCATCCACCTTCCCCGTCCGGGACGATCTCGATCACGTCGACCTTGGCTTCGTCGATCCCGACGACACGACCATGGTTACGTCCCAGATAATCCCCAACCTTGACCCGGTGCACCCCTCCAGCACCACTGACCAAGGCAAAGGTCCCCGAGCCGTTGGACAAGGTGCCCACCATCTCGAAGGACTCGATATTGAAGCCTTCGAGGAACTGTTTGACCCGGGTTTCGTCCGGGTGAATGTCCTTCGAACCCTTCTGCTGCTTTGCCAGATCGATCTTGATCGGCGGCTGGAAGGGACTGCGCAGGGCGGCAGCGCTATAGGTGAATGCCTCATAGGGCTGGAATTTCGGCAAGGGTTCGATGGAGCCCTTGGGGCGAGCGCGAACTTCGTCCATGTAGGCTTGCAGATCGCCAAAATCGTTGCCGACACCGCAGCCGGAAAGGCCGGCCAGCATCAGGGCACAGAGCGCCAGACGGGCGCGAGGACTACTCATTTCTGCAGCCCCTTGTCGTTGTAACGGTAGGTCTTGGCCAGGATCGACATACGCAGTTTGGAACCGCTTTCGTTGGATAGCGGTTTGATCTCGAAATCATGCAACGTCACGATTCGCGGCAGGCTGGCGACGCCACTGACGAAGGTAGCGAGGTCGTGATAGCCGCCCACCACCGAAATCTGGATCGGCAGCTCGATATAGAACTGCTGCACCACTTCCGGCAGCAGCTTGATCTCTTCGAACTCGAGGCCACTGCCCAGACCGGTACGGGTAATGTCTTCCAGCAGGCCCGGCACTTCGGTGTCGCTGGGCAGTTGGCGCAGCAACGCACCAAAGGAGGTTTCCATCTCCTTCATCTGCTCCTTGTAGGCTTCCAGGTTTGCAGCCTGGAACGCCTTCGCGGCGAACTGCTCCTTCAGCGTCACTTCTTCGGCACGCTTCGAGTCCCACTGGAGCTCGAGGTCCTTGAGGTGGAAGTTGTAGCCCAGCACCAGCACGAGAATCAGCAGCAGGATGCAGGTAATGACCTTGACCGCAATGGGCCAGGAACCGAGGTTATTGACGTCAAGATCGGCCAGATCGATCTTGCGCAGGCTTTCCAGGGAGTCGGAGAAACTCATTTCGCGGCTCCTTTGTTGGCGGTGTTCACGGCTCCAGACTTGCCGATTTCTTCCTCAGAACCTGGCAGGGTCTGCTGCACAGTCAGCTGGAATACGTTGGCCTGATCTACCGCGCCAGCCGTGACCGCCTTGACTCCGGTGAGGTTTGGCGAGGTCAGCCACTCAGAAGCATCCAGGTTACGCATCAGGTTGGAAACCCGGTTATTCGACTCGGCTGCGCCGACGATGTCGATGCTCTTGCCAGTCATCTTCACGCCGGTGAAGAAGACGCCATCGGGCAGCGTCCGCACCAATTGATCGAATACACGACCGATGATCGGTCGGTTGCCCTGCAGATCCTGGATGATCTTCATCCGCTCGAGAAGCTGCTGGCGGCGGGTCTTCAGCTCGCTGATTTCCTTGATCCTGGCGTCCAGGACGGCGATTTCCTTGCGAACGAAGTCGTTGCGTGCCTGCTGGTTCTCGATAGCGTTGTTCAGGTATTGGTCACCGAGGAACACCGCGCCGGCGCCCAGCGCCAGTACGGCTCCCAGTGCGACCAGGAACCGCTGCTTGCGCTCCTCGCGCAGCTGCTCACGCCAGGGGAGTAGGTTGATGCGCGCCATCAGTCGAAACTCCTCATCGCCAAGCCGCAAGCAATCATCAGGGCAGGAGCATCGCTGGCCAGGGCGCCCGCATTGACCTTGCTACTGAGCGCCATATCGGCGAAGGGGTTGGCAACCAGAGTCGGAGTACCGATCTTCTGCTGAATCAGGCGATCCAGGTCAGGAATCGAGGCGGTACCGCCGGCCAGGAGGATGTAATCCACGTCGTTGTACTGACCCGCGGCGAAGAAGAACTGCAGGGAACGGGATACCTGCTGAACGACTGCATCCTTGAACGGTTGCAAAACCTCGCTGTCGTAGTCATCCGGAAGACCACCTTGCTTCTTGGCAAGACCAGCTTCCTCGACCGAAAGCCCGTAGCGGCGCTGGATCTCCTCGGTCAGCTGACGCCCCCCGAAAAGCTGCTCCCGCGTATAGATGGTGCGACCGTTGTGCAGCACGCTGAGGGTGGTCATGGTCGCGCCGATGTCGACGACAGCCACGGTGAGCTCGTCATGGGAATCGCCGAGCTGGGCCGAAAGCAGTGAATAGGCGCGTTCCAGCGCATAGGCTTCAACGTCGACCACCTTGGCGGCGAGACCGGCCAGGGCGAGCGCTGCCTCCCGCACTTCGACGTTCTCCTTCCGGCAAGCAGCCAGAAGTACGTCGACCCGCTCCGGGTTGCGCGCCGAGGCGCCCTGCACTTCGAAGTCGATGGCGACTTCTTCCAGCGGATAGGGAATGTACTGGTCAGCTTCGATTTTCAGCTGGTTCTCCAGATCATCATCGGAGAGACCGGCTTCCATCTCGATTGTCTTGGTGATCACGGCCGAACCGGCCACGGCGACCGCAGCGACCTTGACCCCGGTTCGCGCCTTCGTGACCACACGGGAAAGCGCCTGCCCGACGCCCTCAAGTTCAGCGATGTTCTTTTCGACGACTGCGTTCGGAGGGAGTGGCTCGACGGCATAGGACTCCACTTTGAAGCGGCTTCCCGAGCGACTCAATTCAAGGAGCTTGACTGAGGTCGAGCTGATGTCGATCCCCAACAGCGAATTCGCTTTCTTATTGAAGAGCCCTAGCACGACCGATTTCCTATCAGCGTCCGAGACTTACGGACGATTTATGTTTTTCCACATTAAATAGCAGTCTTGACAGAAGCGCAAATGGCTCCCCCGGAAAAAAAACGCTTATAATGTGATCGGCTTTTGCCTTTTATCATCGCCTTTCGTTTAACTCATTCTTTTGTCTGGAAATCCACAAGCCTTGATGCGCCTGCTGAAGTTCTTCTGGTGGTCTTTCGTTGCCGTTTTCTGTGGCCTGTTGCTCAGTTTCAGCGGCGCTTACCTCTATCTTAGCCCCAGCCTTCCGTCCGTCGACTCGCTACGCCGGATCCAGCTCCAGATCCCGCTGCGCGTGTATAGCAGCGATGGCAAGCTGATAGCTGAGTTCGGCGAGATGCGCCGTTCTCCCGTGCGTTTCGCCGACATTCCGCCCGATTTCATCCAGGCTCTGCTGGCTGCCGAGGACGACAATTTCGCGAACCATTATGGCGTCGACCTCACCAGCCTGATGCGCGCTGCCACGCAATTATTGAAGACCGGCCACATCCAGACGGGCGGTAGTACCATCACCATGCAGGTGGCGAAGAACTACTTCCTCACCAGCGAAAGAAGTTTCTCTCGCAAGATCAATGAAATATTGCTGGCCCTGCAAATTGAACGGGAACTCAGCAAAGACGAAATTCTTGAACTTTATGTGAACAAGATCTACCTCGGTAACCGCGCATACGGTATCGAGGCCGCCGCCCAGGTCTATTACGGCAAGTCCATTCGCGAAATCAGCCTGGCGCAAATGGCCATGATCGCCGGCCTGCCCAAGGCGCCCTCCCGCTTCAACCCGCTGGTCAATCCGACCCGCAGCAAAGAGCGTCGCGACTGGATTCTCGGCCGTATGTACAAGCTGGGACGAATCGACGAAGCCCGCTATCAGCAAGCCATCAATGAGCCGATCGACGCCAGCTACCACGTTCCGACCCCGGAACTCGCCGCGCCCTACATCGCCGAGATGGCCCGGGCCGAAATGGTTGGCCGCTACGGCAGCGACGCCTATACCGAAGGTTTCCGGGTCACCACCACCGTTCCCAGCGACCTTCAGCAGGCAGCCAACTCCGCTTTGCGCGAGGGCCTGATCGATTACGACCAGCGCCACGGTTACCGCGGACCCGAAACCCGCCTGCCGGGCATGACCAAAGAGACCTGGCTGCAGGAGCTGGCCAAGCAGAAATCCCTCGGCGGCCTGGAACCGGCCATCGTCACCCAGGTAGAGAAGAGCGGCATCCTGGTCCTGACCCGCAACGGCCGGGAAGAAGCCGTGAGCTGGGACAGCATGAAATGGGCCCGCCCCTTCCTCAACACCAACAGCCTGGGCGCTCGCCCTCAGCAGCCTGCCGATGTCACCCAGGTGGGCGACCTGGTCCGCGTGCAGCGCCAGGCCGATGGAAGCCTGCGCTTCGTCCAGCTGCCGGCGGCACAGAGCGCGCTGGTCTCGCTGGACCCGATCGACGGCGCCATTCGCGCCCTGGTGGGTGGTTTCTCCTTCGAACAGAGCAACTACAACCGCGCCGCCCAGGCCAAGCGCCAGCCGGGCTCCAGCTTCAAACCCTTCCTTTATGCCGCCGCGCTCGATAACGGCTTCACCGCCGCGAGCCTGGTGAACGACGCCCCGATCGTCTTCCAGGAAGCGGGCATGGAAGAAGCCTGGCGTCCGAAGAACGACAACAACACCTTCCTCGGCCCGATCCGCCTGCGCGAAGCCCTGTACAAGTCACGCAACCTGGTTTCGATCCGCGTCCTGCAGGCAGTCGGGATCGACTATGCACTGAATTACGTCAGCCGCTTCGGCTTCAACAAGGATGACTTGCCGCGCAACCTGTCCCTGGCCCTCGGCACCGCCAACCTCACACCGCTGGAGATCGCTGGCGGCTGGAGCACCTTCGCCAACGGCGGTTACAAGGTTCAGCCCTACCTGATCGATCGCATCGAGAGCCGCGACGGCAAGACGCTGTTCGTTGCCAATCCCCCACGAGTTCCGGAGGGGGAAGTGCAACCCACCGAGGTGGCACAAGCCAACGCCGCGCCAGACACCCTGCTCGCCTCTGCCGATGCCGCAGCACCTCAAAGCCAGGCGCCGGCCGTCGCTGAGCGCATCGTCGACCCGCGCACCACCTTCATCCTGAACAGCATGCTGCAGGATGTGATCAAGCGCGGCACCGGCCGCCGCGCGCTGTCCATGGGTCGCAGTGATATCGCCGGCAAGACCGGGACCACCAACGAGTCCAAGGACAGCTGGTTCTCCGGCTACAACGCTGACTACGTCACCACGGTCTGGGTCGGCTTCGACCAGCCGGAGAGCCTGGGTCGCCACGAGTATGGCGGCACCGTGGCACTGCCGATCTGGATGAACTACATGAGCAGCGCACTGAAAGACAAGCCGGCTCACGTCCAGCCCGAGCCTGCTGGCCTGCTGACCCTGCGCATCGACCCACTCAGCGGCCGCGCCGCCAGCCCCGGCACGCCGGATGCGTTCTTCGAACTGTTCAAGAGCGAGGACACACCGCCACCCATGAGCGAACTCGAACCCGGCCTGGCCATTCCAGGCAGCCCGCTGCCAGCCGACGAAGCAGCCCCCATCGACCTGTTCTGAGAACAGGCCAATAAAAAAGCCCCGCATTTGCGGGGCTTCTTTTTGCTTCCGGACTTAGCCGTTGAACACTTCGTCCACCGAATTCAGCGGATAGTGCTTCGGATAAGGCAGGGTCGCTACGCCGGATTCGATGGCGGCCTTGGCCACAGCATCGGAAACGACGGTGATCAGACGCTTGTCCATGGGTTTCGGAATGATGTACTCACGGCCGAATTCCAGGGAGTCCACGCCGTAGGCGTCGCAGACGTCCTTCGGTACCGGCAGCTTGGCCAGATCGCGCAGGGCGTTGGCGGCGGCGATCTTCATCTCTTCGTTGATGCGGGTGGCGCGTACGTCCAGAGCACCGCGGAAGATGAAGGGGAAGCCCAGCACGTTGTTGACCTGGTTCGGGTAGTCGGAGCGACCGGTAGCCATGATCACGTCGTTGCGGGTCTCGTGAGCCAGTTCCGGCTTGATCTCCGGGTCCGGGTTGGAGCACGCGAAGACGATCGGGTTGGCCGCCATGCGCTTCAGGTCTTCCGGGCTCAGCAGATTGGCGCCGGAGAGGCCGACGAACACGTCAGCGCCATCCAGGGCTTCGGACAGGGTGCGCTTGTCGGTTTCGTGAGCGAAGACGGCCTTGTACTGGTTCAGGTCGTCGCGACCGGCATGGACTACGCCCTTGCGGTCGATCATGAAGATGTTCTCGACCTTCGCGCCCATGCTCACCAGCAGCTTCATGCAGGAGATGGCGGCCGCCCCGGCGCCGAGGCAGACGATCTTGGCTTCGGCCAGGCTCTTGCCGGCGATTTCCAGGGCGTTGAGCATGCCAGCGGCAGTCACGATGGCGGTGCCATGCTGGTCATCGTGGAAGACCGGAATGTCGCACTGCTCGATCAGGGTGCGCTCGATCTCGAAGCACTCGGGTGCCTTGATGTCTTCGAGGTTGATGCCACCGAAGGTGATGGAGATGCGCTTGACGGTGTCGATGAAGGCCTGAGGACTTTCAGCGTCAACTTCAATGTCGAATACGTCGATGCCAGCGAAACGCTTGAACAGGACACCCTTGCCTTCCATTACCGGCTTGGAGGCCAGCGGGCCGAGGTTGCCCAGGCCGAGGATTGCAGTGCCATCGGAAATGACCGCTACCAGATTGCCCTTGCCGGTGTACTTGAAGGCCAGCTCGGGATCACGCGCGATCTCGCGTACCGGCTCGGCGACGCCCGGGCTGTAGGCCAGCGACAGGTCGCGGGCGGTGGCGGTCGGCTTGGTCAGCTCGACGCTGAGTTTCCCGGGGCGGGGCTGGGCATGGTATTCGAGAGCGGCCGTTTTCAGATCAGACATTTTGGCATTTCCGCTTTTGCTTGTGACAGACGTGACGGGCGAGCATACGCAAGATGCTGGGGGCTAACAAGACCGTTCAGTCACTCCACGTCAACCCCTCTAACGTACGACTTTTAGCCAGTCTCCGGGCTTTGGCTCGCCGATTGGATACAAATTATTAAGCAATCGGATACGATTTTCCAGATCCGCTTGAGGTCCTGGTAATTTGCTTTCCCGGGCCAGGCTGGCCACGGTCTGGCCGGCCTTCACCTGGATCAGATGGAGGCGCAGCGGCTGGCCCAAGGCCATTTCCTCCTTCTTCATCGGACGGAAGCTACGGATCACAGAGAGAAACTTGTCGTCTTCGCTTTCCAGGGACGCCTTATTGCGGATGGCTCCCACAAAAAGATAAGCCTTGTCTTCCTTGTAGATCACCGCCACACGTCGCGCGGGACTCCCCGCCAACACGGCCGTGGCGCCCTGGAGGCCGGCCTGCTGCAGCGGCTCTTCCATGGACAGGCGCTGACTGCCAGCCTTCTGCCGCAGGTAGTCTGCGGGCGCCAAGCTGGGCTTGCTGCCATCCATGGTCATGGCGATGAAGGCCTGTTGGTCTGCGCTGTGGGTGATCACCGCATCCGGGCGATTGACCAGGCCCCAGCCATCAGGGAAATGGAAAGTGAAGTCCAAGCCGGCGTGATAGAAGTCCTGCCCACGACGCACACCGGTTTCAGCCGAATCACCGAACGGCAGTCCCTCGAGATGCTTGAGGAAGACCTCCCGGTTCACCACCTGATTACTGCCAGCCAGCGACTTTGCCGGCCCCACTACCTGTTTCAGCCGGGTATCGTTGTCCGGGTGGGTATCGAACAGCCCGTGATAACCCGACGGCGGCGCCTCCTGCCCCTTGCGCTGCGCCTGGCTACGGGCAAATTCCTCCTGGTTCTTCAGAACTTTCACCACTTCGATCATGGCTTGCGGGTCATAGCCGCTGCGCGCGAGGTACTGGGCGCCGAGGCCGTCAGCCTCCAGTTCCATGTCGCGACCATAGCCGCGCACGAAGGCAGTCCCCAGCACGTTGGTCAGATCACCGGCGGCGCCGACGCCAGTACCGATGGCGACCGCCTGACCCAGGATGTTCCAGGCGGTGGACTGGCTCTGCTGCTGCACGCTGTGCCGGGCAGTAACGTGCCCCACCTCGTGCCCCAGCACAGCGGCGAGCTCCGCTTCCGAGTTCAGGTACGCCAGCAGGCCGCGATGGATATAGATGTAGCCGCCCGGCAGGGCGAAGGCGTTGATATCCGGCGAATCAACCAGTGTGAAGTGGTAAGGGATAGCGCTGCGATGGCTGTGACTGGCGACGCGCTGCCCGACCTCCTGCACATAAGCCTGCAGTTTCTGGTCGGCATAGGGCGGGTTCTGCTTGACGATTTCCTGGTTGTAGCGGCGACCGAGGTCCAGCTCCTGCTGCTCGCTCATCATCACGAAATTGGTCTTGCCGGTGGCAGGGTTGACTGCACAGCCAGCCAGCAGGGAAGAAGCGAGAAGCAGCGCCATGACGAGCGCAGGGAATCTCATCGAATCACCTCGAGCATTCCATTGTGGGTAAGGGGGAGCATCCAGCGGGAAACCTTCGTATTTACGCCGCCGCCGCGTGCACGGTCAATGACCCAACCCCTCGCCTCCACTCGCCTACCGACCAGCCGTTGCAGCGCGGCGGCATTGAACTGGTGCTGGTGCTTGAGGTTGATCCGCAGTACCAGCGGCCCCTCCAGTTCCAACCAGATTCCACCCCGGTTGCGCTCCACCCGGGCGACCCGCCCCTGCACCAGCGCGAATCCGCTGCGGCGCAGTTGCCAGGGCGTCTGCTGAGGCGCCTGGCGCCAAAGCCCCCGACCGGCGCGACGAGCTGAACGTTCAGCCAGCGCATGACAGCCACTAAGGGCCGAATTGGGAGCGATGACGATACGAAAAGCCAGTCCGTCAGTGAGCAGGAACTCTTCGAGATTGCGCCCGCGATCGTCATAGAGATGGGCCAGCGTTCGACCGTAGCGATCCTTCGACTCGCGCCCCAGCCGAAGCGCGACGCGTCCGCCATTGGCTTGCACCAGCCCGGCGAGTCGCTGACGGGCGGCTACGGCGTAAGGCTCAGCCGACCGCCCCTTACGAGCCAACTCAGGCGCATTCAGACCGATCAGACGAACGCTTCGTCCATCAACCAGACGCAGCGTATCCCCATCGACGACTTGTCGGACTTGATAGGTAGGAAGTTTCCCGGGAACCGGGCAGGCAGCATGAAGGGAGAAACTCAGGAGCCAGAAAAAGAAAAAGGCGCCTGTCATAGGCGCCTTTTTCGTCAGCGGGGACTTGGCCATCAGGCCTTCCCAGGCTGTATCGGCTCTTACTTGGCGCCGAATACGCCGAAACGCTGCTTGAAGCGATCGATACGGCCGCCGGTGTCCAGGACCTTCTGCTTGCCGGTGTAGAACGGGTGGCACTCGGAGCATACGTCGAGGCTGATGTTCTTGCCGAGGGTGGAGCGGGTCTTAATGACGTTGCCGCAGCTGCAGGTAGCTTCGATCGCGACGTACTCGGGATGGATTTCCGGTTTCATTGCTTGATCCTCAGGTCTGGCGTGCCGCCACCCGACCCTATGTCGAGTACCGCACGGAAACAGGCGGCGGATGATACCAGAGTGAGTGTGCGTTGCAACCTGCCGGCCGCGCCGGCTGTCGCGCTGGGCCGTGCTAAGATCGCGCCTTTTCCGACAGGACCGCCGCTTGCCTGACGCTCCCATCTTGCGCCTCGCGCTGCCCTCCCCGCTGCGCCGCCTGTTCGACTACCGTGCGCCCGCCGGCGTACCCCGCGCTGCCTTGCAACCGGGCGTGCGCCTGCGGGTGCCCTTCGGTCGCCGCGAGATTATCGGCGTGCTGGTGGAGCTGGCCGAGAAAAGCGAGGTGCCGGCCGACAAGCTCAAGCCTGCGCTGGAATTGCTGGACAGCCGCCCCCCGCTCCCACCGGCGCTGTTCAAGCTGTGCCTGTGGACCGCCCAGTATTACCAGCACAGCCTCGGCGACACCCTGAGCTGGGCACTGCCGGTGCTGCTGCGCCAGGGCGAGCCAGCGGAAGCCCGCCAGGAGCGTTTCTGGCACGCGACGCCTGGCGCCAGCCTCGAAGATCCACGCCTGGCCCGCGCCCCGCGCCAGCGCCAGGCCCTGGCCACGCTCGCGCAGCATCCCCACGGCGTTGCCCACCAGCTGCTCGCGCAATTGCAGCTGAACAAGGACAGCCTCGAAATCCTCCTGGAGAAGGGCCTCGCCCGAGTGGAAGTGCGCCGCCACGCGCCCAGCGAACGCCATGGTCCGCTGCTGGCTCAACCGGAGCTGCCGCTCAACGCCGAGCAACGCGCTGCCTTTGACGCAGTGCATGCCTCATTCGGCAGCTTCAACGCCCTGCTCCTGGCTGGCGTCACCGGCAGCGGCAAGACCGAGGTCTACCTGCAACTGATCCGCCAGACCCTCGAAGCCGGCAAACAGGCGTTGGTGCTGATCCCCGAGATCAACCTCGGCCCGCAGACCCTCGAACGCTTCTCCCGCCGCTTCAATGCGCGCATCGCCCTGCTGCACTCGGCGGTGAACGACCGCGAACGCCTGGACGCCTGGCTAGCGGCCCGCGACGGCGAGGCTGACATCATCATCGGCACGCGTTCGGCGCTGTTCACGCCACTGAAGAACCCGGGACTGATCATCATCGATGAGGAGCACGACGCGTCCTATAAACAGCAGGAGGGTCTGCGCTACCACGCTCGCGACCTCGCTCTGGTGCGCGCTCGCCAGGAGAACATTCCGATCCTGCTGGGCTCGGCCACGCCCTCCCTGGAAAGCCTGCAGAACGCACACGCCGGGCGCTACGGCCTGTTACGCCTGACCCAGCGCGCGGGGGGTGCCAAGCAGCCGCGTTTCCTGCGCCTGGACGTGAAGAGCCTGCCGCTGGATTCCGGCATCTCGATGCCGCTGCAACAGGCCATCGCCCAGACCCTGGCCGCCGGCCAGCAAGTGCTGGTGTTCCTCAATCGTCGCGGATTCGCCCCCACCCTGCTGTGCCATGACTGCGGCTGGATCAGCCAGTGCCCGCGCTGCGACGCACGCATGACCCTGCACCAGCGCTTCAACGAATTGCGCTGCCACCATTGCGGCCATACCCAGCGCCAGCCGGCCTGCTGTCCCGACTGCGGCAAGGTCGATCTGCGTCCAGTCGGCGCCGGCACCGAGCGCGCCGAGGAACGCCTGGCGATCCTCTTTCCGAAGACGCAGGTGCTGCGAATCGACCGCGACAGCACATCGCGCAAGGACGCCATGGACAAGCTGTTCGCCACCATCCAACGCGGCGAACCCTGCATCCTCGTCGGCACCCAGATGCTCGCCAAGGGGCACCACTTCCCCCGTGTGACCCTGGTGGCCATCCTCGATGCAGACGGCGGGCTGTTCTCTGCGGACTTCCGCGCCAGCGAACGTATGGCCCAGCTCATCGTCCAGGTCGCAGGCCGGGCCGGGCGCGCCGAAGAGCCGGGCAAGGTGATCATCCAGACCCACCTGGCCGAGCATCCACTGCTGGTGCAGCTCACCGAGCAAGGTTATTTCGCCTTCGCCGAACAGGCCCTGTCCGAACGCCGCGCCGCCGGACTGCCGCCCTTCGCTCACCTGGCCCTGCTGCGCGCGGAAGCGCACAAGCCGGGGCAGGCGGAAGAATTCCTCGACAGCGCCTGCGGGGAAGCCGAACAACAACTGGCCGAGATGGGACTCAACAACGTCGAACTCCTCGGCCCCGTGCCCGCGCCCATGGAACGCCGCGCCGGCCGCTATCGGGCGCAGCTGCTGCTCCAGGCCAACGCCCGGGCGCCGCTGCACCGGCTGCTGACGCCCTGGAGCCAGGCCCTGGAACAACTCCCCGGCGGCCGTGCAGTGCGCTGGTCGCTGGATGTGGACCCCATCGATCTGTTCTAGAACGACCACCCGGCCGATATTGCCCACTGGTCCTTGCAGGCCGCCGCTTAAAACTTGAAGCTGCGGCCGCAGCCCGCCGATAATGCACAGTTTTCAACCAGCGCCAGCCCTTCCCGGGCGGCCGGAAGAGCAGAAGATGAAAGACACCATTCGCCAGCTGATCCAGCAAGCCCTGACCCGACTCGCCAGCGAGGGCGTGCTGCCCGAGGGCCTCAGCCCGGCTATCCAGGTGGAAAACACCAAGGACAAGAGCCACGGCGACTTCGCCAGCAACATCGCCATGATGCTGGCCAAACCCGCCGGCATGAAGCCGCGCGACCTGGCGGAAAAGCTGATCAACGCCCTGCCCCAGGACGAGCAGGTCGCCAAGGTCGAGATCGCCGGCCCCGGCTTCCTCAACTTCTTCCAGAACAGCCAGGCACTGGCCCAGCGCCTCGAAGCCGCGCTGGCCGACGAGCATCTCGGCGTGCGCAAGAATGGCCCGCAACAACGCGTGGTCGTCGACCTGTCGGCGCCGAACCTGGCCAAGGAAATGCACGTCGGCCACCTGCGTTCCACCATCATCGGTGACGGCGTCGCACGCGTCCTGGAGTTCCTCGGCGACACCGTGATCCGCCAGAACCACGTGGGCGACTGGGGCACCCAGTTCGGCATGCTGCTGGCCTATATGCAGGAACAGCCGGTCGGCAGCGACGCCGAACTGTCCGACCTGGAATCCTTCTACCGCGCCGCCAAGAAGCGTTTCGACGAGTCCGCCGAGTTTGCCGACCGCGCCCGCGAGCTGGTGGTCAAGCTCCAGGCTGGCGACCCCGACTGTCTGAAGCTCTGGACCCGCTTCAACGAGATTTCACTGAGCCATTGCCAGGCCGTCTACGACCGCCTGGGCGTGAAACTCACCATGGCCGACGTGAAGGGCGAGAGCGCCTACAACGACGATCTGGCCAACGTGGTCACCGACCTGCGCGCCAAGGGTCTGCTCACCGAGAGCGACGGTGCCCTGTGCGTGTTCATGGATGAGTTCAAGAACGCCGAAGGCAACCCGCTGCCGCTGATCGTGCAGAAGGCCGGTGGCGGCTACCTCTACGCCACCACCGACCTGGCGGCGACCCGCTACCGCAGCGGCGTGCTCAAGGCCGATCGCGCGCTCTACTTCGTCGACCAACGCCAGGCCCTGCACTTCCAGATGGTCTTCGCCTGTGCCCGCCTTGCCGGGTTCGTACCCGACAGCTTCGAGATGGAGCACATGGGCTTCGGCACCATGAACGGCGCGGACGGCCGTCCGTTCAAGACTCGCGATGGCGGCACCGTGAAGCTCATCGAACTGCTGGACGAAGCCGAACAGCGCGCCTATGACCTGGTGAAGGGCAAGAACCCCGACCTGGACGAGGCTGAGCTGCGCCAGATCGCGCGGGCCGTGGGCATCGGCGCGGTGAAGTACGCGGACCTGTCCAAGCACCGCACCAGCGACTACAGCTTCAACTTCGAGCTGATGCTGAGCTTCGAGGGCAACACCGCGCCCTACCTGCTTTACGCGTACACCCGCGTGGCCAGCGTGTTCCGCAAGCTCGGCAAGGACTTCTCCGAGATCGACGGCCAGATCATCCTCGCCGCAGAACAGGAGCAGGCCCTGGCCGCCAAGCTGGCGCAGTTCGCCGATACGCTCGGCAATGTGGCCGAGAAAGGCGTACCGCATATCCTCTGCGCCTACCTCTACGACCTGGCCGGCCTGTTCTCCAGCTTCTACGAGAACTGCCCGATCCTCACCGCCGAAGACCAGGCCACCCAACAGAGCCGCCTGCGCCTCGCCGCGCTGACCGGCCGCACCCTCAAACAAGGCCTGGAGCTGCTCGGCCTGCAAACCCTGGAACGCATGTAACGGACTATGGCGAAGAAAAAACCTGCACCCAAGCGCGGGGCCAGCCGCTACCAGGCACCGGCCAAGAAACCGGTGCCCGGCTGGGTCTGGTTAGCCATCGGACTGGTCATCGGTGGCTTCGTGGTCTTCCTCAACCAGCTCGAGCCCGGCCGCGACGAAGTGCGCCGGACCAAGCCCGAGCAGGCCACGAACGGTGCCGCCAGCGGCAAGGCCAGCAGTGATGCCGGCAAGGCCCAGGCCAAGCCGGCGACACCGCCAGCCCCGGAACCGGCGAAGCCGAAGTACGACTTCTACACCCTGCTGCCGGAGTCGGAAGTGATAGTGCCGCCGGAAGCTGTGGCCAAGGAGACGCCGGCCACGCCGCCTGCGCAGAAGCCGGTCACCCCGGAAGAAGCCGCCAAGATCGACGCTGCGCGCGCCCAGGCCGCCCTCAACGGCGAAACCCCGCCGCCCGCGCCGGTGGTGGCCAAGGCGCCAGTCACCAACCAGTTCTTCCTCCAGGCCGGCTCGTTCCGCAAGCGCGACGACGCAGACCGGGTGCGGGCGCAGATCATTCTTCTGGGACAGAACGTCCAGGTGGAATCCGGCACTGTGCGCGAGGAAACCTGGTACCGCGTACTGGTCGGTCCCTACGCCAACCGCGAGCAACTCGCCTCGGCGCAGAAGCAGCTGGCCGGCAGCGGTTTCAGCAACCTGCTGTTACAGCAGCGCCAGAGCCGTTGAGCTGTTGATTACCGCGCCCGGTTGAAAAGCCGGGCACGGCCCCCCATCTGAGTTTCCATTCGGGCATTTTCGCCCCGCTGCGTGGAGACTCTCCCCTTGACCACCATCGTTTCAGTCCGCCGCAACGGCAAAGTCGTCATGGGCGGCGACGGCCAGGTTTCCCTCGGCAACACCGTCATGAAGAGCAACGCCCGCAAGGTCCGCCGTCTTTACCACGGTCAGGTCCTGGCCGGCTTCGCCGGTGCCACTGCCGATGCCTTCACCCTGTTCGAGCGCTTCGAAGGCCAACTGGAAAAACACCAGGGTCACCTCGTCCGTGCCGCCGTCGAACTGGCCAAGGACTGGCGTACTGATCGCTCCCTGAGCCGCCTGGAAGCCATGCTCGCCGTGGCCAACAAGGATGCCTCGCTGATCATCACCGGCAATGGTGACGTGGTCGAACCCGAGCACGGCCTGATCGCCATGGGCTCCGGCGGCGGGTTTGCCCAGGCCGCCGCCATGGCGCTGCTGCAACACACCGAGCTGTCCGCCCGCGAAGTGACCGAGACAGCCCTGAACATCGCCGGCTCCATCTGCGTGTTCACTAACCAGACCCTGACCATCGAGGAGCTGGACAGCGCCGAGTAAGGCCGCCGTCCCGCATTGGAGCAACATTCATGTCCATGACGCCCCGCGAAATCGTCCACGAACTCAACCGCCACATCGTGGGCCAGGATGACGCCAAGCGCGCCGTCGCCATCGCCCTGCGCAACCGCTGGCGCCGCATGCAGCTGCCGGCCGAGCTGCGCGCCGAGGTGACGCCGAAGAACATCCTGATGATCGGACCGACCGGTGTCGGCAAGACCGAAATCGCCCGTCGCCTGGCCAAGCTGGCCAACGCACCCTTCATCAAGGTGGAAGCGACCAAGTTCACCGAAGTGGGCTACGTCGGCCGCGACGTCGAGTCGATCATTCGCGACCTGGCCGATGCCGCCGTGAAGATGATGCGCGAGCAGGAAATGCATCGCGTGCGCTACCGCGCCGAAGATGCCGCCGAAGATCGTATCCTCGACGCCCTTCTACCCCCGGCACGTACCGGCTTCGGCGACGAGCAGCCGCGTGAGGATTCCAACACCCGCCAGCTGTTCCGCAAGCGTCTGCGCGAAGGCCAGCTGGACGACAAGGAAATCGATATCGAAGTGGCCGAATCCCCGGCCGGCGTGGAAATCATGGCCCCGCCCGGCATGGAGGAGATGACCAACCAGCTGCAGAACCTCTTCTCCAACCTCGGCAAAGGCAAGCGCAAGACCCGCAAGCTGAAGGTCAAGGAAGCGATGAAGCTGGTGCGCGACGAAGAAGCCGCGCGCCTGGTCAACGAGGAAGACCTGAAAGCCGCTGCGCTGGAAGCCGTGGAACAGAATGGCATCGTCTTCATCGACGAGATCGACAAGGTGGCCAAGCGCGGAAACGTCGGCGGCGCCGATGTCTCCCGCGAAGGCGTGCAGCGTGACCTGCTGCCGCTGATCGAAGGCTGCACCGTGAACACCAAGCTGGGCATGGTGAAGACGGACCACATCCTGTTCATCGCCTCCGGTGCGTTCCACCTGTCCAAGCCCAGCGACCTGGTGCCGGAACTGCAGGGCCGCCTGCCGATTCGCGTGGAGCTGAAGGCACTGTCGCCGGAAGACTTCGAGCGCATCCTCACCGAGCCCCATGCATCGCTGACCGAGCAATACAGCGCGCTGCTGAAGACCGAAGGCCTGAACATCGAGTTTGCCCAAGACGGCATCAAGCGCCTGGCCGAGATTGCCTGGCAGGTCAACGAGAAGACCGAGAACATCGGTGCCCGTCGCCTGCACACGCTGATCGAGCGCCTGCTGGAAGAGGTTTCCTTCAGTGCCGGCGATCTCGCCGCGCAACACGACGAAACGCCGATCCACATCGATGCCGCGTACGTGAACGGCCACCTCGGCGAGCTGGCCCAGGACGAAGACCTGTCGCGCTACATCCTCTGACAGGTGCACACTGAAGATAGCCGGCACGCCGGCTATCTTCGTTTGGAGACCCCGACATGCGCATCCCCAGCGGTATCGAACTTCACAAGGCCTCCAGGACCTTGACGCTGAAGTACGGTCCGGACGAAAGCTACACGCTGAGCGCCGAATTCCTGCGCGTGCATTCCCCCTCGGCGGAAGTACAGGGGCACGGCAAACCCATCCTGCAGTACGGCAAGCTGAACGTCGGCCTGACCAAGCTCGAGCCGGCCGGCAACTATGCCCTGAAATTGACCTTCGATGACGGCCACGACAGCGGCCTGTTCACCTGGGATTACCTCTACGAACTCGCCACCCGCGAGCAAGCGCTGTGGAACGACTATCTGCAGGAGCTTGCGGCCGCAGGCCGCTCCCGCGATCCGGACGAATCCGTCGTCAAGCTCATGCTCTGAAGCGGTGCGCAACGCGCCCCATTCCCGCCCTGACCGCCCAAGGTTAGGGCGCTTTTTCTAAATGCTCGCGACATACTCCCGCTGCAGCGAACTCTCTGCGGTCCGCTTGCGCAAACTGACAAACTCGGGTAACCAAGTTCTGGCAAGTTCCATGCATTTGGCATCGCCAGATACAGAGAAATTCGCGAAGTTCGCTTCGCCTTCCCGGTAACCCGAGCGTATCAGCGCGCTGTTCCGCCAGAGCGCTGTTCGACTCAGGACAATGGAGCGTCGTAGATGAGCAACAAGAACAATGAAGACCTGCAGCACCAAGCCTCGGATAACACCCTGAACCTCAATCCGGTCATAGGGATCCGCGGCAAGGACTTGCTGTCTTCAGCGCGGATGGTGCTGTTGCAGGCCATCAAGCAGCCTTTTCACAGTGCAAAACACGTCGCCCATTTCGGTCTGGAATTGAAAAACGTTCTGCTTGGCCAATCCGGTCTGCATCCGGAAGCCGATGACCGCCGCTTCAATGACCCGGCCTGGAGCCAGAACCCGCTCTACAGACGCTACCTGCAGACCTACCTCGCCTGGCGCAAGGAACTGCATAGCTGGATCTCCGAAAGCAACCTGTCGAGCCAGGACGCCAGCCGCGGACACTTCGTCATCAACCTGATGACCGAAGCCATGGCACCGACCAACAGCATGGCCAACCCCGCTGCGGTCAAGCGCTTCTTCGAGACGGGCGGGAAGAGCCTGCTGGATGGCCTCTCCCACCTGGCCAAGGACATGGTGAACAACGGTGGCATGCCCAGCCAGGTGAACATGGATGCCTTCGAGGTCGGCCAGAACGTCGCCACCACCGAAGGTGCCGTGGTCTATCGCAATGATGTCCTCGAACTGATCCAGTACAAGCCCATCACCGAAAGCGTGCATGAACGTCCATTGCTGGTGGTACCGCCGCAGATCAACAAGTTCTACGTCTTCGACCTGTCACCGGAAAAGAGTCTGGCGCGCTTCTGCCTGCGCAACGGCCTGCAGACTTTCATCATCAGTTGGCGCAACCCGACCAAGGCACAACGCGAATGGGGTCTGTCCACCTACATCCAGGCCCTCAAGGACACGATCGACGTGGTCTTGAAGATCACCGGCAGCAAGGACCTCAACATGCTTGGGGCCTGTTCCGGCGGCATCACCACCGTCGCCCTGCTTGGCCACTACCAGGCCATTGGCGAGAACAAGGTCAATGCCTTCACCCAGATGGTCAGTGTGCTCGACTTCAACCTCGACACCCAGGTCGCCCTGTTCGCCGATGAACAAACCCTGGAAGCCGCCAAGCGCCGCTCGTACCAAGCCGGCGTGCTGGAAGGCAAGGACATGGCCAAGGTCTTCGCCTGGATGCGCCCCAACGACCTGATCTGGAACTACTGGGTCAACAACTACCTGCTGGGCAACGAGCCGCCGGCCTTCGACATCCTTTATTGGAACAACGACACCACGCGCTTGCCCGCCGCCTTCCACGGCGAGCTGGTGGAGATGTTCAAGACCAACCCGTTGACCCGGCCCAATGCCCTGGAAGTCTGCGAAACACCCATCGACCTCAAGCAGGTCACCTGCGACTTCTACTGCCTCGCAGGCACTTCGGACCACATCACCCCCTGGGAAGCCTGCTACCGCTCGGCGCGGCTGCTGGGTGGCAAGTGTGAGTTCGTGCTGTCCAACAGCGGCCACATCCAGAGCATCCTCAACCCGCCTGGCAACCCCAAGGCGCGTTTCTCCACCAGCAGCGACATGCCGGCAGACCCGAAAGTCTGGCTGGAGAACGCCACCAAGCACGCCGACTCCTGGTGGCTGCATTGGCAGCAGTGGATCGGCGAGCGCTCCGGCAAAACCAAGAAAGCCAACTTCACCCTGGGCAACAAGGCCTTCCCGGCCGGTGAAGCTGCGCCTGGCACCTACGTGCACGAGCGATGACAGACTGCGCCCTGCGCACCACTGCCCATGGCACCAGGAAGTGCCCTACGCGCCGCCGGTATCTGCCGGCGGTGCCGGTCAGGCACCGCCTGGCAGATTCGGGGGGCGCTCGCGAACGCTTCCCCCGGCGTTTTAATCAATAGGGCTTTGCGCATGCCGCTACCT
The DNA here is from genome assembly GCF_029871275.1 of Pseudomonas sp. BN414. Classification (NCBI taxonomy): domain Bacteria; kingdom Pseudomonadati; phylum Pseudomonadota; class Gammaproteobacteria; order Pseudomonadales; family Pseudomonadaceae; genus Pseudomonas; species Pseudomonas sp. BN414. The sequence continues at coordinate 306,898 of NZ_SSOL01000078.1, forward strand.
TTCGTATTCCGCACCATCGAGCTGGATGGCCAGACCATCCGAACCGCCGTTCGCCCCGGGCAGTCGCACATGACGCCGCTGCTGATCTTCAACGGCATCGGCGCCAACCTCGAACTCGTGTTTCCCTTCGTTCAGGCCCTGGACCCGGACCTGGAAGTGATCGCCTTCGACGTACCCGGTGTCGGTGGGTCGTCCACCCCGCGTACGCCGTACCGTTTCTCCGGCTTGGCCAAGCTCGCCGCGCGCATGCTGGACTACCTGGATTACGGCCAGGTCAGCGCCATTGGCGTGTCCTGGGGCGGTGCGCTGGCACAGCAGTTCGCCCACGACTACCCGGAACGCTGCAAGAAACTGATTCTCGCCGCCACCTCGGCCGGCGCCGTGATGGTGCCCGGCAAACCCAAGGTGCTCTGGCGCATGGCGAGCCCGCGACGTTACATACAACCGTCCTACGGCGTGCACATCGCACCCGACATCTACGGGGGCGCCTTCCGCCGCGACCCGGGCCTGGCCATGGCTCACGCCAGCAAGGTGCGCTCGTCCGGCAAGATGGGCTACTACTGGCAACTGTTCGCCGGTTTCGGCTGGACCAGCATCCACTGGCTGCACCGCATCCGCCAACCCACGCTGGTGCTGGCAGGCGACGACGATCCGATCATTCCCCTGGTGAACATGCGTCTGTTGGCCTGGCGGATTCCGAATGCGGAACTCCATGTCATCGACGACGGTCATCTGTTCCTCGTGACCCGCGCCGAAACGGTGGCGCCGATCATCATGAAGTTCCTCGCCGAGGAGCGTCATCGTGCCGTGATCCATCCACAGGCATTGCCGCTGCGTAATAGCTGAGAACCTGCCGCTCCCTTGTGGGGCGGCCGCATGACGCCCGAACCAGACCGGTGCGTGCTGTCATCAACTTGAATTTTGCTGGAGATAGTCTGGAATGCCCTTCGGGCTCCTGGTGGTACAAGCCTTGCTGTAGTCCTCCTGAACCACGGACCGAATACGGAGCGTTGCCCCATGCGAGAAAAACAAGTCCCGGGCACCTTGCCGGCACCAGCCGCTTTCATGAACGCGCAAAACGCCATCGTCGGCCTGCGCGGCAAGGATCTGCTTTCCACCGTACGCAACCTGGCGCTACAAGGGCTGCGGCATCCGGTGCACAGCGCACGGCACATGCTCGCGTTCGGCGGCCAGGTCGGTCGTGTGCTGCTTGGCGATACCCTGCATCAGCCCAATCCGCAGGACAGCCGCTTCGCCGATCCTTCCTGGCAGCACAACCCCTTCTACCGTCGTGGCCTGCAGGTGTACCTCGCCTGGCAGAAGCAACTCAGCACCTGGATCGACGAGAGCGACCTCAGCGACGACGACCGCGCCCGCGCGCGCTTCGTCATGGCCCAACTCAGCGACGCACTGTCGCCCACCAACAGCCTGCTCAATCCGCTGGCCGTTAAGGAGCTGTTCAACACCGGCGGCCTCAGCCTGATCAAGGGACTCAGTCATCTGGTGGACGACCTGCTGCACAACGACGGCATGCCCAGCCAGGTCAGCAAGCATGCCTTCGAGATCGGCCGCAACCTCGCCAACACGCCGGGTGCAGTGGTCTACCGCAACGAGCTGCTGGAGCTGATCCAGTACAAACCAATGAGCGAAAAGCAGTACCTGCGCCCATTGCTGGTGGTGCCGCCGCAGATCAACAAGTACTACATCTTCGACCTCGCCCCGGATAAGAGCTTCGTCCAGTACGCCCTGAAGAATGGCCTGCAAGTGTTCATGGTGAGCTGGCGCAACCCGGATGCGCGGCACCGTGAATGGGGCCTGTCGACCTATGTGCAGGCCCTCGAAGAAGCCTTCGAAGCCTGCCGCGCCATCACCGGCAGCAAGGAAGTGAACCTCGCGGGAGCTTGCGCTGGCGGCCTCACCATCGCCGCATTGCAGGGACACCTGCAGGCGCGCCGGCAGTTGCGCAAGGTCACCAGCGCCACCTACCTGGTCAGCCTGCTGGATAGCCAGGTGGACAGTCCCGCCGCGCTTTTCGCCGATGAGCAGACCCTGGAAGCCGCCAAGCGTCGCTCGTACCAGGCCGGCGTTCTGGACGGCAAGGACATGGCGAAGATCTTCGCCTGGATGCGTCCCAACGACCTGGTGTGGAACTACTTCGTCAACAACTACCTGCTGGGCCGCGAGCCCCCGGCGTTCGACATCCTCTACTGGAACAACGACAACACCCGGCTGCCCGCCGCCCTGCATGGCGACATGCTGGATTTCTTCAAGCACAACCCGCTGACCCGCAGCGGTGGCCTGGAGATCTGCGGCACCGCCATCGACCTGCAGAAGGTCACGGTGGACAGCTTCAGCGTGGCGGGCATCAACGACCACATCACCCCGTGGGACGCCGTCTACCGCTCCGCGATGCTGCTGGGCGGCGACAGCCGCTTCGTGCTGTCCAACAGCGGCCACATCCAGAGCATTCTCAATCCGCCGGGAAACCCCAAGGCCAATTTCTACGAGAACGGCAAGCTCAGCTCCGACCCACGCGCCTGGTACTACGACGCCAAGCACGTACAAGGCAGTTGGTGGAGCCAATGGCTGGGCTGGATTCAGGAGCGCTCCGGCGAGCAACGGGAAACCATCATGGCGCTGGGCAACCAGGACTACCCGCCGATGGAAGCCGCGCCTGGAACCTACGTTCACGTGCGCTGAAAAACATGCGTGATCGGCCGCGCGAGACGCCGGCCGGTCCTTCACTTTCTCTTTGAATGCCTGACAAGAAACCTGGATGAAGACCCGCGACCGCATCCTCGAATGCGCCCTCGAGCTGTTCAACCTCAACGGCGAACCCAACGTCACCACCCTGGAAATCGCCACTGAACTGGGCATCAGCCCCGGCAATCTCTACTACCACTTCCACGGCAAGGAACCGCTGGTGATGGCGCTGTTCGAGCGCTTCCAGGAAGAGCTGGCGCCGCTGCTCGACCCACCGGCCGATGCGCAACTCGACGCCGAGGATTACTGGCTGTTCCTGCACCTGATCGTGGAACGCCTGTCGCAGTACCGCTTCCTGTTCCAGGACCTGTCCAACCTGGCCGGCCGCCTGCCCAAGCTGGCCCGTGGCATGCGCAACTGGCTGAACCACCTCAAGCGCACCCTGGCCGCCCTGCTGGCTCGTTTGAAGTCCGAAGACCAGTTGGTCAGCGATACCGAAGCCCTTGGCCAACTGGTGGAGCAGATCACCCTGACCCTGCTGTTCTCACTCGACTACCAGCGGGTACTGGGCAGCGGAGGCGAGATACGCCTGGTGGTCTATCAGGTGATGATGCTGGTCGCTCCGCACTTGCGACCCGGCTCCCGCCACGCGGCGGAGAACCTCGCCCGGCGCTACCGGGAGACCTGAAACGAAAACGCCCGGCAATGCCGGGCGTTTTCGTCATACCGATACAGCTCAGGACTGGCTGGCCGGCGGAGTTGCCGGTACTGCCGGAGTCGGAGCCGGTGCTGCTGCCGGTGCTGCGCTGGGAGCCGGAGTAGCAGCTGCTGCGGTCGGTGCTGCGGGAGCAGCAGCCGGTGCGGCAGGCTTGGCGGCCTTGGGCGCGGCGGGTTTCTTCACGGCCGGTTTCTTCGCGGCTGCCGGCTTCGCAGCAGGTTTCGCTGCAGCGGGCTTGGCAGCTGTCGCCGGTTTGGCAGCGGCAGGCTTGGCAACCGGTTTAGCAGCAGGCTTGGCTGCAGCTGCCGGCTTGGCGGCGGGTTTCGCCGCAGCTTTTGCCGCAGGCTTGGCTGCCGGTTTAGCAGCAGGCTTGGCAGCGGCTGCCTTGGGCGCCGGTTTGGCAGCAGCGACTTTCGCAGCCGGTTTTGCAGCAGCTTTAGCGGCTGGCTTGGCGGCGGGCTTCGCAGCAGCTTTGGCAGCCGGCTTGGCGGCAGTCTTGGCAGCAGCGGGCTTGACCGATTTCGCCGACACGCCAGTGAGTTTCTCGAGCTGCTTGGTCAGGGTATCGACCTTGCCTTGCAGGTCCTTCACTTCACTGCGGCTGGGCACGCCGAGACGGGAAATGGCGCTGTTCAGACGCTTGTCGAAAGCCTCTTCCAGCTCGCCCCATTTGCCAATCGCCTTGCCCCGGACCTCTTCGACCTTGGACTTGGCCGTGCCCACGCGGGCGCCGACCTTCGACTTGACCGCGTCTACCTGCTTGTCCACTTCGGTCTTGGCCTGCTTCTCAGCCTTCTCACCATCCTTGACCAGCGTATCGAACAGCTTGGAGCCGTCGTTGCTGACCTTCGAGTAGGCCCCCAAGCCAGCCAGCCAGATCTGGCGCGAGTATTTCTCGATCTCGCCGATCCAGGAGTTGGTGTCTTTATCGGTTTTCTTCTTGCCAGCCATCCTGCTCTCCTTATTTGGTTCGCGCGACGTGCTCGAGCAACGCGCTCAGCTCATCAAGCTTAGCAGAGAGTGCCTCAACGTCCTGCCGGGAGGGAATACCAATGCGGTTGAGCGCGCTGGCTACTCGGTTGTCGAACGCCTTCTCGATCTTGTCGAGTTGGACTTCGACTTTTTCCTTCACGCCGGTGACGCTGTTCTTCACGCTGTCGAACTGGCTGTTGGCGGCTTCGACCTGCTCATCGACGAGCTTCTTGCCTTGCTTCTCGACGCCTTCGCCGGCCTTCACCAGCTCCTTGAAGTAGTCGACGCCTTCGGCGCCGGCCTTGGCGTAGGCACCCAGGCCAGCCAGCCAGATCTTGCGGGCGTAGAGCTTCACGTCGCCGATGACAGTGGACTTGCTTTCGGCTTTCTCGAGTTTCTTCTTGACGGCTACTTTGGCCATGGTGCACCTCACGCGGAATGGTAGATGACTCGCCCTTTTTCAGGACTTGAGCGCAAGGTAGCGAGGAAAATTAGAAACCGCATACTAGCCGCGAAAGTGGCCGTTCAGGTGGGCGCGGATTCATTCGCGAAGGGCCGCCAGGCGGCCCTGGGAAGGGATGGGGCTCAGACCAGGTATTCGTCCAGCGCCTTCTCGATCTCGCGCTTGATGCTACCGCTCATGGCCGACAGCAACAGGCCCAGCTTGACCTCCACGCGCACCTTCGAATCGCTTACCTCGATCTGTCCGTCGGCGCCGCTGCGCTTGAATTCCAGGGTGTCTCCGCGCCATTGGTAACGCACGTCGTATTCGCGCGCCAGGCGCTCGGCCAGTTTCTCGGCTTTCCCACGGACGGCTTCGCGACCGAGGGCATGGGAACGTTCGACTTGGATGCGGGACATGGGGGGTTCCTGAACTGCGACCTTTGGTCGCGTGAATATACCAGTGCCCGCGGCCCCTGACCGCGTCCGCCGCCGTCGGGCGCCAAGACAAAGCCGGACGCGGGCATTAGAATGGCCGCCATTCAATTCCGGTGGCAGCGACATGAACGATCAGCGCAAAGGCAACGACGCCGAACCCACGACCCACTTCGGTTATCAGCAGGTCCCCGAAAGCCAGAAGGCCGACAAGGTCGCCGAGGTCTTCCACTCGGTAGCGGCCAAGTACGACCTGATGAACGACCTGATGTCCGGGGGCGTCCACCGCCTGTGGAAGCGCTTCACCATTGAGCTGTCCGGCGTTCGCCCGGGCAACCGCGTGCTGGACATCGCCGGCGGTACCGGCGACCTCACCCGCCAGTTCTCCCGCCTGGTCGGCATGACCGGCGAAGTGGTACTCGCCGACATCAACGCCTCGATGCTCAAGGTGGGCCGCGACAAGCTGCTGGACAGCGGCGTGGCCGGCAACGTCAGCTTCGTCCAGGCCGACGCCGAGAAGCTGCCCTTCCCCGATAACCACTTCGACGTGGTCACCATCGCCTTCGGTCTGCGCAACGTCACGCACAAGGACGAAGCCATCCGTTCGATGCTGCGTGTACTCAAGCCGGGCGGCCGCCTGCTGGTATTGGAGTTCTCCAAACCCACCAGCGGCCTGCTGTCCAAGGCCTACGACGCCTACTCCTTCAGCCTGCTGCCGCTGATGGGCAAGCTGATCACCAACGACTCCGAAAGCTATCGCTACCTCGCCGAGTCGATCCGCATGCACCCGGACCAGGAAACCCTGAAGGCGATGATGGTCGAAGCCGGCTTCGAGCGCGTCACCTACCACAACATGACCGGCGGCATCGTCGCCCTGCACCGTGGCATCAAGCCCTGATGCTGACCCAGGCGCTGCTGGCCGGTATCGAGCTCGGCCTGAACCGGGTGCTGACACTGGACAGCACGGCGCTGCCGCGCATGGCATCCCTTGAAGGCAGCGTCATCAAAGTGGACTGCCAGAGTCCGGCCCTGACCCTTTTCCTGCTCCCCGGCGGCGACGGCCTGAAGCTGTCCGCCCACTGGTCCGCTCCCGCCGATTGCCGCCTGCGCGCGCCGGCCAGCAGCCTGCTGAAGCTGGCCACCACGCGGGAAAAGACCGCCGTCCTGCATAGCCCGGAAGTCACCCTCGAAGGCGACAGCGGAGTGCTCCTGGAGCTGGCCGCTATCCTCCAGGACCTCGAGCTGGATTGGGAATACGAGCTGTCGCGCTGGCTCGGCCCGGTCGGTACCCAGTTGCTCGCCGGCCACCTGAAGCTGCGCGCCAATTGGGCAGGCCAGGGCCTGGAAAGCCTGCGCCAGAACCTCGCCGATTACCTGGCCGAAGAGTCGCGCACCCTCGTGGGCCGCCGCGAAGCCGACGCACGCTTCGCTGAACTGGATCGCCTCAAGCTCGCCCTCGATCGCCTCGACGCCCGCGTCGAACGCCTGAACCAGAGAACCAAACCCTTAGCATGAAGCTGCTCGCCGCCCGCCGCCTGTTGCGCATCCAGCAGGTCGTCATCCGCTACCGCCTCGACGACCTGCTGCTCGAACTGCCGCTGCCCTGGTGGCTGCGCACGCTGAGCCACGTCCTGCCCTGGCGCTGGCTGCCGCGCAAGGAACTCAGCCTGACCCGTGGCGAGCGCCTGCGCCTAGCCCTGGAAGACCTCGGTCCGATCTTCATCAAGTTCGGCCAGCTGCTTTCGACCCGCCGTGACCTGATGCCGCCAGACATCGCCGATGAGCTGGCGCGCCTGCAGGACCAGGTACCGCCCTTCGCTCCGGAGAAAGCCGTCGCACGCATCGAGGAACAACTCGGCGCCAGCGTCAGTGAAGTATTCGCCCGCTTCGACGTGGAGCCGCTGGCTTCGGCGTCGGTGGCGCAGGTCCACGCCGCGCAGCTGAAAAGCGGTGAAGAAGTGGTGGTGAAGGTGATCCGCCCGAACCTGCGGCCGATCATTCGCCAGGACCTCGCCTGGCTGTTCATCCTCGCCCGGCTCGCCGAGCGCGTCTCCGCCGATGCCCGCCGCCTGCGCCCGGTGGAAGTGGTGGACGACTACGAAAAGACCATCTACGACGAACTCGACCTGCTCCGCGAGGCGGCCAACGCAAGCCAGCTGCGCCGCAACTTCGATGGCTCGCCGCTCCTCTACGTGCCCCAGGTCTACTGGGACTGGTGCCGTCCCAAGGTGCTGGTGATGGAGCGCATCTACGGCATCCCGGTGACCGACCTCGCCACCCTCGCCGACCAGCGCACGGACATGAAGCTGCTGGCTGAACGCGGTGTGGAAATCTTCTTCACCCAGGTGTTCCGCGACAGCTTCTTCCACGCCGACATGCACCCCGGCAACATCTTCGTCGCCACCCGCCAGCCCTGGAACCCGCAGTACATTGCCATCGACTGCGGCATCATCGGCAGCCTCACCCCCGAGGACCAGGACTACCTCGCCCGCAACCTGATCGCCTTCTTCAAGCGCGACTACCGGCGCGTGGCCCAGCTGCACATCGACTCCGGCTGGGTACCGGCGGAAACCAAGGTCAACGATTTCGAGGCGGCCATCCGCACCGTCTGCGAACCCATCTTCGAGAAACCGCTGAAGGACATTTCCTTCGGCCAGTTGCTGTTGCGCCTGTTCCAGACCGCACGCCGCTTCAACATGGAAGTCCAGCCGCAGCTGGTGCTGCTGCAGAAGACCCTGCTCAACATCGAGGGCCTCGGCCGCCAGCTCTACCCGGACCTGGACCTCTGGACCACGGCCCAACCGTTCCTCGAGCGCTGGATGCGCGAGCGCGTCAGCCCAAGAAGCCTGTTGAACAACCTGCAATCCCAGGTGGAACAGGTGCCCCACCTGGCAGGCATGACCCGCGACCTTCTGGAGCGCATGAGCCAGCCGCACGCCGCCGACCCGCCGCCGACCTGGCAGAAGCGCAACGACGGCCTGGCCCTGCGCCTGCTCGGCGTCGGCCTGCTGCTGGGCGCCGCCAGCCTGGGCCTGGAGCAGCACCTGCAGGCCTGGCCGAGCTGGCTGATGCTGGCCGGCGGTCTATATCTGGTGCTGCGCCGATAGCCAGCCCCGAATGGCACTGGCACACTAGTTCGAATCCGAGCGCCGGCCCCTGAGGCCGGCACAGTTGTGGAAGACGCAATGAAAGACTGGCTGGAAGAGATTCACTGGAACGCCGATGGCCTGGTCCCGGCGATCGCCCAGGACTACAAGACGGGCCGCGTGCTGATGATGGCCTGGATGAACCGCGAAGCCCTCACCCTTACTGCCGCCGAGAACCGTGCCATTTACTGGTCACGCTCCCGTGGCAAGTTGTGGCGCAAGGGCGAGGAGTCCGGTCATGTACAGCGTCTCCACGAATTGCGCCTGGATTGCGACGCCGATGTCGTCATCCTGATGGTCGAACAGCTGGGCGGCATCGCCTGCCATACTGGACGCGAAAGCTGCTTCTACCGTGTCTTCGAGAATGGCGGCTGGAAGACCGTCGACCCCGTACTCAAGGATCCGCATGCCATCTATGCCGCAGGACACAACCATGAGTGATACCCTCGCCCGCCTGGCCGAGGTGCTGGAGGAGCGCAAGAACGCCGCCGCCGACAGCTCCTACGTCGCCAGCCTGTACCACAAGGGCCTGAACAAGATTCTGGAAAAGGTCGGCGAAGAAGCGGTGGAAACCATCCTCGCCGCCAAGGATGCAGCCGTCAGCGGCGATTCCAGCGACCTGATCTACGAAACCGCCGACCTCTGGTTCCACAGCCTGGTCATGCTCGCCGCCCTCGGCCAGCACCCCCAGGCCGTACTGGACGAACTGGACCGTCGCTTTGGCCTGTCCGGGCACGCCGAAAAGGCCGCTCGCCAGCCCTCCGCCTGACAAAGACAATCAAGAGGAATACACCATGGGCATCTTCGACTGGAAACACTGGCTGGTCATTCTCATCGTCGTTGTACTGGTCTTCGGCACCAAGCGCCTGAAGAACCTCGGTTCCGACGTCGGCGAAGCCATCAAGGGCTTCCGCAAGGCCATGAACACCGAGGAAGGCGACAAGGCCCCCGAGCAGACCACCACCGCCCAGCAACCCGGCGCCACGCTGAACCAGCCGCACACCATCGACGGCCAGGCGCAGCAGGTGCAGGACCCGGTGACCCGCAAGGACTGATGACCCATGTTCGGTATCAGCTTCGGTGAACTGCTGCTGATCGGCCTGATCGCCCTCCTGGTGCTCGGGCCCGAGCGGCTGCCCGGCGCGGCGCGCACGGCGGGTCTCTGGATCGGCCGTCTCAAGCGCAGCTTCAACGCGATCAAGACCGAGGTCGAGCGCGAAATCGGCGCCGACGAGATCCGTCGCCAGCTGCATAACGAACACATCATGGCGCTGGAAAAGCAGATCAAGGAAAGCATCGTGCCTCCCACGGTCGAATCCCTGCTTTCCGAGGCAGAGCCTGAAAGCGACGCCGCACCGGCAAGTCCCGCGCCCGTCGCCCCGGCTACGCAACCCGCACAGGCAACACCGGCACCGGCCACCGCCAAGGCGCCGACAGCTGCAGGTGTGGCGGCTCCCAACCAGGCCGCCCCGACTGCGCCTGGCCAGGCCCCCAGTGCCGCGTCGACGTCTCAGCCATCGCCCCAGGCGCCCATTGAACCGCAGCAGCCGTCCCGCACCCCATGAGCGACCAGAAGCCGGAACAAGACCAGGAAATGCCCCTGGTCTCGCACCTCACTGAACTGCGTACGCGCCTCCTGCGCTGCGTGGCGGCGATCTTCCTGATCTTCGCGGGCCTGTTCTACTTCGCCCAGAAGATCTACACCCTGGTATCGGCGCCCCTGCGCCAGTACCTGCCGGAAGGCGCGACCATGATCGCCACCGATGTGGCCTCGCCCTTCCTCACGCCCTTCAAGCTGACCATGGTGGTGGCGCTGTTCCTCGCCATGCCAGTGATCCTGCACCAGGTTTGGGGTTTCATCGCGCCCGGCCTGTACAAGCACGAAAAGCGCATCGCCCTGCCCCTGCTGGTCTCGAGCATCGTGCTGTTCTATGGCGGCATGGCCTTCGCGTACTTCCTGGTGTTCCCGCTGATCTTCCACTTCTTCGCCAGCGTGACGCCCGAAGGCGTGTCGATGATGACCGACATCAGCAGCTATCTCGACTTCGTGATGACGCTGTTCTTCGCCTTCGGCGTCGCCTTCGAGATTCCCGTGGCCGTCATCCTGCTGATCTGGATCGGCGTGGTCGACGTCAGCTACCTCAAGCGCATCCGCCCCTACGTGATTATCGGCTGCTTCGTGGTGGGGATGGTCCTGACGCCTCCGGACATCTTCTCCCAAACCTTGCTGGCCGTGCCCATGTGGCTGCTGTTCGAGGTCGGCGTGTTCTTCGGTGGCATGATCCGCAAACGCGGTGATCATCCGGAAGACGACGCCGAAGAGCCCGGCGACCAGCCGCCCGCTACCCGCCCGTGAACCTGCTGCTTCTCGAAGACGCCGATTTCATCGCGGCGGACCGGGTGCGCCTGGAAGGCCGGCGCCTCAAGCACCTGCATGAAGTCCACCGCGCCGAGGCCGGCGACAGCCTGCGGGTGGGTCGCCTGGGCGGCCAAATGGGCCAGGGTCGCTTGCTGAGCCTCGAAGCCAGCTGTGCGGAGCTGGAAGTCAGCTTCGACCAGCCGCCGCCAGCCAAGCTGCCCATCACGCTGCTGCTGGCCCTGCCCCGTCCGAAGATGCTCCGCCGCGTGTTCCAGACCGTCGCCGCCATGGGCGTTCCGCGCCTGGTCCTGCTGAACAGTTACCGGGTGGAAAAGAGCTTCTGGCAGACCCCTTTCCTCGATCCGGCGGCCATCCGTGAACAGCTGATCCTGGGTCTGGAGCAGGCACGGGACACCGTGCTGCCCGAAGTCGTCATCGAGAAGCGTTTCAAGCCCTTCGTCGAAGATCGCCTGCCGCAGCTCGCCTCCGGCACCCTGGGCCTGGTAGGTCACCCCGGTGACCACCCGCCCTGTCCCCGCGCCGTGAACGAGCCCATCACCCTGGCCATTGGCCCCGAAGGCGGCTGGATTCCCTACGAGGTCGAGAAACTGCACGAGGCCGGCCTGCAGCCCGTTCAACTCGGCGAGCGCATCCTGCGCGTGGAGACGGCGGTAACGGCGTTGCTCGCCCGGCTGTTCTGAGGCGCGGCGCTGGCGTAGGCTGGCAACATCCTCTCCGCTATCGAGATTGAGCCATGCGCCCGCTGACCATCGACCTCGACCAACTCGCCTTCGCCCTCAACACCTTTGGACTCGACCACTACCTCGACCTGCTCAGCGGCAAGGTGCTGCTAATCCCCGAAGAAGACACCGATCCCGAACTGGAAGCCCTGCTGCGCGAGGAGCCGGAGCGGTTCCTGCTGGTGGAACCCCTCGGTCAGGCCGACGAACTGCGGCTGATGCAGGAGTTTCTCCATGAAGTGGTCCATCCCCACGCCTATTCCGCCCTGGAACAGGCCTTGGCAAGCCGCAAGCCGGCGCGCACGTTCCGCCACGTGCTGATGGAATACCCAGTGCTGCTGGAAGCCTGGCACGCCTACGAGGCAGCCCGCCTGCGCGAGCTGGCCCAGGACTGGTTGGCGGAGAATGAGCTGCAACCGGCGACGCCACTGCACTGAGCCCTAATGGGGCTCGGGATGGTCGTAGGTTGTGGCTGAGGTCACGAAGCCCAACATTGTGGACGCCGAGCTTGGCTTTGTTGGGCTTCGCTCCGCTCAGCCACAACCTACAAAAGGCCGGTTCCGCTGGCCTGATCAGAGCACCTGCCGCAGGAAGCTCTGCGCGCGCGGGTCCTGGGGCTTGTCGAAGAACTGCGCGGGAGGGGCGTCTTCCAGCAGCTTGCCGTGATCGAAGAACAGCACCCGGTCGGCCACTTCGCGGGCGAAGCCCATTTCGTGGGTCACGCAGACCATGGTCATGCCTTCCTGGGCGAGCTGCTTCATCACGTCCAGCACCTCGCCGACCATTTCCGGGTCGAGAGCGGAGGTCGGTTCGTCGAACAGCATCACCTTGGGCTCCATGCACAGGGCACGGGCAATGGCGACGCGCTGCTGCTGGCCGCCGGACAGGCGCGAAGGGTATTCGTTGGCCTTCTGCGCGATGCCGACCTTGGCCAGCAGCGCCTGGGCCTTGGCCTCGCGTTCGGCCTTGCCACGCTTGCGCACGACTTTCTGGGCCAGGCAGAGGTTCTCCAGCACGGTCATGTGCGGGAACAGGTTGAAGTGCTGGAACACCATGCCCACTTCGCGGCGGTAGGCGTTCACGTCGGTCTTCGGGTTGGCGAGGTCGACGCCGTCGATGCTCACCGAACCGGAATCCAGCTCCTCCAGGCCGTTGAGGCAGCGCAGGAAGGTGGACTTGCCGGAGCCCGACGGGCCGATCACCACCACCACTTCGCCACGCTTCACCTGCGTGGTGACGTTATCCACAGCCCGCACCTCTTGGCCGCGAGCATCGAAGACTTTCACCAGGTTTCGGACTTCAATCACTTTTCCCGAGCCTCCGCTCCAGACGGCTGGCGATTTGCGACAGCGGCAGGTTGATGACGAGGTACAGCGCAGCGACGCAGAACCAGATCTCGAAGGTAGAGAAGGAGGTCGTGATTGCCTCGCGGCCGCTCTTGGTCAGTTCGGTAATGGCGATGACCGACACCAGCGACGTGTCCTTGACCAGGCTGATGAACTGCCCGGCCAGCGGCGGCAGCACACGCTTGAACGCCTGCGGCAGGATTACGTGACGCATGGACTGGCCCGCGGTCAGGCCCAGGGAGCGTGCCGCCTCGTTCTGGCCACGGGCGATGGACTGCACGCCCGCGCGGACGATTTCGCCCACGTAGGCGCCGGTGAACAGCGCCAGCGCCGCCACCCCGGCGAACTCGCGGGAGAGGTTCAGCACGGTGCCGATGAAGAAGTAGAAGATGAAAATCTGCACCAGCAGCGGCGTACCGCGCACCAGCTCGACGTAGACGGTGGACAGGTCGCGCAGGGTGGGGTTGCTGGACAGTCGGCAGAGGCCGGTGAACAGGCCAATCAACAGGCCGAAAGCGCCGGATACCACGGAAATCCACAGGGTGGTCCAGAGGCCCCAGAGCAGCGGGCCGGCGGCCCAGTGGCGGGTCACACCGATCTGGTCGCCTTCGGAAACATCATCGCCCTGGCTCACCTGCAGGCTGTCGCGAGCGACTTCCAGCACCTGTTCCTCACCGCCCTCGGCGGTCAGGGTCACGCGGGCATTGTCGCCGGCGTCGGCAATGGCGCTGACGGTGCCGTAATCGGCAGCGCGCTGACTTTCCTCCGCCTGGTAGGCGAAGTACTGGGGTACGCGATTCCAGCGCCATTCGTAGGAAATCAGTGAGGTGGAGTACCAGAGTCCCCAGCCCACCACGACCAGGATCAGACCGGTCAGGATGTGCCAGGGCCAGTTACGGCGATGTTTTCTAGTCACGGGAAATCTCGCTCATGGCGGGTAACAAAAGGCAGGCCCGGCCTTGTGGGCCGGGCCTGTCATAACCAACGCGGCCCTGAAGCCGGCGCGGCCTTATTCCATCTCTTTCAGCCAGTCGTTCTTCTTGAACCACTTGGTGTGGATGCGATCGTAGGTGCCGTCGTGGCGGATCTGGTTCAGCCAGTTGTTGACCCAGTTGATGCTGTCGTAGTCACCCTTCTTCAGGCCGTAGGCCAGGGGTTCGAAGGTGAAGGGCTCTTCCAGGAACACCAGTTTGCCCGCACCGGCCTTGTTCACCGCGACCACGTTGTACGGGGCGTCGTAGATGAAGGCGTCGGCCTTGCCGTTGACCACGTCCATCACCGCTTCCTGCTCGTTGTCGAAGCCGTGGTACTGGGCCTTGGAGATCAGCTTCTTGGCGACCATCTCGCCGGTGGTGCCGATCTTGGAGGTGATGCGGTACTTGGCATCGTTCAGGTCCTTGTAGGACTTGATGTCGCCTTGCAGCTCCTTGCGGATCAGCAGGGTCTGGCCGACCACGATGAAGGGCTCGGAGAAGTTGATGCGCAGGTTGCGCTCCTGGGTCAGGGTCATGCCGGAACCGATCATGTCGAACTTGTCGGTCAGCAGGGCCGGGATGATGCCGTCGTAGCTGGTGGACACCAATTCCAGCTTCACGCCCATGGCCTTGGCCATGGCTTTGAGCAGGTCGACTTCGAAGCCGATGATCTCACCGCGCTTGTTGGTCATTTCGAAGGGCATGTAGGTCGGGTCCATGCCGACACGCAGGGTGCCGCGCTTGACTGCATCATCGACCATGCCAGCGTGGGCCAGGCCAGTCAGTGCGCTGGCGGCGAACAGCAGTGACGCGAGAAACTTTTTCATTCTTTCTCCTAATGGGGCGGCTCGTTGAGAAACGTTTACGAGGCAGTCGAGGCGACGCCTCGGCCACGCAGGTAGCGTTTCAAGAGCCTGCCAATGGGGCAGCTCGTTGTTGTTGTGCAGCCCACGAACGACGGGGCATGGCGCGCATGCTAAACCGCATCTTCGTGGATGGCGAGTCGCAGGAAGCAGATATCGGGCCAGCTCAGCTTTCGAGCAGGAAAGTGACCGGTCCGTCGTTGACCAGGTGCACCTGCATGTTGGCGCCGAAGCGGCCAGTGGCGACCTGTGGATGCTTGAGGCGGGCCTGCTCCACCAGATAATCGAACAGCTCCTCACCGCGCGCCGGGGATGCTGCGGTGGAAAAGCTGGGGCGCAGGCCACTCTTGGTATCGGCGGCCAGGGTGAACTGGGATACCAGCAACAGCCCGCCGCCGACCGCGCCGAGGGACAGGTTCATCTTGCCCTCGGTATCGGCGAATACGCGGTAGTTGACCAGTTTGTGCAGCAACTTGTCGGCGCTGGCCTCGGTGTCCTGGGGCTCGACGCCGACCAGCACCAGCAGGCCCTGGTCGATGGCCCCGACCACTTCACCTTCCACCTCGACGCGGGCGGCACTAACCCGTTGCAGCAGTGCCTTCATCAGGCGTCTTCCTCGGGCGGCAGTTCCAGCAGGCGGCGCGCCATCTGGTTGGCGGCGCGTACCAGGGCATCGGTGATGCCGGCCTCGGACGCGGCGTGGCCCGCGTCCCGAACGATCTGCAGCTCGCTGTTCGGCCAGGCCTTGTGCAGCGCCCAGGCGTTATCCAGGGGGCAGATGACGTCATAGCGGCCGTGCACGATCACGCCCGGCAGATGCGCGATGCGCGGCATATCGCGGAGCAGCTGATTAGGTTCGAGGAAGGCGTTGTTGACGAAGTAGTGGCATTCGATACGGGCGATGGACAGGGCGCGCATCGGTTCACTGAAGCGCTCCACCACCGGCGCGCTCGGGCGCAGGGTAGCGGTGCGGCCCTCCCAGGTGGACCAGGCCTTGGCGGCGTGCATCTGGGCGATCTGGTCAGGGCCAGTCAGGCGTTTGTAGAAGGCCTGCATCAGGTCGCCATGTTCCTCGGCCGGGATCGGCGCCAGGTAATCTTCCCAGTAGTCGGGGAACATGCGGCTGCAGCCTTCCTGGTAGAACCACTCGAAGTCCTGCGGACGGCACAGGAAGATACCGCGCAGAATCAGGCCAAGCACGCGATCCGGATGCGCCTGGGCATAAGCCAGGGACAGGGTGGAACCCCAGGAACCGCCGAACAGGACCCACTTGTCGATCCCGAGGTGCTGGCGAATGCGCTCGAGGTCCGCCACCAGGTCCCAGGTGGTGTTCTTTTCCAGGCTCGCATGGGGCGTCGAGCGGCCGCAGCCACGCTGGTCGAAGGTGACGATGCGGTACAGGTTCGGATCGAAGAAGCGCCGGCTCAGGGCGTCGCAGCCGGCTCCCGGGCCACCGTGGATGAACACCACCGGCAGCCCTTCCGGCGTGCCGCTCTCGTCCACGTAGAGCACGTGCGGCGCATCCACCGCCAGCTCGTGCCGGGCGTGGGGTTTTATCTCCGGATACAAAGTCTGCATTCTTGGCTCCCGAATCTGTGCGAAAGGTCGACTCCTGGGCGAGTCCGGCCTTTTAATCTGCCGGGCATCATAACGAGGAAAAAGGAGTTCAGCATGCTACTCAGGAAGTTCGCTCTGCCGACATTATGCGTTCTGGCAATCCTAGCCGGTTGTGGCCGGAACGACCCGGCAGCGGAGCTGGATGCAGCGGTGCAACAACTGCAGGACAACCTCGAAGCGAAGAAAACCGCTGCGGTGCTGGAGCAGTTGCACCCGCAGTTCATTGCCCAGCAACAGAACGACCGCGACTGGGCCAAGCGCACCATGACCCTGCTGTTCATGCGCCACAAGAATGTCAGCGTGCTCGCCCTCAGCAAGGCGAACAGCCTCGACCCGACCTACCGCGAGAAGGGCTACACGGATGCCCAGGTGGCGCTCACGGGTGCCGAGGGGCTGATTCCCGACAGCGCACGCCATTACGGGGTGAAGCTGGAGTGGTGGCTGGACGATGGTGAGTGGAAGCTCGCCCGGATGGATTGGCAATGAGCACTCCCCTCACCCATCGCATCCGCGCTGCCGGGCTGCTGGTACACGAGGGCCGCATCCTGCTGGTCAAGCACGTGGTCGGCGGCGATACCTACTGGATCCCGCCAGGCGGCGGCTTCGAATCGGTCAGCGACGAATGCACCCGCGATACGGTGCGCCGTGAGTTCAGGGAAGAAACCGGACTCGACGTCGACGTCGGCCCGCTGGTCTACGTCCGCGAATTCTCCGAACCGGCCATGGGGCGCTTCCACATGGAACTGTTCTACCGGATCGACGCCTGGCGCGGCGAACTCAGCCTGGCCAACCTGAACGGCCTGGGTGGCGACGAGTTCGAGATCAGGGAAGTGGGCTGGATCAGCCGTGAGGCGCTTGCCGCCCTGCCTTTCTACCCGGCCGAGTTGCTGGATGATGTGTGGGAACGGGTGGCGGCCGAGGAGGTGGTGATCCGTCACCTGGGGTTGCAGCGCTAGAGCCCTTGGCTATCGTCGCAATCAGCTCTTGATCTGGAGTGCCGGGTTCACGGGGCTAGCCTTGGGGTTTTGGGGGCTTCCACTTTCGCGAGGACAGTCGCCATGCGCCCGGACCTGTTGGAGACCGACTATCTGGTGATCGGCGCCGGCGCCGCGGCGATGGCCTTCGTCGATACCTTGCTCAGCGAATCCGACGCCACCGTGCTGATGGTGGACCGCCACGCCCAGCCCGGCGGCCACTGGAACGACGCCTACCCCTTCGTCCGGCTTCACCAGCCCTCGGCCTGCTACGGCGTGAATTCCCGTGAATTGGGCAGTGGCAAGAAAGACAGCTCCGCGCTGGGGGAGAACCTCTTCGAACTGGCCTCCGGCACGGAAATCCTCAGCTATTACGAGCAAGTGATGAATCAGCGGTTCCTGCCTTCGGGGCGAGTGCGCTACTTCCCCATGTGCGACTACGTCGGGGATCGCGCAGCGGACCATCGTTTCGTTTCCCTGCTTGGCGGCGCTGAGTATCGCGTACAGGTACGGCGGAAACTGGTCGACGCCACGCACGCCCAGACCCAGGTGCCTGCCACTCATCCGCCGAAATACCGGGTGGCTGCCGAGGTAACCTGCGTGCCACCCAACGCGCTGCCACAGATCCGCCAGCCACATCCCGCCTATGTGGTGGTCGGGTCCGGCAAGACCGGCATCGATACCTGCCTGTGGCTGCTGCAGAACGGTGTGACGCCGGAGGCGATCCACTGGATCATGCCCAGCGATCCCTGGCTGGTGGATCGCGCCACCCTGCAACCCGGCCTCGAATACTTCGAGCAGTGCGTGCGTGGCGTCACCGCGCAGTACTCGGCCCTTGGCGCCGCTACTTCGCTCGCAGACCTGTTCGACCGGCTTGAACAGTCGGGCCAGCTGCTGCGTATCGATCCTTCCGTCACGCCACGGGCCTATCGCGGCGCCACCGTTACCCGAAGCGAGCTGAACGCCCTGCGTGGCATCGGACACAAGGTTCGGCTGGGCCATGTCGAGGCGATCGAGCCAGGAAGGGTTCTACTGGACGGTGGCAGTATCGAGGTGCCCGTAGGGGCCTTGTTCATAGACTGCAGCGCCAACGGCCTGGCCGGTTGGGGCGTGGCGCAGGTGTTCGACGGGAACAGGATCAACCTGACCTTCGTCAGCAACAACCAGCCGGTGTTTTCAGCCGCCCTGATCGCCTACGTCGAATTTCACCTGGCCGACGACGCGGCGAAGAACGCCTGCTGCCAGCCGGTCCCGGTGCCACGGGTTGCGGAGGACTGGCTCAGGGTATGGGGCGTCTACCTGGGCAACTTCCAGCGCTGGCGCGAAAACCAGGCCCTGACCCAATGGCTGTTCAGCTCCCGCCTGTTCCTGATGACCACCGTGGTACGCGACGTCCGGCCGGACGACAGTGAGCGCCATGCCCTGCTCCACGAGCTGACCCTCGCCCGGCAGCAGGCAGCGGTGAACCTGCCCCGGCTGATGGCGCTGCTCGCCTGAGCAGAAGGCGTGGACATGGGCACCCCGACGCTGGAAACCCTCACCGTCAACGGCATCCGCATGCGCGTCGCGATGCAGGGCGAAGGGCCAATGGTGCTGCTATGCCACGGCTTCCCGGAGCTGTGGTACGCCTGGCGGCACCAGCTCGATGCCCTCGCGGCGGCTGGCTTCAAGGTGGTCGCCCCGGACATGCGCGGCTACGGCGGAACCGACGCCCCGCAAGCCGTGGAGGCCTACTCCAGGCTGCACCTTGTCGGGGACATGGTGGACCTCGTGCGGGTGCTGGGGGAGCGCCAGGCGGTCATCGTCGGGCACGACTGGGGAGCCATGGTGGCCTGGACCGCCGCCCTGCTGCGGCCGGACCTGTTTCGCGCGGTGATCGGCATGAGCGTGCCCTTCGCGCCACCCGACCCGACGGACATCCTCAAGTTGCTGGAGGAGCGGGGCATCCAGGATTACTACATGCAGTACTTCCAGGCCCCCGGCGTGGCGGAAGCCGAACTGGAGCGGGATGTCAGCGCAACCTTCCGCCGCATGCTCTTCTGCGGTTCCGGTGATTGGCAGGGCCTGCCGGCATTCGGCCGCCTGCAGCCCGGCCAGGGCTTCCTGGGCCACATGAAAGAGCCCGACGTGCTGCCGGCCTGGCTCACTGAAGACGACCTCGATTACTACGTGCAGGCATTTCGCCGAAGCGGTTTTCGCGGTGGGCTGAACTGGTACCGGACCATGCGCCTCTCCAGCGAACTCATGGCACCGTGGCGCGGCGGAATCATCCGCCAGCCGTCGCTGTTCATGGCTGGAACCCGGGACTCGGTGCTCGCTTTTCCGGTCATTCCCCAGTTGATCGCCGCGTTCCCGCGAACGCTGCCCGGGCTACGCGGCTGCCACCTTCTCAATGGCGCCGGGCACTGGATTCAACAGGAGCGGGCGGAGGAAGTCAGCAGCCTGATGCTGGATTTCCTCCGCGCCCTTTGAGGCAACGACGGCACTCACCGTTGCCTGTCAGGGAGGTCAGCGGCCGTAGCGCTGCTGCCCCCACGCCAGCATCGCCTGCAACAGCTTCTCCAGCACCGCCTGAGTCGGCACCGCAAGGTCCTCGCGGTAGTCGAAGGGCACCTGCTCATCCATGTAGGTGCACTGCGCGAGCTCCAGCTGCACGGCATGGATGTGCTGGTCCGGCTGGCCGTAGTGGCGGGTGATGTGACCACCCTTGAAGCGGCCATTGAGCACGTGGCTGTAGTCCTGCGCGTCGGCGCAAACCGCCACCAGGGCATCGGCCAGACCCGAATCGCAACTGGCGCCGGCGTTGGTGCCAAGGTTGAAGTCCGGCAGCCGGCCATCGAACAGGCGGGGGACAAAGGAGCGGATGGAGTGGGCGTCGAACAGCATGGCGTAGCCGAATTCGTCCTTCATCCGCGCCAGCTCATCGCTGATGGTCTGGTGATAGGGCGTCCAGATATCCGCCAGGTAGCGCGCCCGCTCCGCCGCGGAAGGCTCCTCGCCCGCCCGGTACAACGGCTCGCCATCGAATAGCGTCGCGGGGTAGAGGCCGGTGGTGGCGGTGGCATAGAGCGGCTTGTCGTCGGCTGGGCGGTTCAGGTCGATGACGTAGCGCGAATACTGCGCCGCCAGCGTGCTCGCCCCCAGCTCGGTGGCGAAGTCGTAGAGGCGCGGGATATGCCAGTCGGTGTCGGTGAGGTCCCAGCCAGCTTCCACCATCCCGGCTTCCACCGCCGGGGTCAGGTGGGTGCCGGGGTGCGGCATGCTGATCAGCAATGGAGCGTTGCCGCGACTGAAATTCAGTACGTTATCCACAGTCGATCTCCTGTCCATGTCGAATCACCCGCTTGGGCAGGTCGCCGCCCAGCCAATAGGCGAGTTCCGCCGGGCGTTGGATGTCCCAGGCGATGAAGTCGGCCACTTTGCCGTTCTCCAGGCTGCCATGGCTGTCGGCCAGGCCCAGGGCCTTCGCGGCGTGCAACGTGGCGCCGGCCAGCGCCTCCTCCGGGGTCAGGCGGAAGGAGGTGCAGGCCATGTTCAGCATCATCCGCAGTGACAGCGCCGGGGACGTACCGGGGTTGAGATCGGTCGACACCGCCATCGCCACACCGTGCTTGCGCAGGGCATCGATGGGCGGCAGCTGGGTTTCCCGCAGCAGGAAGAAGGCGCCCGGTAGCAGCACGGCAACGGTGCCGGCCTCAGCCATGGCGATGGCGTCGTCCTCAGTCATGTATTCCAGGTGGTCCGCCGACAGCGCCTGATAGCGTGCGGCGAGGGCGGAACCATGCAGGGAGGACAACTGCTCGGCATGCAGTTTCACCGGCAAACCGAGCGTCTTCGCGACCTTGAAGACGCGTTCCACCTGGGCCGGAGAGAAGGCCAGGTGTTCGCAGAAGGCGTCCACCGCATCCACCAGCCCCTCATCGGCGAGCGCCGGCAGCATCTCGTTGCAGATGTGGTCGATGTAATCATCGGCGCGACCGGCGTATTCCGGCGGCAGCGCGTGAGCCGCCAGGCAGGTGGCGCGCACGGTGATCGGCAGGGTCTCGCCCAGGCGCCTGGCGACCCGCAGCATCTTGCGCTCGCTGGCCAGGTCCAGCCCGTAACCGGACTTCACCTCCAGGGTGGTGACGCCATCGCGCAGCAGCTGGCGCGCACGACGGCTGGCGCTCTCCAGGAGCTCCTCCTCGCTGGCCTCACGGGTGGCGCGCACAGTGCTGGCGATGCCGCCGCCCTGGGCGGCAATCTCGGCGTAGCTGACGCCTTCCAGGCGCTGTTCGAACTCGCGGCTGCGGTCACCGCCGAACACCAGGTGCGTGTGGCAGTCGATCAGTCCCGGAGTCAGCCAGGCGCCACCGAGATCGACTTCGACATCGTAGGGAATGGCGGGCAGTTCAGCGCGCGGGCCGATCCACTCGATGCGCCCGGCGTAGGTCAGCAGCACGGCATCTTCGATGATCGAGTACTTGCCGCCCCGCATGGTGGCGGCGTGGCAGTTGTGCCAGAGGTGTTTCATTGCAGGCCTCCGGTGCGAACGGAAATCCCTTCCAGCGCAGCACCGTCACGTAGCAGGTCGGTGGCACGGGCGATATCCGGTGCCAGCCAACGGTCCTGGTCATAAGCCGGCACCTGTTCGCGCAGGGTTTCCCACGCGGCCGATGTGCCGACACCGAAGCCCCTCGGCTTGTGGAACTCGAAAGCCTGGGCGGCAAACAGATATTCGATGGCAAGGATACGGCGGCAATTCTCAACCGCCTTGCCCAGCTTGAGGGCGGCGCTGGTGCCGAGGCTGAGGTGGTCTTCCTGCAGGCCGGAGGTAACGAAGTTATCCACAACGGCCGGCTGCGCCAGCTGACGGTTTTCCCCGACCAGGGCAGCGGCGACGTACTGGGCGATCATCATTCCCGAGTTGACCCCGGGCTGGCTCACCAGGAATGCCGGCAGGCCGCTGACCAGCGGGTTGACCAGGCGATCCAGGCGGCGCTCGGCGATACCGCCAATCTCGGCCACGGCGATGGCCAGCAGGTCGGCTGCCATGGCCACAGACTCCCCGTGGGGGTTGGCCTGGGAAACGATCTTGTAGCTGTCCGGGGTCCCCAGCAGCAGCGGGTTGTCGTTGGCCGAAGCCAGTTCGGTATCCACCTGCTTCTCGGCATGGGCCAGCTGATCTCGGCAGGCGCCATGCACTTGCGGGATGGAGCGAATGCTCAGGGCGTCCTGGGTGCGGACACCCTTGCTTGCAGCGATCACTTCACTACCGGCCAACAGAGCCAGCAGGTTGGCGCCCACCGCCTGCACGCCGGGGTACGGTTTGAGGGCGATGATGTCCGGATCGAAGGCGGCGATCTGTCCGCGCAGGGCTTCGAAACTCATGGCGCCGATCACATCGGCCCAGCGCATCAGGCGCTCGGCATCATCCAGGGCGAGGCAGGTCAGACCGGTCATGCAAGGCAGGCCGTTGACCAGGCAGAGCCCGTCCTTGGCGCCCAGACGCACGGGTTCGAGGCCTTCGGCCGACAGCGCTTCGGCAGCGGGCACTACGCGACCGCGATAGCTCACTTCGCCGACGCCGAGCAGGGCGATGCCGACGTGGGCCATGTGGGTGAGATAGCCCACCGACCCCTGAGACGGCACCTGCGGGGTGATGCCGCGTTCCAGCAGCGCAAGCAGCGCTTCCACCACCTGCCGCTGCAGGCCGGAGCGGCCGTGGCTGTAGTTGGCGATGGCGCAGCAGATGATGGCGCGGGTCTGCTCTTCGGCCAGCACCGGGCCGACTCCGCAGGCGTGGCTGAGCAGGGTGTTGCGGGACATCGTGGCGAACTGCTCGGCGGTCAGCACGACTTCGCTGAGTGCGCCGAGACCGGTGCTGATCCCGTAGGCGCGCTCGCCCCGCTCGACGATGCGGTCGACGATGCCGCGGGCATTGTCGATGCGCGCCCAGGCCGACGGCGCCAGCTCCAGGCGCGCGCCGTGGCGCGCCACCGCCACCACCTGGCGCCAGTTCAACGGCGAATCGCCCAGCAGGACTTTCTCGGGTAACGACATTCAGCTGTTCCTTACAGATTGGCCACGCGGCGCTGGACGAAGCGATCGACGTAATCGTCCGCCGGCTGATGGAGGATCTCTTTCGGCGTGCCAACCTGGATCAGTTGGCCGTCCTTGAGGATGGCGATGCGGTTGCCGATGCGCACGGCCTCGTCGAGGTCGTGGGTGATGAAGACGATGGTCTTCTGCAGGGTCTTCTGCAGCTCCAGCAACTGCTCCTGCATGTCGGCACGGATCAGCGGGTCGAGGGCGCTGAAGGCTTCGTCCATGAGGATGATGTCAGTGTCCGAGGCCAGCGCCCTGGCCAGGCCGACGCGCTGGCGCATGCCGCCGGAAAGCTGGTGCGGGTAGGACTTCTCGTAGCCCTTCAGGCCCACGGTGGTGATCCAGTGCTGGGCGCGCTCCAGGCAGTATTCCTTGGTCTCGCCGCGCACCTTGAGGCCGTAGGCGACGTTGTCGATCACCGACTTGTGCGGCAGCAGGCCGAAGCTCTGGAACACCATGCTGATCTTCTTGCGACGGAATTCGCGCAGCTCTTCCATGTCGTAGCGCAGGATGTCTTCGCCATCAACCAGGATCTGCCCGCTGGTGGGGTCGATCAGGCGATTGAAGTGGCGCACCAGGGTGGACTTGCCGGAACCGGACAGGCCCATGATCACGAAGATCTCGCCCGCGCCGATGGACAGCGACAGGTCATTGACCCCGACCACGCAGCCGGTGTTGGACAGCACGTCCGCCTTGCTCTTGCCCTGCTGGATCAGCGCCAGGGCTTCGTCGGCGCGCTGGCCGAAGATCTTGAATACGTTCTTGACGACGATCTTGCTCATGTTCTCGCCACTCATTTGCTGGCTGCGTGCCGCGAACGGCCGTAAGCCTGGGTGATGCGGTCGAAGACCACGGCCAGGATGACGATGGCCAGGCCCGCTTCGAGGCCCTTGCCGACGTTGAGGGTCTGGATGCCCACCAGGACGTCCTCGCCGAGACCACGGGCGCCGATCATGGAAGCGATCACCACCATCGACAGGGCCATCATGGTGGTCTGGTTGATGCCGGCCATGATGCTCGGCATCGCCAGTGGCAACTGCACGCCGAACAACTGCTGCCAGCGGTTGGCGCCGAAGGCGTTGATGGCTTCCATCACCTCGCCGTCAACCTGGCGGATGCCGAGGTCGGTCAGGCGGATCAGCGGCGGCGCAGCGTAGATCACGGTGGCGAAGATGGCCGGCACCTTGCCCAGGCCGAAGAGCATCAGCACCGGGATCAGGTACACGAAGCTGGGCATGGTCTGCATGATGTCCAGCAGTGGCATCAGCACCGCACGCAAACGGTCGCTGCGGGCCGCGAGGATGCCCAGCGGAATGCCGATCAGCACCGAAATGAAAGTGGCCACCAGCATCAGCGCCACGGTCTGCATCAGTTTGTCCCAGAGCCCCACGGCGCCTACGAGGAACAGCAGACCGGTGATCACCACCGTCGGCAGGATGCGCCGAGTGGCGTGCCAGGCAATCCCGGCGATCACGATCAGCACCAGCCACCAGGGTGTGGCGCGCAGCAGGCCTTCGAGGTAGACGATGGCGTAGAGCAGGGTGTCGGAGATGTGGCGGAACACGTCGCCGTAGTTGGTCACCAGGCTGTCGACCCAGCTGTTGACCCAATCGGCGATGGAGAAGGTGAAGCGTTCAGGGAACATGGCTCGCTCCGGTCAGGTGATGGGCCCTCTCTTCCGTCCGAAGAGCGGGCCGTGATAGGGGGACTGCCTCAGCCTCAGAGGGCGGCTTCGATCTTCTTCGCCGCATCCTCGCTGACCCAGGCGTGCCACACCTCCGGGTGCTCCTTGAGGAAAACCTTGGCCAGGTCGGCCGAGTCCATCTTCTCCTTGGCCATCTTCGCCAGGTTCTGGTTCAGCAGGTCGATCGGCAGGTTGACCTTCTTCAACACGTCCACCAGTTCCGGGGCCTCGTCATGGAAGGTCTTGGACAGGCCGACCTGGATGGTCACGCTCTTGTCCACGCCGGGCTTCTCCTCCAGCTTGACCAGGTCCGCCTGGCCCATCAGCGGCGTCGGCGACCAGTAATAGAAAAGAATAGGCTCGCCACGGCGATAGCTCGACAACACGGCCGCATCCAGGGCCGGGCCGGTGCCGGGGCGGAAGTTGGTGAACTTCTCTTCCAGGCCGTAGCTCTTCAGCATTTCGCTGTTGTCCAGCTCGCAGGTCCAGCCAGCCGGGCAGTTGTAGAAGCGCCCCTTGCCCGGCTCCTCCGGGTCGCGGAAGAGTTCGGCGTACTGGCCCAGGTCGGCGATGGACTTGAGCTGCGGCGCCTTGGCCTCGATGCCGCGCTTGGCGTCGCCCTCGATCACGTAACGCGGTACGTACCAGCCTTCGGTAGCGCCGACGATCGGTGCACCCACGCCCACCACCTTGCCGGCGGACGCGGCCTTGTTCCAGGCGTCGCTGCGGCCGATCCATTCCTCGGCGAATATCTGGATGTCGTTGTTGCCCAGGGCCTGCTCCATGGTGATGGAGTTGCCCGGCAGGCTGTCGGTCTCGCAGCCGTAACCGTTCTTCAGCACCAGTTGCAGCACGTCGGTGAGCAACATGCCGCTTTCCCAGTTGAGCCCGGCGAACTTCACCGGCTTACCGGATTCACACCAGCCCGCCGCCTGGGCGGAAGCCGCCCCGGCCAGCAGACCCGCTGCACACATGAGGCCCAACACTCGCTTCTTGAATTGCATGTTCCGACGCTCCTGAAACTTGGTAAGGGTTAAGGCAGTTCGTTCATCGACAGAAGCCGGTTGTGCCGGCTCCCGGTGCCAGTGACTGGCAATTGTTGTTTTGACGACCGGTGACGACTCGTGATCGTCCCGGGTACCTCAAGCAGTTGCGGTCTTCCCGACCGGGGCAGGACGCGTGCGCCCCACCCTCCCGCTCCCTACTTCAGGTTCACAGGCTCGGCAGCAGCGTTGCCGGGACCAGCGCGTTCAGGCATCCGCTGGCCAGCAGGTCACTTGCCGTTTCGATGTCCGGGGCGAAGAAGCGGTCTTCCTGGTAGTAGGAGACCTTGGCGCGCAGCAGGCCGCGGGCTTCTTCGAGCTTCGGCGAGCTCTTCAGGCCGGTGCGGAAATCCAGGCCCTGGCAGGCACCCAGCCATTCGATGGCGAGGATGCCGCGCACGTTTTCGGCCATGGCCCAGAGACGCTTGCCGGCGTTCGGCGCCATGGACACGTGGTCTTCCTGGTTGGCCGAAGTCGGCAGGCTGTCGACGCTGGCCGGGTGGGCCAGGGCCTTGTTGTCGCTGGCCAGGGCGGCGGCGGTGACCTGGGCGATCATGAAGCCGGAGTTGACCCCGCCGTTCTCCACCAGGAAGGGCGGCAGCTGGGACATGTGCATGTCCATCATCAGCGAGATACGACGCTCGGACAGCGAGCCGATCTCCGCGATGGCCAGCGCCAGGTTGTCAGCGGCCATGGCCACCGGCTCGGCATGGAAGTTGCCGCCGGAAATCACATCGCCCTCTTCGGCGAACACCAGCGGGTTGTCCGAGACCGCGTTGGATTCGATCTCCAGCACCTCGGCAGCCTGGCGCAACTGGGTCAGGCAGGCGCCCATGACTTGCGGCTGGCAGCGCAGGGAGTACGGGTCCTGCACCTTGTCGCACTTCTCGTGCGAGCGGGCGATTTCGCTGCTGGCGGTGAGCAGTTCACGGTAGGCGGCCGCCACGTCGATCTGGCCGCGCTGGCCACGGGCGGCATGGATGCGCGCATCGAAGGGTGCACGGGAACCGAGCATGGCTTCGACGCTGAGACCGCCGCAGACGGTAGCGCCGGCGAACAGATCCTCAGCCTCGAACAGGCCACGCAGGGCATAGGCGGTGGAGACCTGGGTGCCGTTGAGCAGGGCCAGGCCCTCCTTGGCGGCCAGGGTCAGCGGCTCAAGCCCGGCAATGGCCAGGGCCTCGGTCGCCGGCAGCCACTGGCCCTTGTGACGCGCCTTGCTTTCGCCGAGCAGCAGCAGGGACATATGCGCCAGGGGCGCGAGATCGCCGGAAGCGCCTACCGAGCCCTTCAGCGGGATATGCGGGTAGACCTCGGCGTTGACGAGGGCGATCAGTGCATCGATCACCTTGCGACGGATGCCGGAGAAGCCACGCGCCAGGCTGTTCACCTTGAGCAGCATGATCAGACGCACCATGGCGTCATCCAGCGCTTCGCCAACACCGGCGGCGTGGGACAGCACCAGCGAACGCTGCAGCTTTTCCAGGTCGGCCGGGGCGATGCGGGTCGAGGCCAGCAGGCCGAAGCCGGTGTTGATGCCGTAGGCGGTACGGCCTTCGGAAACGATGCTCTCGACGCAGGCAACGCTGGCGTCGATGGCCTTGCCGGCGCTGGCGTCCAGGGTCAGCCGCAGGGGCTGCTGGTACACCTTGCGCAGGTCGGCCAGGGTCAGTTGGCCTGGTTTCAGATTCATATTCATCGAGGTTCTCCTTGGCCGCTTTTCGGCCTTGTCCGCCGCCGCCTTCCGCTGGCGACGTGCTTTAAAAAGTGGAGGCGGCGATCACACCGCATCCCGTTTCGAATACCCGACTCAAGCGCCGTTGGCGGCCTTGTTCAGGTTCATGGAATCCGCCGGCAGCACCATGTGCTCCGGCACCGCCCGGGCGCTGCGGCGAGCAACCAGGTAGTAGAGGACGCTGGGTACGACCAGGCCGATGATCCAGGAGATATCCACGCCGTCCAGGTGCGCCACCATCGGCCCGGTGTAGAGCTTGGTGGAGATGAAGGGCATCTGCACCAGCACGCCGATGGTGTAGACGATGATGCCCGGCATGTTCCAGCGGCCGTAGCGGCCATTGGGATCGGACAGCGCCGGTACGTCGTAGCGCTCCTTGGTGATGAAGTAGTAATCCACCAGGTTCACCGCACTCCAGGGCGTAAAGAAGGCCAGCAGGAACAGGATGAAGGACTTGAACGCACCCAGGAACGAATGCTGGCCGAGCAGCGCAACCAGGGTGGAGGCGCCCACGATGCCGATCACGAAGCACAGGCGCTGGGCGCGCGACACTTCGATGTGCCCACGGAAGCCACTGATGATGGTGGCGATGCACATGAAACTGCCGTAGGAGTTCAGGGTGGAGATGGTCACCTTGCCGAAGGCGATGCTGAAGTACAGCAGCGCAGCGACAGCGCCGGTGCTGCCCAGACCGACGATGTAGGCCACCTCGCGGCCGGCGAACTGACCATTGGCCATGGCGGCGGCAAACACCCCGAGCACCATGGCGACCTGAGCGCCGATCACCGAGCCGAGGCCGGCGGCGAGGAAGGTCTTCACGGAAGAGGTACCACTGGGCAGGTAGCGCGAGTAGTCGGCCACGTAGGGGCCGTAGGCGATCTGCCAGGAAGCGGCCAGGGACACCGCGAGCAGGAAGCTGGACCAGCTGAAGTGGCGGTTCTGCAGCAGCTCGCTGATGTCGCTCAGCACCATGACGCGACTGAACAGGTAGATGAACGCGATGATGCCGAGCACGCTGGCGATGCGGCCGATGTAGTGGATCACGCGGTAGCCGAACGCGGTGGCCAGGACGATCACGGCGGCGAAGATGAGGATGCCGGCGCTGTCACTGACACTCAGCAGTTGGCCGATGGCCTGACCGGAAAGCACGGTGCCGGTAGCGGTGAAGCCGAGGTACATCAGGCACACCAGGACGATCGGGATGGCCGCGCCATAAACACCGAACTGCACCCGGCTGGAGATCATCTGCGGCAGGCCGAGCTTGGGCCCTTGGGCTGCGTGCAGCGCCATCACCGCGCCGCCGAAGAGTTGGCCGATGAACAGGCCGATCAGCGACCAGAACACGTCGCCGCCCAGCACCACGGCAAGCGCGCCGGTGACGATGGCGGTGATCTGCAGGTTGGCGCCCAGCCACAGGGTGAACTGGCTGTAGAGGCGACCGTGGCGCTCGGCCTCTGGAATGTAATCAATCGAGCGACGTTCGATCAGGGGCTTGGCCGAAGGCTCGTGGGACTGGGTCATCTAACTGTTCTCCGATACGGCTGTAGTGACGATCTCTTGTTTTTGTCCGTGTGCAGATTCGAGAACTGTCTTGCCTGCCTGGCGCTCTGCGGCGCCTCCATTGCGGGCATAGGGCCCATGCGCAAGGCTCCGATCCTGGAGCTGACATCTGCGCATGGGCCTCGACCTCAGCGTTTGCCGGTGATCATCGGCAGGTTCAGGCCCTGTTCCTTGGCGCAGTCGATGGCGATCTGGTAACCGGCATCGGCATGACGCATGACGCCGGTGCCTGGGTCGTTGGTGAGGACGCGGGCGATGCGTGCCGCGGCTTCGTCAGTACCGTCGCAGACGATGACCATGCCCGAGTGCTGGGAGAAGCCCATGCCCACGCCGCCGCCATGGTGCAGGGAGACCCAGGTGGCGCCGCTGGCGGTGTTCAGCAGGGCGTTGAGCAGCGGCCAGTCGGAAACGGCGTCGGAACCGTCCTGCATGGCTTCGGTTTCGCGGTTCGGGCTGGAGACCGAGCCGGAGTCCAGGTGATCGCGGCCGATGACGATGGGCGCGGACAGCTCACCGCTGCGGACCATTTCGTTGAAGGCCAGGCCGAGCTTGGCACGCAGGCCCAGGCCGACCCAGCAGATACGCGCCGGCAGGCCCTGGAAGCTGATGCGCTCGCGGGCCATGTCCAGCCAGCGGTGCAGGTGGGCGTCGTCCGGGATCAGTTCCTTGACCTTGGCGTCGGTCTTGTAGATGTCCTGCGGATCACCGGACAGGGCAGCCCAGCGGAACGGGCCGATGCCACGGCAGAACAGCGGGCGGATGTAGGCCGGGACGAAGCCGGGGAAGTCGAAGGCGTTGGCCACGCCCTCTTCCTTGGCCATCTGGCGGATGTTGTTGCCGTAGTCGAAGGTCGGCACGCCCTGCTTCTGGAAGTCGAGCATGGCCTGTACATGCACGGCCATGGACTGCTTGGCAGCCTTGACCACGGCAGCCGGCTCGGTCTGTGCGCGGTCGCGGTACTGTTCCCAGGTCCAGCCGATCGGCAGGTAACCGTTCAGCGGGTCGTGGGCGCTGGTCTGGTCGGTGACCATGTCCGGGCGTACGCCACGGCGCACCAGTTCCGGCAGGATTTCAGCAGCGTTGCCCAGCAGGGCGATGGAGATGGCCTTGCCTTCGCCGGTGTACTTGGCGATGCGCGCCAGGGCGTCGTCCAGGTCGGTGGCCTGCTCGTCGACGTAGCGGCTGCGCAGGCGGAAGTCGATGCTGGTCTGCTGGCATTCGATGTTCAGCGAGCAGGCGCCAGCCAGCGTCGCGGCCAGGGGCTGGGCGCCGCCCATGCCGCCGAGGCCGGCGGTGAGTACCCAGCGACCGGCGAGGTTGCCGTTGTAGTGCTGGCGGCCCGCCTCGACGAAGGTTTCATAGGTGCCCTGGACGATGCCCTGGCTGCCGATGTAGATCCAGCTACCGGCGGTCATCTGGCCGTACATGGCCAGGCCCTTGGCATCCAGTTCGTTGAAGTGTTCCCAGGTCGCCCAATGGGGTACCAGGTTGGAGTTGGCGATCAGCACGCGCGGTGCGTTGGCGTGGGTCTTGAAGACGCCGACCGGCTTGCCGGATTGCACCAGCAGGGTCTCGTCTTCGTTCAGCTCTTTCAGGGTCTCGACGATCTTGTCGTAGCACTCCCAGTTGCGCGCGGCACGGCCGATGCCGCCATACACCACCAGCTCCTTCGGGTTCTCCGCTACCTCGGGGTCGAGGTTGTTCATCAGCATGCGCAGCGGCGCTTCGGTCAGCCAGCTCTTGGCGTTCAGCTTGTTGCCACGCGGGGCGCGGATTTCGGTGTCACGGAATTTGGTCATGCCTGGCTCCTCGTAGGGTGGTTGCGGTGGCAACGTTACTGCCTGACTGCGCGGGAAAAGCAGTGCACATCTGCACACATATAAACTTGTACATACAAGCATATGCAAGCTAGGGGCCAAATCCATTCAGGCGAGTGGCAAAGGCAGGGGAAAGCCTTGCGGCGCAAGGGTTACAGCGCAGCAAGATGTATAGACAAGTGAAGAAGCAGACAGCGGAAAAACTGTTACCGCGCAGGGGAAACGCCCGCTTTCGAAGCAGGCGCGCCCCGAACTGGGGCCTTAGGTAACAACTACTTCAAGGAGGCATCGATTCGCTGCGCGACGTCCGCCGGCACCCAGCGCGACCAGACATCGCGATGCTGGCGATAGAAGTCGACGGCCACGGGCGCAGCCTCGGCATGCTCCTCCGCCATGCGCGCCAGAATGCCGTTGAAGAGCGGCAGGGGGATTTCCAGCTTGGCGAAGGCGTCCACCAGGGGCTGTGCCTTTTCATGCAACTCGCGGGACACACCGATGGAGATCTTCGCCGGTAGCGAGCGGGTGCCGATGGGTTTGGGGTTGTTCGGGTCGATCAGGGTTTCCCAGGCCTTCTGGTCGAAAGGCGGCTCTTCCAGCTGTACCAGCTGGTAGCGGCCCATCAGCGGTGTGGGCGACCAGTAGTAGAAGAGAATCGGCTGGCGCTGGCGGATCGCCGAGGTGATGGCCGCATCCAGCGCCGGTCCGGTTCCGGTGCGGAAGTTCACATAGCTGTCTTCCAGGCCGTAGGCCTTCAGCTTCTGGGTGTTGACCCCTTCGCAGGTCCAACCCGTGGGGCAGTTGTAGAAGCGCCCCTTGCCGGGCGACTCCGGGTCCTTGAACAGCGCCTTGAAGCGCGGCAGGTCGCTCACCGAACGCAAGTCGGCAGCGGGCGCGCCCTCCCCTTTCACCAGGTAATCCGGCACCCACCAACCTTCTGTGGCGCCCTTGACCGGCTCGCCCACGGCGAACACTTCACCCGCCGCCTCGGCCTTGCGCCACAACTCGCTGCGTCCGGCCCACTGCTCGGCGATCACCTGGATATCGTTCTGCCGCAGGGCGTTCTCCATGGTCAGCGTGTTACCCGGCAGCACATCGGTCTTGCAGCCGTAGCCCTTCTCCAGCAGATAGCGCAGCACTTCGGTGGTGAACATGCCGCTTTCCCAGTTCAGCCCGGCCAGCACCACGGGTTTGGGATAAGGACATTCGGCAGCGGAGGCGGAGGTGGGCAGCACCAGCGACAGGGCGATGGCAGCGAGGACGCTGTGGCGTGGCATGGGGCAGCTCCGAGAGGCGTGGCGGGCGACAGGTTAGGTGTAGACCCTGTGGCGCGGTCATGCCCGATTACGGAGCGGCGAAAAGGCTTCTACTGTGGGGGCGAATTCATTCGCTGTGTCTGCATTGAGCGTGCAAGTAGCTGAATTGCCCGTAGGAGCTGGCTTGCCAGCGAATAGCCCCTTTTCGCTAGCAAGCTAGCTCCTACAAGGTTCCTGGACCGATGGGCGATCTCTGGCAACAGCTAACGCAGACATAGCGAATGAATTCGCCCCTACAAAATGAATCGGCCGCCTGCCTTAGCGAGGCATCAGCTCGATCAGGCAGCACGCGGCCGTGCCATCCAGCTTCAGCTCGGCCAGAGCGCCGGTGGTTTCCAGATGCAGGCAATCATGTTGGCCCAGCACTTCGGAGCGCTGGCCATCAAAGGTGAGGCTGACGCCCGGTTCAGCGGCGAACAGCAGCAAGGTGCTGGCAGCACTGAACAGCTTATGTTCGCCATCGACCCGCAGCCATTGCAGACGCGCGGCATAGCGTTGCGGCGAATAGATGAGGTTGAAGTCACGGATCGGGCCGTCGATCAGCTCGCAATGCACGGTGCTGCCGCCATCGAAGGCAAAGGCGTCGAGGGCGGTCAGGTCGCGGGATTGCTGCCCATCCACCGCAAGGCGCATACCGGCACCTTCAAGCACCGTGATCACCCGTTGGTAGCCGGTGAAGGCAGAGAAACCGCCCGACTCGCCGACGTCGGCAATGGACAACCGCCAGCCGAAGCCGTCGAGACCGTCGCCGGCATCGCGGGCGATTTCCAGGGTGGAACCGGCGCCGTTCTTCCACGGCATACGGGGGTAGTCGGCGGCACGCAGCAGGCGGGATTGGGTCATGAACCGAAACGTCCTTCGAGGCGGTAGCGGGAACCGGGATAGAGCAGGCGCGCGCTGGTCACGGTATTGCGTCCGGACCAGGTACGCCGGCGAATCAGCAGGCAAGGCTCGCCGCGCTCGATCAGCAGCAGCTTGCATTCATCAGCGTCGGCCAGGATGGCTTCCACCACATGCTCGCCTTCGGTCAGTGGCGCGACCTGAGACAGGTAGGCGTAGGGCGTCTGGCGAGTGAAGTCCTGCTTCAGGTAATCGGGGGCGACCGCGGGATTCACGAAGCGATCTTCGATCTGCACCGGCACATCGTTCTCGAAGTGCACGATGCGCGAGTGGAATACGCGTTGTCCTTCGCGCAGGTCGAGCGCCAGCGCCCGCTCTGGGCCCGCCACCTCGTCGACCAGGCTGACCACCACGCAGTGATGGCGATGGCCACGGGCGGCGATCTCTTCGGCGATGTTATGCACTTCGAACAGGGCCGACTGACCCTTGGGTTCGGCGACGAAAGTGCCGACACCCTGCATGCGCACCAGAAAGCCTTCGGCGGTCAGCTCGCGCAGGGCGCGGTTGATGGTCATGCGGCTGAACCCCAGCTCGTTGACCAACTCGCTCTCGGAAGGCACCCGATAATGCGGCGGCCATGCGCCACTCTGGATCTGCTGGCTGATCATCTGTTTGACGCGGGCATAGAGCGGCGCGGGGGTTTCCCCCATCTGGGCGGCCAGCGAGGAAGGCGCTGTAGGCGAACTGGACACGAGATTCTCCTTGTCGGCGAAGAGGCAGGACTGGCGGTGCCCGGAACGTGGCGCCCGTCACCGGCATGTACCGGATTCGACAACTCCAGACAAGTGCGCGACTGACGGTGAGTTTACGTTACACGCAAACGTCTGTATATGTATATACAAATAAAACCACCCATCCAGGGGCCCCTCACCATGTCCGCATTCTTCGCCGAACGTGCCTTGCTGCCGCAGGGCTGGGCGCGCAACGTCCGCTTCGAAGTCTCCTCCGATGGCCTGATCCAGCAGGTCCTGGCCGATACCGACGCGGCCGGAGCCGAACGTCTGCAAGGCCCGGTTCTGGCGGGCATGCCGAACCTGCACTCCCATGCATTCCAGCGCGCCATGGCCGGGCTGGCAGAGGTGGCAGGCAATCCCAATGACAGCTTCTGGACCTGGCGCGACCTGATGTACCGACTCGTGGGACGGCTGTCGCCGGAACAAGTCGGGATCATCGCCCGGCAGCTCTATATCGAGATGCTCAAGGCCGGCTACACCAGCGTCGCCGAGTTCCACTACGTGCACCACGATGTCGATGGCCGCCGTTATGCCGACCCCGCCGAGCTGTCCCTGCAGGTCAGCCAGGCCGCCCGCGATGCCGGCATCGGCCTCACCCACCTGCCGGTGCTTTACAGCCACGCCGGCTTTGGCGGCCAGGCACCGAATGACGGACAGCGTCGCTTCATCAACAGCACCGACAGCTACCTGGCCCTGCAGGAACGCCTGCAGGCGGAAATCGCCCGCCAGCCCAACCAGCGCCTTGGCCTGTGCTTCCACTCGCTGCGCGCGGTAACACCTGACCAGATCAACGCGGTCCTGGCTGCGGAACAGGGCACGCGCCCCATCCATATCCATATCGCCGAACAGCAGAAGGAAGTGGCCGATTGCCTGGCCTGGAGCGGCCGCCGTCCCTTGCAGTGGCTTTACGAGAATGCCCCGGTGGATGAGCGCTGGTGCCTGGTCCACGCCACCCATGCAGAGCCGGACGAAGTGGCCTCCATGGCATCCAGCGGCGCAGTGGCCGGGCTCTGCCTGACCACCGAGGCCAACCTGGGTGACGGCATCTTCCCGGCGGTGGACTTCCTCGCCCAAGGCGGTCGCCTTGGCATCGGCTCCGACAGCCATGTGTCGGTCAGCGTGGTGGAGGAACTGCGCTGGCTGGAGTACGGCCAGCGCCTGCGCGACCAGCGTCGCAACCGCCTCTATCGCGCTGACCAGCCCCAGGTCGGCCGTACCCTGTTCGATGCGGCCCTGACCGGCGGTGCCCAGGCCCTCGGTCAACCAGTGGGCGCCCTGGAAGTCGGCAAGCGCGCCGACTGGCTGGTGCTGGATGGCAACGACCCCTACCTCGCCACGGCGGAGGGCGACGCCCTGCTCAACCGCTGGCTGTTCGCCGGCGGCGACCGTCAGGTACGCGACGTGATGGTGGGCGGGAAGTGGGTGGTGCGCGATGGCCAACATGCGGCCGAAGTGGAAACCGCGAAGGCGTTTGCCGGGGTGTTGCGGGAAGTCTTGCGCTAACGCCGAACACAGACTTCCGTAGGTTGCGGCTGAGCTACGCGAAGCCCAACATTCGCCGGCTGGCAGATGTTGGGCCGCGCTGCGCTTGGCACCAACCTACGGATGGTGCGCCGAATCGTTGAGGGCACTGTCCGGCACGCGCCAGATCAGCCGGTCCGTGTCATACCCCTGCTCTTCCGCCACTTCCAGCAATTGCTCGCGGGTCTTCTCCGATACCACTGGCGTGCGCGACAGCAGCCAGAGGTACTTGCGGTCCGGGTTGCCGACCACGGCAGTGCGGTAGTCGTCGTCCAGATAGAGCACCCAGTAGTCGCCCTTGGCGATGCCTGGCGCAAGCCGGGAGAACCAGTTGTCGAAACGCACCCAGAGCTTATCGGTGCGCCCCTCCACCTGCGGCACGGCGTTGCCGCGTGCTTCTTTCCAGCCTCCATCAAGCGTCCGGCAGCGGTTCAGCACCTCCAGTTCACCATCGCCTTGCAGGCGGTAGTGGGCTTCGGACTGGGCGCATCCGCGCTGGAAGAACATCGGCAATCGCGCCAGCTCGTACCAGGTGCCCTGGTAGCGCGTGAGGTCCACCGCCGACACAGTGCGCGGCGCGGGCGCTTCGCCATGGCTGGCACAACCGGCCAGCAACAGGGCCGCCAGCAGCGCGCCGGCGCGTTTCACTTGAGTCCCTTGCCGGAGAACATCAGCACCTTCTCCCCGGCGTACTGCACGCTGACGAAGGCCTTCTCGTCACCCCAGGTGCAGCTGGTGAAGCCCACAGCGCCGGAGCACTCGGTCGGGCTGCCGAGCAATTGCTCCACCTCGGCCTTGGTCATGCCGGACTTGAGCTTGGAATAGTTCTCCTGGTTGAGCTTGTTGCAGGCGGCCAGCACCAGGCAGCAGGACAAGAGGGCGAGGGTACGCAGCGACATGAAGCACTCCTTGGCGGATGGAACGCGACCTGCCAGAGAGGGCGGGTCGCAATATTGTTCCATTCGATTCTAGAAGCGCGAACCGGGTTCCCGCAGGAAAGCGTTTTCTTCGTCGCTGGAAACGCGACCAAGTACCGCGTTGCGATGGGGAAAGCGGCCGAAGCGGGCGATGACGACCCGATGGCGCTCGGAGAAATCGAGGAAGTTTTCGAACAGCGCCCGCTCGGCGGCATCGGCGCCATCCAGCAGCAGGCGGTAGCGGTACAGGGCGCGCTCCTGGCTGGCGAGGTCCTCGGCGTGCTCCAGTACCAGGCAGATGAACACCTGGCGAATAGGGCTGAGAGACCGGTCCAGGCCGCGAGCCAGGCCGTCGGCGACCAGCGCCTGGGCGCGGGCGTCACCGGAGAAGCCTCGCGGGTCGTTGCGGAACAGCATGCGGGGCAACTGATCCAGCAGCAGCACCAGCGCCAGCCAGCCGTCCGGCTGTGCGCTCCAGTCGGCAAGGCCGCCTTCCAGTGCCTGTTCGACCAGGCCACCGAAGCGCTCACGGGCTTCGGCGTCCTGATGGTCTTTCTTGCCGAACCACAGACCCTGGCGCGCCGCGGCGACCTGGTTGGCGGAGGCCTCAGGGCCGAACCACCAGTCCAGTAGCGGCTGCCAGGGCTGCATGGGTTACTCCTGGTGGTAACCGGTGACGCGGGCGACTTCTTCCTTGGAACCCAGGAAGACCGGCACGCGCTGGTGCAGGGAGGTCGGCTCGATGTCGAGAATGCGCCGACGACCATCGGTGGAGGCGCCGCCGGCCTGCTCGATGATGAAGGACATCGGGTTGGCCTCGTACATCAGGCGCAGCTTGCCGGGCTTCTCCGGTTCACGGGCGTCCCAGGGGTACATGAAGATGCCACCGCGGGTGAGGATACGATGGACGTCGGCCACCATGGAGGCGATCCAGCGCATGTTGTAGTTCTTGCCCAGTTCGCCTTCCTTGCCGGCCAGCATTTCGCTGACGTAACGCTTCACCGGGGCTTCCCAGTGGCGCTGGTTGGACATGTTGATGGCGAATTCGGCGGTGGTTTCCGGTACGCGGATGTTGTCGTGGGTGAGCACGAAGGAACCCAGCTCGCGATCCAGGGTGAAGCCCTTCACGCCGTCACCCAGGGTCAGCAGCAGCATGGTCTGCGGACCGTAAATGGCGTAGCCGGCGGCCACTTGCTTGGTACCCGGCTGGAGGAACGCCTTCTCGTCCAGACTGTCGTTCTGCGACAGGTACTGATCCGGGCAGCGCAGCAC
The DNA here is from genome assembly GCF_029871275.1 of Pseudomonas sp. BN414. Lineage (NCBI taxonomy): Bacteria > Pseudomonadati > Pseudomonadota > Gammaproteobacteria > Pseudomonadales > Pseudomonadaceae > Pseudomonas > Pseudomonas sp. BN414. The sequence continues at coordinate 344,769 of NZ_SSOL01000078.1, forward strand.
GGAGAAGATGGTGCCCACGGACACGTTGACGTCGATGTTGGAGGAGCCGTCCAGCGGGTCGAATACCAGCAGGTAGGCACCCTTCGGGTACTTGCCGGGGATCTGGTAAGCGTTGTCCATTTCCTCGGAGGCCATGCCGGCCAGGTGGCCGCCCCACTCGTTGGCTTCCAGCAGGATTTCGTTGGACATCACGTCCAGCTTTTTCTGCACTTCGCCCTGCACGTTCTCGGTGCCCATGCTGCCGAGCACGCCGCCCAGCGCGCCCTTGGACACCGCATGGCTGATTTCCTTACAGGCGCGCGCGACAACCTCGATGAGGAAGCGCAGATCGGCAGGAGTGTTGTGGCTTCTGGTCTGCTCGATCAGGTAGCGACTCAGGGTAACGCGGGACATGGAATGGCTCCGGAGGGTGGAAAAATGCGCGCAGTTTAGCGCGAGTCGAATGGCATTGCCTCTCAGCGGGATGGAAGGTGCTGAAACGGCAGTGAATGCGGGCCATGGAGGCCCCGAAAATATCTGACGCTGCTGTCGGCCACTGGTTCAGCCATCAATCGACATCACTCGCGGCGAGCCGGCTCACCTGGTTGCGGCCATTGCGCTTGGCCTCGTAGAGCGCGGCATCCGCCACCTGCATCAGCTCCTCCAGGGCCTGACCCTGCATCGGCCAGACCGCCAGGCCGGCGGACAGGGTCACCGACAGCGGTCCTTCGCGGGTAGGCAGCGGCTGGCCGGCAAGTGCCCGGCAGAGCGCCTGCAGCCGCGCGAATGCCTCATCGCCGGTGGCGCCGGGCAGGAGCAGGAGGAACTCCTCGCCGCCGATACGGAACACCGCATCGCTGCCGCGCAGGTTGCCGGTGAGGTGGATGGCCACCGCGCGCAACACATCGTCGCCGACCAGGTGGCCGTGGCGGTCGTTGAGTTGCTTGAAGTGGTCGAGGTCGATCAGTGCCAGGGCGATGGGGGTGCGCTCGCGCTGGCTGCGGGCCTGCTCGCGAGCGAACAGTTCGCTGAGGTGGCGGCGGTTGTAGAGGCCGGTCAGCGGGTCCCGCAGCGCCTGCTCCTGCAATTGCTCGTGCAGACGGGTGATGGTGCGCAGGCGCTCTTCGCTGGTTGCCAGCGCCTCCGCCAGCTTGAGCTCACTGCAATGGCGCTCGGTGATGTCACGCAGGTAGAGCATCTGTCCCAGGATGGACGTGCCACTGCGGGTAACCCGCTCGATATCGCGGGAGCGGACCTCGAAATAGCGCGAGGAGCTGGCCGGCACCAGAAGCATCTCCTTTTCCGCCGCCACCAGCATCGCTTCCAGCTCCAGGCCGTACACCGGCCACCTGGAAAGCGTCATGCCCTGCCAGCCTCCGGGTTGCCCGGCCAGCGTCAACGCAGCGGGGTTGGCATCGATCACACGACGCTTCGGGTCGACCACCAGCACCGGGTCGGGCAGCTCCTCCAGCAGCAGGTGGCGCGCCACCGGTACCAGGTCGAAAAGGCGCACGCCGAGAATCAGGAAGGTGAACGCCACCAGGGTGAAGGCGAAGCTGAAGGGTGTCGGGTCGAAGCCGAACAGGGTCCAGCCGTAAACCACGTAGCTCAGGTTGACGGCCCAGGGCACGCAGGTGACCACCACGAAGGCCAGGTAGTGACGGCGGTGCACGCCTTGGCTGGCCAGCGCGGCGCGGGTCACCACGGCCAGGCAGAACACCATGAACAGGTAGACGTAAGCGGCCACGGCATCGAAAAGCGGGCCATGGTCGTAGCGGATCGCCGCGCCCAGCGTATCGTCCACCGGCAGGGTGCCGGGGCCATAGAACAGCTGGTGCCAGGGGTTGCTCAGCGCCATGGCAGAGGCCACCAGCGGGCCAATACCCAGGAGCAGGAAGGCGCGCAGCCTCAGGGGCTCGCGAATGCTGTTGACGTACTGCCAGAGAAACACGGCCCAGAAAGTCGGCACGCCGATGATGCCCGGCCAGGCCATGCTGGCCCAGAGCACCTTGCACTGCGGACCCTGTGCGGCCAGCTCCAGGCCGGCAGCCGCGAGCCACCAGCAGATGCCGGCATGCAGGACGAGAAAGCTCTCGCGGCCAGGGAAATGACGCTGACGGCGAACCCAGAGGGCGATCAACACCACACCGATGCCGACGGCAATGGTCAGCGCCACCGGCCCGTTGAGGCTCCAGCCACCGGCCAGGCAGGCGTTCATCGCCGGGCTCCGGAGAGCACGGCGCGGGGAGACAGGGATTCCGGATGGAGCGGCTGGAGGCTGGGCACCTGATCGTCCTGACCTGACGTGGAGCCGCCTGCTGCGGCCTTTGGAATGACAGGACAAAGATACATCAAAAAGCCACTATCCCTGCATGGTCATTCGCACATCATCAGGACCGCGCCTCCGGACGCCTCAGCAGGCTGAACGCCATGGCCCCCAACAGACCGACGCCAAGCAGCAACACCGCCCAGAGCCCGACGCGCTTCCACACGACCTGACCGGCGGTCTGCCGCTCAACTGGATGGACGCCGGTCTGCCCGGGAATCGCCACCGCTTCGGCGCGCCCCATCTTTCCCAGGCTGGAGCTGTCGAAACCCGGCACCAGCGTGGACAGGGGCAGTTCAGCGCGGCTGACCTCGAGATTGCCCAGGGCGAGCGTGAAGGGCGGATTGCCCCGAGCGAGGAAGACCACCTGGGTGGCATGCATGCCCACCTCCAGGCGGGGCACCTGCTGGCCAAAGCCGCCGGCACGCTGGTCGACCGTCAGGCGCAGCTGTTTGATCGCCATCCAGCCCGCAAGGTCCAGCTCTTCCTGGGCGACTTCCTTGCCTTCCTGGGGTAACCGGTAAAGCAGGCCGGACATTACCGGCTGCCATTGCGGGGCACCGTCGCGGCGAGCTTCCACCTGCACTGGCAGCAAGCTGCCGGACCGCTCCACGGCGATCCGCAGGCGCTCGATAGGCAGCCCCAGCGGCAGGTCCCAGACGTACTGGCCATCCTTGCTGCTGATCGGTTCCAGCGGCGCGGACCAGGCCATCGCCGCCGGGAGACTTTCACGACTGGCGCTGAACACCTTCACCCCAGTCAGGTCCGCTGCGCGCCGGGGGCTCTGCCAGAGCAGTCGGAGGTAACGTGCGGAGCGTCCGGGAAGGGTCACTTCGCGCTGGTCTATGCGTTGGTCAGCAAACGACAGGCGCGCCACCTGTCCATCGCCCCACGACTCCCAATGCTGCAGGTCATCGCTGGCCTCGATGCTGAAATGCTGGAAGCCGTCCGCTGCGCTGCTCCAGTCCAGGCTGAGCTTTTCCAGTGGGGCCTGCACGCCGCTGGTGTCCAGCAGCCAGCCACGCAATTGCTCACCTTCGGCCGCTGGACTCTCCGGCACCACCTGCACGACGGTCCCGGTCGTGCTGCGCTCGATCCTCACGCTGGGCAAGGCACCACTCCCATCCGCCGGGCCGCGCAGGGGGAACCAGCGCACTGCGTGCTCGTGACGGGCACGACGTTCGCTGGCGCTGCTGCGAGTCAGGGCGTAGGCCAGGGACTCACCCTCCGCGTTGAACACGCGCAGGTCGCGCAGGTCGGCATGACGCGCGGCGAAGTGCAGCGCCATTGGCAGGTCCATGCGATACCAAGGGCCCTGCCCGTCCAGGCGCAGTTCGACGCGGGTAGTGAAGTCCTCCAGTTGCTCGGCGGCGAGCAGCGGCTGGCAGAGCAAGCCCAGGCTGGCCAGCAAGGCCAGTGCGGGGCGGCGCAGACAAGACGATCCGATCATGCGTTGACCTGTTCCTGTTCAGATTCCGCGCGCCTTGGTGGCAGCGGCGCAAAGTAGCCGACGACCAGCAGCAGGACGCCGACGCCGATGAAAGACACGATGCGTTCCAGGCCACCGCGATTGCCCAGTTCGACGAAGAACAGCTTGGCCACCACCAGCGCGATCAGCGCCGCGCCCACCAGCCAAAGTTCGCGCCGCGCCCGCAGGTGGCCGCCAACCATCAGGCCCAGGGCGATGCTGGTCCAGACAATGGACAGGCCGGCCTGCACCAGCATGGAATCCAGCTGCGCGTCCAGTTGATAGGGCACGCCACCCCAATGGTGCACGCAGCGGAACACGGCCGCGGTCGCCAAGGCGAACAGTGATATGCCGGCGACGCCCTGGGGCAGCCAATCCGGCAATGCGCGCAGACCGAGTTGCGGCAGGCAATCACGCAGCCAGAGACAGACACCCAGCAGCGCGAACAGCAGTCCCAGTTCCAGCGGGTTGAGCAGCGGCAGGTAAGGCAGCGGTTCGGCGGCGCCGTCGCTCCAGGCGTTGGCGATCCAGAACCAGGCGAGCATCAGCAGGGCCAGTGGCAACGACGCCCACAGGCGGTATTCACGCGGATAGGCCGCCACCGGCCAGGGCAGACGCGGGCGCAAGGCCACCAGCAACAGCCAGGCGCTCGGCAGCAGCGCCCAACCCAGCCAGCGCCAGGCGTTGTACTGCTCGGAAAGCAGCATCAGCAGGTAGCGCAACTCCAGCGCCAGCACGCCGAGCAACAGCCAGCAGCCCAACACATGGGCGGAACTGCGCGCCCCCGCGGGCAGCAGCCCATCCAGCCTGCGACGGGCCAGCAGGTGCACGACGAACAAGGCGCCCCACCCAGCCCAGCCGAAGTTTGCCGCCGGGTGATAGTGCGGTTCCCAGGCAACGGCCAGCGCCACCACCCCTGCCGGCACCAGCACCAGGCAGAGAACGGCCAATGCTCGCCACTGTTCGCGCCCTGCCAGCCAGACGGCGAACGCCGCACTGCCCGCCGCCAGCAACAGGGCCAGGGGGATTTGCAGTTCAGGCGTGGCGAAACGCGCGATCTCCGCCAACCAGGCCAGCGCCCACCAACCGGCACTCCAGGCCAGCAGCAACTGGGCCAGATGGGCGAGGCTCAGCCCGCCCACTGCCGCTTCCGTGCGCGCGGCACGCTGCAGGCGCCAGGCACCGACGAAGGCCGCCAGAGCCAGCACGGCCGGCGTCCAGAAGCCGGCATGGGCCAGTGGTCGCAGGCCTTCGGGGCTCAGCTCGCCCAGCAGCAGCGGACTCACCGCGAGGAAGCTCATGCCCGCGAGCAGCTGCAGGACCAGGCCAAACCAGAAGCCTGCGCGCTGTTGCAGGCGCAGGCTGAGCCAGAGGATCAGCAGCCCACTGCCGGCCCAGACCGCAGCGGCGGTGCGCCAGGGCAGCACGAAGAGCACCGCGAGATTGACGAACGCCAGTCCCGCCAGCAGCACCAGCGACAATCCGCGCAGCAGTCGCGCATCGCTGCGTGCCAGCGGGTGGCGAGCAGCCAGGATCATCCCGGCAATCAGCGCCAGGCCGATCAACGACGCCACCATCAGTCCGCGCCAACCCGGAACGGAACCGCTGCCCAGGCCTGAGCCATCGAGATCGAGCAGGAAAATCGCGCCACCCAGCAGTTGCACGGCGAATGCGCTGAAGAGGAAGGTGCGCGAGCCCAGCCGCAACCCGGCGAAGAGCGTCGCGAGGCCGGCCAGCGCCCAGGCAATGGCGGTTCCTTCCGCCGCGAAGGCGAGAGGCGCCATCAGGTAGAGGAATGACAGGCCCGCACAGGCAAGTGCCGGAACGAAGCGCCGCTCCAGGTCCGTAGCGGCTTCGTCCGGTGCCCGACGCAGTTGCCAGAACACAAACAGCAGCGCCGCGCCCAGCATCAGGGCACCCAGGGGCGAGCCGTCGAGCAGCGTATAGGTGCCGGCGCGTAACCCACCCAGGAACGCAACCGCGGCACCGAACTGCAGCAACAACGCGAACGCCCGCGCCAACGGACGGCCCTGGCGCAGGCCGAGCCAGTAGATACCGGCGCCTTCCACTGCCCAGGCGGCGGAAGTCCAGCGCGCATCCAGCCCCAGCGGAATGGCCAGACTGCCGAATACCACACCAAGGGCGAGGCAGGTTTCCACCAGCAACAGGGCGCGGCCGGCGGTACGGCCAGCCAGGGCCCGTGCCAGAACGATGTAGAACAGCCCCAGGGCCAGTGCGCTGAAGGCCGCGCCGAACTCGATATGGCGGATCAGCGCCACCTGCAAACCGAAGCCGATGATCGGCGGGCCGAACAGCACGGTGCCGTCCACCGTGTCGCCCTGACGTGCCGACCAGCGCAGCAGTTGATCACGATCCTCTGGCGCGTCCGCCGCCTCAGCCAGCTTGCGCCGGGCGAACAGCAGGCCGATGCCCACGTACATCAGGAAAAACAACACCAGGAAAGGCTCGGTGCTGGCGAAGAGCTCCGGCTGGTAGGAGCGCAGGCCCCAGGCAAAACCGATCCCGAACGTGCCGACGAAGCCGATCAGGTTGAGCAGGCGCCAGGCCTTGAACCAGGCAATGGCGAAGATGCCGGCATTGAGCAGCGCGAAGTAGCTGAACAGCGCCACATGGTTGCCGCTGCCACTGGAGGTGAGGATGGGCGCGGCGAAACCGCCCAGCGCGGCGGCGGCGGCCAGGCCCAGGGCGTCCTGGGCCACGGCGAGGATGGCGGAAAACAGGGTTACCGCCACCAGCAGACCGAAGGCCATCTTCGGGTCCAGCAAGGGGTGCAGGCGCATGGCGGCGAACACCGTCAGATAGAGCACGGCGATCCCCGCGCCCTGAAGCATCAGCCCGTAACTGGGATTGCGCCCGCGCAGCCACCAGCCGAGGCCGAGCAGCGCGATGGCGGCCAGGGCCACGCCGGCGTAGCGGAGTTCCACAGGCACCACCATGCCTTCGGTGGCATAGCGCAGCAGGAAGGCCAGGCCGAGGAACAGCAGCACAACGCCGATGCGCAACACGGTATTGCCGCCGAATAGCCAGTTTCGAGCAGCCGCGAAGCCCCTTCCGAGCAGGGACGGTTCGCGGGGTTTCGGGGGGATCGGCGGAGCCTTGGGAGAAACACCCGGGCGGGCTTCCTGGCCCCAGGCATCGGCTGACGCCGCAGCAACTGGTGCAGGTTGGGGCGCTGGCGTGGCGGCGGCAACGGGCTCGGTCAGCACATCCGCCGGCAGCTCCCAGACCAGATCGGAATCGTCTTCGGTAACAACCTCGGGCGCCGCTTCTGCCGAAGGCACCACGGGTTCGGGAACAGGCGGAGGCGGCACACCCTCGGCCGGTGGCACCCTGCCCTGCTCCACCTTGAGCAGGCGCTCATGGATGGCCTGGGTGCCCTTGTCGAACCGGGCGGCGAAACTGGCGAGCGACTTGCGCAGCTCGGCATTTTCCCGCGTCAGCCACTGGAGCCGGATGGCCTGCCCCAATCCCAGCCCCATCAGGCCGCCGAGCAGGGCTCCGGTGACGCTTTCATCAATCCCGGCCCCGAAGGCCAGGCCAACCAGCATGAAGATCCATTGCATGCAGCGTTTACTCGGATGATTGAGCACTCTGGGCCGCATCCATCGCAGCCACGACCGCCCGGAAGCTACAGGAAACCGGCATCGACCCCATAGAGACGCCTGAGTCCTGGCTCACAGACACAGAAGATTCCTACAACCCAGTCACGCATCGATACAAATCCGGCGAGACAAAGGGAAATTTCGCGTTCCCCGACGGGAAACTGTTCACTTTTTCACCGACACCGCTATGATGCCCGCCCTTCTACCCTAGCCTGCTCGCCGACCATGAAAACCATGATGATCGTCGGTGCCGACCTCGACCGGACGGACACCTGGATCAAATACGAAAAGACCATGTGCCACGCATGCGTCTCCAGCTGCTGCACCATGCCGGTCGAAGCGCGTCTGAGTGACCTGATCCGCCTGGAACTGGTCGCAGAGTTCGAGCGTGGCGAGCCGCCGAAGAACATCGCGAAACGGTTGATGAAGGATGGCGTGGTAGAGCGCTTCAACCAGAAGTCCGGCATCTTCACCCTCACCCGGATGGGCAACAACGACTGCTACTTCCTCGACCGCAAGAGCCGTCTGTGCACCGTTTACGACAAGCGCCCGGATACCTGCCGCAACCACCCGCGGATCGGCCCACGCCCGGGTTACTGCGCGTTCAAGCCGAAGGATTGAGCCTTCGGCTTCAGCGGGTCATTTTCTTCACGAACACCACCACGAACAGCGCCATCGTGAAGCTGCCGACGAAGGCCTCGAAGGCCGCCAACGGTCGCGACAGGCCGAGCGGCGCGATGTCGCCGTAGCCAAGGGTAGTGAAGGTCACCACGCTGAAATACATGCAGGCGCTTAGCTCTGTGAGATTGGTGAGCAGGTCCTGATCCAGGGCGAAAGCCAGCTTGACTGCACCGTGGTGGATGCCCATCGCGAAGAAGAGCAAGCCGCAGAACAGCACGAAGCCCAGGGAAAACAGCACCACGCGCAGGGGCTGTTCGCCATAGCCGCAAAACAGGTCCACCAGCCAGGAAAAAAGCCGTCGGGTTGACCAGCGCGGCATCTGCAGACGGCGCGTGACCATCTCGCGGTAGAAGAAGCGCCCCGCCTCTTCGAACAACCCAGCCTTCTCCAGGTGAATACGCAGGTTGCGATAGACCTCTTCGGCCTGCTGCAAGAGGTCCAGCATCAGCGCGGGCTGTCGGCTCCTGCACGCCTCGCGGGCCTCGCGCTCCTGTAGCACGTGTTCGTCCCAGACCACGTTATCCAGGCGAGCGCCATCGAGCTTCACACCGAGCAGATTGGCGTCACGCAAATCGGCGCAGTGCAGGTTGGCATCACGTAGATCGGCCTTCATCAGCGAGGCGCCGCGCAGGTTGATGGCGAACAGATGGGCGCCGCGCAAGTTGGCGCGGTAGAAGTCGCTTCCGGAAAGGTCGTACCCGGTGTGGCTGCCACGGTGCACCAGATCGAGACCGGCCAGCTGGCACCTCTTCAGGCTGAACCCGCGCATCGGCGCCCCATTGCGGGCACGCGCCTCCAGGGCCGGGCCGAGTTCCGGCGTTCCCGATTTGTCCTGTTTGGCATCCCGCCAGAAGTCGTCCTCAGGGGGGATGTCGAGCATGTTGGCAAACCCAGGGTACGGATTTTCAGCCTAGCCCAAAGCCCGAAAATCGCGCCGGAACGGCACCGATGGCTCGCTCGGAACCTTGTAGGAGCTAGCTTGCTAGCGAAAAGGGGCCATTCGCTGGCAAGCCAGCTCCTACGGGCGATGCAGCTACTTGCAACACTTGATGCAGCCCCAGAAAAACGCCTTACAGCTAACAGCTCGCAGGGGCTCAGCCCTTCACCGCCGACAGTACCTTTTTCACCACACTCACCCCAGCCAACACCAGCGCACCAGCAGCAATGCCCGCCAGGCCGTCCACCAGTAGCTGCACCAGCCAGGCGAATCCGCCAACCCCGGCCAACACCGGCTCCAGCAGGTGATGGGCCGCTGGGATGCCGTGCAGGATGATGCTGCCGCCCACCAGGAACATCGCGGCGGTACCGAGCACCGACAGCCCCTTCATCATCCAGGGTGCGGCGGCGAGGATGGCGCGGCCGATGGCCTGGGCCGTCGAGCTGGCCTGGCGCACCAGGTAGAAGCCGAGGTCATCCAGTTTGACGATGCCGGCCACCAGGCCGTAGACGCCGACGGTCATGATCAGCGCGATACCCACCAACACCGTCACCTGCTTGCCGAAAGCGGCATCGGCCACCGTGCCCAGGGTAATGACGATGATCTCGGCGGAAAGAATGAAGTCGGTGCGGATGGCGCCCTTGATCTTGTCCTTCTCCATGGCCACCAGATCCACTTCCGGATCGGCCACGGCTTCGACAAGTTTCGCATCGTGCTGCGCGTCTTCCGCCTCGCTGTGCAGCCACTTGTGTGCCAGCTTCTCGAAGCCTTCGAAGCAGAGGAAGGCACCGCCCAGCATCAGCAGCGGGATCACCGCCCAGGGGATGAAGGCGCTGATCAGCAAGGCCGCAGGCACCAGGATGGCCTTGTTCACCAGGGAACCCTTGGCCACCGCCCAGACCACCGGCAACTCACGCTCGGCACGTACGCCGCTGACCTGCTGGGCATTCAGCGCCAGGTCATCGCCCAGTACACCAGCGGTTTTCTTCGCGGCAACTTTGGTCATTACCGAAACGTCATCGAGCAACGTCGCGATGTCGTCGATCAGGGTCAGCAGGCTGGCTCCGGCCATGGGATGTCCTTGCAGAGGGAGTGACGGGGCGCCGCAGTCCGGCGAAGGCGAACTACAGACAAAAACGCCCCGGCGGTCAACCCGGTGGAGCCTTTCTGCCGGCCGGTTCACGCTCCCCGCTGACCACTTCCATATCCGGCGTCTTGGCCTTTGGCTTGATCAGGCTGAAATCGATCAGCGTCTTCGGCTGATAAGGGTTGCCGATCAGCAGCGGGCGCGCCTGGAAGTCGGCGTTGACCACGCTGCGACTCGGGTCGAAGTCATCGAAACCGATCCCGGCCAGGTCCGCCCAGGTGTGGATGAAACTGGAGCTGCTGTAGGGCCGCTTCAGGCTGGCGGAGAGCTCCTGTGGATGCGCTGCGCGCCATTGTGGGGAGCGCCAGAGCATGAAGGGGATGGTGTACATGGGCGCGGTTGGCGCCGCCTCATTGCGCCCCAGGACCTCCGGCTGCTCAGGATCGAATACCGCTTCGCCGTGGTCGGAGAGGTAGAGCAGGAAGCCGTTGGCGTTGCTCCCGGAGAATCGCTCGATCAGGCTGGAAACCACGTGATCGTTGAACAGTACGGCGTTGTCGTAGCTGTTGTAGGTGGGCAACTGATCGTCAGTGACCGAGTCCGGAACGCCCTGGCGATCGGTAAAGCGGTCGTACTCCTGCGGATAGCGGTACTGGTAGCTCATGTGGGTACCCAGCAGGTGCACCACGATGAACTTGCGCGGTGCCGGGTCGGCCAGCACCTTCTCGAACGGCGGAAGCACGTCATCGTCGTACTGGCGCGCGTTCTGGTTGCGGTTGTTGTTCAGGTAGAACTGCTCGTCCGCCTGCTTGGAGAAGGTGGTGAGCATGGTGTTGCGCTTGGTCAGGGTCTGCTGGTTGGTGATCCAGTAGGTCTTGTACCCCGCCTGTTTCATCATGTTCAGCAGCGAAGGCTTGGTCAGGTAGAGGTTCGGATTGCGCTCGTCCGCGAAGGTCAGCACCTGCTGCAGGGCTTCGATGGTGTAGGGGCGCGGCGTGATGACGTTGTCGAAGACGTCCAGCTGATCACGGATGCGGTCCAACTTCGGTGTAGTCGCGCGCGGATAACCATAGAGGCTCATGCGCTGGCGATTGGTGGATTCGCCGATCACCAGCACCAGGGTCGCCGGCAGCCCTGCATTGGCGTCCTGTAGGTTGGCAAGGGGAGCGATGTTGGCACTGCTCTCCAGCAAGTCATGCATGTCCGCCAGTTGTTGGCGGTACTGGCGATAGCCGACCAGCAACTGCCAGGGCACTGCCGGCTCCATGCGCTTCTCGAAACTGTCGCGCGCCGCCTCGAAGGTATCGTTGCCAAGCCCCTGCTTGACCGCCGGATAGCCGACCAGCGCAGCCAGCAGCGCCAGGCTGGCAAGCATCGCCTTGCTACGAGGCACATGAACCGGCCGCAGCCGCGTCCACAGCAATACGCCGCCCAGCGCATAAGCAAGAAACGCCGGCACCATCCACCAGGCGAAGTACTGCGCCATGTACTCCGAACCTTCGGCCACGTTCGATTCGAACATGATGAAGATGACGCTCTGCGAGAACTCCTGGCCGTAGACCAGGAAGTAGCCAAAGGCCGGTAGCGACGCGAGCCAGAGCAGCAGGCCCAATCCCGCAGAGATAGCCCGGGTGCGCCCCGGGAAGAGCAGCACCGGAATCAACCACAGGCCGCTGAGCAGGAAGGCCTGACGGAATCCGCTGAAACCGCTGGTACCCGTCACCTGGATCAGGAACTGGGTGACACCCGAGAAATACCAGAAGAAGAGGAAGAGCCAGCCGAGCCCGGCCCAGTCGAACCGACGCCCCCCAGCCTTATGTAGATCGAACTTCATAGACATCCGCCCTAGTCGAGCCTTGACCAGTCCATCTGATCGAAAAGCAGGGAATATGACTATGAATGTGTGAAAAGTTCGTCAAAGGTTGTGGGAAATGGTGAGTTTCCATTGAAGCGTTGCAGAGTCGCCGCCGAGAGGAGACGACGCTCTGGAAGGTCTCGACGGGCGGCCTAGAAGGCGGCGCTGCATTGCGCGGCGGTCGGGGCACATAAAGGAAAGGGACAGATTTGTATCGTGTACAGGCCAATTCGTTCAGGACCGCAGTGCCGAATGACCTTCTGAGCCCCCAAAGAAAAAGCCCCCGCCGAATCGCTCCGGCGGGGGCTTTTTCATTCACTGATCGGAGATCAGACCTTGGTGCGCTCGTAGCGCTTGCGGTCGTTCTCGTTCAGCATTTTCTTGCGCAGACGGATGGACTTCGGAGTCACTTCCACCAGCTCGTCATCAGCGATGAATTCCAGAGCCTGCTCCAGGGTGAAGCGGATCGGCGGAACCAGGGCGATGACTTCGTCCTTGCCGGAAGCGCGCATGTTGTCGAGCTTCTTGCCTTTGGTGGGGTTGATCACCAGGTCGTTGTCACGGCTGTTGATGCCGGCCAGCTGGCCTTCGTAGATTTCGTCGCCTGGGCCGAGGAACAGCTTGCCGCGGCTTTGCAGGGTTTCCAGCGAGTAGGTCAGGGCGGTGCCGGTGGCCATGGAGACCAGTACGCCGTTCTGACGGTTGCTGACTTCGCCGGCCTTGATCGGGCCGTAGTGGCTGAAGGTCGAGGTCAGGATGCCGGTACCCGAGGTCAGGGTCAGGAAGTTGTTACGGAAGCCGATCAGGCCACGCGCCGGGATGGTGTATTCCAGGCGCACGCGGCCCTTGCCGTCGGGGATCATGTTGGTCAGATCGCCCTTACGCAGGCCCATCTGTTCCATCACGGAGCCCTGGTGCTGCTCTTCGATGTCGATGGTGACGTTTTCGTACGGCTCTTGCTTCTCGCCGTCCTTCTCGATGATCACCACTTCCGGACGGCCAACGGCCATCTCGAAACCTTCGCGGCGCATGGTTTCGATCAGTACGGACAGGTGCAGTTCACCACGGCCGGAGACCTTGAACTTCTCGGCAGAATCGCCCGCTTCAACGCGCAGGGCCACGTTGTGCAGCAGTTCCTTCTCCAGACGGTCCTTGATGTTGCGGCTGGTGACGAACTTGCCTTCCTTGCCGGCGAACGGCGAGTCGTTGACCTGGAAGGTCATGCTCACGGTCGGCTGGTCAACGGTCAGCGGCGGACGGGCTTCGACGTTCTGCGGGTCGCACAGGGTGTCGGAGATGAACAGCTCTTCCATGCCGCTCACGCAGACGATGTCGCCGGCTTCAGCATCGGCCACTTCAACGCGCTGCAGACCGGAGTGGCCCATGATCTTGAGGATACGGCCGTTGCGGCGGGTGCCGTCGTCGCTGACTGCAACTACCTGGGTGTTGGCCTTGACGCGGCCACGGGCGATACGGCCGATGCCGATCACGCCGAGGAAGCTGTTGTAGTCCAGCTGGGAGATCTGCATCTGGAACGGACCGTCGACGTCTACGTCCGGTACCGGAACGTGGTCGATGATGGCCTGGAACAGGGCGTCCATGTTGTCGTCCATCTTCTCGTGGTCCAGACCGGCGATGCCGTTCAGGGCGCTGGCGTAGACGATCGGGAAGTCGAGCTGCTCATCGGTGGCACCGAGGTTGTCGAACAGGTCGAAGATCTGGTCGATGACCCAGTCAGGGCGCGCGCCCGGACGGTCGATCTTGTTGACGACGACGATCGGACGCAGGCCGGCCTTGAAAGCCTTCTGGGTCACAAAGCGGGTCTGCGGCATGGGGCCGTCCTGGGCGTCGACCACCAGCAGAACGGAGTCCACCATGGACATCACACGCTCAACCTCACCGCCGAAGTCGGCGTGGCCGGGGGTGTCCACGATGTTGATGTTGAAGCCGTTCCATTTGATGGCGGTGTTCTTCGCCAGAATGGTAATGCCGCGCTCTTTTTCCTGGTCGTTGGAGTCCATCACGCGCTCGCTTTCCGCTTCTTTGCGGTCGAGGGTGCCGGACAGCTTCAGGAGCTTGTCTACCAGGGTGGTCTTGCCATGGTCGACGTGGGCGATGATGGCGATGTTACGGAGTTTTTCGATCACGTTTGTATCTCGATCAGAGGATTCGGTTTGCCGCGAAGTCTAGGCGGCGCATATGAATGAACTGCGACTCAGGGCCGGCAATCGGGAGGGCGGTGGCGGATGCTGCCGCCGAACAGCCCGGGCTGTTTAGGCCGGGCGATAAACGCGCACATTGGCGTGTCCCTCGCTGAGCAGGTGGTGAGCGTGCAAGCGGCTCATCACGCCCTTGTCGCAATACAGGAGGTACTGGCGGTTGGCATCCAGTTCCTTGAAACGGTTGTTGACCGCATAGAACGGCAGGGCCTGCACTTCGACGCCAGGCAGTTCCAGCGGGTCGTCTTCCTGCGCATCGGGGTGGCGGATGTCGATGACGATCTGCCCCGGCAGGGCTTCGCGCACTTCTTCCACGGCCACGTCCTGGCCCAGTTCGTCGATCACCCGGTCGATGGGCACCAGGCGCGCGCGCTCCAGGGCACGCTCGAGGATGGCCATGTCGAACTGCTCTTCCTCGTGTTCGATGCGACCGATCTTGGCCTTGGTGGTCGGGTTCACCGAGATCACACCGCAGTACTCGGGCATGTGCTTGGCGAACTCGGCGGTGCCGATGCGGGTGGCGGTGTCGATGATGTCCTGCTTGTGGCTGGCGATCAGCGGACGCAGCACCAGCATTTCGGTGGCCGAATCGATCACCGAGAGGTTGGGCAGGGTCTGGCTGGATACCTGGGAAATGGCTTCGCCGGTCACCAGCGCATCCAGGGTCAACTTGCGCGCCATGTGGGTGGAGGCGCGCAGCATCATGCGCTTGAGCACCACGCCCATCTGGCTGTTGTCGACCTTGCTGAGGATTTCACCGACCACTTCCTCGAAGGGCACGCTGATGAACAGCACGCGCTGGGAGCGACCGAACTTTTCCCACAGGTAATGGGCCACTTCCATCACGCCCAGTTCGTGGGCACGACCGCCGAGGTTGAAGAAGCAGAAGTGGGTCATCAGACCACGACGCATCATCTGGTAGGCAGCGACGGTGGAGTCGAAGCCGCCGGACATCAGCACGAGGGTCTGCTCCAGGGAACCCAGCGGGTAACCACCCATGCCGTCGTGCTGGTGGTGGATGACGAACAGGCGCTGGTCGCGCACTTCCATCCGTACTTCCACTTCCGGGTTCTTCAGAGAGATGCCGGCCGCGTTGCACTCCTGGCGCAGGCGGCTGCCGACGTGGCGCTCCAGCTCCATGGAGGTGAATGTGTGCTTGCCTGCACGCTTGCAGCGCACGGCGAAGATCTTGCCGGGAATCTGGTCGGCGTAATGCAGCTTGCACTTTTCCAGTACGTCGTCGAAGTCGCCCAGCGGGTACTCGTGCACTTCCAGGAAGTGGGTGATGCCCGGGGTGCAGGTCAGCCGCTCGATCATCTCGCGCAGCAGCTTCGGCTCGGTCTGCCGCGTCTGCACTTCCAGGTTGTCCCAGACGCCAGTCACCTCGAGCTCCGGGTCCAGGTCTTTCAGGACCGCGCGGATGTTCTTCGAGAGCTGGCGGATGAAATGCTTGCGCACCGGCCGGCTCTTGATGGTGATTTCCGGGAAGACTTTGACGATCAGTTTCATGAAAACAGCGCCTGCAACGGCGGCCGAAAAAGAGGGGCGCGGATTATAGCGGAAATTGTTCAAGCTTTGACCAAAATCATTCAGGAAAGCTTTCGCTGCACCAAAACGGAGCGCATGCACCATGCAGGGCACGAAAACGGTGCGCAAAACTGTGCACAAACGGAGCGAAGCCCCCGCCAGGCGCGAGTTTTGGGCCATCTGCCCATTCCGGGGCACTGGCACGCAATTTGCTCCCTTGTGAGGCAGGTCGCCCTGGCGGACTATCCCGCCCCGGCTTCAGCCCGATTTTATGGGAGGCAAGGTTTCTGCCCCCAACCACCTGGAGGACAACATGTCGAAGTCGCTTCAACTGATTAAAGAACACGACGTGAAGTGGATTGATCTGCGCTTCACCGATACCAAAGGCAAGCAGCAGCACGTGACCATGCCGGCCCGTGACGCCGATGACGATTTCTTCGAACACGGCAAGATGTTCGACGGCTCCTCCATCGAAGGTTGGAAAGGCATTGAAGCTTCCGACATGATCCTGCTGCCGGACGACAGCACTGCCGTTCTGGACCCGTTCACCGAAGAGCCGACCATTATCCTGGTCTGCGACATCATCGAGCCGAGCACCATGCAAGGCTACGATCGCGACCCGCGCGCCATCGCCCGCCGCGCCGAGGAATACCTGAAGACCACCGGTATCGGTGACACCGTATTCGTGGGTCCGGAGCCGGAGTTCTTCATCTTCGACGAAGTGAAGTTCAAGTCCGACATCTCCGGCTCCATGTTCAAGATCTTCTCCGAACAGGCTTCCTGGAACACCGACGCCGACATCGAAGGCGGCAACAAGGGCCACCGTCCGGGCGTCAAAGGCGGCTACTTCCCGGTACCGCCGGTCGACCACGACCACGAAATCCGTACCGCCATGTGCAACGCCCTGGAAGAAATGGGCCTGGTGGTAGAAGTTCACCACCACGAAGTGGCCACCGCTGGCCAGAACGAGATCGGTGTGAAGTTCAACACCCTCGTTGCCAAGGCTGACGAAGTTCAGACCCTGAAGTACTGCGTGCACAACGTGGCTGACGCTTACGGCAAGACCGTGACCTTCATGCCGAAGCCGCTGTACGGCGACAACGGTTCGGGCATGCACGTTCACATGTCCATCTCCAAAGATGGCAAGAACACCTTCGCTGGCGAAGGCTATGCCGGCCTGTCCGATACCGCCCTGTACTTCATCGGCGGCATCATCAAGCACGGTAAGGCCCTGAACGGCTTCACCAACCCGGCTACCAACTCCTACAAGCGTCTGGTTCCTGGCTTCGAAGCTCCGGTAATGCTGGCCTACTCCGCCCGCAACCGTTCCGCCTCGATCCGTATCCCGTACGTGAACAGCCCGAAAGCCCGCCGCATCGAAGCGCGCTTCCCGGACCCGGCTGCCAACCCCTACCTGTGCTTCGCAGCTCTGCTGATGGCCGGTCTGGACGGTATCCAGAACAAGATTCACCCCGGCGATGCCGCTGACAAGAACCTGTATGACCTGCCGCCGGAAGAGGCGAAGGAAATCCCGCAGGTTTGCGGCAGCCTGAAAGAAGCCCTGGAAGAGCTGGACAAGGGCCGTGCGTTCCTGACCAAGGGCGGCGTGTTCTCCGACGACTTCATCGATGCCTACATCGAGCTGAAGAGCGAAGAAGAAATCAAGGTGCGCACCTTCGTGCACCCGCTGGAATACGACCTGTACTACAGCGTCTGATCCACGAATACCTATAAATAGCGTCAACATTAAGGCCTCCTTCGGGAGGCCTTTTTTATTGAGGAAACACGGAGCATGTCCGTGCGGTAGGTTGGCGTAGAGCGCAGCGAAACCCAACGATTAGCGGTGCGGTCCGGTGCGCACCCTTGTTGGGTTTCGTACCTCTACCCAACCTACGCTGGGGCAACCTTTCTGCTGCCCGGACACCCTGTGGGGGCGATTTCAATCGCTTAGCAGACCGCAGGTCTGCCCCTGAACACTGCAGGGGGCTGCTGCGCAGCCCATAGCGAATGAATTCGCCCCCACAACCAGCAGTCCACCGCCTCAGCTAGATTCCCCCATCCGCCAGCACGCCCTGCCCTTCCGGCGGCTCGGCCCTTGGCTGGCGCACGCGGCTGAGCTGCACGTTCAGGCGTGGCATCGCCAGTTCCAGGCCCGACTGGTCGAGACGTCTGCGCAGGCGCAGATTGAACGCCCGCTGCACTTCCCATTGCTTGATCGGCGCGGTCTTGAAGCGGAAGCGCAGGATCGCCTGGCCATTGTCGAAGCTCTCGACGCCCTGCAATTCCAGCGGCGACCACAGGCTGCGGTAGACCAACGGATCGCTGCGCAACTCCTTCGCCACGTCCTGCACCAGCGCCACGGCGTCGTCGATCGGCATGCTCGAGGGGACCGGCCAGCGGAACATCGCGTAGCCGAACTGCCGTGAGTAGTTCTTGATGCTCTTGATCTCGCTGAACGGGATGGTGTGCACCACGCCGTCCAGGTCGCGCAGGCGCACGGTGCGGATGGTCAGCCCCTCCACCGTGCCAAGGTGGCCGCCGACGTCGACGTAGTCGTCGATGGACAGCGAGTCCTCGATGATGATGAACAGGCCAGTGATCAGGTCCGCCACGAGGGACTGCGCACCAAAACCGATCGCCAGGCCGATCACGCCGGCACCGGCCAGCAGCGGCGTGACATTCATGCCCATATTGGCGAGGGCGACGATCAGGGCGATCACCGCGATGGTGACGAACAGTACGTTTCGGATCAGCGGCAGCATGGTCAGGGCGCGCGTGTTCGCGCGATTCCGACTGCCGACACCCAGGCTGTGCTGAACCGCCGTGTCAGCGAGAATCCACACCAGCCAGGCCACCAGCAGCGTGGTGCCGAAGCTGACCATCTTCATGCTGATTTCAGAGCCCTCGCCTTCGGCGTAACGGATCAGCGACATGCCCCAGACCCGCAGCCCCACCTCGATGAAGAACAACGCCACGAAGAGGTGCACCAGGGTGAGGCCGAACTTCTGCAACTGATCGACGTACGGCGCACTCCGCCGGCCGTCACCCGTTCGGCCGGAACGGCGACTGAGCAGGCCGATCACTGTCATGGCGACCACCGCCAGCACGGCGCAGACCAGGGCGCGGCGCAGGGCGACACTGCTGTCGGCGGCCGATACGAAAGTGGCGAACAGCGAGGTACCCACCAGCAATAGCACCGGCACGAACCACAGGGAGCCGACCAGCTCCACCAGTTCGTGCAGGCCCCGACGCTTGAGACGACGCTCCAGCGGCTGGTTGCGGATCAGGTGGGCAATGGGGCGGCGGAAGCGCAGCACGAACAGAGCGGTTAGAACGGCCGCGGTGGCGTTGGCCAGGGTGCTGAGGCAGATCGCCGTGTGCTCGCCGAGGCCCGCGATCAGTCGTGGGTCGTGGGCCGCCTCGCCAAGTGCTGCCAGGCTGCCGATCAGCCACAGCGGGCGGAAGGCCTGGCGGCGCAGGATGTCCAGTGCACGAATACGGTGCGGACCGCTGAGCAGCGACAGGCAGATCACGCAGAGCGCGGAGAACAGCGTGCCGCAGACCAGCACGTAGGCCATCAGCATCGCCAGCATCTTGCTCAGCGAGCTGGGCAGCACAAACGACAGGTAAAGGGTGATGAAGAAGGCGATCAGCCAGGGCCCCAGCTTGCGCAGGGCGAATAGCACGAGGTCGCGGGTCTTCGGGTGCTGCGGCAGCTCCGCCGACAGTCCGAAGCGCTCGCGCATGCGCCGCCCCAGCCACAGCAGGGCGCTGGCCAGGCAGGCCCAGAGCAGGATGACCACGGCAAAGTTGAAGACGATGCCCGGCCAGTCGCGCCATCCGGGGAGACGCTCCTGCACTTCGGCGCTCGCCAGCCGGAACTGGTTGCTCCAGATCAGCAGCGGGCTGTTGTCGCCCTGGAACTGCTTCTCGAGGCTGCTCAGGGTGTCGCCGATCAACCCGAGCACCCCGCTTTCGCTCTCCTTTTCCTTGCCGGTGACGTCGCGCAACTGTTTGAGCTTTTTCAGCAAGTCGGCGCGCTGCTGGTCGTTCTCCAGGGTCTTGATCACCTGGTTGAGCGACTGTTCGAGCTGGGCATTGCTGACCGGCTCACCGCCTGCGGCACTTCCCGCCAACGGATTGGGCAGCGCCGCTTGCCCCTGCGCCGGACAGAGCAGGCCGACAAGGAGGCAGAACAGCAAGAAATAGAGGAAACGAGGGGCGATAAAGGATGGTATCGGCACGAGAAAGTCATCCCACAAACGATGAAAGCGATCCGCATCATACAAAAGCCGCCTCCGCGCCCATCCGCAAGCGGCGGACGGTGGAGCGACCCACGAAGGCAAGACTGACAGCAGCGATCGCCCACAGTTCGCTCGGGCCGGGAGTGGCACGGGTATTCCAGAAATGTCCCAACGTGTTGCAGCGCACACCGATCGCCCCGACGCTGTCGCACAATGCCCGACTTGCCAGCTCGCCATCCGGGTGCAAGGCTTGGCATGACCTTCCGGAGACCGCCACCATGCGCCTCATCATCAGTTGCCTGCTGCTTGCGGTCGCGCTCCCCGCCGCCGCACAGATCTACAAGTACACGGACGCCAACGGCAACACGGTATTCACCAACCAACCTCCGGATGGCACCCCCACCGAGAAGGTGGAGCTGCCGCCGACTAACGCGGTACAGATCCAACCACCAAGCCAGCCCGCCAATGACGACGCCAGCGCCGAGCAACAGGCGGCCTACAACCTGGTGGAGCTGACCAACCTCCCGGACGAAGAGGCCCTGCGCGCCAATAACGGCACCTTCAGTGTCGGCGTGCGCCTGGACCCGCGCCTGCAACCCGGCCACAGCCTGCGTCTGCGCCTGGATGGCGAGCCCTATGGGCAACCGACCAACGTGCCGCGCCTGCAGGTGCAGAACGTCGACCGTGGCGAGCACACCCTGATGGTGGATGTCCTCGCCGGCACCACTGTGGTGCAGAGCAGTGCCCCGATCACCTTCACCGTACAGCGCGTCAACACCAGCAGCCCGGCGCTACGCCCGCCGCCCCCCACCCCACGGCCCAACAACTGACCGATGACACGATTCCTGCTCCTTGCCCTGCTGCTCCTGGGCCAGCCCGCGCTGGCCGAGGTCTACACCTACATCGACGCTGAAGGTAACCGCGTCTTCACCGACCAGCCCAAGCCGGGCAACGCCAAGCGCCTGGAAATCACCCCCGCGCCCAACGAAATGAATGCACCCAGGGATATCCAACCGCCGCCGCTCTACCCCAAGCCCATTCCTCGCGAACAGGGCTATCAGGTCCTGCGTATCCTGGTTCCCGAACCCGATGCGACTATCCGCGACGGTGAAGGCAACCTGATCGTCAGCGCGGTGAGCGAACCCGGCCTGCGCGCCAACCACAGCTATCGCCTGCTGCTGGACGGCCAGCCGGTCGGCGAACCCGGTCGCAGCCCGGTGTTCCCGCTGAAGAATTTAGATCGTGGCACTCATCAGTTGGCGGTGGAGATCATCGACGACCAGGGCCGCATGGTTGAGCGCACTCCCGGTCAGCCTGTGCATATCGTGCGCATGTCGCTGTCGCAGAAGCGCCTTGCGCGCCCCTGCAAGAAAGACGACTACGGCGTTCGCCCGGAATGCCCGATGAAGGACAAGCCCGAGGAAGAGGATGACGACATCGCCATCCTGCCGTTCATCTGACTCCGCTCTCTCAGCGATGGGCTGACCGCATCGGCCCACTCGCCCGCAATACGCACCATTCCGGTGCAATGCTCTGCACCGCTTTCTATACTCTCCCCATTTTGGTTCACCTCGAACCGGACGATCTGCTCTGAAAAGCGGCCGGCGCCGGCATAAATCCTGTTTCAGCGCGACTTTTCAGGGCTTTGGTTTGCTTCTTGCATTTTCCTGTCATCGCCACGAGCGCGGAAGCCATGACCATCAACGACGCCCTGCACCGACTGCTGCTCGACAACCTGACCACTGCGGTGATCCTGCTCAACGCGGACCTGCGTCTCGAGTACATGAACCCGGCGGCTGAAATGCTCCTGGCCGTCAGCGGTCAGCGCAGCCATGGCCAGTTCATCAGCGAACTGTTCACCGAATCTCCCGAGGCCCTGGCCTCCTTGCGGCAGGCCGTCGAACAGGCGCACCCCTTCACCAAGCGCGAGGCCATGGTCACCTCGCTGTCCGGCCAGACCCTTACCGTGGATTACGCGGTAACGCCTGTGCTCAATCGCGGCGAAACCCTGCTGCTTCTGGAAGTCCACCCGCGTGACCGCCTGCTGCGTATCACCAAGGAAGAGGCGCAGCTGTCCAAGCAGGAAACCACCAAGTTGCTGGTCCGTGGCCTCGCTCACGAGATCAAGAACCCCCTGGGGGGTATCCGCGGTGCTGCCCAGCTGCTTTCCCGCGAACTGCCGGAAGAGTCCCTGAAGGATTACACCAACGTCATCATCGAAGAGGCCGACCGCCTGCGGAACCTGGTGGACCGCATGCTCGGCTCGAACAAGCTGCCGTCGCTGGCCATGACCAACGTTCACGAAGTGCTGGAGCGGGTCTTCAGCCTGGTGGAAGCGGAAAGCCAGGGCGGCATCAATCTGGTGCGCGACTACGACCCGAGCATTCCTGACGTGTTCATCGACAAGGAACAGATGATCCAGGCCGTGCTCAATATCGTGCGCAATGCCATGCAGGCCCTCTCCGCACAGAGCGATTTGCGCCTCGGCCGCATCACCCTGCGCACCCGCACCCTGCGCCAATTCACCATCGGCCATACGCGCCATCGGCTGGTGACCAAGGTGGAGATCATCGACAACGGCCCGGGAATCCCGGCCGAGCTCCAGGAAACCATCTTCTATCCCATGGTCAGTGGTCGCCCGGACGGTACCGGGCTGGGCCTGGCCATCGCCCAGAACATCATCAGTCAGCACCAGGGCCTGATCGAGTGTGAAAGCCATCCCGGCCACACCGTCTTCTCGATCTTCCTGCCGCTGGAACAAGGAGCTTCCTCGTCATGAGCCGTAGTGAAACCGTCTGGATCGTCGACGACGACCGTTCCATCCGCTGGGTCCTGGAAAAGGCCCTGCAGCAGGAAGGCATGACCACCCAGAGTTTCGAGAGCGCCGATAGCCTGCTCGGACGCCTCGCCCGGCAACAGCCGGACGTGATCATCTCCGACATCCGCATGCCCGGCGCCAGCGGTCTCGACCTGCTCGCGCAGATCCGCGAAGTGCATCCGCGCCTGCCGGTGATCATCATGACCGCCCATTCCGACCTGGATAGCGCGGTCGCGTCCTACCAGGGCGGCGCCTTCGAGTACCTGCCCAAGCCGTTCGACGTCGACGAGGCGGTTTCCCTGGTCAAGCGCGCCTTCCAGCACGCCCAGGAACAGCAGGGCCTGGAAGCACCCGCCAGCCAGACGCGCACACCGGAGATCATCGGCGAAGCGCCGGCCATGCAGGAGGTCTTCCGCGCCATCGGCCGCCTCAGCCACTCCAACATCACCGTGCTGATCAACGGCGAGTCCGGTACCGGCAAGGAGCTCGTGGCCCACGCCCTGCACCGCCATAGTCCGCGCGCGGCGTCTCCCTTCATCGCACTGAACATGGCGGCGATCCCGAAGGACCTGATGGAATCCGAGCTGTTCGGCCATGAGAAAGGCGCCTTCACCGGTGCGGCCAACCAGCGTCGCGGCCGTTTCGAGCAGGCCGACGGCGGCACCCTGTTCCTCGACGAGATCGGCGACATGCCAGCGGATACACAGACCCGCCTGCTACGGGTGCTGGCCGACGGCGAGTTCTATCGGGTCGGCGGCCACACACCGGTGAAAGTGGACGTGCGCATCATCGCCGCGACCCACCAGAACCTGGAAAACCTGGTGCAGGCCGGCAAGTTCCGCGAAGACCTGTTCCATCGCCTCAACGTCATCCGCATTCATATTCCGCGCCTGTCCGATCGCCGCGAAGACGTCCCGACGCTGGCCCGGCACTTCCTCGCCCGCGCCGCCCAGGAACTGGCGGTGGAGCCCAAACTGCTGAAGGGTGAAACCGAGGACTACCTCAAGCACCTGCCCTGGCCGGGCAACGTGCGCCAGTTGGAGAACACTTGCCGCTGGATCACCGTGATGGCTTCGGGTCGCGAGGTGCATGTCGACGACCTGCCGCCGGAACTGCTCACCCAGCCCCAGGACGCCGCACCGGTGACGAACTGGGAACAGGCCCTGCGCCAGTGGGCCGACCAGTCCCTCGGCCGGGGCCAGTCCAGCCTGCTCGACACCGCCGTACCGGCTTTCGAGCGGATCATGATCGAGACCGCCCTCAAGCACACCGCCGGACGTCGCCGCGACGCGGCCGTTCTGCTGGGCTGGGGCCGCAACACCCTGACCCGGAAGATCAAGGAACTGGGTATGAAGGTGGACGGTGGTGACGAGGACGACGGCGACGACGCCTGATGGCTGATGCCTGATGCCTGGGGGCGGGGTGCAATGCCCCGCCCTTCCCGTTTTCAGCCCCACGACTCGTGATTCGTCCTACACGCCGGCGGCTATCGCCCGTGCGTTCCCCCTACACCTTTGCTGCATGAATCATCTGGTTCTTCCGAAGCCCCGGCGCGGTCTTGTTCCATTTGCCAGGCATTCGATTCCCGCTGCAAAAGGACCATCCCTGGTGCCCGAATCATGCTGGCGCCTCAAAAAAGTGCTCCTCTGCCAGGCACTCGCAACGCTGAAACCCTGCCGTTGGCGCCCTTCCCAACCACGCTCTCTCTCCTTCAAAGCCAAAGGCTACGCGGCCTCCAGCCGAGCAAAGGAATCTGATCCGGCACCATGGGAAGAATTGGCACGCCCCCTGCAATAGTCCATACAACAGTGGTTTTGGGGCCCCTGGTACAGGCAGGCCGGGGAATCCCCACTCTTATGACAGGCAGGCTGACCTCCAGCCGCCACGGCCCCAGAAGGGCCGGGAGCAACACAGTGTCGCCCTGGGGTGACCAGGTTTCAGGGGGCCTTGGTACAGGCAGGCCGGGGATCCCCTCTTTTATCCACAGGCGCGCTGGACTCCAGCCGCCTCGGGCTCCGCAAGGGCCCGGTGCAGGACCGCGTCACTCGCCTCGGCGGGTGACCACCCTTCAGGGGGCCTTGGTACAGGCAGGCCGGGGAATCCCCTCTTTTATCCAAAGGCGCGCTGGACTCCAGCCGCCTCGGGCTCCGCAAGAGCCCAGTGCAGGACTGCGTCACTCGCCACAGCGGGTGGCCACCCTTCAGGGGGCCTTGGTACAGGCAGGCCGGGGAATCCCCTTTCTTATTCGGCGCTCAGGCTGACTTCCAGCCGCCAGCGCCCATCTTCCGCGGCCCCGCGCCACTCTCCGCGCAAGGGCCGCGCCGCCACGAAGCGCACCATCACCCCCTGGGTCGAACGCAGCACTTTCCAGCTCACTGGCGCGGAGCCGAGGGTCAGCTGCCCCTTGGCGGATTGCCCTTCCGCGCCCAGCATCAGCGCGTAGGCACCTTCCAAGGCTTCCACGCGGACCTCGGGCTCGTGGTCGAACCAGAGCGCCAGGCCGTCCTGGCGTACCTCGATCTGCTCCAGGTGCACGGGTTCCGGCGCCGTGAGGCGGCCGAGCATCATTCCAACCAGCAGGCCCAGCAGGGCAAGGGAGAACAAAAAGCGCGGCCACAGGCTCGGTCGCGGATCATCATCGGGAGTAGAATGCCGCCCGTCTTCGGGCCCGGGGCTACTCATGTTTCACGTCATCCTGTTTCAACCGGAAATTCCGCCGAATACCGGCAACATTATCAGGCTGTGCGCCAATTCTGGCTGCCACCTTCACCTGATCGAACCACTCGGATTCGAGCTGGACGACAAGCGTCTGCGCCGCGCCGGACTGGACTACCACGAGTACGCCACGCTCAAGCGCTACAGCGACCTGGAAAGCTGCCTCGAGGCCCTGGGCCAACCCCGCGTATTCGCCTTCACCACCAAGGGCACCAAGCTGTTCCATGAAGTGGCCTTCGAGAAGGGCGATGCCTTCCTCTTTGGCCCGGAAAGTCGTGGTCTGCCCGAGGAAGTGCGCGAGAGCCTGCCGCCCGAGCAGCGGCTGCGCCTGCCGATGCGCCCCAACTGCCGCAGCCTGAACCTCTCCAATACCGTTGCCGTGGCGGTATACGAGGCCTGGCGGCAGCATGATTTCAGCCTGGACTGAATCGGGTGCTGCTTTTCTGTGGGGGCGAATTCATTCGCTATACAGCCCGCAGGGCTGCCTTTAACGCCACAGGGGTCGCTTCGCGTCCCTTAGCGAATGAATTCGCCCCCACAGATACCCCCATCTTTGTCCACCCCAACAAAAAAGCGCCCCGAAGGGCGCTTTTTCGTGGGGCCTGAAAATCAGGCCTGGGCTTCGCCAGCGGCCTGCAGACGCGCCAGTTCCTGGGCGTACAGGGCGTCGAAGTTCACCGGGGAGAGCATCAGCGCCGGGAAGGAGCCGCGGATAACCAGGCTATCCAGGGTTTCACGGGCATAGGGGAACAGGATGTTCGGGCAGAAGGCACCCAGGGTGTGGCTCATGGAAGCCGCATCCAGACCTTTGATCAGGAAGATACCGGCCTGCTGCACTTCAGCGATGAAGGCGGTTTCTTCGCCGTTCTTCACGGTCACGGACAGGGTCAGCACGACTTCATGGAAGTCGCCGTCCAGTTGCTTCTGACGGGTGTTCAGGTCCAGGGAAACGTTCGGAGCCCACTCCTGGCGGAAGATTTCCGGGCTCTTCGGCGCTTCGAAGGACAGGTCGCGCACGTAGATGCGCTGCAGGGAGAACTGAGGGTTATTGGCGCCGTTGCTTGCTTGTTCTGTCATGGTTCTGCCTTGTTCTAGTGCGTTTCCGTTTACGGATTGGCCTGGAGCAACGCGTCGAGCTTGCCGGCACGTTCCAGGGCGTACAGATCGTCACAGCCGCCCACGTGGGTCTGGCCGATCCAGATTTGCGGCACCGAGGTGCGCCCGGCCTTGCGGGTCATCTCGGCGCGAATTGCAGGGTTGCCGTCGACGCTGATCTCTTCATAGCGCACGCCCTTGCTGTCCAGCAGGTGCTTGGCACGGATGCAGAAGGGGCACCAGGCGCTCGAATAGATGACAGTCCCGGCCATCTCACTTCACCAGCGGCAGGTTGTCGCCACGCCAGGTGCCGATACCACCGGACAGCTTGATGGCGTTGAAGCCGGCCTTCTGCAGGTCGCGGCAGACGGTGCCGGCGTGCTGGCCCATGGAGTCGACCACGATGATGGCCTTGTCCTTGTACTTCTCCAGCTCGGCGATGCGGCTGGCGAGTTTTTCATAGGGGATGTTCAGGGCATCGACGATATGGCCACCGGAGAAATCCTTGGTGCCGCGCACGTCCAGCACCACGGCCTGGCCGCCGTTGACCAGGGAGGTCAGCTCGCGAGTGGAGATGGCGCGGCCACTGCGGCGCAGTTCGTGGGCCAGCAGCAGGGCCAGCAGCAGCACGAACGATCCACTCAGTACATAGTGGTTAGTGGCAAATTCAATCAGCTTAGCGAGCATCGTCGGCTTCCGGGACGGTAAAATGCCGGCCAGTATACACAGCCCCACAGGTCGGCCAAACCCCGTCCAGCGGTGACGCCGATGGAACCAGAACGTAGAATGCCGCGTCTTTTTTTCGGGGCCTTGCCCGCAACTTTCAACCCATTGCCGCAGACGAGTCGGACACTATGACAGCCACGCCCAAACCCCTGGTCCTGATCATCCTGGACGGTTTCGGTCACAGTGACAGCCCCGAATACAACGCCATCCATGCCGCCAGCACCCCGGTCTATGACCGCCTGCGCGCCACTCAGCCCCACGGCCTGATTTCAGGCAGCGGCATGGACGTCGGCCTGCCCGACGGCCAGATGGGCAACTCCGAAGTCGGCCACATGAACCTGGGTGCAGGTCGCGTGGTGTACCAGGACTTCACCCGCGTGACCAAGTCGATCCGCGACGGCGACTTCTTCACCAACGCGGAAATCACCACCGCTGTGGACAAGGCCGCGGCTGCCGGCAAGGCCGTGCACTTCATGGGCCTGCTTTCCGATGGCGGCGTCCACAGCCACCAGGACCACCTGGTCGCCATGGCCGAGCTGGCCGCCCAGCGCGGTGCCGAGAAGATCTACCTGCACGCCTTCCTCGACGGCCGCGACACGCCGCCCAAAAGCGCCGAGCCCTCCATCAAGCTGCTGGACGAAGCCTTCGCCCGCCTCGGCAAGGGCCGCGTCGCCAGCCTGATCGGCCGCTACTTCGCCATGGACCGCGATAATCGCTGGGACCGAGTGGAAGCCGCCTACAACCTGATCACCGAAGGCCAGGCCGAATTCACCGCCGCCACCGCCGTCGAAGGCCTGACCGCTGCCTACGAGCGCGGCGAGAGCGACGAGTTCGTCAAGGCCACCCGTATCGGCGATGCCGTAAAGGTGGAGAATGGCGACGCCGTGATCTTCATGAACTTCCGCGCCGACCGCGCTCGTGAACTGTCCCGCGCCTTCGTCGAGCCCGGTTTCAAGGAATTCCCCCGCCAGCGCGAGCTGAAACTGGCCGGCTACGTGATGCTGACCCAGTACGCGGCGAGCATCCCCGCCCCGAGCGCCTTCAAGCCGGAATCCCTGGAAAACGTGCTGGGCGAATACCTGGCGAAGAACGGCAAGACCCAGCTGCGCATCGCCGAGACCGAGAAGTACGCCCACGTGACCTTCTTCTTCTCCGGCGGCCGTGAAGAACCCTTCGAAGGCGAAGAGCGCATCCTGATCCCGTCGCCCAAGGTCGCCACCTATGACCTGCAGCCCGAAATGAGCGCCCCCGAAGTCACCGACAAGATCGTCGACGCCATCGCAAACCAGCGCTACGACGTGATCGTGGTGAACTACGCCAACGGCGACATGGTCGGCCACACCGGAGTGTTCGAAGCCGCGGTCAAAGCCGTGGAATGCCTGGACAGCTGCGTCGGCCGCATCGTCGAAGCCCTGGACAAGGTGGGCGGCGAAGCGCTGATCACCGCCGACCACGGCAACGTCGAGCAGATGGAAGACGAGATGACCGGCCAGGCGCATACCGCTCACACCTGCGAACCGGTGCCGTTCATCTATGTCGGCAAGCGTCCGGCGACGATCCGCGAAGGCGGCGTCCTGGCCGACGTGGCCCCGACCCTGCTGACCCTGATGGGCCTGCCGGTGCCGGCCGAGATGACCGGCAAGACCATCGTCGAACTGCAATGATCGACGCGGGCCGACGCCACGGCGCGGCCCCAGTGCAGGAAATCTGCGCGGCCTGTCAGGAAACGCCCCGAACCCCTGGTCCGGGGCGTTTTTTTTGCCCCGCACCACGGGCATACTAGGCCGGTCCTCCCCCCTGGTGCCCCACACCCCATGCTTCGCGCCCTCGCCCTCGTTATCTTCGCCAGCCTGATCACTCCGGTCATGGCCGACCAGCGCGCCGAAACCCAGCAGCAGCTGGACCAGGCCGGCAAGGATGTCGCCGAGCTGAAAAAACTTCTGAAGCAGCTGCAGGACGAAAAGTCCGGCGTCCAGGCCGACCTGAAGAAGACCGAAACCGAAATGGGCAACCTGGAGCAGCAGGTCAAGGACCTGCAGCAGGAGCTCAAGAGCAGCGAAGGTGAGATCCAGCGGCTGGATGAGGAGAAAAAAAAACTCCAGGACGCGCGCGCTGAACAGCAGCGCCTGATCGGCATCCAGGCTCGCGCTGCCTACCAGAGCGGTCAGCAGGAATACGTCAAGCTGCTGCTCAACCAGCAACACCCCGAGAAGTTCGCCCGCACCCTGACGTACTACGATTACCTGAGCAAGGCGCGCCTCGAGCAGCTTGCCGCGTTCAACGAAACCCTGCGCCAGCTGAACAACGTCGAGCAGGAAATAACCGCCCAGCAGAATCAGCTCAACGAGCAGAAAGCGGCCCTCGATGGCCGTCGCGAGCAACTGGCGGCGGCACGCAAGGAGCGCCAACAGGCGCTGGCCAAGCTCAACCAGGACGTCAGCGACCGCGACAAGAAGCTCAAGTCGCGCCAACAGGACCAGGAACAGCTGGGCAAGGTCCTCAAAACCATCGAAGAAACCCTGGCCCGCCAGGAGCGTGAGGCCCGCGAAGCTGAAGAAGCCCGCAAGCGTGCACTGGCCGAGCAGCAGCGCCAGCTACGCGAACACCCGGCCGGCAGCCCGGCCAGGCCCGTCACCGGCCCGATGGTATCCAGCACCGGCGGCAATTTCGGCGGCCCCTTCGCCCAGGCGCGCGGCAAGCTGCCCTGGCCGGTGGACGGCCGACTGGTGGCGCGTTTCGGTTCGGCCCGTGGCGGCGATTCCCGCGCGAAGTGGGATGGCGTGCTGATCGGTGCGTCCGAAGGCAGCTCCGTTCGGGCCGTACACGGCGGTCGCGTGGTTTTCGCTGACTGGTTGCGCGGCGCCGGGCTTCTGGTCATTCTCGACCATGGCAACGGCTATCTGAGCCTCTACGGACACAATCAGCGTCTATTGAAAAGTGCCGGCGATATCGTCAAGGCAGGCGAATCCATCGCCACCGTCGGCAATAGCGGCGGGCAGGACACGCCCGCGCTGTACTTCGCCATTCGCCAGCAGGGCCGACCCACAGACCCGGCACAGTGGTGCCGCGCGCAAGGATAGGCGCCATCTCATCTAGCAGGAGTTTCGCATGCCGCATCTGTCCCGCCTCACTTCCCTGGCCATGGCTCTGGCGCTGCTCGGCGGCGCCCCACAGCTGCTGGCCGCCGAGGAGCCGGCAACCCTCCCCGCTACTGCGGTGAACGGCAAGGCACCGCTGCCCCTGGATGAGCTGCGGACCTTTGCCGAGGTGCTGGATCGCATCAAATCCGCCTACGTCGAGCCGGTCGACGACAAGACCCTGCTGGAAAACGCCATCAAGGGCATGCTCAGCAACCTCGACCCGCACTCCGCTTATCTGGAACCGGAAGACTTCCAGGAGCTGCAGGAAAGCACCAGCGGCGAGTTCGGCGGCCTCGGCATCGAGGTCGGCACCGAGGACGGCTTCGTCAAGGTGGTTTCCCCCATCGATGACACCCCCGCATCCAAGGCCGGCATCCAGCCGGGCGACCTGATCGTGAAGATCGACGGCCAGCCGACCAAGGGCATCTCGCTGATGGAAGCGGTGGACAAGATGCGCGGCAAGGCCGGCAGCAAGATCACCCTGACCCTCGTTCGCGATGGCGGCCAACCCTTCGATGTGGAACTGGTCCGCGCCGCGATCAAGGTCAAGAGCGTGAAGAGCCAGCTGCTGGAGAAAGGCTACGGCTACCTGCGCATCACCCAGTTCCAGGTCAACACCGGCGAAGAAGTCGGCAAGGCCCTGGCCAAGCTGCGCAAGGAAAACGGCAGCCGTCTTTCCGGCCTGGTGCTCGACCTGCGCAACAACCCCGGCGGCGTATTGCAGTCGGCGGTGGAAGTCTCCGACCACTTCCTGCGGAAGGGCCTGATCGTTTACACCAAAGGCCGCATCGCCAACTCCGAACTGCGCTTCTCCGCCGATCCGGCCGATGCCAGCGATGGCGTACCGCTGGTGGTGCTGATCAACGGCGGCAGTGCCTCGGCGGCGGAGATCGTTGCCGGTGCGCTGCAGGACCACAAGCGTGGCGTGCTGATGGGCACCGACAGCTTCGGCAAGGGTTCGGTGCAGACCGTGCTGCCGCTGAACAACGACCGCGCCCTGAAGCTGACTACCGCGCTCTACTACACGCCGAACGGCCGCTCGATCCAGGCCCAGGGCATCGTCCCGGATATCGAGGTGGCGCGCGCCAAGGTCACCCGCGAGCAGGACGGCGAGACCTTCAAGGAAGCCGACCTCGCCGGTCACCTCGGCAACGGCAATGGCGGCGCCGACCGCCCGAGTTCGAGCAAGAAATCCGCGGGACCGCGTCCGCAGGACGACGACTTCCAACTGAGCCAGGCCCTCAACCTGTTGAAAGGCCTGAACGTCACCCGCAAGAACTGACATGAAATGGGGTACCTGGCTGCTGGCGCTGTGGTTGAGCGCAACGGCAGCCGGTGCCTGTGCCGCCCCTGTCGCGCGGTTGGCCCTGGTGATCGATGACCTGGGCCAGACACCGGCCCGCGACCAGCGCGCCCTTGCCCTCCCCGGCCCGGTGGCGCTTTCCATCCTGCCGGATGCCCGCCACTCCCGCGAACTGGCAGAGGCCGCCCACGCCGCCGGCAAGACCGTGATGCTGCATCTGCCCATGGACCCGGCTACCGGCCCGTATGCCTGGCACCCGGGGCTGTCCACCGCCGAGCTGGAAAAGCGACTGGACGCCGCCCTGCGCCAGGTGCCGTACGCCCGAGGCCTGAACAACCACATGGGCAGCCGCATGACCGCCCAGCGTCCGGCCATGACCTGGCTGATGCTTCGGCTGCAGCAGGAACGCCTTTTCTTCATCGACAGCCGCACCAGCGCCGCCACGGTGGCGGCCGCCGAAGCCCAGAAAGTCGGGCTGGCCAGCCTCTCGCGGGACATCTTCCTCGACGACGACCAGAGTCCGGCCGCAGTCGCCGCGCAGTTCGACGCCGCCCTCAAGCTGGCACGCAAGCAAGGCTCGGCACTGATGATCGGCCATCCGCATCCGGCGACCCTGGCGCTGCTCGAACGCGAGCTGCCGCGCCTGAAGGAACGGGGCTTCGAACTGATCGGTGTGGAAATGCTGATCGCCCTGCGCGGCAATCGCGCCATGGCAGCTCATGGCAAGGCGGGGGTTTATCGGTAGTTCCCCGATGAACTCCTTTTGGGGGCGAATTCATTCGCTGTGGGCCGCGAAGCGGCCCCTTAACCTCGAAAGTCAGGCCTGCGGCCTGATTAGCGAATGAATTCGCCCCCACAAAGAAAGGCGAACCTGCAGCGTTGTCACAGATAGTTCTGGGTGATCTCGTCGACGTAGCCATCGCTGCGCATCTGGTCGAGGGCTTTCTGCAGACGCTCGATGACCTCGTCCGGGGTGTCCTTGTTGAAGGCCAGGTAAAGCTCGGCGCTGTTGAAGCGCAGCACGGTCTGCAGGCCCGTCACGCCCTCCTGTTTGGCCAGGTAGCGGCCCACCGGATCGGTAGTGGCCCAGAGGTCGATCTGGCCCTTGATCAGCTTTTTCACGTTCTCCTGGTCACGCAGGGCGTTCTGCGGTGCCATGCCCTGGGTTTCCAGGTGCTGGCTGACGGCGTCGTTCTTGTACGCGCCGATGCGGTACTGGGAGGCGCTCTTCAGGTCCTTGATGCTGAGGTTGTTGCCCGGCGCGGCGAGCAGCACCCACTCGGTCTTGGCAATCGGGCCGACCCACTTGAACAGCGGCTGGCGCTCGGCGGTGAAGGTGGTGGAGAACAGGCCATAGTTGGGCTTGTCCAGGGTCAGGCGATAGAGGCGGTCCCAGGGGAAACGCAGGGTCAGGCTGTAGTTGATGCCGGCACGCTTGAACATCTCGCGGACGATATCGGTGCTGATGCCGTCGATGCCGTCGTCACGGGCGAAGTTCTTGTCATCCACCGCCATGTTGAACGGCGGGAAGTTTTCGGTGAGCAACACCACCTTGTAATCCGCAGGGACTTCGGCGCGCGCCGTGAAGGCGAGGAACATCAGGCCCAGGGTCAGGGCACGTTGGATCAACTTCTGCATTGTCATACCGCTCGCTTGATTTGTGGTTGTGGCTAAGCGGCTTCCTTGCGCGGGCTCCCCACCCACGGACGTACGGCTCGACCCGTCCTGCCTTCCTTGGCAAGCGACCGGCTTTTGGCCGGTCGCTGGAGTCTTTAACTACTTTCGATGCGCTACCCGTTACAGGTAGCTGTTGAGGATCTCGTCGACGAAGCCCTCGGCGCGCATCTGGTCCAGCGCGCCCTGCAGTTTCTTCACAACTTCGTCGGGGACCTCTTTGTTCAGCGCCAGGAAAAGCTCGGCCTGGTTGAAGCGCAGCACGGTCTTCAGGCCGCCCACGCCTTCCTGCTTGGCCAGGTAACGGCCAGCCGGGTCGCCGGTAGCCCAGAGGTCGATCTGGCCCTTCTCCAGCTTCTTCGCGTTTTCCTGGTCGCGCAGGGCGGTGACGGGCTCGAGTTTCTGCTGGGCAAGGTACTCGGCGATCGCGTCGCCCTTGTAGGCACCAACCTTGTACTTGCGCGCGTCTTCCAGGCTGCCGAGGGCGATCTTGCTGTCGGCACGGGCCAGCATGATCCAGTCGTCCGGACCGATCGGGCCAACCCATTTGAAGGACTGCTCACGCTCGGGCAGCCGCGCGGTGACGAAGACGCCATAGTCCGGCTTTTCCAGTGCCAGCTTGTAGATACGGTCCCAGGGGAAGCGCAGGGTCAGGCTGTACTTGACGCCGGCGCGCTTGAACATTTCACGCACGATGTCGACGGCGATGCCGTCGATGTTGTCTTCCTGGGCGAAGTTCTTCCCATTGATCGACATGTTGTACGGAGGGAAGTTTTCGGTCAGGAGAACGACGCTGTAGTTCTCATCCACTTCGGCGCGGGCAGCACCGGCAAGCACCATAAGGGTACCGGCCAGCGCCAGCAGCAGGCGTTTCGACATAAGCGGCTACCTTCCAGGAGAGATGGGAAATGCGCTGAGCTTAACCTCGCGAGAGCGAGGCTCGGGCATCAGCAACCCAGGCTGCGAAGTCCGTCACGCGGGCAGCCTGGGCGAATGCTAGGCAAGAATCGTGCTCAGCGCACGAGGATTCCACGGCTGGCCAGATAGGCCTTCGCCTCGGGCACGGTGTACTCACCGAAGTGGAAGATGCTGGCCGCCAGCACGGCGTCGGCCTTGCCTTCGAGAATGCCGGCTGCCAGGTGCTCAAGATTGCCGACGCCGCCGGAGGCGATCACCGGAATCCCGACGGTTTCACTGATGGCACGGGTTACGCCGAGGTCATAACCGCTCTTCACGCCGTCCTGGTCCATGCTGGTGAGCAGGATCTCACCGGCGCCCAGGTCTTCCATCTTTTTCGCCCAGGCCACAGCGTCGAGGCCGGTGGGTTTGCGTCCGCCATGGGTGAAAATTTCCCAGCGCGGTGTTTCCCCGGGGGCGGATACCTTCTTCGCGTCGATGGCGACCACGATGCACTGGGAGCCGAAACGGGCGGCGGCCTCGCCAACGAACTCGGGCGTGAACACCGCGGCCGTATTGATCGACACCTTGTCGGCGCCGGCATTGAGCAGGTTGCGGATGTCCTGCACGGTGCGCACGCCACCGCCCACGGTCAGCGGGATGAACACCTGGCTGGCCATGCGCTCGACGGTGTGCAGGGTGGTGTCGCGGCCGTCAACGCTGGCGGTGATGTCGAGGAAGGTGATTTCGTCGGCACCCTGCTCATCGTAGCGACGGGCGATTTCCACCGGATCGCCGGCGTCGCGAATGTTCTCGAACTTGACGCCCTTGACCACGCGGCCATTGTCCACGTCGAGGCA
Organism: Pseudomonas sp. BN414; assembly: GCF_029871275.1. Lineage (NCBI taxonomy): Bacteria > Pseudomonadati > Pseudomonadota > Gammaproteobacteria > Pseudomonadales > Pseudomonadaceae > Pseudomonas > Pseudomonas sp. BN414. The sequence continues at coordinate 379,943 of NZ_SSOL01000078.1, forward strand.
GGGGATGATGCGTTTTGCGAGAGCCATAACAGTGTCCCGTAAGGTGCGCAGCGCGCACCGTTAGCCGTCGATCAACCCTTGTAGCTGTCGCAGAAGGCCTGGGCCTCGGCGACGTCCAGGGTGCCTTCGTAGATGGCGCGGCCGGTGATGGCGCCGATGATGCCGGGGGCCTTGGCGGCCAGCAGCTTCTCGATGTCACCGAGGTTGTGGATACCGCCGGAAGCGATCACCGGGATGCGGCTGGCAGCGGCCAGGGCAGCGGTGGCTTCGACGTTGCAGCCCTGCATCATCCCGTCCTTGGCGATGTCGGTGTAGACGATGGCGGACACGCCATCGGCCTCGAAGCGGCGAGCCAGATCAACCGCCTGCACACTGCTCACTTCAGCCCAGCCGTCGGTGGCGACGAACCCGTCCTTGGCATCCAGGCCGACGATGACCTTGCCCGGGAAGGCCTTGCAGGCCTCGGTGACGAACTCGGGCTCTTTCACCGCCTTGGTGCCGATGATCACGTAGCTGACGCCGGCCTTGACGTAGTGCTCGATGGTTTCCAGGGAGCGGATGCCGCCACCGATCTGGATCGGCAGGTTCGGGTAGCGCTTGGCGATGGCGGTGACCACTTCACCGTTCACCGGCTTGCCCTCGAAGGCACCGTTGAGGTCCACCAGGTGCAGGCGGCGGCAACCACCTTCCACCCATTTGGCGGCCATGCTCACCGGGTCGTCGGAGAACACGGTGGAGTCTTCCATGCGGCCCTGGCGCAGACGCACACAGGCGCCGTCCTTCAGATCGATAGCGGGGATAATCAGCATCGGTTCAACCTGTAAGAAGTCAGTGGAATCGGCTTGGCGCTCAGTCTTTCTCGAGCGCCCACAAGTCGCTTTCGATGCTCTCGAACCTGTCTTTCAGGTGCGCCTGCACATCGAAGATCGCCTTGTTGTAGAAATGCGGCGCGAATTCCCGGGCGAAGAAGTCGAGCACTTCCTCGGCCTCGAAGGAACCCAGCTCCAGCTCGAAGCGATCCGCCATGAAACGCTTGATCGCCAGCACCGCGTCGTTGGTCTGGGCGGCGTCGAGTTGCAGGCTCGGGGCCTTCTTCGCGCGGCTCATGCTTACCAGCGGCCATCCCAGGCGGCGAAGTTCTGCAGCAACTGCAGGCCGTGGGTGTGGCTTTTTTCCGGGTGGAACTGCACGGCAAAGCGCGAACCCTCGGCCAGCGCAGCGGCGAAGTCCTTGCCGTAATGACCGCGGCCCACCACCTGCTGCGGATTGCCGGCCTCAATGTAGTAGCTGTGCACGAAGTAGAATCGCGCGCGGTCGGGAATGTTGTGCCAGAGCGGATGGGCGACGCCCTGCTCCACCTCGTTCCAGCCCATGTGCGGCACCTTCAGGTGCTCGCCATCTTCCACCAGGTTCTTGCCGAAGAAGCGCACCTGGCCGGGAAACAGGCCGATGCAATCAACGCCGTCGTTCTCTTCGCTGCGTTCCAGCAGTGCCTGCATGCCGACACAGATGCCGAGGAACGGGCGGTCCTGGCTGACTTCGCGGACCAACTCGTCGAAGCCCAGGCGACGAATCTCGGCCATGCAATCGCGGATCGCGCCGACGCCGGGGAAGACCACCCGGTCGGCTTCGCGGATCACATTCGCGTCACTGCTGACCAGGACGCGGCCGGCGCCGACGTGTTCCAGGGCCTTGGCAACCGAGTGCAGGTTGCCCATGCCGTAGTCGATGACTGCAACCGTCTGCATCAGAGCACGCCCTTGGTGGAGGGCATCTGGCCGGCCATGCGCGGATCACGCTCGACGGCCATGCGCAGGGCGCGGCCGAAGGCCTTGAACACAGTTTCGATCTGGTGGTGGGTATTGTGGCCACGCAGGTTGTCGATGTGCAGGCTCACCAGGGCATGGTTGACGAAGCCCTGGAAGAATTCCTGGAACAGGTCGACATCGAAGCCACCGACCACGGCGCGGGTGAAAGGAACGTGCATCTGCAGGCCGGGACGGCCGGAAAAGTCGATGACCACGCGGGACAGGGCTTCATCCAGGGGCACATAGGAATGGCCGTAGCGGACGATGCCCTTCTTGTCGCCGATGGCCTGGGTGAAGGCCTGGCCGAGGGTGATGCCGACGTCTTCCACGGTGTGGTGATCGTCGATATGCAGATCGCCCTTGCACTCGATATCCAGGTCGATCAGGCCATGACGGGCGATCTGGTCGAGCATGTGCTCAAGGAAGGGGACGCCAATATCAAAGCGCGCCTTGCCAGTGCCATCCAGGTTGATCGAAACCTTGATCTGGGTTTCCAGGGTATTGCGTTCGACGGATGCCGTACGTTCGGCCATCACCAGCTCCACAAAAAGGCTCACGAAAAAGAGCGCCATTATAGGCCGCAGGCTCTTGGTGCCGCTACCGACGGCGGTCGGCGGCGTTTACACTGCCGGCCCGCCCCCGCAATGCCCTTCAGGAGCCCCCATGCCCGTGATCGTCGAGACCCTGAACAGCCCGTCCGAGCAGGACCTTGGCGACCTGGCGAAGATCTACGCCGACGCCCCGGACTGGCTGCTGGCACCCTATGCCAGCGCGGCGGAACTGGTGAAGTGCGGCTTGGCCGAGGGTCAGTTGGTCGTGGGGCGCTTCAACGACCGTCTGCTGGGCGCGGCCCTTCTGCTGCGCGGCGAGCCTCACTGGCGACTGTCCCATTTGTGCGTACGCAAGGTGACCCGCCGCCGCGGCGTCGCTCGTCGACTGGTTGAAGAAACCGCACGCCTGGCGCGGGAATCGGGCAGATCGCTGCATCTGGCCGCCCCGCAGGGCCACCTGGAATCCCAGGCCCTGGCCGCGCATCTGCACCTGCCGCTGGAAAGCCTCTGAGGCGACGTCCAGCCCCTGAGCTGAACCGACGGCCAAAATCACTATCCAAAGTCCCTGACCAGGGCGCCGAGCCACGTGCTGCCGCGCACCAAGGCTGATGGCCCGGCGCTATACTCGGCACCTTCAATTCACGCGACCCATCACAAGGACTGGCCAATGAAAGCCTTCGGCAAAATCCTGGGCCTCATCTTCCTCGGGCTGTTGCTGATCATAGTGGCGGGGGGCTTCGCCCTGACCCACCTGTTCGACCCGAACGATTACAAGGATGAAATCCAGCAACTGGCCCGCGACAAGGCCAACCTCGAACTGACCCTGAACGGCGACATTGGCTGGAGCCTGTTCCCCTGGCTCGGCCTCGAATTGCACGAGGCGACCCTGGCCAGCGCCGTTACCCCGGAAAAGCCTTTCGCCAACCTCGACATGATTGGCCTGTCGGTGCGCGTGCTGCCGCTGTTGCGCCGCGAAGTGCAGATGAGCGACATCCGCGTAGAGGGCCTTAACCTCGACCTGCAACGTGACGAAAAAGGCCGCGGCAACTGGGAAGATATCGGCCGTCCCGCCAAGGCCCCGGACACGGCCCAGACCGGGACGCCGACCACTCCAGCGCCAGCTGAAGAGGCCAAACAAGCGCCCGCCGCCGACGAACCTGCGCGCCCGATCAAGCTGGATATCGACAGCCTCACCGTGCACAACGCCCGCATCGACTACACCGATGCCAAGAGCGGCAAGCAATTCAGTGCAGAAGGCATTGAGCTGACCACCGGCGCCATCCGCGAAGGCGCCAGCATCCCGTTCAAGCTCAGCGCCTTCTTCGGCACCAATCAGCCGGTAGTGCGTGCCAAGACCGATCTCACCGCCAATCTGCGCTTCGAACGCGCCCTCAAGCGCTATCAGTTGGAAGATCTCAAGCTGAACGGCGAGGCCTCGGGCGAGCCGCTCAAGGGCAAGACGCTTACCTTCAACGCCCAGGGCCAGTTGCTGGCCGATCTGGCCGCCAACGTCGCCGAATGGAACAGCCTGAAGCTCTCCGGCAACCAGTTGCGCGCCCTCGGCGAGCTGAAAGTGCATGACCTGGACAAGGACCCGCGCCTGGAAGGCGGCCTGTCCATCGCCCCGCTCAACCTGCGCGAGTTCCTCACCGGCATCGGGGTCGAGCTGCCGCCGATGAGCGATGCAGCGACTCTGCAGAAATTCGAACTGGTCACCAAGCTCAACGGCAGCGCCAACAGCCTGGCCCTCGAGGGCCTGAACCTGAAGCTGGATGACAGCACCTTCAACGGCCGACTGGCCGTGGCCGACTTCGCCAAAAAAGCGGTACGCGTTCAGCTCAAGGGCGACAAGCTGGACCTCGACCGCTATCTGCCGCCCAAGTCCAAGGCCAAAGAGGCCGTCCAGACTGCGCGCCAGGCCGAGGTCAAGCCCGCCGTGGCCGCCGCCACCCAGGGCGCCACGCCGCTGCCCAACGCCCCCACCCAGGCGGCCTGGAGCGAAACCCCGATTCTGCCTGTGGATCAACTGCGCAAGGTCGATCTGGAAGCCACCCTCAATTTCGGCCAGTTCACCGTCGACAAACTGCCCCTGGATGACGTCAGCCTCAAGGCCAATGGCAAAGCCGGCCTGGTGACACTGGAAGACCTGCGCGGCGGCCTGTTCGGCGGCAGCTTCGTCGCCAATGCGCAGATCGACGCGCGTCCGGCCGTACCGCTACTCAAGGCGCAGAAACGCATCAACAACGTGCCGGTGGAGAAGCTCCTGAAGGCGCAGGAGCAGAAGCCGCCGGTGCGCGGCCTGCTCGACCTGAACGCCAACATTACGAGCAGCGGCAACAGCCAGAAGGCCTGGGTGGATGGCCTCAACGGCACCGCCAGCTTTGCGCTCAATGACGGCGCCTTGCTCGATGCCAACCTCGAGCAACAGATCTGCCAGGGCATCGCGACACTCAACCGCAAAGGCCTGGAAAGCACCCGTGGCGGCAGCGAAACCCCCTTCCGCGAACTCAAGGGCTCCCTCGCCTTCAACAACGGCGTCGCCACCAACCCCGACATGGTCGCCAGCATCCCCGGCCTCAGCGTCAAGGGCGACGGCGCCATCGACCTGCGTGTGCTCGGCCTGGACTACCGCGTCGGCGTGATCATCGAAGGCGACAAGAGCGAGATGCCGGACCCGGCCTGCCAGGTCAACGAGCGCTATGTCGGCATCGAGTGGCCGCTGCGCTGCCGTGGCCCGCTGGAACTGGGCGCCAAGGCGTGCCGCCTGGACAAGGACGGTATGGGCAAGGTCGCCGCCAAGTTGGCCGGCGACAAGCTCAACGAGAAGCTGGAAGAGAAGCTGGGCGACAAGGTCAGCCCGGAACTCAAGGACGCGCTCAAGGGGCTGTTCAAGCAATGAGTCCCGAGCAGTTTTCCGGCGCCGTACTCGATTGGTACGACAGCCACGGTCGCAAGGATCTGCCCTGGCAGCAGGGCATCACCCCCTATCGCGTCTGGGTGTCCGAAATCATGTTGCAGCAAACCCAGGTCAGCACGGTCCTGGGTTATTTCGACCGCTTCATGGAAGCCCTGCCCAGCGTGCAGGACCTGGCCGCCGCACCTGAAGACGAAGTGCTGCACCTCTGGACCGGCCTCGGCTATTACACCCGCGCCCGCAACCTGCAGAAGACCGCGAAGCAGGTAGTGGCCGAACACGGCGGCGAATTCCCGCGCGATGTGGACCAGCTTGCGGAGCTGCCTGGCATTGGTCGCTCCACCGCCGGCGCCATCGCCAGCCTGTCCATGGGTTTGCGCGCGCCGATTCTCGACGGCAACGTCAAGCGCGTGCTGGCCCGCTACGTCGCCCAGGACGGCTACCCGGGCGAGCCGAAAGTGGCGAAGCAGCTCTGGGAAGTGGCCGAGCGCTTCACCCCGCACGCGCGGGTCAACAATTACACCCAGGCGATGATGGATCTGGGCGCCACCCTTTGCACCCGCAGCAAGCCCAGCTGCCTGCTGTGCCCACTGCAGAGCGGCTGCCGCGCGCACCAGCTTGGCCGGGAGACGCATTACCCCGTGCCGAAACCGCGCAAGGCTCTGCCGCAGAAGCGCACGCTGATGCCCCTGCTGGCCAGCCGCGATGGCTCCATCCTGCTTTACCGCCGTCCCTCGAGCGGGCTCTGGGGCGGGCTCTGGAGCCTGCCGGAAATGGACGATCTCGACGCTCTCGCTCCGCTGGCCAGCCAGCACGCACTGCACCTTGGCGAGCGCCGCGAACTGCCCGGACTGACGCACACATTCAGCCACTTCCAACTGGCCATCGAACCCTGGCTGGTGACCGTGGAAGGCAGTGCCCCCGCCGTGGCCGAGGGCGACTGGCTCTGGTATAACCTCGCCACCCCGCCGCGCCTGGGCTTGGCCGCCCCGGTGAAGAAGCTGCTCAAGCGCGCGGCCGACGTATTGAACGCAGGAGAACCGCGATGACCCGCACCATCATGTGCCGCAAGTACAAAGAGGAACTGCCGGGCCTGGAGCGTCCGCCGTATCCGGGCGCCAAGGGCGAGGACATCTTCAACAACGTCTCGAAGAAGGCCTGGGATGAGTGGCAAGCCCACCAGACCATGCTGATCAACGAGCGTCGCCTGAACATGATGAACGCCGAGGATCGCAAATTCCTCCAGGCGGAAATGGACAAGTTCCTTTCCGGTGAGGATTACGCCCAGGCAGAGGGCTACGTCCCCCCGAGCGCGTAAGCGCCCGGAATAACTAAAAAAATTTTCAAAAGGGTGTTGACGAGGGGCCGGCAAATCCGTTTAATAGCGCCCCGTTGCCCAGGTAGCTCAGTTGGTAGAGCAGGGGATTGAAAATCCCCGTGTCGGCGGTTCGATTCCGTCCCTGGGCACCACTAATACCAAACAAAAAACCCCAGCCATGTGCTGGGGTTTTTTGTTTTCAGCATCCCTCACAGCCGCCGGGCACGATGCGAACGGCGCTGCTAACCTCATCTCGAAGCGCCTCGAGGCAACCCCGAAGGGACTCGACCCGAGGGCGCCAGGGGGTTGCATGAAGGGAATCGTCTTCAACCTGCTCGAAGAAGTGGTCACCCGGCACCAGGGCGAAGATGCCTGGGACGCCCTTTTGGATGGCACCGGCCTGGACGGTGTCTACACAGCCCTCGGCAGTTACCCCGATGACCACATCTACCGCCTCGTGGCAGCCGCCGCCGAAGCGCTCGACATGTCCTCATTCGAAGTCCTGCGCTGGTTCGGCCGCGAAGCGATGCCGTCGCTGGCCAGCCGCTACCCCGCCTACTTCGATCCCCACGACTCGACGCACTCCTTCATCCTCAGCGTCAATCAGATCATCCATCCCGAAGTCCGCATGATCTATCCAGGCGCGGACGTCCCCACCTTCGGCTTCCGTGATGAAGTCGACGGCACGCTGATGATGACTTATCGCTCTCCCCGCCGACTCTGCGCCCTGGCTCACGGCTTCATCGAGGGCGCAGCGGTGCATTTCGGCGAGTCACTGGCCGTCGACCACCTCGCCTGCATGCATCGCGGCGATAGCGAATGCCGCTGCCGAGTCACCTTCCACGGCAAGACCCGGGGCTGAGCGCATGGACGGCGTATCGCGCGATCCGGAAGCCGACAAACTCCGCCGGCGCCTGCAGCGTGAACACCAGGCGCGTCTGGAAGCGGAGCAGATCGCCGAGCACGGTCTACGCGAGCTCTATGAAAAACAGCTGCAATTGCAGCTGCTCGAATCCATCGCCGACGCTGCCAACGGTGCGGCTACGGTCGCTGACGGACTGAGCTTCACGGTATCCAGCGTCTGCCAGTACACCGGCTGGCAGATTGGCCACGCCTACCTGACCGGCCACGTCGAGGGCGAAGCGCGCCTGCGCTCGGCCACCATCTGGCACTACGCCGACGAGCAGCGCTTCCACCACTTCCGCCAGGTAACCGAAGCCATGGAGTTTCCGCCGGGTTTCGGCCTGCCCGGCCGCGTGCTCGCCAGCGGTACCCCGGCATGGATCGCCGACATCAGCCAGACCCCGGAATTCTGCCGCGTGGACGCAGCGGGCGAGGCTGGACTGAGGGCCGCAGCGGCCTTCCCGGTGCTCGCGGGCAGCGAAGTGGTCGGCGTTCTCGAGTTCTTCGCCAACTGCGTGCTGGAGCCCGATGAAACGTTGCTGCACCTGATGGCGCAGATCGGCGTGCAGATGGGACGGGTGGTGGAACGCAAACGCGCCGAAGAACAACTGATCGATGCATTCCACGACCCCCTGACCGGACTGCCTAACCGCGCCCTTTTCTCCGATCGACTGTCCCGCGCGGTCGCCCGATGCAACCGGCACCGGGAAGCGGCGTTCGCGGTCCTGTTCATTGACCTCGACCGTTTCAAACTGGTCAACGACAGCCTCGGACATTTGGCCGGTGACCTGCTGATCATCCAGGTCGCCACGCGCCTGGGTGGCTGCCTGCGGCAGACCGACACCCTCGCGCGCATGGGCGGCGATGAGTTCACCATCCTGCTGGACTGCATCGGCAACCCCGAGGCTCCGGTACGGGTGGCCGAGCGTCTGCTCGAAGCCCTGGAGCCGCCCTTCCTGATCAATGGCGAGCAGCTCTACATCAGCGCCAGCATCGGCATCGCCCCCAGTGACCTGGGCTACGAATCGGCCGAAGAAATCCTGCGCCACGCAGACCTCGCCATGTACCGCGCCAAGACACTGGGCAAGCACCGCTTCGAGCTGTTCGATCACAGCCTGCATGATCTGGCAGTGGGCCGGCTGACCCTGGAAACCCGCCTGCGCAATGCCCTGCAGAACGGTGAGTTCGTGCTCCATTACCAGCCCATCGTGCACATCACCAGCGGCGAACTGGTCGGTGTCGAGGCCCTGGTGCGCTGGCAGGTCCCGGGAGGCGAACTGGTCTATCCGGGCGACTTCATCCAGGTCGCCGAAGACACCGGACTGATTCTGCCTCTCGGCCTCTGGGTGCTGCGCGAAGCCTGTCGAAGCGTCGCTCGCTGGCATCGCGAGCTACCAGGTCAATTGCCGCTGACGGTCAGCATCAACCTCTCCGCTCGGCAGTTCGCCCAGCACGATCTGGTATTGCAGGTGAGCGCCATCATCGACGAAGCCGGCATTCCCGCTGGATGCGTGCATCTGGAAATCACCGAGAGCGTTTCGATGGCCGACTCCGAGCGGACCATCATCGTGCTCCAGCAGCTTCACGATCTCGGCGTGCGCATCAGCATCGACGACTTCGGCACCGGCTATTCCTCCCTTAGCTACCTGCACCGCTTCCGCCTGGACGTCCTGAAGATCGACCGCTCTTTCATGATCCAGCTCGACCAGTGCCCGGAAGGCCTGCAGATCGTGCAAACCATCCTCAGCCTGGCCCGCAATCTGGGACTGGAAGTGGTCGCCGAAGGTGTCGAGACCCAACGGCACCTGATGATTCTCAAATCCCTGGGTTGCGATTTCGGACAGGGTTACCACTTCGCCAGACCGCTGCACGAGTCGGCGCTAACCGCACTGCTGCGGAAACGACCGCAGCCCCTTGGACAGACAGGGACCGATCCTGAAGTTTTCGTCACGCCGTTCCCATAAATGATTGATGCGTAAGGAAAAAGGCAAAGAGCTTGGGTAAAGGCGCGAATTCCGGGCATTTCAGCCTGCGACAGGGGCTTTTTTGCTACCGCGACAACCAACTGCAGCGATGCGACAAACTCGCCCACAGAGCTATCCAGGGGGCCTCGGGCGGCTTTCGCGTGGCAAAGCGCTATGCTAGCTTGCCCCTCGCCAGGAAGGCCGCCCCACCGCCAGAGTGCCCACGAAAACAAGAGGACCCCCCATGGCCCAAGCCACGCCAGCGCTTGAAATCCGCAACCTGCATAAACGCTACGGCGATCTCGAAGTGCTCAAGGGTATATCCCTCACCGCCAACGACGGTGACGTGATCTCCATCCTCGGCTCCTCCGGCTCCGGCAAGTCCACCTTCCTGCGCTGCATCAACCTCCTGGAAAACCCGCACGAGGGCCAGATCCTGGTAGCCGGCGAAGAGCTCAAGCTCAAGCAGAGCCGCACCGGCGAACTGGTCGCCGCCGACAACAAGCAGATCAATCGCATGCGCAGCGAGATCGGCTTCGTCTTCCAGAACTTCAATCTCTGGCCGCACATGACGGTGCTCGACAACATCATCGAAGCGCCGCGCCGCGTGCTTGGCCAGAGCAGGGCCGAAGCCACCGAGATCGCGGAAGCCCTGTTGGCCAAGGTCGGTATCGCCGACAAGCGCCACGTCTATCCGACCCAGCTTTCCGGCGGCCAGCAGCAGCGCGCGGCCATCGCCCGCACCCTGGCCATGCAGCCGAAGGTCATCCTGTTCGATGAACCCACCTCGGCGCTGGACCCGGAAATGGTACAAGAAGTGCTTAACGTGATCCGCGCGCTGGCCGAGGAAGGCCGGACCATGCTGCTGGTCACCCATGAAATGAACTTCGCCCGGAACGTCTCCAGCGAAGTGGTTTTCCTTCACCAGGGACTGGTAGAAGAACAGGGCCCGCCAGAGAAGGTATTTGACAACCCGCAATCGGCGCGCTGTAAACAATTCATGTCCAGCAATCGCTAAAACACGGAGTAAAGAGCGCAATGAAGAACTACAAGAAGATTCTGCTGGCTGCGGCCGCCACCCTCGCTTTCGGCACCACCGCCGTCGCCGCCGACAAGCTGAAGATCGGCACTGAAGGCGCCTATCCCCCCTTCAACCTGATCGATGCCAGCGGCCAGGCCGGCGGCTTCGACGTCGAGATCGCCCAGGCCCTCTGCGCCAAAATGAAGGCCGAGTGCGAAGTGGTCACCTCCGACTGGGACGGCATCATCCCCGCCCTGAACGCCAAGAAGTTCGACTTCCTCGCCGCCTCCATGTCCATCACTGAAGAGCGCAAGCAGGCCGTCGACTTCACCGACCCCTACTACACCAACAAGCTGCAGTTCATTGCCCCGAAAGGCACTGACTTCAAGACCGACAAGACAAGCCTGAAAGGCAAGGTGATCGGCGCCCAGCGCGCGACCATCGCCGGTACCTGGCTGGAAGACAACATGAAGGACGTTGTCGACATCAAGCTGTACGACACCCAGGAAAACGCCTACCTCGACCTGTCCTCCGGCCGCGTCGATGGCGTGCTGGCCGACAAGTTCGTGAACTGGGAATGGCTCAAGAGCGACGCAGGCAAGGACTTCGAGTTCAAGGGTGACCCGGTATTCGACAACGACAAGATCGCCATTGCCGTGCGCAAGGGCGACCCGCTGCGCGAGAAGCTGAACGCCGCGCTGAAGGAAATCGTTGCCGACGGCACCTACAAGAAGATCAACGACAAGTACTTCCCCTTCAGCATCTACTGACCTGCCCGTCCGGTGCCGCCCCTGCGCGGCACCGGCGCCTGAGCCCACATGACCCTCGATCTCTACGGATTCGGCCCTGCCCTGGTCGCGGGCACCCTCATGACCATCAAACTGGCGCTTTCCGCGCTGACGGTTGGTCTGGTGCTCGGCCTGCTCGGTGCATTGGCCAGGACTTCTTCCATCAAGCCGCTGCAATGGCTTGGTGGCACCTATTCCACCCTCGTGCGCGGGGTCCCGGAGTTGCTCTGGGTACTGCTGATCTACTTCGGTACGGTCAACCTGATGCGCGCCCTCGGTGAATGGCTGGGCTACCCCGAGCTGGAGCTGAACGCCTTCGCCGCCGGCACCATCGCCCTCGGACTGTGCTTCGGTTCCTACGCCACCGAAGTGTTCCGCGGCGCCATCCTGGCCATTCCCAAGGGGCACAGAGAGGCCGGCATGGCCCTCGGCTTGTCCAGCGGACGTATTCTCTGGCGCGTGATCCTGCCGCAGATGTGGCGCATCGCCCTGCCGGGCCTGGGCAACCTGTTCATGATCCTGATGAAGGACACCGCCCTGGTCTCCGTGATCGGCCTCGAGGAAATCATGCGCCGTTCGCAGATCGCCGTGACCGCCAGCAAACAGCCTTTCACCTTCTACATGGTGGCCGCCTTCATCTACCTGGGCCTGACCATCCTCGCGATGATCGGCATGCACTGGCTTGAGAAGCGCGCAAGCCGTGGCTTCAAGCGGAGCGCAGCATGAACTGGGAAGTCATCCTCAAATACCTGCCGCAACTGTCCCAAGGTGCAATCCTGACCCTGGAGCTGGTTGCCATCGCGGTGGTCGCCGGCCTGATCCTCGCGGTGCCAATGGGCATCGCCCGCGCATCGCGCCACTGGTACGTGCGCGCCCTGCCCTACGGCTACATCTTCTTCTTCCGTGGCACGCCGTTGCTGGTGCAATTGTTCCTGGTCTACTACGGCCTGGCGCAGTTCGAAGCGGTACGCAAAGGCCCGCTATGGCCCTACCTGCGCGACCCGTTCTGGTGCGCCGTGATCACCATGACCATGCACACCGCCGCCTACATCGCGGAAATCCTGCGTGGCGCCATCCAGGCCGTTCCGCCGGGTGAGATCGAGGCAGCCCGGGCCCTCGGCATGTCGCGCTTCCAGGCACTGGTCTACATCATCCTGCCGCGCGCCGCGCGCATCGGCCTGCCCGCCTACAGCAACGAAGTGATCCTGATGATCAAGGCCAGCGCCCTGGCCAGTACCGTGACCCTGCTGGAACTCACCGGCATGGCACGGACCATCATCGCCCGCACCTACCTGCCGGTAGAGATCTTCTTCGCGGCTGGCCTCTTCTACCTGCTGATGGCGTACGTGCTGGTTCGGGCCTTCCGCCTGCTCGAGCGCAAGCTTCGCGTGGATGCCCTGCAAGGACGTTAAGCCTCGACCGCTCCTCGTCCCCGGATGAGGAGCGGACTTGGCGGCGCTACAATCGCCACCCCTGATTCCCACCGTTTCGCCAGCATGACCAGCTCCGCGCCCCTCCGAGGCCCGCACCTGCGGGAACGCTTTGCCGCCCTGGATGAGTTCCTGCGCGAGCATCAGGCGATCTGGCGCCCAATCCCCTTTACAGAACTTCGATTGTCCTGGGAAAACCAACTTCCCGAACTGGCCGCATGGCTCCGCGAGCGCAGCCTGGCCGATGCCGATGCCATCCACAACCGGCCCGAAGACCTGCAGGCACCCGCACCTTATCCACAGCTTGCAGCGCGTTCTGTCGAACTCTGCCGATTAGGTGAGCTGCCTGCCGTACAGGCCGAAACGCTACCCAATGCTTTCACGGTGGACGTCCCCGGGCGCAAATGGCAGCAGATCGACGCCTTCGCCAGCCGCCTGGATTTTCGTCAGCCGCCCGAGCACTGGCTGGACTGGTGCGCCGGCAAGGGGCATCTCGGTCGACGCCTGGCCCATGGCGGCACACAGCTGACCTGCATAGAGCTCGACCCGCAGCTCGTCGCTGGCGGCCAGCAACTCAGCCAGCGCCTGGGCCTCGCCGCCCAACACCGTGAACAGGACGCCCTGGCAGACGACGCCCTGCGCCACCTGACAGCCGAACACACAGCGGTCGCCCTGCATGCCTGTGGCGATCTCCACGTGCGCCTGCTGCAGCTGGCCAGCGAGACCGGTTGCCGCCAACTGGCCGTCGCCCCTTGTTGCTACAACCGCATCCGCACGCCGAACTATGAGCCCCTCTCCGAGACGGCCAAAGCTTCCACACTGCAACTCAGCCATTCCGACCTGCGCCTGTCCATCAGCGAAACCGTCACCGCAGGCGCCCGCGTCCGCCGCCAGCGCGACCAGTCCATGGCGCGTCGTCTGGCCTTCGACCTGCTGCAACGAGAGCTGACGGGGGAGGACCGCTATCTTCCCGTTCCCTCCCTCGCAACCAGCTGGCTGGACAAGTCATTCCCCGACTTCTGCCGCGATCTCTGCGAACTCAAGCAGCTCCCCGCCCCAACTGACCGCGACTGGCAGGCGCTGGAAACCGCAGGCTGGCAACGCCTTGCCATAGTCCGCAACCTGGAACTCCCCCGCAGCCTGTTCCGCCGCCCCCTGGAACTCTGGCTGGTACTGGACCGAGCCCTGTTCCTCGAAGAGCGGGGCTACCAGGTCACCCTCGGCAGCTTCTGCCCGCCCTCCCTCACCCCGCGGAACATCCTGCTACTGGCCGAGCGCTGAGGCTTACCCACAGAAGCTGTGGATAACTTTGTTGATGAAATCTGGGCAAACCATTGAAATGCCTTTCTCGGCTCAATCGGAGCCCGGTGATCATTTTTTAATCTCACTTGGAAAACCGAATAAATACAGAAGCCTGCTAAATTCCGAGACGCAGCGCACAAAATTCCAGAGCCGACGTACCAGAACACATCACCTTTGTGCATAAGCCGCTGGCCGCTGATGCTGGAAACTGCCTCAACCTGCTTCACAGAGGTTTACTCGCCCCGCCCAATCGATATAATGGCGGCCCCTTCTGGCCGGTATAGCTCAGCTGGTAGAGCAACTGACTTGTAATCAGTAGGTCCCGGGTTCGATTCCTGGTGCCGGCACCATAAAATCCAAGCAAAAGACCCGCTCTGCAGCGGGTCTTTTTGCATCTAAGTCTTTTTTCGCAATTGTCTGTTTGGTGTTTCGGCAGTACATATCTTCCGCCTGGCCGGAGTCACGGGATACGAACAGCCAGGTAAGAGAGCCACTCAGACATCGAGCGCAAAGCTCTGTCATTTGCACCCAACGCGTTCGGCCCCACGATACCCAGTGATCGGCGCTACCTGCGGGTACAACAGAGATTGGATCTCGGCCATGCGAGCAGTAATCCGCAGCGCTTGGATAGGCCAAGCTTCGGCTGAAGAAGGAGCCCACCTGAGTTACCATTGCGAGAATCTTTGTCGGTACAGCGTCTGCCGGTTGGCAACATCCGCGAAAGGAAATCCATATGCGAATTTTAGTGACCGGCGGAGCCGGTTTCATTGGCTCCGCACTTATCCGCCACCTTATGGTGGGAACGGCACATCAAGTCCTCAATGTGGATAAACTCACCTACGCGGGCAATCTCGAGTCATTGCTGGAAGTAGAAAGCAATCCACGTTACGAATTCCTGCAGGCCGACATCGCAGACAGCGCGCAAATCTCTGTTGCGCTTGCACGTTTCCAGCCCGACGCTGTCATGCATCTGGCAGCCGAATCCCACGTCGATCGCTCTATCGATGGTCCAGCAGCTTTCATCCAGACCAACATCGTCGGCACCTATAGCCTGCTGGAAAGTGTCCGCGCCTATTGGCTTGGCCTTGATGCAGAGCGCAAGGCTGCTTTCCGCTTCCACCACATTTCCACCGACGAGGTGTATGGCGACCTGCATGGCGTCGATGACCTCTTCACCGAAACCACACCCTATGCACCCAGTTCGCCCTACTCCGCCAGCAAAGCGGCCTCGGACCACTTGGTCCGTGCCTGGCAGCGCACCTATGGCCTGCCGGTCCTATTGACGAACTGCTCGAACAACTACGGCCCCTATCACTTCCCCGAGAAGTTGATTCCGCTGATGATCCTCAACGCCCTCGAAGGGAAGCCGCTGCCGGTTTACGGCAATGGCCAGCAAATCCGCGACTGGCTGTTCGTCGAGGACCACGCGCGTGCGCTGGTCGAAGTGGTTACCCGCGGCACTGTGGGCGAGACCTACAACATCGGCGGACATAACGAGCAGAAGAACCTCGATGTGGTTCGGGCCATCTGCGCCCTGCTGGAAGAACTGGCACCGCAGAAACCGGCTGGGATCACTCGCTTCGACGAGCTGATAACTTTCGTCAAGGACCGCCCAGGCCATGATGTGCGCTATGCCATCGACGCTGGAAAGATCGAGCGTGAGCTCGGCTGGACACCTCGGGAGACTTTCGAGAGCGGCCTGCGCAAGACAGTCGAGTGGTACCTCAATAACCTGGAATGGTGCCGTCGTGTGCAAGACGGCAGCTATCAAAGAGAAAGACTGGGAGCAACAGAATGAAAGGGATAATCCTCGCCGGCGGCTCCGGCACTCGACTGCATCCGATTACCCTGGGTGTGTCCAAGCAGCTCCTACCGATCTACGACAAACCGATGATCTACTACCCGATCTCGGTCCTGATGCTCGCCGGCATCCGCGAGATTCTGGTTATCTCTACCCCCCAGGACCTTCCGCAGTATCGCAACCTGCTGGGTGACGGTAGCGCGTTCGGGGTGTCTTTCACTTATGCCGTCCAGCCATCGCCTGACGGACTCGCCCAAGCCTTCATCATTGGCGAAGACTTTGTAGGCGACGACTCCGTATGCCTGATCCTTGGCGACAACATCTTCCACGGCACGTACTTCAGGGACATGCTGAAGCGCGCCGCCAGCCACCAGACAGGTGCAACGGTCTTCGGCTACCTGGTGAAGGATCCGGAACGCTTCGGTGTCGTTGAGTTCGATGGCGAGGGCAAGGCGCTGTCGATCGAAGAAAAGCCCAAACAGCCCAAATCGCCCTACGCGGTAACTGGCCTGTACTTCTACGACAATGACGTGATCAAACTGGCCAAGGCAGTCAAACCTTCCGCGCGCGGCGAGTTGGAGATCACCGATATCAACAACGCCTATCTCCAGCGTGGTGATCTGCGCGTCGAACGTTTTGGTCGTGGTTTCGCGTGGCTGGATACCGGTACCCACGACAGCCTGCTGGATGCGTCGCAGTATGTGCAGACCATTGAACATCGCCAGGGTTTGAAGGTCGCCTGCCTGGAAGAAATTGCTTTCCAGAACGGCTGGATCACCAAAGAAAGGCTACTTGAGCAGGCCAAGACCTTCGGCAAGACTGGCTACGGACAGTACTTGCTCAAGCTGGCCGGGGAGCATGAGTGAAAATCGTTGAGACTCAATTGACCGACGTTGTGGTCCTCGAGCCCAGAGTGTTTGGCGATGATCGCGGCTTCTTCTTCGAAAGCTTCAATGCTCGAACTTTTGCAGAAGCAACCGGCGTTACACGTGACTTCGTACAGGACAACCACTCGCGCTCCCAACGCGGCGTCCTGCGCGGACTTCATTACCAGTTACAGCAGCCGCAAGGAAAACTGGTACGCGTAACCGCGGGCGAAGTCTTCGATGTTGTAGTAGATCTACGTCGCAGCTCGCCGAGTTTTGGCAAATGGGCCGGTATCGTTCTCTCCGCCGAAAACAAGCGCCAGCTCTGGGTCCCCGAGGGGTTCGCGCACGGTTTCGTGGTCCTGAGCGATTACGCCGAGTTCCTCTACAAGACCACCAACTACTACGCCCCCGAGCATGAGCGCTGCATTCGCTGGGACGATCCCGATCTCGCCATCGACTGGCCGCTCACTGAAGCGCCGCAGCTGTCCGCCAAGGACAAGGCCGGGGTCAACTTCAAGGACGCGGACCTGTTCGAATGAAGATTCTGGTAACCGGCAATAGCGGCCAGGTGGCACGGGAACTCCAGCTCGCCCTCGCCGGCAAGGCAGCGGTCGTGTCCCTGGGGCGTGACCGGCTTGATCTCGCCCATCCCGAGCAGATCCGCCAGCAGGTCCGTGCCCTGGCCCCCGACCTGCTGATCAACGCCGCCGCGTACACCGCGGTGGACCAGGCCGAGACCGATGCGGAAGCCGCCGTCGCAATCAACGCCACGGCCCCCGGCGTACTCGCTGAAGAGGCGGCCGCACTCGGTATTCCGCTGTTCCACTACTCCACCGACTACGTCTTTGACGGTGCCAAGCACGGCCGCTACGTCGAGGACGACCCGACCCAGCCGCTGGGCGTCTACGGCACCAGCAAACTGGCCGGCGAGCAGGCGATCCAGGCCGTCGGCGGGCAGTACCTGATCCTCCGGACCAGCTGGGTCTATTCGCTGCACGGGCGCAACTTCCTGCTCACCATGCAGCGCCTGCTGCAGGAGCGCGAAGAGCTGCGCGTGGTGGATGACCAGGTGGGGGCGCCGACCTGGGCTGGCAGCATCGCCCAGGCCACGGCCCAGTTGATCGATCAGTGGCAGGCGGGCAATCGCCATTGGGGCGTCTATCACCTGACCAACCGCGGCGAGACCTCCTGGTTCGGCTTTGCCAGTGCCATCGCTGACCAGCTGAAAGCCGCCGGCAAGCCCTGTGCTCGTCTGCTGCCGATTCCGTCCAGTGAGTACCCGACGCCGGCCCGGCGCCCGCTGAATTCGCGGCTGGATGGCCGCAAGCTGGCGAACGACTGGCAGGTCGCTCTGCCCGATTGGCGTATTGCCCTGGCCGAGTGCCTCCGTCAGCCACGCTGACCCTCGGGGAGGCGCTCGCTCCTCCCCGTGGCTTCCACCTCTCGTATCAGCCACGCCACGGGTCCCGGGCGTCGATGCCATAATGCGCCTCATCGACCGGCGCACAGTGATCGCATGACTGCCACCCCCATTCCCCACCGCCCACGCTGGCGCAGCCTGGTGCTCCTGGCGCTGCTGCTCGCGCCGCTGCTCTGGCCGCTGCAGCATTTCAGCGAGCGCTACTACAGCGAGTCTCTGGCTGAGCAGAATCGCCAGACCCTCGATCTGTACGTCGCCAATCTGCTCGGCACCCTGCACCGCTACGAGGTGCTGCCGCCCATCCTGGCCGACCTGCCGCCGCTGCGGGACCTGCTTGCCGCGCCCGACAGCGAAACCCTGCGGGCCAAAGCCAATCGCGTGCTGGCTGAAGTTCGCCAGCACACAGGGGCCGATGTGATCTACCTGATGAGCCCCGCCGGCCTCACCCTGAGCTCTTCCAACTGGGATCAGACAGACAGTTTCGTCGGCCGCAGCTTTCCTTTCCGCCCTTACTTCCGCGAAGCCCTCGCAGGCAAGCAGGGCCGCTTCTTCGGCCTCGGCACCACCTCGCGCAAACGCGGTTACTTCTTCGCCAGCCCGGTACGCGACGGCACACAGATCATCGGCATACTCGTGGTGAAGGTGGATCTGGACGACGCGGAAACCCTCTGGGGCAAGACCCCGGAGCAGCTCATGGTGACCGACGCCAATGGCGTGGTGATCATCTCGTCGCGCAGCGATTGGCGCTTCCATGCCACCCGCCCGCTGGATAACGCCGAACGCTCGGCGATAGTCGCCAACCAGCCCTACCCGACCCAGGCGCCGCCACCGTTGAAACTGGACGACGGCGACTGGCTCACCCAGAGCCGCGAGCTCCGCGAAACCGGGTTGACCGCCAGCATCCTGGCCCCGCGCCAACTGGTGGACCGCCAGGTGACCACGACGGTCGCCATCGGCGGCGCCACGCTGCTGACCCTGCTGCTGCTACTCGGCCTGATGATGCAGCGCCGCCGTCACTACCTGGATCGCATCGCCCTCGACGCCAAGGCACGCCGCGAGCTGGAAATGCGCGTGCTGGAACGCACCCAGGACCTCGAGGCGCTGAACAGCCGGTTGAAGGACGAGGTGCTGGAGCGCGAGCAGGCGCAGCAGGAGCTGGTCAGCGCCCAGGACGAACTGGTTCAGGCGAGCAAACTGTCCGCCCTGGGCACCATGTCGGCGAGCATCAGCCACGAGCTGAACCAGCCCCTGGCGGCGATCCGCAGCTATGCCGACAACGCCGGGGTGCTGCTGGACCACCAGCGCCTCGACGATGCCCGCGGCAACTTGCGCCAGATCAGCGAGCTAACCGGCCGCATGGCGTCGATCATCGCCCACCTCCGTGCCTTTGCCCGTCGCGATCGTCACGCGCCGGAAAGCGTCGCGCTGCAGCCGGCCCTGGATGATGCCCTGGCCCTCGTTGCACAACGCCGCCGGGCCATGGACGTGGAACTGATCCGCGACCTGCCAGACGCACCGCTCTGGGTCCAGGCCGGTGAAACCCGACTGCGCCAGGTACTCGGCAACCTGCTCGCCAATGCCCTCGATGCGCTCAAGGAAAAACCCCATCCGCGCCGCATCTGGTTGAGCGCCGGAACCACTGCCGACGGTGTGGAATTGCACCTGCGCGACAACGGCCCCGGCTTTTCCGAAGAAGCCCTGCGCCATGCCCGCGAGCCCTTCTTCACCACCAAGACCAGCGCCCAAGGCCTTGGCCTGGGTCTCGCCATCTGCGACAGCCTGATGCGCGCTCTTGACGGCGAGTTGCTGTTCGCCAACCACCCTGACGGTGGTGCCCTGCTCACCCTGCGCATGCGCAACGCCGCGCCCGGCGTCATCCCACAGCCCCCTGAGGACCTCTCTGCATGACCAACGCCCTCGATGCCCGAACCCAGGTGCTGCTGATCGACGATGACCCGCACCTGCGCCAGGCCCTCAGCCAGACCCTCGACCTGGCAGGCCTCAAGGTGCAAGCCCTCGGCGATGCCCAGGGCGTGGCGGAGAAGATCGACAAGGACTGGCCGGGGGTGGTGGTCACCGATATCCGCATGCCCGGCATCGACGGCCTCGAATTGCTGAAGCAACTGCGCGAACGCGATCCCGATCTGCCGGTGCTGCTGATCACCGGCCATGGTGATGTTCCGCTGGCCGTCCAGGCCATGCGCGCAGGCGCCTATGACTTCCTGGAGAAACCTTTCCCCAGCGACCAGTTGCTGGACAGCGTGCACCGCGCCCTGGACCTGCGCCGCCTGGTGCTGGAAAACCGCAGCCTGCGCATGGCCCTGTCCGATCGCCAGCAACTCAGCGGGCGCCTCGTAGGGCAGTCGCCCGCCATGCAACGGTTGCGCGAGCAGATAGGCGCCCTCGCCGCCACCAATGCCGACGTGCTCATCCTGGGTGAAACTGGAGCCGGCAAGGAAGTGGTAGCCCGCGCCCTGCACGATCTGTCGGCACGCCGCGACGGACCCTTCGTCGCCATCAACGCCGGCGCCCTGGCCGAATCGGTAGTGGAGAGCGAGCTGTTCGGCCACGAACAAGGTGCGTTCACCGGCGCGCAGAAGCGCCGCATCGGCAAGTTCGAGTTCGCCAATGGCGGTACGGTATTCCTCGATGAGATCGAAAGCATGAGCCTGGATGTCCAGGTCAAGCTGTTGCGCCTGCTGCAGGAACGCGTCGTGGAGCGCCTTGGCGCCAACCAACTGATCCCACTGGATATCCGCGTGATCGCCGCGACCAAGGAGGACCTGCGCCACGCCGCCGACCAGGGCCGGTTCCGCGCCGACCTCTACTACCGCCTGAACGTGGCCAGCCTGCGCATTCCCCCCTTGCGCGAACGCGGTGAGGACGCCCTGGCGCTGTTCCAGAATTTCGCCGACGCCGCCTGCAGCCGCCACGGTGCCGCCCCGCGCAGCCTCGATAGCAGCCAGCGCGCCTTGTTGCTGACCCACGGCTGGCCGGGCAATGTCCGGGAGTTGCAGAACGCCGCGGAACGCTTCGCCCTGGGCCTGGACCTGAACCTGGACAACGCGCCGGCCAACCTGCCGACGGTGGAAGGCGGCCTGAGTGATCAAGTCGAGGCCTTCGAGCGCGCGCTGATCGCGGCCGAACTGACCCGTCCCCATGGCTCGCTGCGCAGTGTGGCCGAAGCGCTCGGCCTGCCGCGCAAGACGCTCTCGGACAAGTTGCGCAAGCACAACCTCAGCTTCAGCGGCGGGAATCCCGCAGAAGAACAGGACTGATCGGCAATATTCCGCTCATTTGCGACGTCACCTCACCACGAAGGAGCCCGGAATAGAGCGGCTGCAACCTGGTGGCACAAGGCTTGCCATCTAAACGGCAATCCCTGCAATGCGCAGGGTCAGGAGGTAGGCCCAGCCAGGGTCTGACCTCTCCCCCAGCCGGCCACAAGCCAGCAATGGGGTTCTCCTCTCGACGCCGATGGGCCAGGCCCAGAAGCACCCACCCAGCTACCCGCCGGGTGATCGAAGCCCGGCCAAGTGCCGGGCTTCTTCATTAATAAGGCTCATGGTCGCTCGAGCAGGAAGCGATCCAGGTCCACCGGCTGGCCGGGCGCAACGCCCAGCCTTTCCCGCAGGTCGGCATAGGCCTTTTCGAAGTCGGCGCGCAATTCGGGCATCGCGGCAAGCCCGGGACGGAAGCCGTATTTGCGCAATCGCAACCCCGCGCTGTGAAGGAAGTTGTAGGCGACGTCGCCGTGCAAGGAAAAGCGCTCGTGCACCGGTTTTCCAGCGATCTGCCCATGCAGCTCGAAGTTGACGAACGGGTCTCTTCCACGTTTTTCGATGTCGTATTCCAACGCCAAATCAAAGGCCGGAATTCGTCCGACGGAAGCTCGACTGATGGCAATTTGTCCTACTTTGAACATGTTTCCTCCTCTCGAAATTCCCACCCTTTCCTAGTCCAAAAATCCCCCCTTATAGCGAAATATCCCTACAAAAATATGTAATTTCCTACAAGGAATATGGGGCATTTCTGATGCAATCCAATTCGTGCAAGTTGCAACTTGAAGGCTCGGGAAAACCGGCTAGTTTGTATTAGGCGTTGCCCGGGATGGCATGCCGAACCCTCTAAATTGCTCGTTCTGGGCAGCGATCTGCAGTAACTCCCTCCCATCTACGACAGTAAGGAAATTGTCCGCATGACTCATTAGCCAGCTATTGATCTGGATCAGAACGCGGTGAACAGGCCAAGCGCTCAATAAGCACAGTTCCTACTCCGGATGGAGGTGCAAGATGTCTGAATCGTCCGACAAACTTAAACTAGGCGCCCTAGTCGCGCTGGTTGTCGGTTCAATGGTGGGCGGGGGGATTTTCTCGTTACCGCAGAACATGGCGGCCAGTGCCGATGTCGGCGCCATACTTATCGGCTGGGGCATTACCGCGGTGGGCATGCTCACCTTGGCATTCGTCTTCCAGACCCTGGCCAATCGCAAGCCGAACCTCGACGGCGGGGTGTATGCCTACGCCAAAGCCGGGTTCGGCGACTACATGGGCTTTTCCTCGGCCTGGGGCTACTGGATCAGTGCCTGGCTGGGTAACGTCGGCTACTTCGTGCTGCTGTTCAGCACCCTCGGCTACTTCTTCCCGATCTTCGGCGAAGGCAACACGCTCGCGGCCATCATCGGTGCCTCCATCGTCCTCTGGGCCGTGCACTTCCTGGTGCTACGCGGAATCAAGGAAGCAGCCTTCATCAACATGGTGACCACCGTAGCCAAGGTGGTGCCGCTGTTCCTGTTCATCCTCATCTGCCTGTTCGCCTTCAAGCTGGACATCTTCACCGCTGACATCTGGGGTTCGAAGAACATCGAACTGGGCAGCGTGATGAACCAGGTGCGCAACATGATGCTGGTCACCGTCTGGGTGTTCATCGGCATCGAAGGTGCGAGCATCTTCTCCGCACGGGCCGAGAAGCGCAGCGACGTCGGCAAGGCCACGGTGCTGGGCTTCATCATCGTGCTGCTGCTCCTGGTACTGGTTAACGTGCTGTCCCTTGGCATCATGACTCAGCCGGAACTGGCCAAACTGCAGAACCCGTCCATGGCGGCGGTGCTCGAGCACGTGGTCGGTCACTGGGGCGCCGTGCTGATCAGCGTCGGCCTGGTCATTTCCCTGGTCGGTGCCCTGCTTTCCTGGGTGCTGCTCTGCGCCGAGATCCTCTTCGCCGCAGCCAAGGACCACACCATGCCGGCCTTCATCCGCAAGGAGAACGCCAACCAGGTCCCGGCCAACGCCCTGTGGCTGACCAACGCCATGGTGCAGGTGTTCCTGATCATCACGCTGTTCAGTGCCAGCACCTACCTGTCGCTGATCTACCTGGCGACTTCCATGATCCTGGTGCCCTACCTGTGGTCGGCTGCCTACGCGGTGCTGCTGCCCCTGCGTGGCGAGACCTACGAGCAGGACGCCAAGGACCGCGGCAAGGACCTGGTCATCGGCGTCATCGCCCTGATCTACGCCGTCTGGCTGCTGTATGCCGGTGGCGTGAAGTACCTGCTGCTCTCCGCCCTGCTCTATGCACCGGGCGTGATCCTCTTTGCAAAGGCCAAACGGGAAGTTGGCCAACCGGTATTCACCAATGTCGAGAAGCTGATCTTCGCCGCCGTGGTTATCGGCGCGGTCGTGGCCGCCTACGGGCTCTACGACGGCTTCCTGACCCTGTAACTCGTAAGGAGACCTGCCATGTCCAAAGTAAAACTCGGCGTTCATTCGGAAGCCGGCAAGCTTCATAAGGTAATGGTCTGCTCGCCGGGGCTCGCGCATATGCGTCTGACCCCCAACAACTGCGACGAGCTGCTTTTCGATGACGTGATCTGGGTAAACCAGGCCAAGCGCGACCACTTCGACTTCGTCACCAAGATGCGTGAGCGCGGTATCGATGTACTGGAAATGCACAACCTGCTCACCGACATCGTGCAGAACAAGGAAGCCCTGAAATGGATCCTTGATCGCAAACTCACCAACGACCAGGTCGGCGTCGGCCTGGTCAATGAAGTGCGCTCCTGGATCGAAGGCCTGGAACCACGCAAGATCGCCGAATTCCTCATCGGCGGCGTCGCCGGCTCCGACCTGCCGGAAAGCGAAGGCGTCAGCGCGATCAAGATGTATCGCGACTACCTGGGCCACTCCAGCTTCATCCTCCCGCCGCTGCCCAACACCCAGTTCACCCGTGACACCACCTGCTGGATCTACGGCGGCGTGACCCTCAACCCGATGTACTGGCCGGCCCGTCGCCAGGAAACCCTGCTGACCTCCGCCATCTACAAGTTCCACCCGACCTTCACCGAGGCCGAGTTCGAGGTCTGGTACGGCGACCCTGACAAGGATCATGCGGCGTCCACCCTCGAGGGCGGCGACGTCATGCCGATCGGCAACGGCGTGGTACTGATCGGCATGGGCGAGCGGACTTCCCGCCAGGCCATCGGCCAGTTGGCCCAGGCGCTGTTCAGCAAGGGCGCGGCGCAGAAAATCGTCGTCGCTGGGCTACCCAAGTCCCGTGCTGCCATGCACTTGGACACCGTGTTCACCTTCTGCGACCGCGACCTGGTCACCGTCTTCCCGGAAGTGGTCAAGGAAATCGTGCCCTTCGTCCTGCGTCCGGATGAGAGCCGCCCATACGGCATCGATATCCGCCGCGAAGACAAGGACTTCATCTCGGTGGTGGCCGAGTCCCTCAACCTGAAGAAACTGCGCGTGGTGCAAACCGGCGGCGACGCCTTCGAGGCCGAACGCGAGCAGTGGGACGACGGCAACAACGTGGTCTGCCTGGAGCCCGGCGTGGTCGTCGGCTACGACCGCAACACCTACACCAACACCCTGCTGCGCAAGGCCGGTGTTGAAGTCGTCACCATCAGCGCCAGCGAACTGGGCCGCGGCCGTGGCGGCGGCCACTGCATGACCTGCCCGATCCTGCGCGACCCGATCGATTACTGAGTTGATATCCCCTGGCGGCTCCCAACCCCCGGAGCCGCCCGCCCCGCCAGCCAAAAGCTGTTCTGACGGAGCCTGGTTTCAAGTTACTCACAAGGAGAAAGAATCATGGCTTTCAACATGCACAACCGTAACCTGCTCAGCCTCATGCACCACAGCACCCGCGAGCTGCGTTACCTGCTCGACCTCTCCCGCGACCTGAAACGCGCCAAGTACACCGGTACCGAGCAACAGCACCTCAAGGGCAACAACATCGCGCTGATTTTCGAGAAGACCTCGACCCGCACCCGTTGCGCCTTCGAAGTGGCCGCCTATGACCAGGGCGCCAACGTCACCTACATCGATCCGAATTCCTCGCAGATCGGCCACAAGGAGAGCATGAAGGACACCGCTCGCGTGCTTGGCCGCATGTACGACGCCATCGAGTACCGTGGCTTCAAGCAGGAAATCGTCGAAGAACTCGCCAAGTACGCCGGCGTGCCGGTGTTCAACGGCCTGACCGACGAATACCACCCGACCCAGATGCTGGCGGACGTGCTGACCATGCGTGAGCACAGCGACAAGCCTCTGCATGAAATCAGCTATGCCTACCTGGGCGACGCCCGCAACAACATGGGCAACTCCCTGCTGCTGATTGGCGCCAAGCTCGGCATGGATGTGCGCATTGCCGCACCCAAGGAACTGTGGCCGACCGACGAGCACGTCGCCGCCTGCAAGAAGTTCGCGGAAGAAAGCGGCGCACGCATCCTCATCACTGACGATCCGAAGGAAGCGGTCAAGGGCGTTGACTTCATCCATACCGACGTCTGGGTTTCCATGGGCGAGCCGGTGGAAGCCTGGGGCGAACGCATCCAGGAACTGCTGCCCTACCAGGTCAACATGGACATGATGAAAGCGGCCGGCAATCCGCGCGTGAAGTTCATGCACTGCCTGCCTGCGTTCCACAACAGCGAAACCAAGGTCGGCAAGGAAATCGCCGCGAAGTACCCGAACCTGAAAAACGGTATTGAAGTCACCGAAGACGTCTTCGAGTCGCCGTACAACATCGCCTTCGAGCAAGCGGAGAACCGCATGCACACCATCAAGGCGATCCTCGTTTCGACCCTCGCCGACATGTAAGTCCCGATACGCCCCGGACCGCGACGCGCTCGCCGGTCCGGGACGCATTCCATCCCCAGGAGGAAATCAATATGCGTATCGTCGTCGCATTGGGCGGTAACGCCCTGCTACGTCGTGGCGAACCCATGACTGCCGACAACCAGCGCGCCAACGTGAAGATCGCCGCCGAGCAGATTGCCAAGGTCGCACCGGGCAACGAACTGGTGATCGCCCACGGCAACGGCCCGCAAGTGGGCCTGCTGGCCCTGCAGGGCGCTTCGTACGACAAGGTCGCGCCCTACCCGCTGGACGTTCTCGGCGCCGAGACCGAGGGCATGATCGGCTACATGATCGAACAGGAAATGGGCAACCTGCTGCCGTTCGAAGTGCCGTTCGCCACCATCCTCACCCAGGTCGAAGTCGACGCCAAGGACCCGGCCTTCCAGAATCCGACCAAGCCCATCGGCCCGGTCTACGCCAAGGAAGAGGCCGAAGCCCTGGCCAAGGAGAAGGGCTGGAGCATCGCCCCCGATGGCGACAAATTCCGCCGTGTGGTCGCCAGCCCGCGTCCGAAGCGCATCTTCGAGATTCGCCCGGTCAAATGGCTGCTGGAGAAAGGCACCATCGTCATCTGCGCAGGCGGTGGCGGCATCCCGACCATGTATGACGAGTCGGGCAAGAAGCTCTCCGGCGTCGAAGCGGTAATCGACAAGGACCTCTGCTCCTCGCTGCTGGCCCAGGAGCTCAATGCCGACGTGCTGATCATCGCCACCGACGTGGACGCGGCCTATATCGACTGGGGCAAGCCCACTCAGAAAGCCATCGCCCAGGCCCACCCGGACGAACTGGAACGCCTCGGCTTCGCCGCTGGTTCCATGGGTCCGAAAGTCCAGGCCGCCATGGAGTTCGCCCGTCTCACTGGCAAGGACGCGGTGATCGGCTCCCTGGAAAACATCGTGGCGATCACCGAAGGCAAGTCCGGTACCCGCGTCAGCACCAAGAAAGCCGGCATCGAGTACCGCTGATCGCGAGGCACCCTCCCCTGTGGGGGCGAATTCATTCGCAAAGGGCAGCGCAGCTGCCCTCGGATATCCCGGAAAGCAGGCCTGCGGTCTGCTCAGCGATTGAAATCGCCCCCACAAGGTTGCTTCCCTCCCCCTCCGCATTGCGCCCCTCAATCATTCCGCCGAATGACCAAAGGAGTGACTTGATAGTCACACCCCGCGTCAGGTAGACATCCCGTTCATTCGAGCTGCCACCTGGCTCATGCCACCTGGCCCGTGACGCTTGACCCCGCAAATTGCCGCCCCGACACGCGGCGCCCCGTGGGCAAGCCCTCCCGCAGGCATGAGATGGTCTTTTTGAGGAGTTTCCGAGAGATGTCCCGACTTCCAGTGATTGTGGGTTTTGGCGGCTACAACGCGGCTGGGCGAAGCTCGTTCCACCACGGCTTCCGCCGCATCGTGATCGAGACCCTGGACGCCCAGGCCCGCCAGGAAACCCTGGCCGGCCTCGCCGTGATGACGAAGCTGGTATCGGTGACCGATGGCCAGTACCACGATGCCGACGGCAAGGTCCTGACCCTGGCGGAGATCGAAGCCCGCTACGCCGCCGAGATCCTCGACGCGACCCTGGTTCGCCGCATCGGCAAGCAACACCTGGATGTAGACGCCGCTCACTGGCACAAGAACCTCAGCGTTTCGGCCACCGATGGCGAGGCCCTCAGCTTCATCACCTCGCGCAAACAACTCCCCGAGCCGCTGCCGGCCAATTGGGACGTGGAAACCCTGGACAACGGTGAAGTGCGCGTGACCCTGAAGGGCACCTCCGACTTCAAGGTGGACAGCTACCGTGAGCTGCCGGTGAAGTCCGCCGGCCAACTGCCCACCGGTTTCGAGCCGGGGGAACTGTACAACTCCCGCTTCCACCCGCGCGGCCTGCAGATGTCGGTGGTCGCGGCGACCGACGCCATCCGTTCCATCGGCCTGCCGTGGAAGGACATCGTCGACCGCGTGCAGCCCGACGAAATCGCCGTGTTCTCCGGCAGCATCATGAGCCAGCTGGACGAGTTCGGATTCGGCGGCATGATGCAGTCGCGCCTCAAGGGCAGCCGCGTCACCGCCAAGCAGTGCCCGCTTGGCCTGAACACCATGCCCGCCGACTTCATCAACGCCTACGTGCTGGGCAGCGTCGGCACCACCGGCAGCGTCACTGGTGCGTGCGCCACCTTCCTCTACAACTTGCAGAAGGGCATCGAGCTCATCACCTCCGGCCACGCCCGTGTGGTCCTGGTGGGCAATGCCGAGGCGCCAATCAATCAGGAATGCATCGACGGCTACGGCGCCATGGGCGCCCTGGCGACCGAGGAAGGCCTGCGCCAGGTCGGCGGCCGCGAGGACGTCGACTTCCAACGTGCCAGCCGCCCCTTCGGCGAAAACTGCGGCTTTACGCTGGCCGAGTCCAGCCAGTACGTGGTGCTGATGGACGACGCGTTGGCCCTGGAACTGGGCGCGGATATCCATGGTGCAGTGACCGATGTGTTCATCAACGCCGACGGCTTCAAGAAATCCATCTCCGCTCCCGGCCCGGGCAACTACCTGACCCTGGCCAAGGCCGTGGCTGCCGCCACCCAGCTGATCGGCCCGGATGGCGTGCGCGAGCGCAGCTTCGTCCATGCCCACGGCTCCAGCACCCCGGCCAACCGCGTCACCGAGTCCGAGCTGCTGGACCGCGTTGCCGGTGCGTTCGGCATCGAAGGATGGCCTGTTGCGGCGGTCAAGGCCTACGTCGGTCACTCCCTGGCCACCGCCAGCGGCGACCAAGTGATCGCTGCCCTGGGCACCTTCAAGTACGGCATCCTGCCGGGCATCAAGACCATTGACCGCGTGGCCGACGACGTCCATCGCCAGCACCTGTCCATCGAAACCCGTGATCGGGTCCTGGGCGATCGCCAAATGGACGTCTGCTTCATCAACTCCAAGGGCTTTGGCGGCAACAACGCCACTGGCGTCGTCATTTCCCCGCGCCTGGCCGAGAAGATGCTGAAGAAGCGCCATGGCGAAGCGGCCTTCTCCGCCTACAACGCCAAGCGCGAGCAGACCCGCGCCAACGCCGAGGAATACGATCGCCGCGCGCGCCTGGGCGAGTTGGACATCATCTACAACTTCGGCAACGACCTGATCGACGAGCAACAGATCGAACTGAGCCCCGAAGGTATCCAGGTTCCCGGCTTCGCCCAGACCCTGCGCTACAAGAAGGACGAGCGCTTCGCCGATATGCTCGACTGAGGCGATTTCTGTGGATAACCGTAGGATGGGTAGAGCCTGCGAAACCCATCGATCGTGGTGATGGGTTTCGCTTCGCTCTACGCCATCCTACGAGTGAAGCGACCGCCACGAAAAAGGGCCCCTCGGGGCCCTTTTTCGTTTCTGGCGTGCTCAGTCCAGCGCGCGCGCCAGCTGAATCAGCTCAGCCCGCCATTCGGCGGCAACCGGCAGCGCCAGGAAGGACGGGTTGAGGAAGTTCTCGCGAGCCTCATAAGTAAGGGGTTCCCCGGAGAGATTCAGCACCTCGCCACCCGCACCTTCGAGCACGCCCTGGGCGGCGGCGGTGTCCCACTGCGAAGTGGGCGCGAGACGCGGATAGCAGTCCGCTGACCCTTCGGCGAGCAGGCAGAACTTCAGCGAACTGCCGATACTGGCCAGCTGCAGATCACCGAAGCGTTCGCACAGCCCCGCCAGCAGGCGCTCCTGCGCCGGGCTCGAATGGCGCTTGCTGGCCACCACGGTGAACGCTTCGTCTGGCGCGATGCGTACCGCGATTTCGTCGGCCTCGTACTCTTCATCCTCACTCCAGGCGCCAAGGCCAGCGCCGCCGTAGTAGCAGCGTCCGGTCACCGGCATGCCGACCACACCGAAGACCACCCGGCCACCTTCTATCAGCGCCACGTTGACGGTGAACTCATCACTGCCGGAGATGAACTCCTTGGTGCCATCCAGCGGGTCCACCAGCCACCAGCGCTGCCAGCTGGCACGCTCGGCCAGGGGGATGTTGGCCGCCTCTTCGGAAAGGACCGGAATGCTCGCATCCAGTGCCGTCAGCCCGGCATCGAGGACTTTGTGAGCGGCGAGATCGGCGGCCGTCACGGGCGAAGCGTCGTCCTTCTCGGTAACGTCCAGGTCACCCCCCCAGAAAGGCAGGATGGCATCGCCAGCCTGGCGCACCAGTTCGATCACGGCGGGAAGCAAGGGATGGTTCAAGGTTGATACTCCCCACGTTGGGTCAGGATGTCTCGTGTCAGGTATAGCGCAGCCAGGGCGCGACCCTCGCTGAATTGCTGGTGCTGGGCGAGGCTGGAAAGCTCGCGCAGGCTGATGCGGTCGACCCGCAGCGGTTCCGGCTCATCACCGGGCAGGCTTTCCTCGTAGAGATCGCGGGCCAGGACCACCTGGATCTTCTGGCTCATGTAACCGGGGGAGAGGGACAACTCGGTGAGGTGCTCCAGCTTGCGCGCACCGAACCCGGCTTCTTCCTTGAGCTCGCGGTTGGCGGCGGCGAGTACTTCCTCGCCCGGTTCAATCAACCCCTTGGGCAGGGACAGTTGGTAGTCGTCGGTGCCGGCGCAGTATTCCTCCACCAGCAGCACGTGTTCGGCATCGGCCATGGCCACCACCATCACGGCACCGTAACCGGAGCCCTTGCCCACCAGGCGTTCGTAGGTGCGCTCGACGCCATTGGCGAAACGCAACTGCAATTCCTCGACACGGAACAGGCGGCTGCTGGCGACTATCTCGCGAGCGAGCACCGTGGGCTTCTGACGCATAACGGACTCCTTGGCATGACCGGCGGGTTATCATACTCCGCCTTTGTCGAATGTCCCCGCCGGAGATTGCGTGCCCGCGACGGCCAGCGACGCAAGGACGACAGCCACCCGCAACCACCGATACCGCCCATGCCGCAATTGCCCTGGAATGCAATCGACACCGTCCTCCTCGACATGGACGGCACCCTGCTCGACCTGCACTTCGACAACCACTTCTGGATGGAGTACCTGCCGCAACGCTATGCCGAGCATCACGGCATCAGCCGCGCGCTGGCCGACGCCGAGTTGCTGCCGCTGTTCCGCGACAACGCCGGACAGCTGAACTGGTACTGCACGGACTTCTGGAGTCGCGAGCTGCGCCTGTCGATCCGCGATCTCAAGCGCGAGGTCGCGCACCTGATCGCCCTGCGGCCGGATGCCGACTTCTTCCTCGCCGCGTTGCGCCGCGCAGGCAAGCGTGTGGCGCTGATCACCAACGCCCACCGCGATTCGCTGTCACTGAAAATGGAACGCGTCGAGCTGGCGCCCTGGTTCGACCGCCTGATCAGCTCCCACGATTACGGCTTCCCCAAGGAAGACCAGCAGTTCTGGCACGCCCTGCAACAGGATTTCGGCTTCGACGCGGCCCGCAGCCTGTTCGTCGACGACAGCCTGCCGATCCTGCGCAGCGCGCGGCAGTATGGCATCGCCCAGTTGCTGGCGGTGCGCGAGCCGGACAGCCGCAAGGGCCCGAAGGACACCGAGGAGTTCGCCGCAGTGGAGAACTACCGGACGCTCGTGGAAGGCCTCTGACAAGCCTTCAGCAGCCCGAAGTCATTCCCGACGCGCAGCAGATCGTCATTCAGGGATGCGCAGCACCTGCCCCGGATAAATCTTGTCCGGGTGCGAGAGCATCGGCTTGTTGGCCTCGAAAATCTTGTTGTAGGCATTGGCGTTGCCGTACTCGGCCTTGGCAATGGCGCTCAGGGTGTCGCCCTTCTTCACCGTGACGAAACGTGCCGGAGTCACGGCAGGCGCGCTGACGCTGATCTGGTCTTCGACCTTGGCCACGCCCGCGACATTGCCCAGGGCCAGAAGGATCTTCTCTTTCTCTTCCTGGGTCGCGACTTCGCCACGGGCGATCACCTTGTCACCTTCCACCGTCAGCTCGATCGCAGGATTGCCCAAGCCCACCTTGGCCACATGTTCCTTCAGCGCATCGGCAGCCTGGGCCTCCTGGCCCACCAGGGTTTCCCACAGCTTCACACCCGCTCCTTTGACAAAGTCGAAGATGCCCATGACAGATCCTCTCGTTCCACAGGGATGGCGCACCTGGCGCCTGGGAGGTGCAAGTCTAGACGGCCGTTCCAGCTCGACCGCCCGATGGCGACGACAGGCTAGAATTCCGCTGCACATCAAGGAGCCGGCATGGACATCAAGCAACTGAAGTTCCTCATCGCGCTGGAGGAAACCCGCCATTTCGGCCAGGCCGCCGCGCGCTGCCACGTCACTCAGCCGACGCTGTCCATGCGCCTGCGCAGCCTGGAAGAGGAGCTCGGCCTGGAACTGGTGATCCGTGGCCAGCGCTTCGAAGGTTTCACCGATGCCGGCCAGCGTGTTCTGGCCTGGGCACGCACCCTGCTCGCCGCCCATGACGGTCTCTACGCCGAAGCGGCGGCCTGTCGCGGCCAACTGGTCGGGACCTTGCGCCTCGGGGTAGTGCCGCTGGCCGGATTCGACCCGATGCGCCTGGTGGAAGCTTTCTCGGCACCGCACCCGAACTTGCGCTTCCAGCTGTTTTCCATGAGCTCCGAGCAGATTCTCGAAGGCCTGGCGCGCAATCAGCTGGACCTTGGCCTGTCCTATCTCGACCGCCTGGATCGCGAGCACTTCGAGAGCCTGGAACTGGCACAGGCCCGCATGGGCCTTCTGCACGATCGCCGGCACTTCAGCTTCGAAACCTCGGCCCTGCCATGGGAAAGCCTGGTGGACCTGCCCCTGGGCCTGCTCTCGGGCGGCATGCACTTCCGCCAATCCATCGACCATGGTTTCCGCAGCCGGGGCCTATCGCCCCAGCCGAGGCTGGAAACCGATGCCGTCCATCAGTTGCTGCAGGCCGTCAGCGCCGGACTGTGCTGCGCCATCATGCCGCTGGACAGCGGTCTCGACGATTTCACCGAGCACCTGACACTGATCCCCATAGAGGACGCCCGCACCCTGGCCCCACTGGGCCTGATCCTGCGACGTGGCGCCCCGCGCTCGGCTCTGGCGGATGCCTGTTTCTCCGAAGCGCGGGCCTTGCTGGCGCTCGATACGTCTAGCCGATAGACGCGCTCGATCAATGAATCGGGAATAGCGATTAGACGCCCGTACCAGGCGGGCCTAGGATGGCTGAGTCAATCCGTCGCAGGGGGCAGAACCATGCCAAACCCAGACGCCAAGTGCCATCTCACCGCTGTGGATAACCCGCCCGAACCAACCGGCTACCAATATGCCGAGCTGGATGGCGAAGCGCGCGTGGAAGATGCCGCCCTGGCCGAAGAGTGCGCCCTGGCGATTTCCTACAACGGCATCAGTTATGCCGTGATGATGGTTTCCCCTAGTGCCCTGGAAGATTTCGTCGCGGGTTTCAGCCTGAGCAGCGCCGTGGTCCAGTCAATCGACGATATCTATGACATTCAGCTCGAAGGCGAAGGCATCGCCTTGCACGCGGAGGTGGATATCGGTAATCGCGCCTTCTGGTCGCTCAAGGAGCAACGCCGCAATCTGGCCGGCACCACCGGCTGCGGACTCTGCGGCGTCGAAGCGCTGGAACAGGCGCTGCCGGAACTGCGCTCGCTGAACCCAGCGCCCTTGCCGCCGGCCGAGCACTTCATCGACCTGCGCCAACGCATCAACGCCGCGCAGGAACTGGCCCGGCGCAGCGGCGCACTGCACGCCGCCCTGTTCGTCGATGGCAACGGCGAGTTGCGCCTCTGCCGCGAAGACATCGGCCGCCACAACGCCCTCGACAAGCTCATCGGCGCCCTGCTGCGACAAGGTCTGGACCCACGCGCCGGTTTCGCCGTGGTCACCAGCCGCTGCAGCCTGGAACTTATCCACAAGGCGGTGCGCGCGGGCTTGTCCACCCTGGTCAGCCTGTCCGCCCCCACCACCCTGACCGTGGAATGGGCACGCCGCCACAACCTCAATCTCATCCATTTGCCCCATCACAGCGCCCCGCGGGTCTACAGCCCGGCGCCGCAATCGAAAGCCGACATCGAATGAGCCTGCAACCCGTAAACCCCCGCTACAAACCCTACAAAGGTGCTGCGGCCGGCTGGGGTGCGCTGAAAAGCGTCACCCGCTTCTGGCTGGACAGCAAACAGCCGTTCAAGAACCTCCGCGCCCTGCTCAAGACCAACCAGAACGGCGGCTTCGACTGCCCCGGATGCGCCTGGGGAGACTCCCCCGAGGACGGCCGCGTCAAGTTCTGCGAGAACGGCGCCAAGGCGGTCAACTGGGAAGCCACCAAGCGCCGGGTGGATGCCGCCTTCTTCGCCCGCTACAGCGTCAGCCAACTGCGCGACCAGAGCGACTATTGGCTCGAATACCAGGGTCGCCTGACCCAGCCGATGCGCTACGACCGCCAGACCGACCACTACGTGCCGGTCAGCTGGGAGCATGCCTTCGCCCTGGTGGCACGCCATCTGCGCAACCTGGAAAGCCCGCACCTGGCGGAGTTCTACACCTCCGGCCGCGCCAGCAACGAAGCGGCCTATCTGTATCAGCTCTTCGTCCGTGCCTTCGGCACCAACAACTTCCCCGACTGCTCGAACATGTGTCACGAGGCCAGCGGCGTTGCGCTAATCCAGAGCGTCGGGGTCGGCAAGGGCAGCGTGACCTTCCACGACTTCGAACATGCCGACGCCATCTTCGTGTTCGGCCAGAACCCGGGCACCAATCATCCACGCATGCTTGAGCCGCTTCGCGAAGCCGTACAAAGAGGCGCGCAGGTGGTCTGCTTCAATCCGCTCAAGGAGCGCGGCCTGGAACGATTCCAGCACCCGCAACATGCCCTGGAGATGCTCAGCAACGGCTCGCGACCGCTCAATACCGCATTCTTCCGCCCTGCGCTGGGCGGCGATATGGCGGCCATTCGCGGCATCGCCAAGTTCCTGCTGCAGTGGGAGCGCGAGGCCCAGGCGAGCGGCGAGACGCCGGTGTTCGACCACGACTTCATCGCCGAACACACCCTCGGCGTCGACGCTTACCTGGCTGAAGTGGATGCCACGCCCTGGGCGCAGATCGAGGCGCAATCAGGCCTGACGCTGGAAGAAATCGAGATATCCGCGCGCATCTACCGCGATGCCCGCAACGTGATCGTCTGCTGGGCGATGGGTATCACCCAGCACCGCCATTCGGTGCCGACCATCCAGGAACTCGTCAACCTGCAACTTCTGCGCGGTAACGTCGGCCGCCCCGGCGCCGGCCTGTGCCCGGTGCGCGGTCACAGCAACGTGCAGGGCGATCGCACCATGGGCATCAATGACCGGCCGCCCGCGGCGCTGCTCGATGCCCTGGAGAAACGCTTCGGCTTCCAGGTCCCCCGGGACAACGGCCACAACACCGTGGAAGCGATCAACGCCATGCTCGAGGGTCATGCGAAGGTCTTCATCGGCCTCGGCGGCAACTTCGCCCAGGCGACGCCGGACAGCTCCCGCACCCATGCCGCGTTGCAGAACTGCGAACTGACCGTACAGATCAGCACCAAGCTCAACCGCAGCCACCTGACCGTTGGCCAGGAAGCGCTGATCCTGCCCTGCCTCGGCCGTACCGATATCGACCGCCAGCTGGATGGCCCGCAGGCCGTGACGGTGGAAGATTCCTTCAGCATGATTCATGCGTCTTACGGCCAGTTGGAGCCGTCTTCCCGCGAGATGCGTTCCGAGCCGGCCATCATTGCCGGCATCGCCAAGGCCACCCTGGGCGACCATCCGGTGGATTGGGACGCCCTGATCGCCAACTACGACCGCATCAGGGATCTGATCGCCGAGACCATTCCCGGCTTCGTAGACTTCAACCGCCGCGTGCAGAATCCCGGTGGTTTCTACCTGGGCAACAGCGCCAACGCCCGGCGCTGGACGACCCAGACCGGCCGCGCCAACTTCAAATCGAACCCGCTACCGGCCGACCTGCTCCACGAGAAGGTACGCAGCACCGGCGAAACGCCGCACCTGATCCTGCAGACCCTGCGCTCCCACGACCAGTACAACACCACCATCTACGGCCTCGACGACCGCTATCGCGGCGTGCGCGGCCAGCGCGATGTGGTCTTCGCCAACGAGGCCGACATTCGCCGACTGGGCTTTGAACCCGGGCAGAAGGTGGACATGGTCACGCTTTGGGACGACGGTGTGGAACGCCGCGTATCCGACTTCAGCCTGCTGGCCTTCGACATCCCGGCCGGACAGGCTGCCGCCTACTACCCGGAAACCAACCCGTTGGTACCGCTGGAAAGTTACGGCGACGGCAGTTACACCCCGACCTCCAAGTTCGTGGCCATCCGCCTCGAAGCCTCTCGCGACAGCAGCCGCATCCTCTGAGGATGCGGCTTCGCCTGCCCAATAGCGCCCGTGCGCGCACACGAATTCGCCGCAGTCCGAGTGTCGGACTGCGGCGAATATCAATTTGAAACTTAAGTAGTGGAAGTTTGATTCTCGAACTTAACTATTAAGAAACAATTTGAAATACGGAATCAATGCCTATATAAAGTCTCGACGGAACTTTATGTTCATGGGCACTTCGCCAGTACCTGAAAAGACCCGAAAGACGCGAAAAATGCGGGCGGGAATAGGTCTCAGACAGCCCGAATCGAAAAAAGTTCTGCCGAGAAATCAGATAATTAAAAAAATTAGAAAAGTTGATACTTTTCGTCGCTCGCTACTTGCGTAAGTAAATTCCCACAGTAAATATCGCCTCACCAAAACCACTGAGGCGATCCTCACCATGAAGTACACCTCGATCCTTCTTCTGTCTCTTGGCCTCGCCAGCGGCAGCGTCTTCGCAGGCGGCAATACCGACGCCGGTATTGGCGGCGCGCTGGGCGGGGTTGTGGGGTCCGTTGTCGGCAACGCAGTCGGCGGCAGCACTGGCGCAGCGATTGGCGCCGGCGTGGGTGGTGCAGCAGGCGGCGCAGTAGCGGCCCCGAAACGTAACCGTACCGAAGCTGCCATTGGCGGTGGTCTGGGCGCTGCAGGCGGCCAGGTTGTTGGCCGGCAAATGGGCGGCACCACTGGCGGCCTGATCGGCGCGGCCCTTGGTGGCGGCGCCGGCGGTGCCCTCGGCAACGAGTTCGGTGACCGTAACCGCTACGACGATGACGACTACGATGATGACCATCGCCACTATCGTCGTGCCTACCGCGACCACCCCGGTCGTGGACACGCCTGGGGCCATCGCAAGCACAAGCACAAGCACCACGGTGATTGGGACGACTGATCAACCCCGCAAACAAAAAAGCCCGCTTGATGCGGGCTTTTTCAAGGCCTGAGGTCTGGTCGAGCGACAGCCACCCCTCCCGATTCCAAAATTCGACTTCTGTCATGAGTGCCGGCCAAGCGGCGGGACCATGGCTCACCTTTTTGAAATGGAGACTCAGCAACATGCGTAAAGCAGTAACCGCCCTTGCCCTCAGCCTTTTGGCCACTCAGGCCGTAGTGGCCGGCGAAACCACCAACAATGCCATCGGTGGCGGCCTCGGCGGCGTCCTTGGCAACGTTGTTGGCAACGCTGTTGGCGGCAGCACTGGTGCGGCCATCGGCGCCGGCCTGGGTGGCGCAGCGGGTGGCGCCATGACCGCCAAGAGCGGCCGCAAGACCGAAGCCGCCATCGGCGGTGGCCTGGGCGCAGCGGGTGGCTCGGTAGCCGGTCGCGCACTGGGCGGTTCCACCGGTTCCGCCATCGGCGCGGGCCTGGGTGGCGCAGCAGGCGGCGCCATCGCCACCGAGCTGACCAAAGACGATCACGACGGTCACAATCACAAGCACCGCAAGCATCGCCACTGATTGATGCACCCATGAAAAAGCCCGGCATTTGCCGGGCTTTTTTGTTGCTGGGCGAAGTCAGCTGATCTGCTGTTCGGCGCGCGCCTCATCCACGTCGCCGCTGGCCATGCAGGCAGCCGCAGTGAAGAGAACGTCAGTCGATGAATTCAGCGCCGTCTCGGCAGCGTCCTGGAGGATGCCGATGATGAAGCCCACGGCCACGACCTGCATCGCCACTTCGCTGGGGATGCCGAACAGGCTGCAGGCCAGCGGAATCAGCAGCAGCGAACCACCCGCCACGCCGGAAGCGCCACAGGCGCAGATGGAGGCCACGATGCTGAGCAGGATCGCGGTGGGAATGTCGACGACAATGCCCAGGGTCTTCACCGCCGCCAGGGTCAGCACAGTGATGGTGATGGCGGCACCGGCCATGTTGATGGTGGCGCCCAGCGGGATGGAGACCGAGTAGGTGTCTTCGTGCAGGCCCAGCTTCTCCGCCAGTTGCAGGTTGACCGGGATGTTGGCCGCCGAGCTGCGGGTGAAGAAGGCCGTGATGCCGCTTTCACGCAGGCAGGTCAGCACCAGCGGATAGGGGTTGCGGCGAATCTTCGAGAACACGATCAGCGGATTCACGACGAAGGCCACGAACAGCATGCAGCCCAGCAACACCGCCAGCAGGTGGGCGTAGTCGGCCAGCACGCCAATGCCGTTCTCGGCGAGGGTCGAAGCCACCAGGCCGAAGATGCCCAGCGGGGCGAAGCTGATCACCACGCGGACGATCAGCGACACACCATGGGACAGGTCGCTGAACACGTTGCGGGTGGTTTCACTGCCCTGGCGGATGGCAATGCCCAGGCCCACGGCCCAGACCAGGATGCCAATGAAGTTGGCCTCCATCAGCGCCGTCACCGGGTTGGCCACGGCACTGCCCAGCAGGCTCAGCAACACTTCGGAGATATTGCCGGGCGGCGCCAGGTCAGCGGCACCGGTGCTCAGGGTGATGGTCGAAGGGAAGACGCTGGATGCCATCACCGCCACCACGGCGGCGGAGAACGTGCCGATCAGGTAGAGCGCGAGGATCGGACGGATGTGCGTCCGCTCGCCCGGCTTGTGGTTGGCAATGGCGGCGATCACCAGGATGAACACCAGCACAGGTGCCACGGCCTTCAGGGCCATGACGAAGAGCTTGCCGAGCAGGCCAACGGCGCTGGCGTACTGGGGAGCGGTCAGGGCGAGGGCGATGCCGGCGATCAGGCCGATGATGATCCGGGTCACCAGGCTGGTGCGTTTCAAGCGTTGCAGGATGGAGCCGTTTACATGAGTCATGGCAGGTACCGCAGAACGTTCGGGCCGCACGACGAGCCGGCCCGGGGTGGACATTGAACCCCGATGACACCCCGTCCTGGCTGTTCCAGATCAAGCGGAAAAGAAAAAGCCGGACCGCGCGGTTCAGTACCTCGCAGCCGGGTGGGTCAATCGGGTTTGGCGCGCATTGTGCGGATTCACGCCAGCGATGGATAGAGCGGGTGGACGCTCGGGGCTCTGCATGTCGCGATTTCGGCCATTTCAGGTCGAATGGCTGAAAGTTGTCCATGGACTGAAAGACAGCGGGGATCTGAGTTTGTGGGGGCGAATTCATTCGCTAAGAGCGGCGTAGCTCCCCCCTGGATGTCTGCATAGCGAATGAATTCGCCCCCCCACAGGAAAAGCAGTCGGTCAGGTTGCAATCACCAGTTCCGCCAACGCCGCCCGCAGCGTCTCGGGAATCGGCACCGGCCGGTTGCTTTCGCGGTCGACGAACACATGCACGAAGCGTCCGGCCGCGCAGGCCTCGCTCTCGCCCTGCTTGAAAATCGCCAGTTCGTATTGCACCGAACTGTTGCCCAGCTTGCCCACTCGCAGCCCGACCTCGATGCGGTCGGGGAAGGCGATGGAGGCGAAGTAATCGCAGGACGAGCTCACCACGAAGCCCACCACGCCGCCTTCATGGATATCCAGCCCACCCTGTTCGATCAGGTAGGTGTTCACGGCACTGTCGAAGAAGCCGTAATAGACCACGTTGTTCACATGGCCGTAGATGTCGTTGTCGTGCCAGCGCGTGGTGATGGGCTGGAAGTGGCGGTAGTCGCCGCGCAGGTGCTCGGGTTGGCTCATGGGGTTCCTGGGTTCGGTTGGATCGGTTCATGTAGGAGCGAGCTTGCTCGCGAACGGCTGCATTCGCCAGCAAGCTGGCTCCTACCGGAGGTTCAGTAGGCGGCTTGGTAGATAGCCAGGGCCTGCGCTTCGCTGACCTCGCGCGGATTATTTACCAGCAGGCGCTGTTGCAACATGGCATCACTGGCCAGACGCGGCAGCATCGCCTCAGGCACACCTGCATCACGCAAGCGCGTGGGCAATCCACTGCGCTCGCTGAAGGCGGCGAGCTCGTGGATCAACTGCTCGGTGAGTTCCGCCTCGCTGCCCGGCTTGAGTTTGCTACCGAGCACCAGCGGCGCCAGCTCCGCGTAGAGCGGTGCAGCCACTTCGGCGTTGAAGCGGAGCACGTGGGGCAGCACCAGGGCGTTGGACAGGCCATGGGGAATGTGGAAATGCCCGCCCAGCGGATAGGCCAGCGCATGCACGGCCGCCACCGGAGCATTGGCAAACGCCTGGCCGGCGAGGCAGGCACCCAGCAGCATCGCCTGGCGCGCTTCGCGGTTACGGCCGTCCTGGACCACGGCATCGAGGTTGCCGGCCAGGAGGCGCAAGGCCTCGCGCCCCAGCAGGTCAGACAACGGATTCTTCTTCAGCTTGCTGGTGTAGGACTCGATGGCATGGACCATCGCGTCGATGCCAGTGGCTGCCGTGACCGCCGCCGGCAGGCCGAGGGTCAGGTCGGCGTCCAGCAGGGCGAGGTCGGGCAGCAGCAGCGGCGACACGACGCCCATCTTGGTGGTCTCGCCAGTGGTGACGATGGCAATGGGCGTCACCTCGGAACCGGTGCCGGCGGTTGTCGGCACCTGCAGCAGCGGCAGGCGCCGGCCTCGCGCGTTGCCCACGCCGTAGATGTCCGCCAGCCCCTGCTGGCAGTCGGGATGAGCCAGCAGCGCCACCAGCTTGGCCACGTCCATCGAACTGCCACCGCCGAAACCCACCACCAGTTGGGCGCCGAGGACTTTCGCCAGCTCCACGGCCTCCAGCACCACCGCCTCGGGCGGATCGGCCTGGACCTGGTCGTAGACCGCAACGCTGAGGCCCGCGAGGGCGAAGCCGAGAAGGATATCGTCCAGCATGCCGAGCCGGGTGATACCGGGATCGGTCACCAGCAGGACGCGTTGGGCGTCGCGCTCGCGGCAAAGGTCGGCAAGGCGTGTGGCCGAGCCGGATTCGCAAAGAATCTGCGCGGTGGTAGCGAAGCTGAAGGGCTGCATCCGGGCGTCCTCCCTTGTTGTTGTCGAGGCGCACCGCGAGCACGCGGCACGCCGGTTCACGCCGTCAGAACGCGAAATGTGCCTCGGGCAGTGCCATCAGACAGTCCGCGCCGCCCAACAGGGCTTCACGATGGCTGCTGGCACGCGGCAGCACGCGACGCATGTAGAAGCGCGCGCTGTGCAACTTGGCCTGGTAGAAATCCGCCTCCGAGGTGCCAGACTCCAGGGCGTCCTGGGCGCGCGCCGCGGCTTGCAACCAGAAGCCCGCCAATAGCACATAGGCCGAGTACTGGAGGAAGTCCACCGAGGCGGCACCGATTTCTTCCGGGTTCTCCCGCACCCGATCCAGCAGGGTCGCGCTCAAGCCGCGCCATTCCTGCAGGCGTGCCAATACGGCGCCCGCCAGTTCGGCCACTTCGGTACGTTCCAGTTGGGCATCGGCCAGGGCGGCGAATTCGTCCTGCAAGGCGGCCAGCTCGGCACCACCGTCGCCCATCAGCTTGCGGCGGATCAGGTCCAGCGCCTGGATGCCGTTGGTGCCTTCGTAGAGTTGGGTGATGCGGCTGTCGCGCATCAGTTGCTCCATGCCCCACTCGCGGATGAAGCCGTGACCGCCGTAAACCTGCACGCCGAGGCTGGCCACTTCCTGGCCCATATCGGTGAAGAAGGCCTTGACGATGGGAATCAGCAGCGCCGCACGCCGGCCAGCCGCCTTGCGTTGCATTGCGTCCGGGTGGCCGTGTTCCAGGTCCAGCTGGCGGGCGCAGTAGACGGCCAGCATGCGGCTGCCTTCCACCAGGGTCTTCTGGGTCAGCAGCATGCGCCGCACATCGGGGTGGTGGATGATCGGGTCAGCCGGTTTGTCCGGCGCCGCCGGCCCGCTGAGGGCACGGGATTGCAGGCGCTCGCGGGCATAGGCCAAGGCACCCTGGAAAGCCTGCTCACCGATGCCGAGCCCTTGCAGGCCGACCTGGAAGCGCGCGTCATTCATCATGGTGAACATGCAGGCCAGGCCCTGGTTGGCTTCGCCGATCAGCCAGCCGGTGGCACCGTCGAAGTTCATCACGCAGGTGGCGGCGCCCTTGATGCCCATCTTGTGCTCGATGGCGCCGCAGCCCAGGGCGTTCTTCGCCCCCGGCGTACCATCCGCATTGGCGATGAACTTGGGCACCAGCAGCAGGCTGATGCCCTTCACTCCAGCCGGGGCATCCGGCAGGCGCGCCAGCACCAGGTGGACGATGTTTTCGGAGAGGTCCTGCTCGCCGCCGCTGATGAAGATCTTGCTGCCACTGACCTTGTAGCTGCCGTCGGCCTGGGGCTCGGCGCGCGTGCGCAGCAGCGCCAGATCGGTGCCGGCCTGGGGTTCGGTGAGGCACATGGTGCCGGCCCATTGGCCGCTCACCAGTTTTTCCAGGTAAGCCTGCTTGAGCGCATCGCTGCCGTGCTTGTACAGCGCCAGCACGGCACCTTCGGTGAGTCCGGAGTAGACGCGGAACGACAGGCTGGCGCCCATCAGCATCTCGTGGAAGTTGCAGGCGACCATCTGCGGGAAGCCTTGGCCGCCGTACTCCTGCGGCCCAGTCATGCTGGCCCAGCCGTTGTCGCAGTACTGCCGATAAGCCTCGCGGAAGCCCTTGGGCGTCGTCACTGCACCCTGTTCCAGGGTCACGCCTTCTTCGTCGCTGTTGCGGTTCAGTGGCGACACCACTTCGCCCGCATAGCGCGCGCCCTCTTCCAGCACACCGTCGATCAGTTCGCGGTCCAGGCCGTTGGCCAGCAGTTCGCAGTGGGCGGCGACATCGAAGAGCTCATGGAGTACGAAGCGCATATCGCGCAGGGGTGCCTTGTAAGCCATGTCAGGCCTCCTGTTGGAAATCGGCGAAGTGGTGGTCGGACTCGGCCAGGCGACGGATCAGCGCGGCCGGCTGCCAGTGGCTGCCGAAGCGCTCGGCCAGCGCGCCCAGGCGCTCGCGGATGGCCGGCAGCCCTTGGCTGTCGGCCCAGGCCATCGGCCCGCCCTTGTCTGCCGGGAAGCCGTAGCCGTTGAGGTAAACGGTGTCGATATCGGCGCTGGAGGCCGCGATGCCTTCTTCGAGGATCTTCGCCCCTTCGTTGACCAGGGCCAGCAGGCAACGCTCGAGGATTTCTTCCTGGCCGATGTCGCGGCGCTCGAAGCCAAGCTGCTCGGACACCTGCAGCACCAGGGCATCCACTTCCGGGTCGGGCTCGGCCTGGCGGCTGCCTTCGGCGTAGCGGTAGTAGCCCATGCGCGCCTTCTGGCCGAAACGGCCCAACGCGCAGAGACGGTTGTCCACCTGCACCGCGGGATCGTCCTGGCCTTTCCCGGCCAGATCGCGGGCGCGCCATTCCAGGTCGATGCCGACCACGTCGTACATGCGGAAGGGACCCATGGCGAAGCCGAAGCCTTGCAGCGCGCTGTCCACCTGATGCGGATAGGCGCCTTCCAGCAGCATCATCCGCGCCTCGCGCACGTAGGTATGGAGCATGCGGTTGCCAATGAAGCCCTTGCAGTTGCCGG
The DNA here is from genome assembly GCF_029871275.1 of Pseudomonas sp. BN414. Lineage (NCBI taxonomy): Bacteria > Pseudomonadati > Pseudomonadota > Gammaproteobacteria > Pseudomonadales > Pseudomonadaceae > Pseudomonas > Pseudomonas sp. BN414. The sequence continues at coordinate 423,891 of NZ_SSOL01000078.1, forward strand.
CCACCACGCTGACCTTGCCCATGCGTTGGCCCAATGCAACAGCGGCGTCCAGCACGGCGGGGGCGGTGCGGGCGCCGCGAACGATTTCCAGCAGTTTCATGATGTGCGCCGGGCTGAAGAAGTGCAGGCCCAGGACCTGCTGCGGGCGCCCGGTGACCGCGGCAATGGCATCGATATCCAGGGCCGAGGTGTTGCTGGCCAGGATCGCCGCAGGCTTCAGGCGGGCGTCCAGCTCACGGAAAATGGATTGCTTGAGCTCGAGGTTCTCGAAGACCGCTTCGATCACCAGATCGACCTCGGCCAGGTCGGCGTAGCTTCCCACCGGCTGGATGCGCGCGACGCGCTCGGCGGCCTGGGCCTCGCTGATGCGGCCCTGGCGCACGTTGTGCGCGTAGGTATCGGCTACCACGCCCTGAGCCTGCTCGAGCATCTGCGGATTGTTGTCCAGCCAGAGGACGTCGAGGCCAGCACTGGCCAGGCTCATGACGATGCCACGGCCCATGGTGCCGGCGCCGATCACGGCGGCCCGCTGGATGTTGGATGCGCTAGGGGTCACTGAGATGTCCTCTTGTTCTAGTAAGCGATAACGGACGCGGCCCCTCGTAGGAGCCAGCTTGCTGGCGAATGTGCTGCATGGTTCGCGAGCAAGCTCGCTCCTACAAACCTCGGTCGCCGCGTGATCACGAAAACGCCAAACACCTTAAGGAAGCCGGTACTATTTTTGAAATTTAGTCTTGTGATAGATGGCATTCCCCTGGTGAATATCTCCAACTTCGACCTCAACCTTCTGCGTGTGCTGGACGCCCTGCTGCGCGAACGCAACGTCTCGCGCGCGGCGGAACGTCTTTCCCTCAGCCAGCCGGCAGTAAGCAATGCACTCAACCGGCTGCGCGAGTTGCTTGGCGACCCCTTGCTTGTGCGCGTGGGCCGGGCGATGCAGCCGACGCCAAGGGCGCTGGCGCTGGAAACGCCGATCCGTGCGGCGCTCAAGCAGATCGAGCAGAGCCTGGTCGTCGGAGAAGGCTTCGATCCGGCGCGTAGCCGCCAGCGCTTTACCATCGCCGTGACCGACTACGTGGAACTGATCTGCATGCCGCGCCTGTTGCAGCAGCTGGCAGAGGAGGCACCGGGGTTGAAGATCGCCATCCGCCACCTCTCGCCGAGCCTGCCCGCCGCCGCTCTGGACCAGGGTGAGTTGGACTTGGTGCTAGGCCGCTTCGAGAGCATTCCCGCGCGCTTCGTCAGCCGCCGCTGGATGAGTGAAACGCTGCGCCTGGTGGCCCGACGCGACCATCCGCAAATGCAGGAAGCACCTGACCTGTCCGGTTTTCTCAGGCTACGCCACCTCTGGGTACACGGTGGCCAGACCAAAGGCATGGTAGATCAATGGCTGGGGGAGCAAGGGCTGGCACGGGACATCGTCTACACCACCCCCAACTATCTGCAGGCGGCGCATATCGTCGCCAGTACCGACCTCACCGTGGTGCTGCCGGCGCGGCTGGCCCAGCACTTCGCCAGCCTGCTGCCCTTGCAGGTACATCCCCTGCCCTTCGCCGTCGGGCCTTTCCATCTCGACCTGGTGAGCGTGGCCCAACGCGAGGAGGACGAAGCGTTGCAATGGCTGATCGAGCGCCTGATGGGTATCGGCCGGATATGAGGGGGATGAATAGGGTGGGCTTCAGCCCACCGGGATGATGGGTATCGCTCCGCTCCACCCATCCTACGGAGGCGCCTGTGGGGGCGAATTCATTCGCGATTGAAATCGCTCCCACAGGCAGCGGGGATCGTCAGAACTGGTTGCGGATGACCGCTTCGTCGAAGGCCAGTTTGCCAATACGCGGTCTCGCGGCGACGGCTTGCTTGCCGACGGCGACCATCAGGCCAATGGCATGGTTCTCCGGCAGGCGGATCAGGTCGGCCACGGCGTCGAAATCGAAGCCGTCCATGGGGCAGGTATCCAGACCCTTGCCGCGGGCAGCGAGCATCAGGGTCTGGGCGACCAGGCCGCAGCTGCGCATCACTTCATCGCGCTGCACCCGGGGCTTGTCACGGTAGTAGGTGTCGATGGCGCCGGCCATGAAGTCCTGCACCGGCTGCGGAGCTTCCTCCCAGACGCGGGCGGCGTCCTTCTCCCAGGCATCGAGGCGGGCGCAGACGATCACCAGCATCGAGGCTTCGGTGACCTGGGACTGGTCCCAGGCCACATCGCGAATACGCTGGCGCAGGGCCGGATCGCTGACTTCCACCAGGCGCACGTGCTGCAGGTTGAAGGCGGTGGGGGCGAGCAAGGCCAGTTGCAGCAGCTCGTCTTTTTCTTCGCGGCTGATGCTGTGGCCGGTGTCGTAGGCCTTGATGGCGCGGCGGCTGCGGATGGCGTCGTCAATGTGCATGTAGGAATCCTTGGGAGAGGCGTGATTGAAAGTGGCGCCATCCTAAGCAGCCGGAAGGCTTGCTTCCAACACTGATTAACGATGGTGTCGATCAAAAAATCCGTATGGCCCCACCTGTGGGGGGCTGGCCTTTCCTGTAGGGGCGAATGAATTCGCTGTGTCTGCATGTGGGAGCTGGCTTGCCAGCGAATGTCCCCCTTTTCGCTAGCAAGCTAGCTCCTACAAGGCTCCTGCCTGGCAACAGCTAACGCAGACATAGCCAATGAACTCGCCCCTACAAGTCCCGCTGTTGGCTTACCCATGCGCGCACCTCGGCGTAGGGATAGGCTTCCAGCGCGGCGAAGCCCGGCAGGTTGCGCGCCTTGAGCCGCGTGAAGAGCGGCGCGGTGATGCCGCAGAGCATGCGCGTGAGGCATTCGACGCCGGGTCGCTCGCCCTTCAGTTCTTCGAAGCGCTGGATGAAGCCGCCACACAGGGCGCTGAAGTTGCGCTCCGCCAATGACGGCAGCGCAGCCGGCGCCGGCAGCTGCGCCACACGTCCCTGGCAGACCGAACAATGGCCGCAACGCTCCGGGACGTCGTGGTCACCGAAGTAGTGGGCCAGCCTCGCGCTGAGACAGGTCTCGCTGGCGAACAGGGCCAGCATCGCCTGGATGCGGCCGATTTCGCTACGCTCCTGCTGGCGAAAGTAGTCATGCAGCTCGACAGCCAACGCTTCCGGCTCGAAGTCGCGATTGTCCACGGCGTAGACCTCAGTCATTTGCTTGCTTTCCAGCTCGATCCAGCCGCGCTCCTGGAAGTAGTCCAGGGCCTTCACCGCGCGGCTGCGTTCAGCGCTGTATTCGCGGTACAGGCGGTCGAAATCAACGGTGCACCAGGTACGCGCGCGGGTGGATGTGCGCAGCAAGGCGTCGACGAACTGACGGCGCTCGCCTTCGAACTGCGCCACCAGCGCTTCGGGCTCCAGCAGGTGCTTGAAACGGTACTCGGCGAAGTAGGCGTAAAGCGGCGCGATGATGCCGCGCAGCTCCAGCTGCACCAGCAGGGTCTTGAGCGGAAGCTGGCGAATGTTGCTCTGGTCGGAGAGCGCGCCGAGCATCAGCTCCCAGCGTTCACCGCCCTGCCCCGCCGCCTTGAGCTCCGCCAGTACCTGGCGGATGCCGGCGAGTTCCGGCGTATCGCCATAGACGAAGTTCTCCAGCACGTTGAGGCTGTCGCGGTTGGCCAGTACCAGGCAGTCCGATGGCTTGCCGTCGCGCCCTGCTCGGCCGATTTCCTGGCTGTAGTTCTCCACTGACTTGGGCAGGTCGTAGTGCACCACCTGGCGAATGTCGCTCTTGTCGATGCCCATGCCGAAGGCGATGGTCGCGACCATCACGTTGACCTGCCCGGCCATGAACCGGCGCTGCAGCGCCTCGCGCTCGTCATGGGGCATGCCGGCGTGGTAGGCGTTGGCCGCAACGCCCCGTTGACTCAGGCGCGCTGCGACTTCTTCAGCGGTCTTTTGTAAGGTCACGTAGACGATGGCGGGCTGCCCGCTGCGCTGTCCCAACCAATCCACCAGTCGTTCCAGCTTGCGTTCGCCGGCCACCGGCTCCACCAACAGGTTGAGGTTGGAGCGGTAGAAGCCGGTGGTGATGACATCGGCATCGGCGATGGCGAACTTGCGCTGCATATCGGCGATCACCGTGGGCGTCGCCGTGGCGGTCAACAGCAACACCTGGGGGATGCCGAACTGGCGCTGGTACTCGGGAAGCTTGAGGTAGTCGGGGCGGAAGTTGTGCCCCCACTCGGAAATACAGTGGGCCTCATCCACCACCAGCAGGGAAATTGGCACCTGCTGGATAAAGCCACGGAATCGCTCGTTCTTCAGCCGCTCCACGGAAATCATCAGGATCTTCAGTTCGCCGGAGCGGGCCCGCGCCATGACCTCGGCGGCCTCCTCGCGGCTCTGTGCCGAGTCGATGCTGGCAGCGGCGATACCGTGGCGGTGCAGGAAGGCCAGTTGGTCCTGCATCAGCGCCAGCAGCGGCGATACCACCAGGGTCAGGTGTGGCAGATGCAACGCCGGCAGCTGGTAGCACAGCGACTTGCCGGAACCAGTGGGGAAGATGGCGGCGGCCGAACGGCCCGCCAGCACGGCGGAGATGGCGGCTTCCTGGCCGGGACGGAAATGGTCGTAACCGAAGACCTTGGCGAGGCTGGTTGCGGGCATGGGGATCACTCCTTTGATGGGGCATTGATCATGACCCCAAGCACACCGCCTCGGCGCGCCAACTGGGTGGGACGATTCCGGAACTTCGGTGCGAATGTTACGGCTCGGTGCGGTCGTAGGGTGGGTCACGCTTCATCGACCCACCGTCGCGCTCGGAAGGGGTACAGATGGCGCAGGCGCCTGATGGGTTTCGCTTCGCTCAACGCCATCCTACTCGACCGACAACAATGAAAAAGCCGCCCGGAGGCGGCTTCTTCGACAAGGACGCGGTGCGGCTTAGAGCTGCGGGCCGGCGTTCTTGATGGCGTCGGAGACTTCGAACTTCTTGAAGTTCTCGACGAACTGCTTGGCCAGGGCCTTGGCGGCTTCGTCGTAGGCAGCCTTGTCAGCCCAGGTGTTGCGCGGGTTGAGCAGGTTGGTTTCGACGCCCGGTACGGCTTTCGGCACGTCCAGGTTGATGGTGTCCAGGTGCTCGGTCTCGGCACCGATCAGGGCACCGCTCTGGATGGCAGCGATCACGCCACGGGTGGTCGGGATGTTGAAGCGCTTGCCAACGCCGTAGCCACCACCGGTCCAACCGGTGTTGACCAGGTACACCTTGGAGCCGAAGCCCTGGATGCGCTTGATCAGCAGTTCAGCGTACTCGCCAGCCGGACGCGGGAAGAACGGTGCGCCGAAGCAGGTGGAGAAGGTGGACTTGATGCCGCCGCCGGAACCCATTTCAGTGGAACCGACCAGCGCGGTGTAGCCGGACAGGAAGTGGTAGGCAGCCTGCTCGTTGTTCAGGATGGAAACGGGCGGCAGCACGCCGGTCAGGTCGCAGGTCAGGAAGATCACTGCGTTCGGCTCGCCGGCACGGTTGGCCTCGACGCGCTTCTCGACCAGGTGCAGCGGGTAGGCCGCCCGGGTGTTCTGGGTCAGGCTGTCATCGCTGTAGTCAGGCAGGCGGGTTTCCGGGTTCAGGACCACGTTTTCCAGCACGGCGCCGAACTGGATGGCTTTCCAGATTACCGGCTCGTTCTTCTCGGACAGGTCGATGCACTTGGCGTAGCAGCCGCCTTCGATGTTGAACACGGTGCCCACGCCCCAGCCGTGCTCGTCGTCACCGATCAGGTAACGGCTTTCATCAGCGGACAGGGTGGTCTTGCCGGTGCCGGACAGGCCGAAGAACAGGGTGGTGTCGCCTTCTTCGCCAACGTTGGCGGCGCAGTGCATCGGCAGCACGTCTTTTTCCGGCAGCAGGAAGTTCTGCACGGAGAACATGGCCTTCTTCATTTCACCGGCGTAGCGCATGCCGGCGATCAGCACTTTCTTGGCGGCGAAGTTGAGGATCACGCAACCATCGGAGTTGGTGCCGTCACGCTCCGGCTCGCAGACGAAGTTCGGGGCGTTGAGGATCTGCCACTCCTGGCGGGACTGCGGGTTGTACTGTTCCGGGTTGATGAACAGGCAACGGCCGAACAGGTTGTGCCAGGCGGTCTCGGTGGTCATCTTGACGGCCAGGTAGTGCTCGGGATCCGCGCCAACGTGCACGTGGGAGACGAAACGCTCACGTTCGGTCACATAAGCGTCAACGCGGCTCCACAGCGCATCGAATTTGTCCGCCGAGAAGGCACGGTTGATGTTGCCCCAGGCGATTTTGGCTTCGGTGCTCGGCTCTTGAACGATGAAACGATCTGCCGGAGAACGACCGGTGCGATGACCGGTTTTCACTACCAACGAACCGTTGGCGGCCAGTTCACCCTCGCCACGGCGGATGGCCTCTTCGACCAGTTGCGCGGCGCTGATATCGGTGTACACGGCGTTATTGGCTTGCGTCATGTGGTTCCCCGTCGGCTAAAAGCCGAGTCCTCCAAACGTTTTGTAGTGGGTACTGCGACCCCCTACAGCGAAAAAAGTGCGCGCGATTATGCCAGAAAAGCCCGCTTTGGGTAGAAACCTCCTGTCAGGGAGGCATATTCATGACCGATAATCGCACCCCGGTCACTCAGCGACCTTGCGGGCACACTACATCTTTTCAGTGGCGCGTTTCCGACGGCGCGGCGCTGCCGCCACCGGCGAACAGCTGGGCGATATCCGCCGCATCGAAGCTGTAGCGCTGGTTGCAGAACTGGCAGTCGATCACCACGGTGCCGCCGCTTTCCTGCAGCAGGGCTTCGGCGTCGTCCTTGCCCAGGCTCACCAGCGCGTTGGCCGAACGCTGACGCGAGCAGCTGCAGCGGAAGTGGATGGCCTGGGGATCGAACAGGCGCACCGTTTCTTCATGATAGAGGCGGTGCAGCACGGTCTCGTTGTCCAGACCGAGCAGTTCTTCGGCGGTCAGGGTGTCGGCCAGGGTGGTCAGGTGCTGCCAGTTGGCCTCGCGGGCCTCGGGGTCCTTCAGGCGATCGGCCGGCAGGGCCTGGAGCAACATGCCACGGGCATTGCGACCGTCGGCGTTGAGCCAGAAGCGGGTGGGCAACTGCTGGGAGTTGTCGAAATAGCTGGAAAGGCATTCGGCCAGGGTGGCGCCTTCCAGGGCGACGATGCCTTGGTAGCGCTGGCCCTGCTTCGGGTCCACGGTCAGGGTCAACGACCCTTCGGGCATCAGCTCGGCCAGGCCGGCGGACGGGCTGACCTGGCTGGCGTGGTAACGGGCGATGCCACGCAGTTCACGGTCGCTGGAGCATTCCACCATCAGCAGCGGAACCGCGCCGGAGGAACGTGCCTGCAGTACCAGCAGGCCATCGAACTTCAGGGTGCCGACCAACAGGGAAGCGGCGGCGAGCATCTCACCGAGCAGCTGGGCAACCGGCTCCGGGTAAGGATGCTTGGCCAGGACGTGGGCGTAGCTCTCGCCGAGAGAGACCAGTTCGCCGCGCACATCGGTGTCGTCGAATAGAAAACGTTGGGTGAAATCGGACATGCCGGACTCGCTGCATTTGGGCCAATTTGGCCGAAAGGCTGGCGATTTTATGCGCAAATCCGTCAACGGACCAAGGGCCGGTTATCTATCGCCGGCTCGGGTGTTTTCTATCGATGCTCAGCGCGCGCTTGGAAGCCCGTATTCGCCGGCCTTTATTCGCTGCCACCCCGCAGGAAATGAATCTGCCTGCGCTGCTTCTTGGTCGGCCGGCCATCGGTCTGGATACCCAGGGCACCGGCCTTGCGCATGGCGGCAGCCTCTTCCCGTTTGGCCAGGCTCTCGGCCGTTTCCTCATAGAGGGTCTGAGCTTCCGGTGCGCCGCGACGCACCGCGGAAAGCGCACGGACAATGACGGTGCGTTCATCGAAACCGGTGCGGATCACATACTCGTCGCCGACACGCGGCTCCTTCGAAGGCTTGCAGCGCTCGCCGTGATGGTGGACCTTGCCACCCTCGATGGCTTCCTTGGCCAGGGCGCGGGTCTTGTAGAAGCGCGCCGCCCAGAGCCATTTGTCGAGGCGCACCTTGTCGTCTTTTTCGTCTTTATCACGCATGACTGGATTCCATCCTGCGCGGGCTGTCCCATTTGTCAGCCCGGTCTAAGCTCAGCCAGGGCCAGATGCAGTTGTCACATCGGCCCACTAGAATGCGCCAACTTTACCGGAAAGCCTGTATTGAAGACTTTCGACCATCTCTCCGTGATCGGACTCCGCGAGTGGATCGCCCTGCCGGAACTTGGCATGGTTGGCCTGCGCGCGAAGATCGATACCGGAGCCAGCACCTCTACCCTGCACGCCAGTGACATCGTCCCCTTCCAAAAGAAAGGCGAGAAGTGGGTCAGGTTCACCGCGCACCTTGGCACCCTGGTGCAGCGGCGACATCGTTGCGAGGCGCAGGTGGTTTCGGTAAAGACCATAAAAAGCTCCAACGGCCAGGCGCAGACCCGTTATGTCATTCGCACCCTGCTCGCGCTGGGTGACCGGATCTGGCCCATCGAGTTCACCCTGGCCTGCCGCAAGACCATGCGCTACCGCGTACTGCTGGGCTCCAAGGCCCTGGTGCAGGCGCAACTGGTGGTCAACCCGGCGCTCACCTACGTTCAGGAAAAACCGACTCTTTCCCTTCCGGGTGCCCAATGAAAATCGCCGTGTTATCGCGCAATCCGCGCCTGTATTCGACTCGCCGCCTCGTCGAGGCCGGCCAGCAGCGCGGCCATGAAATGGTGGTGATAGACACCCTGCGCGCCTATATGAACATCGCCAGCCACAAGCCGCAGATCCACTATCGCGGCCAGCCGCTGGAAGGCTTCGATGCGGTGATCCCGCGCATCGGCGCCTCGGTCACCTTCTATGGCTGCGCCGTGCTGCGCCAGTTCGAGATGATGGGGGTGTTCCCCCTCAATGAGTCGGTGGCCATCACCCGCTCGCGGGACAAGCTGCGTTCGCTGCAACTGCTGTCACGCAAGGGCATCGGCCTGCCGGTGACCGGTTTCGCCCACTCCCCCGACGACATCCCCGACCTGATCCGCATGGTCAACGGCGCCCCGCTGGTGATCAAGGTGCTGGAAGGCACCCAGGGCATAGGCGTGGTGCTGTGCGAAACGGAGAAGGCCGCCGAATCGGTGATCGAAGCCTTCATGGGCCTGAAGCAGAACATCATGGTGCAGGAGTACATCCGCGAAGCCGGCGGCGCTGACATCCGCTGCTTCGTGGTAGGCGATAAGGTGATCGCCTCGATGAAGCGCCAGGCCAAGCCCGGTGAATTCCGCTCCAACCTGCATCGCGGCGGCAGCGCCAGCCTGATCAAGATCACTCCGGAAGAGCGCATGACTGCGATCCGCGCCGCCAAGGTCATGGGCCTGTCGGTCGCGGGGGTCGATATCCTGCGTTCCAATCACGGGCCACTGGTGATGGAAGTGAATTCCTCGCCCGGCCTGGAAGGTATCGAGACCACCACCGAGCAGGACGTGGCCGGGATCATCATCCAGTACCTCGAGAAGAACGCCTGCCCCAACTCGACACGGACCAAGGGCAAGGGGTGAGTCTGCAGGGGCGAATTCATTGGCTATGTCTGCGTTAGCTGTTGTAGGAGCTAGCTTGCTAGCGAATAGAGGCCATTCGCTGGCAAGCCAGCTCCTACGAGCCCAAAGGGCCAGCTTCGCCGGCTATAGCGATTGAAATCGCCCCCACGGAAAAGCAACGGCGCCCTATAAACTGCGCACCACCACCTGCCGCTCTTCGCGGGCGCGCATCCAGCTGCGGAATCCTTCCTCGTCCAGCGGCCGACTGAAGTGATAGCCCTGGCCGAGCTCGCAGCCGCGCTGGCGCAGCATGGCCAGCTGCTCTTCTCCTTCGATGCCTTCGGCGATGCATTCCAGCCCGAGGTTGCGACCGATGGCCAGGATGGTTTCCACCAGGGCCAGGTCGCTCGCATCAGTTGCCAGTCCATCGACGAAGCTGCGATCGATCTTCAGCCGGTCGAGGGGCAGCCGCTTGAGGTACGCCAGGGATGAATAGCCCGTACCGAAATCGTCGATGGCGAAGCGCACGCCCAGGGCCTTGAGTGCCTGCATCGCGGAAATGCATTGCTCGACTTCTTCCAGCAGGCTGCCTTCGGTGATTTCCAGCTCCAGCCGCGTGCCCGACACACCATGGCGCTTGAGCGCACTATGGATGCGTTCGACGAAGCCGGGTTTGCGCAACTCGCGGGGACTGACGTTGATCGCCAGCACCAGCCATGGCATCTCCGTCTGCCAGTTGGCCAGGCACGAACAGGCGCGTTCCAACATCCAGTCCGACAGCTCGATGATCAGGCCGGTCTCTTCCGCCAACGGGATGAACTGCGCCGGCGGCACCTCGCCACGCGTGGGATGGTGCCAGCGCATCAAGGCCTCGGCGCCCAGCACGCGGCCATCGGACAGGGCCAGTTGCGGCTGGAATTCCAGGCTCAGTTGACCGCGGTCGATGGCCTGGCGCAGTTCGCTTTGCAGTTGCAGGCGCTGGTCGATGGCCGCCTGCATTTCCGGAGCGAAGAAATGCAGCGCGTTGCGCCCGGACTGCTTGGCCCGGTACATGGCGGTGTCCGCCTGCTTGAGGACATCCGCGGCGATCTGTTCGAGGAAGGGGTGAAGGGCGATGCCGATGCTGGCGCTGACCACCAGTTCGTGCTCGCCGATGATGTAGCTGCCGTGCAGGCTCTGCAGCAACTTGTCGCCCACTTCCGCAGCCAGTTTACCGGCCTGCTCCGGGCTATCGGCCAGGGCTTCCAGCAGCACCACGAACTCGTCGCCCCCGAGGCGCGCGAGGGTGTCTTCATTGCGCAGGCAACCCGCCAGGCGTGCGGTGACTTCTCTTAGCAAGGCGTCGCCCACCGGGTGACCGAGGCTGTCGTTGACCGTCTTGAAGTGATCCAGGTCGATGAACAACAGCGCGCCGTAGCGGGCTTCGCGTTGTTCGCGGGCCATGGCGTGTTGCAGGCGGTCGAGCAGCAATCGGCGGTTGGGCAGACCGGTGAGTTCGTCGCTGTAGGCCAGGCGTTCGATTTCGCGCTGATAGCGCTGACGTTCGGAAATGTCGGTGATGCTCAGGCGAATCAGCGGCCGGCCTTCACCAGGCAGGCGCACCAGGCGCACCTCACAGGGACGCACGCGACCGTTCACATCGCGCATCAACCAGTCGAAGGTCGGCGTGTCGCCCTTGAGCGCGGCGCGGGTGTAGGCATTTCCAAGCTCCCGCGAGGAGCGTCCATCAGCCTGCAACGGTGGACTGAAGCTGGTGGGCATGTGGCCCTTCAACTGCTCGCGGGACAGCCCGAACAGGCGCGCGGCATTCTCGTTGGCTTCCACGATGCCGAGCTGCGGATCGAACACCAGGATGGCTTCCGGGGCGTGCTCCACCAGGGTCCGGTAGCGCGCCTCGGCCTCGTGGCGGGCGCTGATGTCTTCCACCAGCGCCAGCAGGGCATAGAGCTGGCCATCCAGATCGCGCACCCCGCGGACGTTGACCCGCGTGTGCACAGTACCGCCAGAGCCTCTCATGAAGCGCTTGTCCAGCTCGTAGCCGTCGCGCTCCCCCTTGCGTACTTCGTCCAGCAGGGCCTCTTCCGCGGCCCGGTCCTCGGCCACCGTCATGCTCATCCAGTCGACGCCACGCAGCTGTTCGCGGGAGCGGCCGAGGATGCTGCAGAGCTTGTAGTTGACCTCTTCCCAGCGCTGGTCCGGGGTGCACAGGGCCATGCCGATCAGCGGCGCCTCGAAGAACAGGTGCAGGTGCTTGTCGCGCTCGTGTTGCAGGCGTTCCGAACGTTTCTGGGTGGTCAGGTCGAGCATGGCGCCATAGATACGGATCACCTGCTCGCCATCGTGTTCGGCCAGCCCCTTGATCCGCAGCCAGCGCGGTGTGCCGCGCGCGCCCTGGATGCGCAACTCCACATCGAAGGGCTCGGCGCTGCGCAGGCACTGCTCCAGGGTGTCTTCCAGCAGGGCGCGACTGGCCGGATCGAAGAAACTGAGCATCTGGCCGAGGCTGGGGGCACCTGCAGCCGGGTCCATCTCGTAGATGCGGAAGCTGCCCTCGCTCCAGGCCATCTTCAGGGCGGTGATTTCCAGCACCCAGCTGCCGATATCGGCGATGGCCTCGGTCTGGTTCAGCAGGTGGGTCTGGCGCAATAGCTCGTCGCGGCGGGTGTCGAGTTCCTCGGAAAGCATCTCGCGGCTGCTGACGTCGTGCTGCAGGGCGACGAAATGACTGATGCCCTGGGTATCCCGCATGGGCGCCACGGTGATCTCGTTCCAGAACAGGCTGCCGTCCTTGCGATAGTTGCGCAGCACCAGCTGACACTGCTCGCCGCGTTGCAGCGCGTCCTGCAGGCGCGGTAATTCGGACTGGTTGCGATCATGGTGGAGCAGGAAGCGCCAATGGTTGCCCAGCGCCTCTTCCCGCGAATAGCCGCTCATCTGCTCGAAGGCGGGGTTGCAGTAGATCAGCGGCTGGTCGGACTGACGCGCATCGACGATGGTGACGCCCAGCGGGCTGGCCTGCAGCGCCAGGTTGGTCAGGGCCAATTCCTTCTGCATCTCGTCGCGGCGACCGAGGGCCAGGCGCAGGTCGCTGAGGCTGCGACCCACCAGCAGCGCCGACATCATCAGCAGCAGCACGCTGAAGTACAGTTCGACGCCCCACTGCGGGTCGGCCAGGGCCGATCCACCATCCAGCTTGCGCAGCGCCGGCAGGGCAAGCACGGTCAGGGCGGTGAGTCCGGCCCCACAGAGCGCGCCAGGGAAGCCCCAGACCAGCGCCAGGCCGAGCATCATCATGCCGATGGGCGGCAAGGTGAGGATCAGCGGCACCACGGTGACCAGCCAGGGGATGAGCAGCGCCAGCGCCAGCAACAGCGGCCAGGGCGGCAGACGGTGCAGGGTTTCGGGCAGCGCTTCCACCGGCTCGGGCACCCAGCCATGGCGGCTGAACAGCGGCGTCAGGTAGGTCAGCAGCGGCAGGCTCACGGCAAGGGTCGTCAGGCAGGCGCCGGGCCAGACCAGCAAGGCGGAGTTGCCCCAACTGTCGCGGACAGGATTGCCGCTCAGCATCAGGGCCACCTGCTCGCCGTAGACCAGCAGGCTGACCGGCAGCAGCACACCGTAGAGCATGAAGCGCAGCAGTTCGGGGAAATCACGCAGGTCGGCGTGACAGCCGGAACGTCTGAGCGCCCACCAGCCGGCAGCCACGCTGAGGGTTTCCGGGATGGCGTAGAGCGGCGCCCAGTAAAGATTCAGGTCCCACAGCGGCACGCTGAGCAGCGCATTGAAGTAAATGGCGGGCAATACTCGCGCGCCCCACCAGAGGCAGAACACCAGGCCGAGCGCGAAAGGCAGGTACCACACGGCGAGCCCGCTGGACGCCTGGGTCAGCAAGGACACCCAGGTAGCCAGATGCAGCAGCGGCAGCGGCAACCACCAGGTCCATTGGGGAAGTCGGAAAGGAGCGGCTTGCATACTGACCTCATGTCGGTGCGCAAGCTGAAGATAGCCCAGCGCCGCAGAAGCGTACGCCTAAAATATGGCCGCGTGGCATCACCGCCGATGGCAGGCCGGAATCCGGGACCGAAGGGATTTCAAGAAAAGTAGCGCCCAGCCGGGCGCTTGCGGAATGCCGTTCCGCACGAAAACGCGCCGAGCGATGGTCAGGCTAGGCGGAAATCGGCGAGGCCGCGGAGTTGACGACTGTCAATGAGCAGGCCGAGCCGATTTCCAACGACGCATGGCCGAAGCGCAGGCCGTTTTCGTAGGAACCTAAACCGCGTCGCGGGGGAGCATTAGCCCGAGGGGCAGGCAGACGCGTGCTTCCAGACCACCACCGGAGCGATTACGCAGCTCGACGCTGCCGCCATGCTGCGCGGCGATGCGCTTGACGATGGCCAGCCCCAGGCCGGTGCCCTTGCCGCCACGGGCGCGGTCGCCGCGAATGAACGGGTTGAAGATGTCCTGCAGTTCCGCCGGATCGATCCCCTGGCCGCGATCCAGCACGCTGAGCACGACGTAGGGTGCGGCGTTGTCGCCCGCCACGAAAGCTGCAACTTCGACACCGTTGCCACCATATCGCAGCGCGTTCTCGATCAGATTCACCAACAGCCGTTTCATCGACACCCGCCGCAGCGGGAATGGCGGCAACGGTTCCAGGCACAGGCGCACCTGTTCTTCCTGCTGGTTATAGGGTGCCACCACCTCGCAGACCAGTTCGCCCAGGTCCAGCTCTTCCACGCGCTCGTCACGGCCGTCGCGGATGAAGGCGAGGAACTGGTCGAGGATGGCGTCCATGTCCTCGATATCGCGGACCATGTCGTCGGTCAGCTCGGAGTCGTTGCTCATCAGCTCCAGCGACAAGCGCAGCCGCGTCAGCGGTGTGCGCAGGTCGTGCGAGACACCGGCCAGCATCAGTTCGCGCTCGCGGGCGCCGCGTTCGACGTCCTCGGCCATCTGGTTGAAGGCGCGGTACACCTCGGCCATCTCGCTCGGCGTGTCGCTCACCGGCAGGCGCACGCTGCGGCCCTGGCCGACCTGACGGGCGGCAAAGACGAGACGCTTGAGCGGGGCGTTGAGCTGGCGCACGAAGATCCATGCAGCGGCGGTGGACAGCAGGCCAATACCGAGGAACCAGCCGAGCACGCTCCAGATTCGCTGGCCGCGCAGGGGGTGTGGATAAAGCGGGATACGCACCCAGTCCGGTCCCAGCTCCGGTGCGTGGACCCAGAGAGCCGGCGGGCTTTGCGCGCGCAGGCGCACTTCAGTACCGGGACCGAGCTCGGCCTGCATCTGGCGCTGGAAGATTTCGCTGTAGGGCCAGTGCTGCTCGCTGGCCGGCACGGCGTCGCGGGTCACCCGCTTGAGGCCGGCGGCCTTGGCCAGGTCGTGACGCTCTTCTTCACTCGCTGCCCAATAGGCACGCAGGGTCAGCGCCGCACCGTGGCTGTACTGGCGGTCCACCAGCACGTCCTCGTTCATCATCAGGTAGACCAGGGTCAGCGCCTTGGAAAACAGGACGACGATGAGCACCAGCCACAGGGTGCGGGAGAAGAAGCTCTGCGGGAACCAGTAGGGGGTACGCATCACCACCCTGGGTTGCCCGGCGGCGGGGACCCCCGCCGCGCGTTCACTTGTTGCCATCGGGCACGAACACGTAGCCGACGCCCCAGACGGTCTGGATATAGCGAGGCTTGGAAGGGTCCGGTTCGATCAGCCGGCGCAGACGGGAGATCTGCACGTCGATGGAGCGCTCCAGGGCGTCCCACTCGCGGCCACGGGCCAGGTTCATCAGTTTGTCGCGGGTCAGCGGCTCGCGGGCGTGCTGAACCAGCGCCTTGAGTACGGCGAACTCACCGGTGGTGAGCATCTGCACGTCGTCACCTTTCTTCAGCTCGCGGGTAGCCAGGGACAGCTCGTAGTCGCCGAAGCTGACGCTCTCGTCCTCGCTCGCCGGCGCGCCTGGCACCTGCGGCGCCTGGCGGCGCAGCACGGCCTTGATCCGCGCCAGCAGCTCGCGGGGGTTGAACGGCTTGGCCAGGTAGTCGTCGGCGCCCAGTTCCAGGCCCTGGATGCGGCTGGTCTCGTCGCCCTTGGCGGTGAGCATGATGATCGGCACCTGGTTGTTCGATGCGCGCAGTCGCCGGCAGGCCGACAGGCCATCCTCGCCGGGCAGCATCAGGTCCAGGACTACCAGGCTGAAGAGTTCGCGAGCCAGCAGGCGATCCATCTGCTCGACGTTCTCCACGGCGCGTACGCGAAAGCCCTGTTCGTCGAGGAAGCGCTCAAGAAGGCGCCGCAGACGGGCGTCGTCATCGACAATAAGGATCTTTTCGCCTTCAGCGGTCGGGTTGCTGCTCATGTTTTCTCCTGTTCGGCAAGCCGCACATTATCGCTTGCCAGCGGCTCGCGGCGGCTTGCCCATTGTTAGCAGATTTTTCCCCGAACGGTTTCCTACCCTTCGAAACTCGGTGTTTATAATGCGGCGCCTTTCATCACCGGCGAGCCCTGGCTCGCCGGTCTGTCATTCTGCGGCAGCCTCAGCGGCCCGGCCCGGGTTGCCGCCCATGCAGGTGTTTTCAATGGACAGCATCAACAACCGCATCGCCGAAGAACTGGGCGTGCGCCCGCAACAGGTCGCCGCCGCAGTGGAACTGCTGGACGAAGGTTCGACCGTGCCTTTCATCGCCCGTTACCGGAAAGAAGTCACCGGCAGCCTCGACGACACCCAGCTGCGTAACCTCGAAGAACGCCTGCGCTACCTGCGCGAGATGGAAGAGCGCCGCACCTCGATCCTCGCCAGCATCACCGAACAGGGCAAGCTGACCCCCGAACTGGAGCGCGAGATCAAGCTCGCCGACACCAAGACCCGCCTCGAAGACCTGTACCTGCCCTACAAGCAGAAGCGCCGCACCAAGGGCCAGATCGCCCTGGAAGCCGGCCTCGGCGAGCTGGCCGATGCACTGTTCAATGACCCATCCCTGGCTCCGGAAGCCGAAGCCGAACGTTTCATCGACGCTGAAAAGGGCTTTGCCGACATCAAGGCCGTGCTCGAAGGCGCCAAGTACATCCTCATGGAGCGCTTCGCCGAAGACGCCACGCTGCTGGCCAACCTGCGCGGTTTTCTCAAGGACGGCGCCACCCTCAGCGCCCGCCTGGTCGCCGGCAAGGAGCAGGAAGGCGCCAAGTTCAGCGACTACTTCGAGCACGACGAAAACCTCAAGGGCGTGCCCTCGCACCGTGCACTGGCGATCTTCCGTGGCCGCAATGAAGGCGTCCTGAGCATCGCCCTGAAGGTCGGCGAAGAGCTGCCCGGCACCCTGCATCCCTGCGAGCTGATGATTGGTGAGCGCTTCGGCATCTCCAACCAGGGCCGCGCCGGCGACAAGTGGCTGTCCGAAGTGGTGCGCTGGACCTGGAAGGTCAAGCTCTATACCCACCTGGAAACCGACCTGCTCGGCGAGCTGCGCGAAGCCGCCGAAAGCGAAGCCATCAACGTTTTCGCCCGCAACCTGCATGACCTGTTGCTGGCCGCCCCGGCCGGCCCGCGCGCCACCCTGGGCCTCGACCCGGGCCTGCGCACCGGCTGCAAAGTGGCCGTGGTCGATGCCACCGGCAAGCTGCTGGACACCGCCACCGTCTACCCCCACGTGCCGCACAACAAGTGGGACGAGACCCTGGCCATCCTCGGCAAGCTCTGCGCCAAGCACAGCGTCGACCTGATCGCCATCGGCAACGGCACCGCCAGCCGCGAGACCGACAAGCTGGCCATCGAGCTGATCAAGAAATACCCGGCCCTGAAGATGACCAAGATCATGGTCAGCGAGGCCGGCGCTTCGGTGTACTCCGCCTCCGAGTTGGCAGCGAAGGAGTTCCCGGACCTGGACGTCTCCCTGCGTGGCGCCGTTTCCATCGCCCGCCGCCTGCAGGACCCGCTGGCCGAGCTGGTGAAGATCGACCCGAAATCCATCGGCGTCGGCCAGTACCAGCACGACGTGTCCCAGCTTCAGCTGGCGCGTAGCCTGGACGCCGTGGTGGAAGACTGCGTGAACGCCGTGGGCGTGGACGTGAACACCGCCTCCGCCGCCCTGCTGGCGCGCATCTCCGGCCTCAATTCCACCCTGGCGCAGAACATCGTCACCTACCGCGATGCCAACGGCGCGTTCAAGACCCGCGACGAGCTGAAGAAGGTCAGCCGCCTGGGCGAGAAGACCTTCGAGCAGGCCGCCGGCTTCCTCCGCGTAATGAATGGCGACAACCCGCTGGACGCCTCCGCCGTGCACCCGGAGACCTACCCGCTGGTGCAGCGCATCGCCGAAGGCACCGGCCGCGACATCCGCTCGCTGCTTGGCGACTCGGGCTTCCTCAAGCGTCTGGACCCGGCGAAGTTCACCGACAAGACCTTCGGCCTGCCCACCGTCACCGACATCATCAAGGAACTGGACAAGCCGGGCCGCGACCCGCGCCCCGAGTTCAAGACCGCCGAGTTCCAGGAAGGCGTGGAAAGCCTCAAGGACCTCAAGCCCGGCATGACGCTGGAAGGCGTGGTGACCAACGTCACCAACTTCGGCGCCTTCGTCGACATCGGCGTCCACCAGGACGGCCTGGTGCACATCTCCGCGCTGTCGGAGAAGTTCGTCAAAGACCCGTACGAAGTGGTCAAGGCCGGTGACATCGTCCGCGTGAAAGTCATGGAAGTGGACATCCCGCGTAACCGCGTGGGCCTGTCCATGCGCATGAGCGACACGCCCGGCGAGAAGGTCGAAGGCCCACGCGGCGGCGGTCGCCAGGGCGGCCAGCCGCGCCAGCAGCAGAGCGCGCCGCGCAACAGCGCTCCGCCGGCGACCGGCGCCATGGCATCGCTATTCGCCAACGCCAAGCAGATGAAGAAGAAGTGACGATGGACTTCACCGACCAGCAAACCACCAGCGCCTACAGCAAGCTGCTGGGTATCGAGCCGCTGAGCCTCGGCGATGGCATCGCCGAGGCGCGGCTGCCCATGGACGAGCACCTGCGCAATCGTGGCCAGGTCATGCATGGCGGGGCGATTTTCTCGCTGCTGGACATCACCATGGGGCTGGCCTGCACCAGCACCCATGGTTTCGACCGGCGCAGCGCCACGCTGGAGTGCAAGATCAACTACCTGCGGCCGGTGGCGGAAGGTGAGGTGATCTGTAAGGCACGGGTTCTGCACGCCGGCAAACGCACGCTGGTGGTGGAGGCCGATGTACTGCAAGGCGACAAACTGGTCGCCAAGGGACAAGGCACCTTCGCTCAGCTGTAACAGCGGGGCAGTTGCAAAGCTCTATTCTGGACGAAGCGACAACGCGACCCGCCGGCTGGAAAAGTATTTCGGCCGGCGGCCAAGTCCGCCTCTTGTAGACAGCTTGGTCCACCCCCATATTGGGGCGACCGACGCGTGAAGGATTCCAAATTGAGCGATCTTCTTTCCCGCCGCCTGGCCTTGCTCGGCGAGCGCGCCAACCTGCCCCTGCTCACCCGTTGCCTGCACGGCATCGAGCGCGAGTGCCTGCGGGTCGATGGCAATGGCCAACTGGCGCTGACGCCGCACTCCCCCGCGCTGGGCTCGGCCCTGACCCATGCGCAGATCACCACGGACTATTCCGAGTCGCTGCTGGAGTTCATCACTCCGGCCGAGGCCGATCCGGCGCAGACCCTGGCGGACCTGGAGAAGGTCCATCGCTTCACCGTGGACAAGCTTGGCGATGAGCTGCTCTGGAGCCCGTCCATGCCTTGCCGGCTGCCGTCGGAAGAAGACATCCCGATCGCCCGCTACGGCACCTCGCCCATTGGCCGCCTGAAGTACGTCTATCGCAAGGGCCTGGCCGTGCGTTACGGCAAGACCATGCAGTGCATTGCCGGCATCCACTACAACTATTCCCTGCCCGAGGCGATCTGGCCGCTGCTCAAGCAGGCCGAAGGCGATCCGCAGAGCGACCGCGAATACCAGTCGGCGCGCTACATCGCCATGATCCGCAACTTCCGCCGCTACAGCTGGCTGCTGATGTACCTGTTCGGCGCCGCCCCTGCGCTGGACAAGAGCTTCCTGCGCGGCCGCCCGCACGATCTCGACAGCCTCGACGCGGACACGCTCTTCCTGCCGTATGCCACCAGCCTGCGGATGAGTGACCTGGGCTACCAGAACAATGCCCAGGCCGGTCTCACGCCCTGCTACAACAGCCTCGACAGCTACCTGTCGAGCCTGCGCCAGGCGGTCTCCACGCCCTACCCGCCCTATGCCGAGATCGGCACCAAGCAGGACGGCGAATGGGTGCAGCTGAACACCAACGTGATCCAGATCGAAAACGAGTACTACTCGTCGATTCGTCCCAAGCGCGTCACCTACACCGGCGAGCGCCCGATCCAGGCGCTGATGGCCCGTGGCGTGCAGTACGTGGAAGTGCGCTGCCTCGACATCAACCCGTTCCTGCCGCTGGGCATCGACCTCAGCGAGGCCCGCTTCCTCGATGCCTTCCTGCTGTTCTGCGCCCTGCAGGACAGCCCGCCGATGGCCGGCGAGGAATGCCGCAGCGCCACCGACAACTTCCAGCGTGTGGTCAAGGAAGGACGCCGTCCGGGTCTGACCCTGCAACGCCACGGCCATGCCGTCGGCCTCACCGAGTGGGCCGGCGATCTGCTCGACCGCATCGCGCGGACCGCCGAAGTGCTGGACCGCGCGCTAGGCATCGAGGAACACGCCGAGGCCCTGGCCGCACAGCGCGCCAAGGTCGCCAATTCCGAGCTGACCCCTTCGGCCCAGGTCCTGGCGGAACTTCGCGGCAATGGCGAAAGCTTCAGCCAGTTCGCCCTGCGCCACAGCCGCCAGCACGCCGATTACTTCCGCAGCCAACCCCTGAGCGTCGAGGACCAGGCACGCTTCGAGGCCCTGGCTCGCGAATCGCTGGACGAGCAGGCGCGCCTGGAAGCCGAACCGGAAGTGGATTTCGACACCTTCGTCGCCGCCTACCAGGCGAGCATCCTGGGCCTGATCAGCAACTGATCGGACGGGGGAAACCCTTGTGGGGGCGAATTCATTCGCCAAGGGCAGCTCTGCTGCCCCCTGCAACTTCGAGGGCAGGTCTACGACCTGCTCAGCGAATGAATTCGCCCCCACAGAAAAGCAGCCCCACCCCGTAAGGGCGAGGCGCTCGGACGAGCCTCAGAGGGTCTTCTCGAATATCTGCGAATTGCGCTGGTAGTTGTACAGCGAGGCACGCGCTGCCGGCAGGTGCTCGACGCCGCTGGGCTGGAAGCCGCGCTCGCGGAACCAGTGGGCGGTTCGGGTGGTGAGGACGAAGAGGGTCTTCAGGCCGAGGGCGCGGGCACGTTCCTCGATGCGCTCCAGCAACTCGTCACCACGTCCGCCGTGACGATACTCCGGATTCACCGCCAGGCAGGCCAGCTCACCGGTATCGGAATCGGCGATGGGATAGAGCGCTGCGCAGGCGATGATCAGGCCGTCGCGCTCGACGATGGTGAATTGCTCGATTTCCCGCTCCAGCACCTCACGCGAACGGCGCACCAGGATGCCCTGGTCTTCCAGCGGGGTGATCAGGTCGATCAGGCCCCCGACGTCGTCGATGGTGGCTTCACGCAGGGATTCGAACTGCTCCTGGTCCACCAGGGTGCCGCCGCCGTCACGGGTGAACAGTTCGGTCAGCAGAGAACCGTCCTCGGCATAGCTGACCATGTGGCTGCGCTTGACCCCGGCGCGGCAGGCCTGGGCGGCAGCGTCCAGCAGTTCGGCCTGGTAGTTGTTGCCCAGCCGGATCAGGTGCGGCGGCACCTGTTGCGGGCGCAGCTCGCGCACCAGCTTGCCGGACTCGTCGATCAGACCGCGCTCGGCGCCGAACAGGATCAGCTTGTCCGCGCCCAGGTCGATGGCCACGCGAGTGGCCACGTCCTCGCAGGCGAGGTTGAAGATCTCCCCGGTGGGCGAATAGCCGAGCGGCGACAGCAGCACGATGGTGCGCTCGTCCAGCAGGCGGCCGATGCCCTTGCGGTCGACCCGACGCACTTCACCGGTATGGTGGTAGTCAACGCCGTCGACGACGCCGATGGGACGCGCCGTGACGAAATTGCCGGTGCTTACCCGCAGCCGCGAACCCTGCATGGGGGACGCGGCGATATCCATGGACAGGCGCGCCTCGATGGCGATCCGCAGTTGGCCCACGGCATCGATCACGCACTCCAGCGTCGGGCCGTCCGTGATCCGCAGGTCGCGGTGGAAGTGCGGGGTCAGGCCACGCGTGGCCAGTCGCGTTTCGATTTGCGGCCGCGAGCCGTGCACCAGCACCAGGCGCACGCCCATGCTGTGCAGCAGCACCAGGTCGTGGACGATATTGCCGAAATTCGGATGGGCGACGCCCTCGCCGGGCAGCATCACCACGAAGGTGCAGTCCCGGTGGGCGTTGATGTAGGGAGTAGCGTGACGCAGCCAGTTGACGTAATCGGGCATGGTTCCGTGAGCCTGAACAGGTGGCGAATAGACGAAGGCGTGCTCGGCCGGCGAGCAGTGAGTCGGCGCGTTATCGTCGTCGCATGAGCATCAACGGAAACCCTCTCGGTCAGGATGTGGCGGCGGATTGAAGGCAGTAATGCTGGATGAGCTGACGCAATAGCGCAACGGTAGGCTCGATCCGCGACAGTTCGAGATGCTCGTCCGGCTGGTGGGCGCAGGCGATGTCGCCGGGGCCGAGCACCAGGGTCTCGCAACCGAGCTGCTGAAGATACGGCGCTTCGGTGCCGAAGGCCACCGCTTGCGCCGTATGGCCGGTGAGACGTTCGGCCAGGCGCACCAGATCACTTTCCGGCGATTGCTCGAACGGCGGCACCGCCGGGAACAGCGGCTTGAAGTCGATTTTCACCTGGTAATGCTCGGCCACCGGGCGCAGCCGCTGGCGGATCACGGCGCGCAGGGTGTCCGGGTTCATTCCCGGAAGCGGACGCAGGTCGAACTCCAGGCTGCACTGGCCGCAGATACGGTTGGGGTTGTCGCCACCATGGATGCAGCCGAGGTTGAGGGTGGGCTGGGGCACAGTGAATTGCGGGTTACGGAACTCCTGCTGCCATTCGCCACGCAGCTCGATCAGGTCGCTCATCACCGCATGCATGGCTTCCAGGGCGCTATGGCCGAGGCTCGGGTCGGAGGAATGGCCGCTCTGTCCAAGGATGTCGATGCGCTCCATCATCACGCCCTTGTGCAGGCGAATGGGTTTGAGCCCCGTCGGCTCGCCGATCACGGCTGCGCGGCCCAGGGGCCTGCCGGCCTGGGCCAGGGCGCGGGCACCGGCCATTGAGCTTTCCTCGTCGCAGGTGGCGAGGATGATCAGCGGCTGCTGGAACCGCTGGTCCAGCAGGCCGCGCACGGCCTCGATAGCCAGGGGAAAGAAGCCCTTCATGTCGCAGCTGCCCAGGCCATACCAGCGATTGCTGACTTCACTGAGCTTCAGCGGGTCGGTTTTCCACAGGGCGGCGTCGAACGGCACGGTGTCGCTGTGGCCCGCCAGCACCAGGCCGCCGGGGCCCGTACCGTAGGTCGCCAGCAGGTTGGCCTTGCCCGGCGCCACCTGCTGGATCTCACAACGGAAGCCAAGGTCGCCGAGCCAGCTGGCGAGCAAGTCGATCACCGCCTGGTTCGACTGGTCCCAACTGGGCTGGGTGCAGCTCACCGAGGGCGTGGCGATCAGCGCGGCGAACTGCGATTTCAGGTCTGGAACGGACATCGGGGAGCCTCCACGGACGAGCGATCATCATAGGCCCAAGGCCGCGCGCGGCGAAACCGCTGCGGCGCAGTGCCGACCGGTCCTGTAAACTTCACCGCCTTGGTAGCCACCCCCTGGCTGCGTCTGAAAGATCCCGGCGATGAACAAAGAGACCGAAATCAAGCTTCGCGCCAGCCGCGAGACCCTGGAAGCCCTGCGCGACCATCCGCTGCTGAAGAAGCGCAACAAGTCCGGCTGGGAACGCCGCGAGCTATTCAACCAGTACTTCGACACCCCCGAACGGGACCTGGCCCAGGCCCGCGTGGCCCTGCGCCTGCGCCGTGACGGCGAGCAGTTCATCCAGACCCTCAAGACCCGCGGCCAGAGCGTAGCCGGGCTGTCCGAGCGCAATGAGTGGGACTGGTACCTGGACAAGGCCAAGCTGGACCCGAAGAAACTCACCGACGAGTGCTGGCCCGCCAGCCTGGCCGAGCTGGACAAGAAGCAGCTCAAGCCGATCTTCACCACCGACTTCCAGCGCGACCGGGCCGAGATCGCCTGGGGCCGTGGCAAGGCCAAGGTCGTGATCGAAGCCGCCCTGGACCTGGGCAAGGTGATCGCCGGCAAGCAGGAAGAAGAAATCTGCGAACTGGAGCTGGAACTGCGCCAGGGCGAGCCCGAGGCCCTGCTGGAGCTGGCCGCTGAATTGGCCACCGACCTGCCGCTGATGCCCTGCGACATCAGCAAGGCCGAGCGCGGTTATCGCCTGCACGACGCCAACAGCTACCACCTCAGCCTGCCGGCTCCGGAACTCAGCGCCGAGCTGCCGCTGGACGACGCCTTCGCCGCGCTGGCCTGGCACCTGCTGGGGAGCAGCCAGCGTCTGGCCGAGCAATACCGTTTCAATGGCCACTGGAAGCTGCTGGTGGACTGGCTGCAGCAACTGGTCGACCTGCGCGCCCTGATCGGCAGCCTTGGCCAGGCCGCCCCGCGCGCCAGCAGCCACGACCTGCGCGAAGCCCTGGATGGCCTGCTCCAGGACTGGCGCCCGCGCATCCAGGCCGGTGAGTTGGACGAAGCCGTACGCCACGCCGCGCCGCAGCAGTTCGCCGACGAGCTCGCCGGCATCCGTTGGGGCCTGTTCTCCCTCAATGCCTCGCGCTGGCTGCTGGCCCGCGCCTGGACTGTCGAACGCAACGAACGTGGCAATCGCCAGGGCAAGGCCGTGCTGGGCAACTGGCTGCCGCGTCTGATCGCCGAGGAAGGCGAAGCCCTCAAGCTGGATCGCTACAAGCGCCAGCCCGAGGACCTGTCCGAGCAGCTTCCGCGCATCGAGCGCCTGCTGGTCTGGCTGCGCCTGGCGCGCCAGGTGCTGGAAGTGCCGGAAGTCGACCGCGCCTATGGCGAGCTGTCCAAGTTCGCCGAACTGGCCGCCCAGCCGCTGGACGCAGAAGTACTGGCAGCCCGCAGCGAGCAGGCTCAGGCCCTGATCAGCCTGCGCAGCTGGAAGGCGCTGACCCGCTAAGGCGGTCGAGGCCCCCACCATGCTCAAGCAAAGCTTCCGCTCCGTGGTCACCACCTGGCTCACCGGCCTGCTGGCCCTGCTGCCGCTGGTGCTGACCCTGGCGTTGCTGGCCTGGCTGCTCAGCCTGCTGAACCGGCTGGTGGGGCCCTCCACGGTGATCGGCCACCTCCTAGGCGCCCTCGGTCAACCCTTCGCCAGCAACCCGGTGCTGGCGTACCTGGTCGGCACGCTGGTGCTGCTGGGCAGCCTCTACCCGCTGGGCCTGGCGGTGCAGCTCGGCCTGCGCCGCCCGCTGGCCTGGCTGCTGGACATGACCCTGCGCCGCGCACCGCTGATCGGCAGCCTGTACGGCCTGGCAGACCGTTTCGTCGGCCTGCTCGACCGCAGCAAGAACGCCGACATCGCCGCCATGAGTCCGGTCTGGTGCATTTTTGGCGGCGAAGGCGCCGCCGTCCTGGCCCTGCGCCCGAGCCCGGAAACCTTCGAACTGGACGGCCGAAGCTACTGCGCCATCCTGGTGCCGACTGCGCCCATTCCTGTGGGTGGCGGGCTGATCTACGTCCCGGTGGAATGGCTGCGTCCGGCGGAGATGGGCGTGGAAGGCCTGACCAGCATCTACCTGTCCATGGGACTTACGCCGCCGCATCAGGCCGGGAAGCTGGCGAAGGAGCCAAGGCCTCCTGAAGCTCTCGTGTAGGGGCGAATTTGCAGGAAGCTGCATTGCCCGTAGGAGCTGGCTTGCCAGCGAATCGCTCCTTTTCGCTAGCAAGCAAGCTCCTACAAGTTCGGCGATTGAAATCGCCCCTACAGACGCGCTACTCGATATGTAGGCTGGTAGTGGACTTGATCTCCGACAGCGCGACGATGGAGTTCACCTCCTGTATTCCCGGCACCAGCGACAGCTTCTCGAAGAAGAAGCGCTCGTAGGCCTCGATGTCACGGGTGACGATGCGCAGCATGAAATCCACCGCGCCCATCAGCACATGGCACTCCAGCACCTCGGGAAACTCCCGCATGGCTTCGGCGAACTCGGTGAGGTTGGAGCGGCCGTGGGCGTTGAGTTTCACCTGGGCGAAGATCTGCGCGTTCAGGCCGACCTTGCGCCGATCCAGCAGGGTGACCTGGCGGCGGATCACCCCCTCGTCCTTCAGGCGCTGGATACGCCGCCAGCAGGGCGACTGGGACAGCCCCACCCGTTCGGCGATCTCGGCGGTGGACAGGCTCGCATCCTCCTGCAGCAGGTCGAGAATGCGTTTGTCGTAGGCATCCAGGGTGATGGACATAAAAAATCCCGGTTGTGGCGATAACCAGGAAAGTCTATCCAAAAATATTCCAAATCCACGTGATTCAGGCAGAAAAATCCCACCCCAGGCTGGAAAACTATCGTCCTCCCCATCGAGGAATCCAGCATGCTCAGCCTCCAGTCCGCCCCCGTCGCCCGCGAAGACCACTGGCACCCGCACACTGCCCAGTTCGAGGCACGTGAAATGCAGTTCGCCATCCTCGCCGAGGCCGAAGCGGACATCCTCGGCCGCCTGCTCGCCTTCTTCGCCCAGCTGCAACTGGTGCCGCGCTGGCTGGAGGTCAACCGGCTCGGCGACAACCTGCTGGTCCAGCTGCGCCAGCCCGGGCTGACCCCACACCGGGCCGAAGTCATCGCGCAGAAGATGCGCTCGCTGGTCAGCGTGTTCACGGTGGAGCTGGAGTTCTCTCCCGTTCCTTGATGCAGCGCTTAGCCCAATGATGGCAATTCGGGCATGCTTGCCGTCCCACGAGAAGAGCGTTTGACTACTCTTCCAGACTGAGCAGCGTGACCGAGGAGCCTGCATGTCCGCCTTTGCCTCACCCGCCCAGGATCGTTGGCTGGATCTCAACGACCTGATGCGCGAACTGGTGTCCCAGGGTCGCCTGAGCCAGGACCAGGCAGAACATTGCCTGGCCATTCGCCGTAGCGCGGTGAACAACCAGCAGCACCCGCTGGAGTTCCTGGCCAGCCAGCAGGTGGACGACCTCAAGCGTCCGGGCAAGAAGCTCGACCTGGAAACCCTCAGCCACTGGCTGGCCGAGCACGCCGGCCAGCCCTACCTGCGCATCGACCCGCTGAAGATAGACGTCGCCGCCATCACGCCGCTGATGTCCTACGCCTTTGCCCAGCGCCACAAGATCCTCGCCGTGGCCGCCAACAGCGAAGCGGTGACCATCGCCAGTGCCCAGCCCTTCGTGCAGAGCTGGGAAAGCAATCTGATCCATGTGCTCAAGCGCCCGATCAAGCGGGTGGTCGCCAACCCGGTGGATATCCAGAAGTTCACCCTGGAGTTCTACCGACTGGCCAAATCGGTCAGCGGCGCCAGCGCGGTGGACCAGAAGATCAGCGGCGTCGGCAACTTCGAGCAGTTGCTCAAGCTGGGCTCCAACGAGCAGGAACCGGACGCCAACGACGCGCACATCGTCAACATCGTCGACTGGCTGTTCCAGTACGCCTACCAGCAGCGCGCCAGCGATATCCACATCGAACCGCGCCGCGAACAAGGCACGGTGCGCTTCCGCATCGACGG
Source organism: Pseudomonas sp. BN414 (assembly GCF_029871275.1). Lineage (NCBI taxonomy): Bacteria > Pseudomonadati > Pseudomonadota > Gammaproteobacteria > Pseudomonadales > Pseudomonadaceae > Pseudomonas > Pseudomonas sp. BN414. The sequence goes on from NZ_SSOL01000078.1 coordinate 451,222, forward strand.
CGTGCTGCACACCGTCTATCAATTCCCGCCGCAGGTGACCATGGCGGTGGTCAGCCGCCTGAAGAGCCTGGGGCGCATGAACGTGGCGGAAAAGCGCAAGCCCCAGGACGGCCGGGTCAAGACCAAGACCCCGGATGGCGGCGAAGTGGAGCTGCGTCTCTCCACACTGCCCACCGCCTTCGGCGAGAAGATGGTGATGCGGATCTTCGACCCCGAAGTGCTGCTGAAGAGCTTCGACCAGCTCGGTTTCTCCCAGGACGACCTGCGCCGCTGGCAGAGCATGACCAACCAGCCCAACGGCATCATCCTGGTCACCGGCCCCACCGGCTCGGGCAAGACCACCACGCTCTACACCACCCTCAAGCAGCTGGCCACCAGCGAGGTGAACGTCTGCACCATCGAGGACCCCATCGAGATGATCGAGGGCGCCTTCAACCAGATGCAGGTGCAGCACAACATCGACCTGACCTTCGCCAGCGGCGTGCGCGCGCTGATGCGGCAGGACCCCGACATCATCATGATCGGCGAGATCCGCGACCTGGAAACCGCCGAGATGGCCATCCAGGCTGCGCTGACCGGCCACCTGGTGCTCTCCACCCTGCACACCAACGACGCACCCAGCGCCATCACCCGCCTGCTGGAACTGGGCGTGCCCTACTACCTGCTGCGCGCCACCTTGCTCGGGGTCATGGCCCAGCGCCTGGTACGGACGCTCTGCCCGCACTGCAAGGCGCCGATGGAGTTGCGCGAAGAAGACTGGACCAGCCTGACCAAACCCTGGAGCGCACCGATGCCCACTGGGGCCCACCGCGCGGTCGGCTGCCTGGAATGCCGCGACACCGGCTACCGCGGCCGCGCCGGGGTCTACGAGATCATGCTGCTATCCGACGCGGTCAAGCCGCTGATTACCGCCGATACCGACCTGATCGCCTTGCGCCGGGCCGCCTTCAAGGAAGGCATGCGCAGCTTGCGCCTGTCCGGTGCGCAAAAAGTCGCCTCGGGCCTGACGACCATCGAAGAAGTGCTGCGGGTCACGCCACAAAGCGAGCAGAAATGAAATGCTTGGCGGCTGGGGCGGAGGGGCCCCAGTCACCGAGATACAGCCAGCAAAAGGAGCAGATCCCATGGAAATCGGCAGTGTCGTCATCCTCTTCGTCGCCCTTGCAATCGCAATCGTCTTCATGGGCTTCAAAGTCGTGCCGCAAGGCTTCGAATGGACCGTGGAGCGCTTCGGCCGCTACACCAATACGCTCAAGCCGGGCCTGAACATCATCGTGCCGGTGATGGACCGCATCGGCCGCAAGATCAACGTCATGGAAAGCGTGCTGGACATTCCCCCGCAGGAAGCCATCAGCGCCGACAACGCCATCGTCACCATCGACGCCGTGTGCTTTTTCCAGGTGATCAACACCGCCCAGGCGGCCTACGAGGTCAACGACCTGGAGCACGCCATCCGCAACCTGGTGATGACCAACATCCGCACCGTGCTTGGTTCCATGGAGCTGGACGCCATGCTCAGCCAGCGTGACGCGATCAACGAACGTCTGCTGCGCACCGTGGACGAAGCCACCGCACCCTGGGGCATCAAGGTCACCCGTATCGAGATCAAGGACATCACGCCGCCGGCCGACCTGGTGGAAGCCATGGCGAGCCAGATGAAAGCCGAGCGTCTGAAGCGCGCCCAGGTCCTCGAAGCCGAAGGCCGACGCCAGGCGGAAATTCTCACCGCCGAGGGCGAAAAGCAGGCACAGATTCTCAAGGCCGAAGGCGAGCGTACCGCCGCCTTCCTCGAAGCCGAGGCCCGCGAGCGTGCCGCCCAGGCCGAAGCCGAGGCGACCCGCGTGGTATCCGAGGCCATCGCCAACGGCAACGTGCAGGCAGTGAACTACTTCGTCGCGCAGAAATACGTGGAGGCACTGGGCAAGTTGGCCAGCGCCAACAACAGCAAGGTGGTGCTGATGCCGCTGGAAGCCAGCCAGGTGATCGGCGCCGTGGGCGGCATCGGCGAAATCGTCCGCGCCACCTTCGATGGCAAGAAGGGCTGAACCGATGTGGAACTACCTCCAGCATCTGACCTACTGGGACTGGCTGGCCCTCGGCACCCTGCTGCTGATCCTCGAAGTCTTCGGCGCCGGCGGCTACCTGCTATGGATCGGCGTGGCCGCGGCCTTCGTCGGGGTCATCACCTTCATCGCCCCGGAACTGCACTGGGCCATCCAGTTCCTGCTGTTCGGCGTCCTCTCCATCCTCACCGCGGTGTTCTGGTGGCGCCGCCAGCGCAGCGCCGCCAAGGTCTCCGACCAGCCCGGCCTGAACCGTCGCGGCTATGAGTTCGTCGGTCGCGAGTTCGCCTTGCATGAAGCCATCAGCGGCGGCCGCGGCAAGATCCGCGCTGGCGACTCCGTCTGGCTGGTGTCCGGCCCCGACCTCCCCGCCGGCAGCCAGGTCCGCGTCGTTGGTCAGGACGGCGTGCTGCTGAAGGTGGAGCCGGTCTAGCGCCCCGCCTGCCATTCAGGCAGGTCGCTGATCGCCAGCTAGGCTTGCAAGGCCGAACCTGGCGATTGCGAAGGGAGTTCCAACATGTCCGCTGCCCAGCACCTGCGTCCGCTTCTCGTGGCGGGCGTCCTGCTGTTGCTTGCCGCCTGCGCCAACATCGATGCGCAGACCACCGAATACGTCGGCGTGCCCCATGCCGCACCCACCGACCCCGCCAGCGTGGAAGTGCTGCGCCGCGAACCCGTCCGCCCCCATGACCGCCTCGGCGAAGTGGTGGTGGACGCCAGCACCGAGCCGCCGCCTCCGGTCACCGATATCGAGCAGAAGCTGCGCGAAGAAGCGGCGAAAATCGGCGGCCATGCCGTGGTGGTGGTCTATGATCGCATCCAGCCGGTAGCGGCCTATGTCAGCGGACCGCTCTGGGCGCGGGATGTGGAGACCATCCAGGGGCGCAAGCTGAAGGGCATCGTCATTCGCTATCGCTGAACGGGATCGACATGCAGCCTTGACGGGCTCCGGCACATTCACGGAACCTGCACGCCACCGTGAAAAACGCTCGCCAGCACAGCGGATGTCTGCATGACGAAGCACCACAAGAAGGCCCCGCCCAAACCGGTCCGGCGCCCTGTCTATCCCGTCCTGGCGGGTCTGCTGCTATTGATCAGCCTGGGCGCCTGGCTGTACATGGAGGGCGGCGCCAGCAGGCTGCCGGGCGGGAAACCGCTTCCCGCCACCACTGCCTCCGCCACTGCCCAGCCCGCCAGCCTGGTGGATGAAGGCCAGTGCGCCGGCTGCCACGTCCAGCAAACCAGGGACTGGCAAGGCAGTCATCACCAGTTGGCGATGCAGGACGCCACCGACAGCAGCGTGCTCGGCAATTTCAATGACGCCAGCTTCAAGGACGACAAGGAAACCACCCGTTTCTTCCGCAAGGACGGCGGCTTCTGGGTCAATGCGCCCGGCGTCGACGGCAAGCCGGCCGACTTCCGCGTTGCCTACGCTTTCGGCGTCGCGCCGCTGCAGCAGTACCTGATCGAAGTTCCCGGCGGCCGTCTGCAGGCCCTCGGCGTAGCCTGGGATGTGGAGAAACGCGCATGGTTCCACCTCTATCCGGGCCAGGGCGTGGACTTCAAGGATCCGTTGCACTGGAGCCGTCCGCAGCAGAACGCCAACTTCATGTGCGTGGAGTGCCACACCACCGGATTCAAGCGCGCCTACGACCCCGCCACTGACCGCTTCGCCAGCCACTGGAACAGCCTCGGCGTCGGTTGCCAGGCCTGCCATGGCCCGGCCTCGAAGCATCTGGAGTGGGCGGCGAAGAAGAACAGCGCGGCCAATGCCGGCTTCGCCTACGACCTCGCGACAAGCGACAGGATCAAGGAAGTGGAGACCTGCGCCCGCTGCCATTCCCGCCGCGCGCCGCTGGACGATGGCTACCACACCGAACGTCGGTTGATGGACGATTACCTGCCCAGCGCGCTGACCCGCGAGCTCTACGAGATCGACGGCAAGATCAAGGAAGAAGTGTTCGAGTACGGCGCCTTCACCCAGAGCAAGATGTTTTCCAAGGGCGTGCGCTGCAGCAACTGCCACAACCCCCACAGCACGGCGCTCAAGGCCTCGGGCAATGGCGTCTGCCTGCAATGCCACAACCCCGCTGGCAAGGCCGGCATCGAAGGCATCGACGGTCAGGGCCTGAAAGCGAAGAACTACGAATCGCCCGAGCACCACCATCACAACCCCGAACAGCCGGGCGCTCAATGCGTGGATTGCCACATGCCGGGCAAATTCTTCATGGTCAACGACTACCGCCATGACCACGGTTTCACCCTGCCCAATCCCGCCCGCGCCCTGCGTCTGGGTACCTCCGATGCCTGCCTGGCTTGCCACCGTGATCAGCCGGGCGACCGCGTCGCCGAGCAGTTCCGTCTCTGGTATGGCGAGAGCAAGGCCGCAGCCCCGCGCTACGACGAGAGCCTGTGGCTGATCCGCAATGGCAGGCCAGGGGCCTCGCGCGCGCTGTTCCAGCAGTTGGACGCGCAGGGCTTGCCCGCCATTCGCCGCGCCACCCTGCTGGCCGAGCTACCGACCTACCCCAGCGAGCGCGCGCTCAAGGCTGCGGCCCGCGACCTGACCCACCTGGCGCCGCAGGTGCGCGAGGCGGCGGTCAAGGCTGTTGCGGCGCTGGTGCCACCGGAGCAGCGCCGCAATGTACTGGCGCCGCTGCTGAGCGACCCAGTACGCGCGGTGCGCATCGCCGCCGCCTACGCACTGCTCGGCATGCACAGCACCGGGCTGGGCAACTACGAGTCGAGCTGGAGCAAGGCCATCGACGAGTACGAAGCCGTGCAGCTGAGCCTGCAGGAACGCGCCGAGGCCAATCTCAATCTGGCCATGCTGTACCAGGCCAATGGCCGCTCCGGCGCCGTGGAACCGCACCTGCGCACCGCCCTGCAGCGCGATCCCACGTTCCTGCCGGCACTGGTCGCCCTGGTGCAGTGGCTGGATGGCAACTTCCGCTGGGAAGAAGGCCGCGCCCTGCTCGAACAGGGCCTGAAGGAACACCCCGAGGCGGCGCTGCTGCAATACGCCAACGGCCTGATGCTGGTGCGCAAGGGTGATCTGCCGACGGCCCTCAAGGCCTTTGCCGAAGCGCTGCGGCTGGAGCCGAAGAACAGCCAGTACGACTATGTCTACGCCGTTGCACTGCATGACAGTGGCCAGCTCGAACTGGCCTGCCATCGCCTGGAAGAACTGCTGGAGCGCGATCCGGCCAACCGCGAAGCGCGTCTGGCGCTGATCAACTACTGGCGCGAAGCCGGACAGATCCAGAAGGTGCAGGCGCTATTGGCGGAGCTGGAGCAGCAGAATCCGGACGACCCCGCCCTACGACGAGAGTGAATGGGCCGGCGAGAAGCCAGGACCGACTGGCGCAGAGGTTGAACTCAGGGAAGAAGGGCCGAATCTGAATATTCAGGTCCACCCGAGAACGGAGTAACACGCTATGCGCACCCGACTGTATGCAGCCGCCTTCGCCCTGGTCGCCCTACCCGTTGGTTCGGCAATGGCCGACGGTGACTTCTGGCGCGATATCATCTCCTCCGGCGCTACCACTGCCTCCACTTACCTGACCTTCAAGGACGACAAGCTGATAGTCGCGGCGCGCGACGATGCCAGCAGTTTTGTCGCCAGTGGCGGCGAAATCCGTGGCCCTTACCTTGAAGCTGCATTGCAGCGCATCCGCAGCGAACACCCGGATCTCAAAGCCAGCGACAGCGAGCTGGCCAACGCGATCCTCACCACCGAGCAGTAAATCTTCGCGAATGAATTCGCCCCCACAGGATTTGAATCTTGTGGGGGCGAATTCGTTTGCGATGGCGGGGCTTGCGCGGGGCCTTTCGCGAGCAAAGTCACTCCTACAGGGATAGGCGAAGGCTCCTACAGAGATAGGTGAAGGCCCGGATGTAGGAGCCAGCTTGCTGGCGAATGGCGAGCAAGCGCTCCTATCCCCTACTCCCGATAATCCTCGACCGGCACGCAGGCGCAGAACAGGTTGCGGTCGCCAAAGACGTTGTCCACCCGATTCACCGTTGGCCAGTACTTGTGGTCCCGCGTATGGGCGCTGGGGGTGACGGCCTCTTCGATGCTGTAGGGCCGCTCCCAGTGACCGGTCACGTCGGCCAGGGTATGCGGCGCGCGTTTTAGCGGATTGTCTTCAGCCGGCCAGTCACCCGATTGCACCTTGGTGATCTCGGCACGAATGCCCAGCATCGCCTCGATGAAGCGATCCAGCTCGTGCTTGTTCTCGCTTTCGGTGGGTTCGACCATCAGGGTGCCGGGCACCGGGAAACTCATGGTCGGGGCGTGGAAGCCGTAATCCATCAGGCGTTTGGCGACGTCTTCCTCGGTGATGCCGGTTTCCGCCTTGATCGGCCGCAAATCGAGGATGCACTCGTGGGCCACCCGGCCATTACGGCCGCTGTAGAGCACCGGGTAGGCGTCACCGAGCTGCCGAGCCAGGTAGTTGGCACTGAGGATGGCCACTTCGGTGGCATCGGCCAGGTCCGGCCCCATCATGGCGATGTACATCCAACTGATCGGCAGGATGCTCGCACTGCCCCAGGGCGCCGCGCTGACCGCGCCGTTCTCGGGATTCGGCCCTTTCAGCTCGATCACCGGATGGTTGGCAACGAAGGGCGCCAGGTGTGCGCGAATGCCGATCGGGCCCATGCCCGGCCCGCCACCGCCGTGGGGGATGCAGAAGGTCTTGTGCAGGTTCATGTGCGAGACGTCGGCACCGATGTCCGCCGGCCGCGCCAGGCCCACCTGCGCGTTGAGGTTGGCACCGTCCATGTAGACCTGTCCGCCGTGGCTGTGGATAACCTCGCAGATCTCGCGAATGCCTTCCTCGTACACACCGTGCGTCGAGGGGTAGGTGGCCATCAGGCAGGACAGCTGGGCGCCCGCCTCGCCGGCCTTGCGTTTGAGGTCCTCCAGGTCGACGTTGCCCTCCGGGTCGCACTCGACGATCACCACCCGCATGCTCGCCATCTGGGCCGACGCGGGGTTGGTGCCGTGGGCGGACGCCGGGATCAGGCAGATGTTGCGATGCCCCTCGCCGCGGCTCTCGTGGTAACGGCGAATGGCGAGCAGCCCGGCGTACTCGCCCTGGGCGCCTGAGTTGGGCTGCATGCAGATGGCATCGAAGCCGGTGATTGCGCAGAGCCAGGCCTCCAACTCGTCGATCATCAGCTTGTAGCCAAGCGCCTGCTCGCGAGGCGCAAACGGATGCAGGTTGGCGAATTCCGGCCAGGTGATGGGGATCATCTCGCTGGTGGCGTTGAGCTTCATGGTGCAGGAGCCCAGCGGAATCATCGCCTGGTTCAGCGCCAGGTCCTTGTTCTCCAGTTGCTTCAGGTAACGCAGCATCTCGGTTTCGCTGTGGTGCGCGTTGAACACCGGGTGGGCGAGGTAACCGCTGCTGCGGGAAAGCTCCGCCGGGATGCCGGGAACCAGCACGGCTTCGTCCAGTTCGGCGACGGACAGGCCGTGGTCCGCGCCGAGGAAGATGCAGAACAACTGCTCCACGGTTTCCACCGTGCAGCTTTCATCAAGGCTGACCCCCAGCTTGCCGCGGCCAAGAATGCGCAGGTTGATGCGCGCCGCCTTGGCGGATTCGATGACGGCGGTCTGGCTGCCACCGACATCCAGCGTCAGGGTGTCGAAGTAGTACTGGTTGTCGCGCTGGATACCCCGGCGTGCGAGGCCTTCGGCGAGGATCGCGGTGAGGCGATGGACGCGCTGGGCGATGCGCTTCAGCCCCTCCGGACCGTGGTAGACCGCGTAGCAACTGGCGATGTTGGCCAGCAGCACCTGGGCCGTGCAGATGTTGGAGTTGGCCTTCTCGCGACGGATGTGTTGTTCGCGGGTCTGCAGGGCCATGCGCAGGGCGACATTGCCCCGTGCATCCTTGGATACGCCGATGATCCGGCCCGGCATGGCGCGCTTGAAGTCGTCACGGGTCGCGAAGAATGCGGCATGCGGACCGCCGTAGCCCATGGGTACGCCGAAACGCTGCGCCGAGCCGAACACCACATCGGCGCCCAGTTCGCCGGGCGGCGTGAGCAGCAGCAGGCTGAGCAGGTCGCTACCGACGCAGGCCAGTGCCTGCTGGCCGTGCAGGTGTTCGATCAGCGGGCGCAGGTCACGGATTTCGCCGTGGGTGTCGGGATACTGCAGCAGCGCGCCGAATACCTGGTGCTGGGCGAGGTTATCCACATGGTCCACCACCACCTCGAAGCCGAAGGCGTCAGCGCGGGTCTGCACCACCGAGATCGTCTGCGGGTGGCAGTCCTCGTCGACGAAGAACAGGTTGCTCTTCGACTTCGCCACCCGCTTGGCCAGTGCCATGGCTTCGGCGGCAGCGGTGGCTTCATCCAGCAGGGAGGCGCTGGCGAGGTCGAGCCCGGTGAGGTCGATGGTCAGTTGCTGGAAGTTCAGCAGCGCTTCCAGCCGACCCTGGGCGATTTCCGGTTGATAAGGGGTGTAGGCGGTGTACCAGCCGGGGTTCTCCAGCACGTTGCGCAGGATCACCGTGGGGGTGACGGTGCCGTAGTAGCCCATGCCGATGAGGTTGGTCCACAGCTGGTTCTGCTCGGCGTAGCCACGCAACTTCGCCAGTGCCTGCTGCTCGTCCAGCGCCGCCGGCAGCTCCAGGGGCCGATTGAGGCGGATCGCCGGCGGCACCGTCTGCACGATCAGCTCATCGCGGCTGGCGAGGCCGAGGGTTTCCAGCATCGCCTGCTGCTCCGCATCGTCCGGACCCAGGTGGCGACGAAGAAAGGCATCGGGCTGTTGGAGCTGCGACAGCGAGGGCATCTGGGACATGGGCAGAACCTCGTTTGGCCTCATCGAAAAACAAAAAGCCTCGACTAGCGAGGCTTTTTGAAGGATAGCGGGTGAATCAGCTATCGGCGTCGGCGGCTGCCTTGTAGGCGGCGGCGTCGAGCAGTTTGTCCAGGTCTGCCGCGTTGTTGGGCTTGAGCTTGAAGAACCAGGCGCCATACGGATCGCTGTTGACGCTCTCGGGAGCGTCGCTCACGGCTTCGTTCACGGCGATCACTTCACCGGCGATCGGAGCGTAGATGTCGGAAGCGGCCTTCACCGACTCCACCACGCCTGCTTCCTGACCGGCGGACAGGGTCTTGCCGACTTCCGGCAGTTCGACGAAGACCACGTCACCCAGGGCTTCCTGGGCATGGTCGCTGATGCCCACGGTCACAGTGCCATCGGCTTCCAGACGGGCCCACTCGTGGCTCGGGGCGTAACGCAGTTCAGCGGGGATGTTGCTCATGTCGAATTCCTCAGAGTCTGTGGCGGATGGCCCGCCTGAAAATTTAGATCAAGGCTTTGCCATTGCGCACGAAGTTCGGCCGAACGACACGAACCGGGAACCACTTGCCGCGGATTTCCACTTCGGCACGATCGCCGGTGGCCATCGGCACACGCGCCATGGCAATGGATTTGTTCAGGGTCGGGGAGAAGCTGCCGCTGGTGATTTCACCCTCGCCGACGCCTTCCACGCGCACCACCTGATGGGCACGCAGTACGCCGCGCTCTTCCAGCACCAGGCCGACCAGCTTGCTCGCCACGCCGGCGGCGCGTTCGGCTTCCAGGGCCTGACGACCGATGAAGTCGCGGGATTCGGGCTCCCAGGCAACGGTCCAGGCCATGTTGGAAACCAGCGGGGAGGCCTCCTCGGTCATGTCCTGGCCGTAGAGGTTCATACCGGCCTCCAGGCGCAGGGTGTCGCGGGCGCCGAGACCGATGGGGGCGATGCCGGCGCCCACCAGTTCGTTGAAGAAGCCGGCGGCCTGGTCGGCGGGCAGCAGGATTTCCAGGCCGTCTTCGCCGGTGTAACCGGTACGGGCGATGAACCAGTCGCCGTCAGGCAGGCCCTGGAAGGGTTTGAGTTCGTGGATCAGTGCGGCGCGTTCGGTGCTCAGCAGTTCGGCCACCTTGGCGCGGGCACTGGGGCCCTGGATGGCGAGCACGGCCAGGTCGGCGCGTTCGGTCAGGCTGACTTCGAAGCCCTGGCTGTGGGCCTGCATCCAGGCGAGGTCCTTGTCGCGCGTGGCGGCGTTGACTACCAGGCGGTAGCCGAAGTCGGTGACGTAGACGATCAGGTCATCGATCACGCCGCCCTTTTCATCGAGCATGGCGCTGTAGAGTGCCTTGCCAGGGGCCTGCAGTCGCTCCACATCGTTGGCCAGCAGGTACTGGAGCCAAGCCTTGGCCTGGCTGCCGGCAACATCCACCACGGTCATGTGCGAGACGTCGAAGACGCCGCAATCGCGGCGCACCTGATGGTGCTCCTCGACCTGGGAGCCGTAGTGCAGCGGCATGTCCCAGCCGCCGAAATCGACCATCTTGGCTCCCAGCGCCACGTGTTGGTCATGCAATGGAGTGCGCTGTCCCATGGGTTTCTCCTTCCGGGCTTGGCGAGGATGCGGCGGGCCTTCGGAGCGGGTTCATCCGCTGCCGCGGCGGGGTGGGCCGCAACGAATGGCGCGCATTGTAGCCGCAAGGTGGGACAGTGGACACTCCAGCCGCCCGTTAGCAGCTGCCGCTCCCGCGAGCAGGCCAAAGGCCATTGCGGCCCGTCTCGCTCGGGCCTCGGCGCGCCTTCGAATTCGGCTTTAGTGGCCGAACCGTCGTGCCGAACGGCGTATCAGGCCGATCACTGGCAGCAGGCCGACCAGCACCAGCGTCAGGGCGGGCAACGCGGCGCGCGCCCATTCGCCTTCGCTGGTCATCTCGAAGATGCGCACAGCCAGGGTGTCCCAGCCGAAGGGGCGCATCAGCAGGGTGGCGGGCATTTCCTTGAGCACATCGACGAACACCAGCAATGCCGCACTGAGCGTGCCCGGCACCAGCAAGGGCAGGTAAACCCGGAAGAACAGCGCTGGGCCACCGACGCCGAGGCTGCGGGACGCTTCCGGCAAGGACGGACGGATACGTGCCAGGCCGTTTTCCAGCGGTCCATAGGCGACTGCCATGAAGCGCACCAGGTATGCCAGCAGCAAGGCGCCGAGGCTGCCCAGCAGCAATGGCTTGCCGGCACCCCCCAGCCAGCCGGAAAGGGGGACCACCAGCTGGCTGTCGAGGTAACTGAAGGCGAGCATGATGGACACCGCCAGCACCGAGCCCGGCAGTGCGTAACCCAGATTGGCCAGCCCTACCGCAGCGCGAACCGGCCGAGTCGGGGCCAGGCGTCGGGCAAAGGCCAGCAGCAGCGCGACGCAAACCGTCAGCAGCGCCGCCATGCCACCGAGGTAGAGGGTGTGCACGATCAGTCCGGCGTAACGCTCGTCGAGATCGAAACGGCCGCGCTGCCAGAACCACACCAGCAGTTGCAGCATGGGAATGACGAAAGCGCAGGCGAACACCAGCGAGCACCAGCAGGTCGCCGCCAGGGCCTTTACCCCGTGCAGGTGATACAGCGCCTTGCCTCGTGGCCGTTCGCTGGCCGGGCGGCTGGCACCCCGGGCACGGCGCTCGCCGTAGAGCACCAGGCAGACGCCGAGCAGCAGCAGGCTGGCCAGTTGGGCGGCGCTGGAGAGGCTGAAGAAGCCGTACCAGGTCTTGTAGATGGCGGTGGTGAAGGTATCGAAGTTGAAGACCGCCACGGCGCCGAAGTCGGCCAGGGTCTCCATGATGGCCAGGGCCAGGCCAGCGCCGATGGCCGGTCGGGCCATGGGCAGGGCGACGCGCCAGAAGGCTTGCCAGGGCGACTGCCCAAGCACCCGTGCGGCTTCCATCAGGCCCTTGCCCTGGGCCAGGAAAGCAGCGCGGGCCAGGAGGTAGACGTAGGGGTAGAAGACCAGCACCAGCACCAGGATCACGCCGCCGGTGGAGCGCACCCGAGGCAACCGCAGGCCAGTGCCGAACCACTCGCGGAGCAGAGTCTGCACCGGTCCGGAGAAATCGAACAGGCCGATGAAAACGAAAGCCAGGACATACGCCGGAACGGCGAAGGGCAGCATCAGCGCCCAGTCCAGCCAGCGCCGGCCGGGGAATTCGCAGAGACTGGTGAGCCAGGCCAGGCTGACGCCGATCACGGTCACGCCCACCGACACGCCGGTGACCAGCACCAGGGTATTGCCCAGCAGGCGTGGCATCTGGGTTTCCCACAGGTGGGACCAGATTTCCCCGTCCACCTCTCCCCAGGACAGCAGCAGGACGCTCAGGGGCAATAGAACCAGGACGGCGACGGCAAAGCTGATGGGATACCAGCGACGCTGGGCGGGATAGGCCACGCAAACCTCTCGGGGATCGAAACAGGACGCCCCGGACTGGCCGGGGCGTCGAGTATAGCGGCAGAGCGGTGAATCAGTTCCAGCCGACCCGGTCCATCATCTTGATGGCTTCAGCCTGGCGCTTGCCGGCGACTTCCACCGGGATCGTGTCCGCCTTGAAGCTGCCCCAGGCGGCCACTTCATCGGACGGCTTGACCTTCGGATTGGCCGGGAATTCCTGGTTGATACCGGCGAACAGGGCTTGCGCCTCGTCGGTGGTCATCCACTCCACCAGGGCCTTGGCGGCCTCGGGATGCGGCGCATGCTTGGTCAGGCCGACGCCCGACAGGTTGACGTGCACACCGCGGTCAGCCTGGTTCGGCCAGAAGATCTTCACCCGTAGCTCCGGGTTTTCCTTGTGCAGACGGCCGTAGTAGTAGGTGTTGACGATGCCGACGTCGCACTGACCGGCATCCACCGCCTGGATCACCGCGTTGTCATCGGCGAATACATCGGTGGCCAGGTTGTTCACCCAGCCCTGGAGGATTTCCTCGGTCTTGGCCGCGCCATGGGTTTCGATCAGGGTGGCAGTCAGGGACTGGTTGTAGACCTTCTTCGCGGTACGCAGGCAGAGGCGGCCTTCCCAGTTCTTGTCGGCCAGCGCCTCGTAGGTGGAGAGCTCTTCCGGCTTCACCCGCTCGGTGGAGTAGACGATGGTCCGCGCGCGCAGCGACAGACCGGTCCAGGCGTGGCTGCCGGAGCGGTACTGGGGCGGAATGTTGGCGTCGATGGTTGGCGACGTGAACGGCTGAAGGATGCCCATCTGCTCGGCCTGCCAGAGGTTGCCGGCGTCCACGGTGAGCAGCAGGTCGGCTACGCCGTTATCGCCCTCGGCCTTGATCCGCTGCATCAGCGGAGCTTCCTTGTCGGTGATGAACTTGATCTGCACGCCAGTCTTGGCGGTGTAGGCATCGAAAACCGGCTTGATCAGCTCATCGATCCGCGAGGAGTAGACCACCACTTCATCGGCGGCCTGGGCCGAAACAGCGGCGGCGGACAGCGCCAGGAGCGCGAAAAGGGACTTACGTACCCGCATTGCAGGAGCCTCTTGTGTGGCGACAAAGGCTGAATGATAGTCAACCTCAGTTGTGGGCGGGAAATCTTTTCGATGTCGGGTTGTTTCTCAGGCTGAAAACCAAACACGCCACTACGCAACGGCCGGGATTCACAGGTACGTCGCGATGAAGGTCAGCGCCCCGTTTGCCGCTCCGGGTGTTATATGCCGATCCGTTTGGAGATAGCTGGCCGAGAAGTCGAGAGACTGCCTACCTTCAATTGCCTCCCGCAAGAACATGGGTTTTCCAAATGTGACCGGCAGGCCGGATTCCTGGTTGGTGATACGAATACCGACACCTTCTGCGGTTGAATCGTTAGAAAGGCTGATGGTGCCAGGGAACTGCTGAACCTGAAGGGTACTGTCGAACTCCAGGTTGATCCTGGCCCCAGATATACAATCAAAATCAATTGAGAACGGGATCTCTTCTGACGTGCTGCCTGCACCTGAAAAGTCACTGCTCGCGACTTCCTTCATGTCTACCTTGATTACATCCTTGACCAACGAGCAAGAGGCGCTGGTAACAACCATGGAACTGGGGAAGGCGATGGTATAAACCGGTTCATCAGGACGAAAATTATTGCCACCTTCCTGTTTCAATGAAATCGGTGGAATGGTGAATAGATTCCCCCCCATTGCCAATTTACCGGTTTTCACCAATTCGAATTCCTCTTCAAAGGTATGAACATCGATGCTGGCGTCGTCTTCGGATGGATGCCGGATACCCCTGCGTGTGGACGTATCGTTAAGTCTGGTGTTTGTCATGGCTTTGGGACCTGCTTGAGATGTCGTATTGATCCAACGCAGCCCAATTCCCGGTGTTCCAGTTGGCACCACCGCATACAGACCCTCTACGGGGCCGCCCGACACAGTATTGTCCTCAGACAGGTAGATCGACATCGTATATTGGCCAAGCTCCAAGACTGGTGGGCGGCAGGTTACAGTGTGCGCAACTCTTGATTTTGCAATTACAGTTCCCACGGGAGCATCACCCTGAATATCCATTACCGTGGGGAACTCAATATTGATTACAGGCTGACTACTGGAACAAAGTGCCAACACATCCCAAGATGACATCAATACTATTGAGCAGAGAATCCCTCGCAGCGCCGACTGAATTTTCAAACTGACTCCACTCCCCATTACATTACGGACAAATAAACCAGCCCTGCCTCAGGACCGGCAGAGCGCGCGGGAGTATAAAACCCATACTTGTCAGCCATATCTTAAAGACCGGTAGGCACAGCGCTCAGGAAGACAATGGGTTCACCAGGGCATATCCAGCCTGGCCGCCTGGTGCATTTCGAATGCTCGGGCAGAAGTTGACGGAACCCTCCACTTCAAGGGTTGCTTTGCTCAGTCCGGACGGACTTGATGTCCTGGGAGCGCGCCATCAGTGTCCGCCAACAGGTTCGACAGCGAGGGCTATGTCACCCGTTGGGCCCAGCGCATTGCCAAACCGCGAAATACAGGTCGCGCAACCCTGCAGGCGGTTGAGAAGAAACGACGTTGGATGCGCGGAAAACCCATCGCCCGCGCCGGCTCGGTCAGGCTTTCGCCAGGTCCGGCAGATCCCCGGACAGCCCCAGCGCCTGGCGCACGAAAAGCGCCTTGGCCTCGGGCATGCCGTCGACCCATTTGAGGCCGCTGTTGCGCAGCCAGCGAAGGGGCAGCGGATTGGCCTGGAACAGCCGCTCGAAGCCTTCCATCGCCGCCATCATCGCCAGGTTGTGGGGCATGCGCCGACGTTCGAAACGTCCCAGCACACGCTCATCAGCCAGGCGCTCACCACGGCTGTTCGCGTGCAGCAGGACTTCGGCCAGTACCGCCGCATCCAGGAAGCCGAGGTTGACCCCCTGCCCCGCCAACGGGTGGATGGTGTGGGCGGCATCGCCGATCAGGGCCAGGCCCTCTTCGACGTAGCGCTTGGCGTGACGCTGGCGCAGCGGGATACACAGGCGCGGATCAGCACCAAGCACCTCGCCCAGGCGCCATTCGAACGCGCGGCCGAGCTCGCTGCAGAAGCCGGCGTCGTCGAGGGCCATCAGACGCTCGGCCTCGGCCGGGGTTACCGACCAGACGATTGAGCACCAGTGCTCGCCATCACGCTCGAGAGGGAGGAAGGCCAGCGGGCCGTCGTCGGTGAAACGCTGCCAGGCCGTACGCTGATGCGGTTCGGTGCAGCGCACGCTGGTGACGATGGCGTGGTGCAGGTAATCCCATTCGCGGGTGGCGCAGCCGGCGAGTCGACGCACCGCGGAGTTGGCACCGTCCGCAGCCACCACCAGCGGGGCGCGCAGTTCGCGACCATCCACCAGGGTCAGCAGCCAGTCGTCGCCGGAACGACGCATGCGTTCCAGGCGCGCACCGGGCATCAGGCCGATACCGCTGTCGTGCAGGGGCTCCATCAGGGCGTCCTGGATCACACGGTTTTCGACGATGTGGCCCAGCACCTCGGCATGCACGCTGGAGGCGGAGAAATGGATCTGTCCGGTGCCGGAGCCATCCCAGACATGCATGTCGGAATAGGGGCTGCTGCGCCGTGCGAGGACACCCGGCCAGGCACCCAGGCGCAGGAGGATGCGCTGACTGGCGGCGGACAGCGCGCTCACGCGCGGCTCGAAGGCGGCGGCCGTGTCGAAGGGTTTGACACTGAGCGGGCTGCCATCGATCAGCAGGATGTCCAGGCCGCTGTCCTTCAGCGCCAGGGCCAGCGCACTGCCGACCATGCCGGCACCCACGATGATCAGATCCGCGCGCAATTCCATATCAGGCCTTGAGGCTCCCTGTGTGTCCGTGTGAGGCACGCCCGATCAGTCCGGGCGAGTGCCCAGGCCCATGGCCTGGCGGGCGAACCAGCGCTTGGCCGGCGGCAGCAGGTCGAGGCCGAGCAGGCCCAGGTTGCGTCCGGCGGTCAGCAGCGGTTCGGCGTTGGAGAAGAGGCGGGTCACCTGGTCGGAGAAACCCACCGTGAGGTTCTGGTCCAGGCGTTGGCGCTGCAGATAGTTCTGCAGGGTGACCAGATCGCCGAGGGGCTTGTCGCTGGCCAGCAATGCCTCGGCCAGCGCCTGGGCGTCGCGCAGGGACAGGTTGTAACCCTGGCCGGCGATGGGGTGGAGGCTGTGGGCAGCGTTGCCCAGCACCACCAGGCTGGAGCGCACCTGTTCCTCGGCTTCGACCAGTTCCAGCGGATAGAGGTGCCGCGCACCGACCTGCTGGAAGGCCCCGAGGCGGTAGCCGAAGGCGTCCTGCAGCTCGTCGAGGAAGCGCCGCTCATCCAGCCTGGCGAGGCGCTCGGCATCATCCCCTGGGCGGCTCCAGATCAGCGCACAGCGATTTTCCGGCAACGGCAGCAAGGCCATCGGACCATCGTCGGTGAAGCGTTCGAAGGCCTGGCCGCGATGGGCCTCCAGCGGGCTGACGTTGGCAATCAGTGCCGTCTGCCGATACGGGGTGCGACGCACGCCGATGCCCAACTGCTCGCGCAGACCGGAGCGCCCGCCATCGGCGAGCACCGCGAGGTCGCAATCGATTTGCGTCTCGTCGTTCAGGGTCAGGCGGTATCCACCTTCCAGCGCCTGCATGCCGACCACTTCGGCCGGGCAATGCCAGGTCACCACCTCCTCGTCCAGCGCCTGCCAGAGGCATTGGCCGAGCCACGCGTTCTCGACCACATAGCCCAGGGCCGGCACGCCCTCTTCGAGGGCGGCGAGGCGCGCGGCGCCGAAACGTCCGCGATCGGAAACGTGGATCTGCAGGATGGGCTCGGCACGCTGCGCGATGGTCTGCCAGAGACCATGGCGCTCGTAGATCTGCCGGCTGCCGAAGGACAGCGCGGAAGAACGTGCGTCGTAGCTGGGCTGGAAGCCGCTGCCGGGGGCGAAGGGTTCGATCAGGACGATCTTCCATCCCCGCGCCCTGGCACCGTCCTGCAGCGCCAGGGCGAGACTGGCGCCGACCAGGCCGCCGCCAATGATCGCAACTTGGCAGTGATGCATGTCAGGCGGCCTGGCTGCGCGCAGCGGCCATCAGCGCCTCGATTTCGTCCACGGACTTGGGCACGCCACCGGTGAGGATTTCGCAGCCGGTCTTCGTCACCACCACATCATCCTCGATCCGCACGCCAATGCCGCGCCACTTCTTCGGCACGTCCTGGTTGTCGGCGCCGATGTAGATGCCGGGTTCGACGGTCATCGCCATGCCTGGTTCCAGCACGCGCCACTCGCCACCGACCTTGTATTCGCCGACGTCATGCACGTCCATGCCCAGCCAGTGGCCGGCACGGTGCATGTAGAAGGCCTTGTAGGCTTCGGCGGCAATCAGCTCGTCGACATCGCCCTTGAGCAGGCCCAGCTCCACCAGTCCGGCGGTGATGACGTGCACGGTGGCTTCATGGGCCGCGTTCCAGTGCTTGCCCGGGGCAATTTCAAGGAAGGCGGCTTCCTGGGATTTCAGCACCAGCTCGTAGATGGCCTTCTGCTCCGGGCTGAAGCGGCCACTCACCGGGAAGGTGCGGGTGATGTCGCTGGCATAGCAATCGAGCTCGCAAGCGGCGTCGATCAGCACCAGGTCGCCGTCCTTCAATGGGGCGTCGTTCTCGCGGTAGTGCAGGATGCAGGCGTTCTTGCCGGCGGCGACGATGGAACCGTAGGCCGGCATTTTCGCGCCGCCCTTGCGGAACTCGTATTCCAGCTCGGCTTCCAGGTGGTACTCGTACAGACCTGCACGGGAGGCCTGCATGGCGCGCACGTGGGCACGGGCGGAGACCTCGGCGGCCTCACGCATGACCTTCACTTCTGCCGCCGACTTGTACAGGCGCATGTCGTGCAGCAGGTGATCGAGCGCGACGAATTCCTTGGGCGGTTGAGCGCCTTGGCGGGCCTTGGAGCGGATGGTGTTGACCCACTCCATCAGGTGCTGGTCGAACTCGGTGTTGGTGCCGATGGAGTAGTAGACGCGACTGCGCCCTTCGATCAGGCCAGGCAGGATGTCGTCGATGTCGCCAATGGGGAACGCGTCGTCGGCGCCGAAATCCCGGATGGCCCCGTCCTGGCCGGCGCGCAGGCCGTCCCAGAGTTCACGCTCCGGATCACGCTCGCGGCAGAACAGCACGTACTCGCCGTGCTCGCGACCGGGGATCAGCACCAGCACCGCTTCCGGCTCGGGGAAACCGCTGAGGTACTGGAAGTCGCTGTCCTGGCGATAGACGTGTTCGACGTCGCGGTTGCGGATATGCACGGGCGCTGCGGGGAGGATAGCGATGCTGTTGGCTTCCATCTGCGCCATCAGCGCCTTGCGGCGGCGGGCGTATTCAGCCTTGGGGATACGGGTCATGCGCGCTCCTTCAGGGCGGGCGGCGCCCGCCACTCGGGTCAATGCAACGAGGGTTTGGCAGCCGGCGCGGCGGGCTTGGCGCACTCGGCGAAGAGCAGCAGGGGCGCGACGCGCAGATACTCCATCACTTCCATATAGTCGCTTTCGCCGTCGTCGGAATCTTCCAGTGCGCTCTGCACCTGGGCGATCGACGCGAGGTCCTGGAGCACTTCGACGGCTTCGCCGGACAGCGCACCTTCGCGAGCGGTCAAGCCGAAACCACCGAGGAAGCCCTGGCACCACTGGCCAAGGGCGGTGGCACGCTCGGCCAGCGGCGCGTCGTCGCTGGGCAGCAGGAGGACCACAGCCATTTCCGTGCCGGTCAGTTCACTCTTGACCATTTCCTGCAGGCCGATCAGGGCCTGGCGCAGGTTGTCCTGCGGCGCGCTGCCGAGCAGTTCGGCGGCATCTTCCAGCCAGGGCTCCGGCTCGAAACCGGCACCGGCGCAGCTACGACCCAGCAGCATGCCGTGCAATTCAGCGGGGGAAACCGGCTGGCCAGTAGAGGCGAGAAGCGCGGCGAAAGCGTTGTAAGGAGAATTCGAACTGGACATATAGGTGGCTAGGCGCCAGAGGGCGCAATCACTAGAATGACGGCCTCGTATCCTAGCAGCCTGGCGCGGCGAAGGCAGCATTGGCCACCCGTCGACCGGGCCCTATCTACGGGCATGCGACAATTCGCACCGTCGCCTGCGGCGTTTGACCCTTCCCCGTGTCAGTCCTATATAGTCCCGGTCACTCCTCACCAAGTAGACAGCCCATGGAAGACGCCGAACTGCATGCACTGACAGCCAAGCTGGAACTGCTGATCCAGCGTGTCGAGCAGCTCAAGGCCCAGAACCGGCTCCTGCTTGCCAGCGAGAAGGCCTGGCGTGAAGAACGCGCTCATCTGATCGAAAAGAACGAAATGGCCCGGCTCAAGGTCGAAGCGATGATTTCGCGCCTGAAAGCCCTGGAGCAGGATTCATGACCCAGTCCAACACCGTCACCGTCCAAATCCTCGATAAGGAATACTGCATCGCCTGTCCCGCGGACGAGCGCGCCAACCTGGAAAGCGCTGCCCGCTATCTCGACGGGAAGATGCGCGAGATACGTTCCAGCGGCAAAGTCATCGGTGCCGACCGCATCGCCGTAATGGCGGCGCTGAACATCACCCATGACCTGCTGCACAAGCAGCAGCGCCTGGACCAGGAAGCCACGTCCACGCGCGAGCGGGTCCGTGACCTGCTCGAGCGCGTCGACCACGCCCTGGCCGCCGACCCCGACGCCCAGCAGGCCTGAGCATCGTCCGGCTGCGACCAAGTGACGCTTTCTGGCGTTTTTTGACGCGGCCAGACCGACGCATTGCAGTTTCCTGAACGGTTCTTGGGGTATACTCGCCGCCAGCTCCCTGGTGTGTTGGCCAGTCGGTGATGTCCCTGAGCCGATAAATGCAACCACGGGGGTTGCAAGTTGAGGCCGGTGTGCATGTCCGCCTGACGGAAAGCCTTAACGCCTCCTGCAGCCTCCACCTTGAACTTTCGGGTTCAAGGGCTAACCCGACAGCGGCACGACCGGGGAGTCTATTTTCTTCATGATCTGCGCCGGTTCCCATTCCCGCCAGAGCTTGCGCCGCCTGCTCCGCCAGGCCCGCCGCGCACTTACCCCCCTTCAGCAGAAGCACGCCGCCAGGGCCCTGTACCGCCAGCTCGCGCAGGACCCTCTGTTCCGCCGCGCCCGGCACGTTGCCCTCTATTTGCCCACCAATGGCGAAATCGATCCGCGCCCGCTGCTGCGTGAAGCCCAGCGCCGGGGCAAGCGTGCCTACCTGCCGGTTCTCAATGCCTGGCCCCGGGAGAAAATGGTGTTCCAGCGCCTGCTGCCGGGCGAACGGCTGCAGAAGAATCGCTTCCGCATCCTCGAACCGCGCGCCAATCAGGCGCAGCAACGCAAGATCTGGGCACTGGATCTGGTCATGATGCCGCTGGTGGGCTTCGATGAATCAGGTGGACGCCTGGGAATGGGCGGCGGCTTCTATGACCGCAGCCTGGCGTACCTGGCACGCCGACGCCAATGGCGCAAACCGACCCTACTGGGCCTTGCGCATGAGTGCCAGAAGGTGGACAGGCTGGAGCTCGCCAGTTGGGACGTGGCCCTGCAGGCGACCGTGACGGACAAGGGCTGGTACTGAGGAGACTGACGGCGGCATCGCGATCCTTGCGATGCCGGTCAAATAGGATCAGGGCTGTTGGGTCAGATTGACGGGTGCGTTGCTTTGGCGTTCCCACAGGCTTTGCGTGTAACCGGTGGTAACGACACCCAGGCCAAAAATAATGACCAATACCCAGAGGATGTCTGGCTTTTTGCGTTTCATCGATTGCCTCCCCCTTGCAGGCAAACTTCGCGCGATGACCGATGGCGAGTTGTTGTTTTGATTGGACCGAACGGCAGCAGCAGCTTAAGGCGCGGCATTCTCCGGCAACGTGAGCGAACACGCAATTTATGACGCCAACCGGCCGTCGGCCGGTCGTGAAGCCCGGATGCCCAATTCAGGACGAACGTACAGGAGCAAAGTTCATGCCTTTCTGGCTGATGAAATCCGAACCCGACGAACTTTCCATCCATGACCTGCAGCGCCTGGGCAAGGCGCGCTGGGATGGCGTGCGCAACTACCAGGCGCGCAACTTCATACGCGCCATGCGTCCCGGCGAGCTGTTCTTCTTCTACCACTCCAGCTGCCCCGAGCCGGGCATTGCCGGTATCGCGCGAATCGCTGGCGAGACCTACCCGGACCCCACCGCCCTGGACCCGCAGAGCCATTACCACGACCCCAAGGCGAACGCCGAGAAGAATCCGTGGAGCGCGCTGGACGTGGAGTTCGTCGAAGCCTTCACTCGAGTCATCCCGCTCGGCCTGCTGCGCGAGCAGGCGGTGTTGTCCGGCATGCCTCTGGTGCAGAAAGGCAGCCGCCTGTCGGTGATGCCGGTGACCGAAGAAGAATGGGCCGGAGTGCTCGCCCTGCGTTGAGTCGGGCATGGCCCTGTGCTATGAGGGAGGGAATCTCCCGGGGCGCCCCCATGCCGCACTCTCATCCCGCCTGGCTGGTCCGAACGACACTCGCGCTGCTGTTCCTGGCGCTGTGCGGCACCAGCCTGCTGCTCTGGAAGCAGCTGGAGGATGCACATCAAGAGCGCATTCGTGAGCGCGTCGGCTATCAGGCGCGCGCCCTGGCCGCCGAACTGGAAAACAACCTGATCGACGAGGTCGAAGGTCTACGGCGGATTGCCATGCTGTGGAATCACCAGGGCCGGCTTCCGCGAGATGAGTGGAACCTGGAAGTCACTTTCGCCCTGGACCACTTCCCTGGCTACCAGTCGATCCAGTGGATGGGCGAAGACCTGCGCATGCGCTGGGTCATGCCGGAACAAGGCAACGAGGCAGCCGTTGGCTTCCGCCTGACGCGCATTCATCCCAACTTCAACCTCGCCATGCAGGCAAAGGCCAGTGGCGAGGCGCAGCTGTCCAACAGCTTCGCCCTGGTCCAGGGCGGACGTGGCGTCATCCTCTACACCCCGCTGTTCCTCAACAATGAGCAGGGTGACCGCTCCTTCGATGGCTTCCTCCAGGGCGTATTCCGCGTCGAATCCCTGATGGATGCTTTGCTCGGCAACCTCGACAATCGCGACTTCAGCGTCCAGTTGCTGGAGTCCGGGCAATCCATCTACCTCCATGAACAACCGCAAAGCCTGGCGGCCCTCAGCCAGCGCGTACCGCTGCACCTGCTCAACAACAGCAACTTCGCCCTGCAGCTTTCCCCAACCGAAAAACTGGTGGAGCAGCTCAGCTCGCCGCTGCCCCAGGTGGTCCTTGGTGCTGGCCTGCTCACCAGCCTGTTGCTGGTCGCCGCCCTCGCCCTGGCCTTGGAGAACGCGCGCCGCGCCAGTGCCCTGCAGACCGGCTATCGGCGCCTTAACGAAGAAGTCAGCCAGCGCGAGCACGCCGAGCAGGACCTGCGCGAGAGCCGCGAGCGCCTGCAACTGGCACTCGACCTGACCGACTCCAGCCAGGACGGTCTGTTCATCTTCGACCTCGCCACTCGCGAGATCCTGCACATGAACCGAGCCACCCATGCGAGCCTCGGCTACAGCGCCGAGGCCTTTCGCCAACTGCTGAAGGAAGACCCGGAACAACTCCTGCCTGGCTTCCACACCTGGCTGGAACTGGTGCGCCAGGCTCGCCGGGATGGCAACTCGGGGATTTTCCAGCGCGAGATGCGCCGCGCCGACGACAGCCTCCAGGCGGCGGAAATCAGTGCACAACTGGTGAGCCAGAATGGCCGCGACTACCTGATCGGCGTCTCACGCGACAATCGCGAGCGGCTGGAACTGGAGGCACGCCTGCAGCGGCTATCCCAACTGGATGGCCTGACCGGCCTGTACAACCGGCGCTATTTCGACCGGCAGCTGAACGGCGAGTGGCGCCGCCTGCGTCGCCTCGGTGCGCCGCTGGCGTTGCTGATGCTGGACGTGGATCACTTCAAGGCGTTCAACGACCAGTTCGGTCACCAAGCCGGCGACGACGCCCTGCGCCGGGTGGCCCAGGCGCTGCAGCAGAGCCTGCAGCGTGAAGGTGACGTGGCCTGCCGCTATGGCGGGGAGGAATTCGCCATCATCCTCGCCAATACGGCCGAAGACGGTGCACAACATGTGGCCGAACGGGTGATGGCGCTTGTGGCGGAACTGCAGATCGAGCACCCGGCCAGTCCCGAAGGGCGGCTGACGCTGAGCATCGGCATCGCCGTTTCCGACCCGGCCCGCGAAGAGCAGCCCGACAGCCTGGTATCACGCAGCGACGCCGCACTCTACCGGGCCAAGCACGAAGGGCGCAACCGCACCTGCCTGTGGGAGAAAGGTCAGGGCTGAATGATCAGATTGTTGAACAGCAGGTCGTCCACCAGTGGCTCGCCTTCCTCGCTGTTCAACACCTGCTGCACCTGCTTGAGGGCTTCCTGACGGAGCTTTTCCTTCGAGTCGGACGAAGCCAGGCTCTCGTCGGTCTGCTGGGAGAACAACATCACCAGCTGGTTGCGGATCAGTGGCTCGTGGCGGGTGACCTTGTCCTGCGCCTCGGGTCCGCTGACCCGCAGGGAAACATCGGCCTTGTAGTACTTCAGCCGAGGACCCGGGCCATAGTTGCCGACCAGAGAAGGCACCAGATCGATATAGGCAACCTTGGGCGCTTCACCTTCCTTGGGCTCTTCTTCCTCGTTGGCCATCGCCAGCAGCGGAAGGGTCAGGGCCAGCAGCAATGCAGTCAGTCTTTTCACCAGGGTCATCCTCAGCACGAATGGCGCCTAGCATAGCCACAGCCGCGGCAAGCCCCAAGACCTCCGTTTATGCAGGCCTATCAGGCGCGGCCATGCTGATTGACCGCCCTGCCCCCCAACCTACACTGCAAGGCCACATGCCCGGGGCCCGAGCCCCAAGCCAAGGAGCTCCGCGATGAAAGCCGTCCTGTGCAAAGCCTTCGGTCCCGCCGATACCCTGGTGCTGGAGGAAGTCGCCAGCCCCGAGCCCAAGAAAAATGAAATCCTGATCGACGTCCACGCGGCGGCGGTCAACTTCCCCGACACCCTGATCATCGAAGGCAAGTACCAGTTCAAGCCGCCCTTCCCCTTCTCCCCGGGTGGAGAAGCCGCTGGCGTAGTGGCGGCGGTGGGCGAGAAGGTCAGCCATCTCAAGCCGGGTGATCGCGTGATGGCGCTGACCGGCTGGGGCAGCTTCGCCGAGCAGGTCGCCGTGCCGTCCTACAATGTGATGCCGATTCCCAAGGGCATCGACTTCAACTCCGCGGCCGCCTTCGGCATGACCTACGGCACATCGATGCATGCCCTCAAGCAGCGCGCCAACCTGCAAGCCGGCGAAACCCTGCTGGTGCTGGGTGCCTCCGGCGGTGTCGGCCTGGCGGCGGTGGAAATCGGCAAGGCGATGGGTGCACGGGTGATCGCTGCGGCCAGCAGTGCGGAAAAACTCGAAGTGGCTAAGGCCGCCGGCGCCGATGCATTGATCAATTACAGCGAGGAAAGCCTCAAGGATCGCGTCAAGGAGCTGACCGGTGGCCAGGGCGCCGACGTGATCTACGATCCGGTGGGCGGCGACCTGTTCGATGCTGCCGTACGCTCGATCAACTGGAACGGCCGTCTGCTGGTGGTGGGTTTCGCCAGCGGGCGCATCCCCGAGCTGCCGGTGAACCTGGCACTGCTCAAGGGTGCCTCGGTGGTGGGCGTGTTCTGGGGCTCCTTCGCCCAGCGCCAACCCCAGGACAACCTGGCCAACTTCCAGCAGCTGTTCGCCTGGTATGCCGAGGGCAAACTCAAGCCGCTGGTGTCCCAGACGTTCCCCCTTGAGCGCGCAAGCGATGCGATCAATGCACTGGCGACGCGCCAGGCCGTCGGCAAGGTAGTGGTCGAAGTACGCTGATTGCCGCCAGCGAAACAAAAAAGGCCGCCCTCAGGGCGGCCTTTTTTTCATGGCCAATGCTCAGGAGCGTGGTGCGTAGGCAAACACGTCCGCGCGCATCTGGTGGGCATCCATTCCGGCCGCCACCAGCGCATCCAGGGTGGCGTAGACCATCGCCGGAGAGCCGCTGGCGTAGACCCGCAGTTGCTTGAGGTCCGGGAAGTCCTCGCACACCACCTGGTGCAGCAGGCCACGACGTCCCGACCAGTCACGGGGGTCGCTGACCACCTTGTGCAGGATCAGGTTGTCCAGGCCCTTCCAGTCGTCCCAATGGACCAACTCGTAGAAGTCTTCCGGCTGGCGAACGCCCCAGTACAGGTGCACCGGATGCTTGAAGCCGGTCGCGCGGCAGTGCTCGATCAGGCTGTGGATCTGCCCCATCCCGGTGCCTGCGGCGATCAGCACCAGCGGACCGTCCGGCAACTCCGCCAGATGGGTGTCGCCGAAGGGCATGCGAACCTTGGCCATGCGGGTGCGCTGCAACTGGGCGAGCAATGCCTTGGCGCTGTTCTCACGGCCGAGGATATGCAGTTCGATGTCCCGCCCGGCGCTGGGCGCGGAAGCCATGGAGAAGGCCGAGGACTCGCCGTCTTCCCGCTCGATCAACAGGTACTGGCCAGCGTGATAGCGCGGCGGTTTGCCCGCCGGGGCGCGCAGGCGTACGCGCCAGACGTCGCCTCCTACCGGCGCGCACTCCGTGAGCTGGCAGCTCAGGCTGCGCACCGGCAATTCGCCCGGTGCCAGCACGCCATCCCAGTGCAGGACGCAGTCTTCCAGGGGTTCGGCCAGGCAGGTGAACAGCTCGCCCTGACTCAGCTCGACGCCATTCTGGAGTACCCGTCCCTCCACCAGCAGGGCCGCGCAAATATGGCAGTTCCCGTTGCGGCAGCTTTGCGGGCACTCGTAGCCGAGCCGACGCGCCGCATCCAGGATGCGCTCGCTGGGAACCGTCTGGATGACCGCGCCGGAGGGTTGCAGGGTGACACGCATCAATCGATTCCCAGTGAGGACCACAGCTCATCGACGCGGCGCTTGACCGCTTCGTCCTGGACGATCACCCGACCCCATTCGCGGTTGGTCTCGCCCGGCCACTTGTGGGTGGCGTCCAGCCCCATCTTCGAGCCGAGACCGGAGATGGGCGAGGCGAAGTCCAGGTAGTCGATCGGGGTGTTGTCGATCATCACCGTGTCGCGCTTGGGGTCCATGCGCGTGGTGATGGCCCAGATCACGTCGTTCCAGTCCCGCGCATTGATGTCGTCGTCGGTGACTATGACGAACTTGGTGTACATGAACTGTCGCAGGAACGACCAGACACCCAGCATTACGCGCTTGGCGTGGCCAGGGTACTGCTTCTTCATGGTCACCACCGCCATGCGGTAGGAACAGCCTTCCGGCGGCAGGTAGAAGTCGACGATCTCGGGGAACTGCTTCTGCAGGATCGGCACGAAGACTTCATTCAGCGCCACACCGAGGATGGCAGGCTCATCCGGCGGCCGACCGGTGTAGGTGCTGTGGTAGATCGGTTTCTGCCGACGGGTGATGCGCTCCACGGTGAACACCGGGAAGCTATCCACTTCGTTGTAGTAGCCGGTGTGGTCACCGTAGGGGCCTTCGTCAGCCATTTCGCCGGGGTGAATAACCCCTTCGAGGACGATCTCGGCACTGGCCGGCACCTGCAGGTCGCTGCCGATGCACTTCACCAGCTCGGTGCGGTTGTCGCGCAGCAGCCCGGCGAAGGCGTACTCGGAAAGCGTATCCGGCACCGGGGTCACGGCGCCAAGGATGGTTGCTGGATCGGCACCCAGGGCGACCGCCACCGGGAAAGGTTCGCCCGGATGCTTGGCGCACCATTCGCGGTAATCCAGCGCGCCGCCACGGTGGCTCAGCCAACGCATGATGACCTTGTTGCGGCCGATCACCTGCTGGCGATAGATGCCGAGGTTCTGCCGCTCCTTGTTCGGACCGCGGGTGACGGTCAGGCCCCAGGTGATCAACGGGGCGACGTCGCCTGGCCAGCAGGTCTGCACCGGCAGCTTGCCGAGGTCGACGTCGTCGCCCTCTTCCACCACTTCCTGGCAGGGGCCGTCCTTCCGCACCTTGGGTGCCATGGCGATGACCTTCTTGAAGATCGGCAGCTTGGACCAGGCGTCCTTCAGCCCCTTGGGCGGCTCAGGCTCCTTGAGGAAGGCCAGCAGCTTGCCGATCTCGCGCAGCTCGCCGACGTCCTCGGCGCCCATGCCCAAGGCCACACGGCCGGGGGTGCCGAACAGGTTGCCGAGCACCGGAATGTCGAAGCCGGTGGGCTTTTCGAACAGCAGCGCCGGGCCTTGCTTGCGCAGGGTGCGGTCGCAGATTTCGGTCATTTCCAGCACCGGCGACACCGGAGTGGCGATGCGTTTGAGCTCGCCGCGCTGTTCCAGGCCGCTGATAAAGTCGCGCAGATCGCGATACTGCATGCTTGAGCCTCTTGGGGCGTGCAGGTCGGGGCGCAAAGTTTAGCGCCGAACTGGGTTATTCAGAAGATCAAAGGGCCGGTGCAGAAACGCAAAAGCCGGGTTTCCCCGGCTTTTGTAGAACATCCAAGACTTACTTGCGCTTCATCGACAGGAAGAATTCGTCGTTGGTCTTGGTGTCTTTCAGCTTGTCGAGCAGGAACTCGATGGCGGCGATCTCGTCCATCGGGTGCAGCAGCTTGCGCAGAATCCACATGCGCTGCAGCTCGTCATCGGCAGTCAGCAGCTCTTCGCGGCGGGTACCGGACTTGTTGATGTTGATGGCCGGGAACACGCGCTTCTCGGCGATGCGGCGGTCCAGCGGCAGTTCCATGTTGCCGGTGCCCTTGAACTCTTCGTAGATGACTTCATCCATCTTCGAGCCGGTTTCAACCAGCGCGGTGGCGAGGATGGTCAGCGAACCGCCTTCCTCGATGTTGCGCGCGGCGCCGAAGAAACGCTTGGGCTTCTCCAGGGCATGGGCGTCGACACCACCCGTGAGCACTTTGCCGGAGCTCGGGATCACGGTGTTGTAGGCACGCGCCAGACGGGTGATGGAGTCCAGCAGGATGACCACGTCCTTCTTGTGCTCAACCAGGCGCTTGGCCTTCTCGATCACCATCTCGGCAACCTGCACGTGGCGGGTCGGCGGCTCGTCGAAGGTGGAGGCGACCACTTCGCCGCGCACGGTGCGCTGCATCTCGGTCACTTCTTCCGGGCGCTCGTCGATCAGCAGGACGATCAGGTGGCACTCGGGGTTGTTGCGGGTGATGTTGGCCGCGATGTTCTGCAGCATGATGGTCTTGCCCGCTTTCGGCGGCGCCACGATCAGGCCGCGCTGGCCTTTGCCGATCGGTGCGCAGAGATCAATCACGCGGCCGGTGAGGTCTTCGGTGGAGCCGTTGCCGGCTTCCATCTTCAGGCGCTCATTGGGGAACAGGGGCGTGAGGTTCTCGAACAGAATCTTGTTCTTGGCGTTCTCGGGACGGTCGTAGTTGATGGAGTCGACCTTGAGCAACGCGAAGTAACGCTCGCCTTCCTTCGGAGGACGAATCTTGCCGACGATGGTGTCGCCCGTACGCAGGTTGAAGCGACGGATCTGGCTGGGCGAAACGTAGATGTCGTCCGGGCCGGCCAGGTAGGAAGAGTCGGCGGAGCGCAGGAAGCCGAAGCCGTCCTGGAGAATCTCCAGCACGCCGTCACCGGAGATCTCCTCGCCGCTCTTCGCGTGCTTTTTCAGCAGGGCAAAGATGATGTCCTGCTTGCGCGAACGGGCCATGTTCTCCAGGCCCATGGCGTCGGACATTTCCAGAAGTTCGCCAATCGGCTTTTGCTTGAGTTCGGTCAGATTCATAGGAATGACGTAGATAGAAATGGAGAAGGGAAAGCTCTGAGCTTTTTAGGCCGCGCCGCAGAGATAGCGACAGGATCGCTGTGCTTATTCGAATAGGAGTGCGTCGGCGACGGCGTGGAGGGCTGCAAGAAAAAGCAGCGGTCCGAATGTAACACCGGCACAACGGCGAGTCTAGTGCACTCCAATGAAAAAGCCCCGCATTTCGCGGGGCTTCTTCGGGACGCTTATGCAGCTGTTCCGGCGGCGCTGGAGGCCGCGCAAAATCAGATGTTGGCGTCGAGGAAGGCAGCCAGCTGGGACTTGGACAGGGCGCCTACCTTGGTGGCTTCGACGTTGCCGTTCTTGAACAGCATCAGGGTCGGGATGCCACGCACGCCGTACTTCGGCGGGGTGTCCTGGTTTTCGTCGATGTTCAGCTTGCAGACTTTCAGTTTGCCCTGGTAGTCCTTGGCGATTTCGTCGAGGACCGGAGCAATCATCTTGCAGGGACCGCACCACTCGGCCCAGTAGTCGACCAGCACCGCGCCGTCGGCTTTGAGCACGTCCTGCTCGAAACTGGCATCAGAGACGTTGGTGATGAATTCGCTCATGGAAGGATCTCTCCGTGTTCGGAAGCAAAAAAGTGGAGCCATCATATCCCGGCTTTCCCGGGACCGAAAGCCAAGGGCGATTGAGCTTTGCTATGGCGATACTGGGCAAAACTGATGGATAGGCGTGAGCACGTCAATTCGACTGTTGGTCCATGTGCCGCTCGGGCGGACCGTCGGCCGAGCTGACGCGCGACTGTCATATCCCACCTATAGTGTGCTCACCCAGCTATTCGCCAGAGAAAGCCGCACCCCGCCATCGCCCTCCCGGCCTGCGCCAGACTGGTACGAACGTACCGCTATTCGCATTGGCTCGACCGGGCAACCGTGGCAGGATTGCGCGGTTCAGCCTCGAGACCCGAAACCATGCCGCAGAAGCCCGCCGAAATCCCGTCCCTGATCGCCGCCATCGACCTTGGCTCGAACAGCTTCCACATGGTGGTGGCGAAGGTCGACCACGGCGAGATCCGAATCCTGGAACGGCTCGGCGACAAGGTTCAGCTGGCAGCGGGTCTCGACGACGACCGCAACCTCAACGAAGAGTCCATGCAGCGCGGGCTCGATTGCCTGCGCCGCTTCGCCCAGATGATCGCCGGGCTGCCGGAAGGCGCAGTGCGCATCGTCGGCACCAACGCCCTGCGCGAAGCGCACAACCGCGCCGAGTTCATCCGCCGCGCCGAGGAGGTCCTCGGACACCCGGTGGAGGTCATCTCCGGCCGCGAGGAAGCGCGACTCATCTACCTCGGCGTCTCCCACACCCTGCCGGACACCCCCGGTCGCCGGCTGGTGGCGGACATCGGCGGCGGCAGCACCGAATTCATCATTGGCCAGCGCTTCGAATCGCAACTGCGGGAAAGCCTGCAGATGGGTTGCGTGAGCTACACCCAGCGCTATTTCCGCGACGGCAAGATCACCCCGGCACGCTATGCGCAGGCCTACACCGCCGCTCGCCTGGAACTGATGGGCATCGAATACAGCCTGCGCCGCCTCGGCTGGCAGGAAGCCGTGGGCGCCTCCGGCACCCTTCGCGCGGTGGGCCTGGCGATCCAGGCGGCAGGCCTTGGCAATGGCGAGATCAACCCGGAAGGGCTGGCCTGGCTCAAGCGCAAGCTGTTCAAGCTGGGCGATGTGGAGAAACTCGACATCGATGGCATCAAGCCGGACCGCCGGCCGATTTTCCCAGCCGGCCTGGCGATTGCCGAAGCCATCTTCGAGGCCCTCGACCTCAAGCACATGACCCACTCGGAAGGTGCGCTGCGCGAAGGCGTGCTCTACGACCTGCTCGGCCGACATCACCACGAGGACGTCCGCGAACGCACCCTGGGTGCACTGATGGAACGCTGCCATGTGGACCTGGAACAGGCCGCCCGCGTCGAGGCCAAGGCCCTTGCGTCCCTGGAGCAGGTCGCCGACAGCTGGGGACTGGATGATGACTGGCACCGTGATCTGCTGCTGTGGGGCGCGCGAGTCCACGAGATCGGCATGGATATCGCCCACTACCAGTACCACAAGCACGGCGCCTACCTGATCGAGCACTCCGACCTGCCCGGCTTCTCCCGCCAGGACCAACTGATGCTCGCCCTGCTGGTGCGCGGCCATCGTCGCAATATCCCGAAGGACAGGTTCGCCGAATTCGGCGACGAAGGCGTGAAGCTGCTGCGCCTCTGCGTGCTGCTGCGCTTCGCCATTCTCTTCCACCACATCCGTGGCACCTCGGCCATGCCGAGCGTCCAGTTGCGGGCCTCCGGGAACAACTTCGAAGTGCAATTCCCGAAGGACTGGCTGGAAGCGAACCCACTGACCCAGGCGGACTTCGAGCAGGAAGCCGAGTGGCTCAAGCGCATCGACTTCGTGCTCAAGGTGAGCTGAAGCCGAGACGCGCGGAAACGAGAACGGGGCCCGCAGGCCCCGTTTTCATTTGCGCGATCAGCGTGCGCTGATCGGCGGGTTGGTCAGCTTGTCCAGCAGGGTGGCCTGGGCGTTGCGCGAGTTCTGGTTGCCGCTCGGGCTGTTGCGCAGATAACGACCATCCGGCTGCAGCACCCAGCTCTGGGTGTTGTCGCTGATATAGGCCTCGAGCTCCTTCTTCACGCGCGTGAGCAGCTTCTTGCCTTCCACGGGGAAGCAGGTCTCGACGCGCATGTCGAGATTGCGCTCCATCCAGTCGGCACTGGAGAGATACATCTTCTCGTCGCCGCCGTTGAGGAAGTAGTAGATCCGGCTGTGCTCGAGGAAGCGGCCGATGATCGAACGGACCTGGATGTTGTGCGACACACCCGGGATACCCGGGCGCAGGCAGCACATGCCGCGAACGACGAGATCGATCCGCACACCGCTCTGGCTGGCCTTGTACAGCGCGCGAATGACCTTGGGATCGGTCAGCGCGTTGACCTTGACCATGATGTGCGCGGGCTTGCCTTCGCTGGCGTGCAGCGCCTCGCGGGCGATCATGTCGAGCAGGGTCTTCTTCAGGGTGAAGGGCGCGTGCAGCAGCTTCTTCATGCGCAGCGTCTTGCCCATGCCGATCAGCTGGTTGAACAGCTTGTGCAGGTCCTCGCAGAGCGCATCGTCGGCGGTCAGCATGCTGTAGTCGGTGTACAGGCGCGCGTTGCCGGCGTGGTAGTTACCGGTACCCAGGTGCGCGTAGCGGCGCAGCTCGCCGTTCTCGCGCCGCAGGATCAGCATCATCTTGGCGTGAGTCTTGAAGCCCACCACGCCGTAGATCACCACGGCACCGGCCTGCTGCAGTCGGCTGGCCAGCTGCAGGTTGGATTCCTCGTCGAAGCGCGCACGCAGTTCGATCACCACGGTGACTTCCTTGCCGTTGCGCGCCGCTTCCACCAGGGAGTCGACGATCTCGGAGTTGGCGCCGGCGCGGTACAGGGTCTGCTTGATCGCCAGGACGTTGGGGTCCTTGGCGGCCTGGCGCAGGAAGTCCACGACCGGGGTGAAGGACTCGAAGGGGTGCAGCAGCAGGATGTCCTGCTTGCCCACGACGCTGAAGAGGTTCTCGGCCTTCTGCAGCAGCTTGGGGATGACCGGCGTGAACGTCGGGTGCTGCAGTTCCGGGTGGCTTTCCAGGCCGGTGATGCTGAACAGGCGAGTCAGGTTCACCGGACCGTTGACCTGGTACAGCTCGCTCTCACCCAGGTTGAACTGCTTGAGCAGGTAGTCCGAGAGATTCTTCGGGCAGGTGTCCGCCACTTCCAGGCGCACCGCGTCGCCGTAGCGGCGCGAGAAGAGTTCGCCACGCAGCGCGCGGGCCAGGTCGTCGACGTCTTCGGTGTCCACCGAGAGGTCGGCGTTACGGGTCAGGCGGAACTGGTAGCAGCCTTTCACCTTCATGCCGGGGAACAGGTCATCGGCATGGGCGTGGATCATCGAGGACAGGAAGACGAAGTTGTCGCCCGGTCCGCCGATGTCTTCCGGCACCCGGATGACGCGCGGCAGCAGGCGCGGCGCGGGGATGATCGCCAGGCCGGAGTCACGGCCGAAGGCGTCCACGCCTTCCAGCTCGACGATGAAGTTCAGGCTCTTGTTCACCAGCAGCGGGAACGGGTGCGTCGGGTCCAGGCCGATGGGGGTGATGATCGGCGCGATCTCGTCGCGGAAATAGCGACGCACCCAGGCCTTCAGCTTGGCGGTCCAGTAGCGACGGCGAATGAAGTTGACCTGATGCTTGGCCAGCTCCGGCAACAGGATGTCGTTGAGGATGCTGTACTGGCGGGTCACCTGTTCGTGCACCAGTTCGCTGATGCGCGCCATGGCCTGATGCGGCAGCAGGCCGTCGGCGCCGGCCTGTTCGCGGGCGAAGGTGATCTGCTTCTTCAGGCCGGCGACGCGGATCTCGAAGAACTCGTCGAGGTTGCTGGAGAAGATCAGCAGGAACTTCAGGCGTTCGAGCAGCGGATAGGACTCGTCCAGCGCCTGTTCCAGCACGCGGATGTTGAACTGCAACTGGGACAGCTCACGGTGGATGTACAGGCTGCTGTCATCCAGGCTCGGCAACACCAGCGGAGCTGGTACGGGTGCCGGTACGGGTGCCGGGGCCGGGGCCGCTTCGGCAGCGGGAGCGGAGGCGGGAGCCTCCGGAGCCTCGGGAGCCGGAGGGGCCACCGGATTTTCGGTGGCTTCCTTCAGGGGTTCGAGCAATGCGCTGGGATTGAGTCCTTCGGTGTTCATCTGCAGTTCCTGGGGGGAGATCAGGCTCCCGTCTTGAGCATTTCTGCGGCGCGTACGGCGAAATAGGTGAGGATGCCATCAGCGCCGGCGCGTTTGAAGGCGACCAGGGACTCGAGGATCACCGCCTCGCTCAGCCAGCCGTTCTGGATCGCCGCCATGTGCATGGCGTACTCGCCGCTGACCTGATAGACAAAAGTCGGCACGCGGAATTCATCTTTCACCCGACGAACGATGTCGAGGTAAGGCATGCCCGGCTTGACCATCACCATGTCGGCGCCTTCGGCCAGGTCGGCGGCCACTTCATGCAGGGCCTCGTCGGTGTTGGCCGGGTCCATTTGGTAGCTGGCCTTGTTGGCCTTGCCGAGGTTGGCGGCGGAACCGACTGCATCACGGAACGGGCCGTAGTAGGCGCTGGCGTACTTGGCCGAGTAGGCCATGATGCGCACGTTGGGGAAGTCGGCGAGTTCCAGGGCTTCGCGGATCGCCTGGATGCGACCGTCCATCATGTCCGAAGGGGCTACCACTTGGGCACCGGCTTCAGCGTGGGACAGCGCCTGCTTGACCAGCGCATCGACGGTGATGTCGTTCTGCACGTAGCCGTTCTCGTCGAGGATGCCGTCCTGGCCGTGGGTGGTGAAGGGGTCCAGGGCCACGTCGCTGATCACGCCCAGTTCCGGGAAGCGGTCGCGCAGGGCGCGAATGGCGCGTTGGGCGATGCCGTCGGGGTTCCACGCTTCTGCACCGTCGAGGGATTTCTTCTCCAGCGGCGTCACCGGGAACAGCGCCAGCGCCGGAATGCCCAGCTCGACCCAGGCCTCGGCTTCCTTGAGCAGCAGGTCGATGGACAGACGCTCGACGCCAGGCATCGAGGACACGGTTTCGCGGCGGTTCTCACCGTCCAGCACGAATACCGGGAGGATCAGGTCATCGACGGTCAGGACGTTCTCGCGCACCAGGCGGCGGGAAAAATCGTCACGACGGTTGCGGCGCAGGCGGGTTGCGGGGAACAGGCGGTTGGCGGGGGTAAAGCTCACAGCAGACTCCAGGGCCCGGAACGGACGCAGTGTGACAAATATAAGGGCCGATTATGACCGAATGGTAACAAGGCGGCACAGCGACCCGTAGTCGCGTCGACCGGCGTACGGGCCTTGTGGCGGTATGCGGGGATTGTCCGTGGTCAATCTGATGGCATTCGCCGGAGGCCGGAGCTTTTCCCGGGGCGCCATCCCGGTTAGGCTGCGCGTTCATTTCGCTGCGCAATCCAACCATGCTGCAACAATTTCTCCAGGATTTCGGTTACTTCGCCCTCTTCCTCGGCACGTTTTTCGAGGGTGAGACGATCCTGGTCCTGGCCGGTTTCCTCGCCTTCCGGGGCTACATGGACATCAACGCCGTGGTAGCCACGGCGTTCTTCGGCAGCTACGCCGGCGACCAGCTCTGGTACTACCTGGGCCGCCACAAGGGCCGGCAGATCCTTGCCCGCAAGCCGCGCTGGCAGGCCATGGGCGACCGCGCCCTGGCGCACATCCGTCGCCATCCGGATATCTGGGTCCTGAGCTTCCGCTTCGTCTACGGACTGCGCACCGTGATGCCGGTGGCCATCGGCCTGTCCGGCTATCCACCGCTGCGTTACCTGATCCTCAACGGCATTGGCGCCCTGATCTGGGCGCTGGCCCTGGGTTTCGCCGCCTTCCACTTCGGCGCCGTGCTGGAAGGCATGCTCGGCAACCTCAAGCGCTACGAGCTGATGGTGCTCGGCGGCCTGGTGGCCATCGGCGGCATCCTCTGGGTGAGGCGCCGCCTGCGCAACAACGGCAAGAACAGCTGATCAGACTGCCAGTGCCGCCGCGCGGCGCTGCAGGCCGAACAGCACGGTCAGGCTGACCAGGCTGTAAAGCGCCAGCAATCCCCATCCCGCCGCCCCCATCGGCAACCATCCCAATGCTGCGCCGGCCCAGAGCACCGGCCAGTTCGCCGCCAGTCGCAGCACTTCCAGCCAGCGCGCCCAGGGCCGGTTCTCCAGCCAGCTTCCGATCACGTAGAGCCCGAAGGCCATCCAGGCCCAGGCCAGCAGTAACGCGGCCAGCGGCGCCTCGCCGCCGGTGCCCAGCAACCAGGTTCCGGCCACTACGTAGAGCGTGAATTGCAGACCGGCATACCACTTCTGTGGCAGGCCCAGCGGCACCTCGAATTTGACGAAGCGCGA
This sequence comes from Pseudomonas sp. BN414, assembly GCF_029871275.1. Taxonomy (NCBI): domain Bacteria; kingdom Pseudomonadati; phylum Pseudomonadota; class Gammaproteobacteria; order Pseudomonadales; family Pseudomonadaceae; genus Pseudomonas; species Pseudomonas sp. BN414. The sequence continues at coordinate 487,320 of NZ_SSOL01000078.1, forward strand.
CAGGTCCGGCTTGGCCTGTGGATAACGCTGGGCCACATCCGCAGGCCGCCAGCCCGTGCGCATGAACCAGATGCGCAGCTTGTCCCACCAGGACTCCGCACGCACGGCATCACGCCAGAGCTGCACATAGAACTGCAGGTTGGCCCAGAGCGGGTTCCAACTGGCCAGCGGCGTGGTCACGCCGAAGATCACCGGGTCGTCATCCAACTCTTCCTGGAAGGTACCGAACAGCCGATCCCAGAGGATGAACACGCCACCATAGTTGCGATCCATGTACACCGGATTCTGCGCGTGGTGGACGCGGTGGTTGGAGGGGGAGATGAAGACCCATTCGAACCAGCCCAGCTTCGGAACGTGGCGGGTGTGCACCCAGAACTGGTAGAGCAGGTTCAGCGCACCGACGCTGAGGAACACCAACGGCGGTACGCCGGCAACAGCCATCGGCAGGTAGAAGATCCAGCCGAAGAGGAAGCCGGTGCTGGTCTGCCGCAGGGCGGTGGAGAGGTTGTATTCCTCACTCTGGTGGTGCACCGAATGGGCGGCCCAGAGGATATTGCGCTCGTGGCCCAGGCGGTGGTTCCAGTAGTAGCAGAAGTCATAGAAAACGAAGGCCAGCAGCCACACCCAGAGGCTTGAAGCCGACTGTTCGAACAGTGCCAGGTGTTGCCAGGCGAAGGTGTAGGTCAGCAGCCCCACCACCTTGGTCAGCAGGCCGCTGGTCGTGGACAGCACGCCGGCGCTCAGGCTGTTGAGCGCATCGGCGGTACGGTAGGTGCGCATTCCACGCCAGCGATCGGCGATCAATTCGATGCCGATCAACAGGAAGAAGAAAGGCACGGCATAAAGCACGTAATTCATGGGACAACCCTTATCGTCGTTCTTGTCCGGTGACCCACAGGCGGTGAAGCGGGTTGGCGCCGCGCTCGCGGCCCGATTCCTCGGCCTGCTAGGATTGCTCGTCAGGTGCTGTACGAAACGCCGCCATGCACGGGCGGCATTCATCCAGCACCCAGAATGCTACTCCCGCAGCCGGTCCGGCTTCCCGGCATGGCGTGCCAACCCAAGCGGCATATGACGACAGCATGCGAAAACTCCTCAAACCCGCCCTGATCGCCCTGCTCCTCCTGGCCTGTGCCGCCCTGCTCGGACTCTATCCCTATCGTGATGCCCTGCTGCCGCAGACCGCCGACCTGCCGGCGGCGGAACAGCGCCTGGCGCCTCACCTGAGCCTGTTCACCCCGGAAGGCAAGGGCCCCTTCCCCACCGTCCTGGTGTTTCACGGCTGCAGCGGCCAGAGCCCGCTGTTCATGCGCAACGTGAAAGCCTGGCTGATTCCCGCCGGCTACGCCGTGATGTTCGTCGACAGCCATGCCGCCCGTGGCATCAAGGACTGGCACCCGGTCTGCGATGGCAAACGGCTGTGGGGCAACGAACGCGCCATCGACGTCTACGCCGCCCTGGCGCTGGCACGGCAGAACCCGGCCGTCGACAGCGACAAGCTGGCCCTGCTCGGGTACTCACACGGCGGCTGGACCATCCTCGACGCGCTCTCCTACGACGGCAGCGCCGGCCACGGCTTCCCCGCCACCGGCAAGGGGGCACTGGCCGGCGTGCGCGGCGTCATCGCCTACTACCCCTACTGCGGGTTCCCCGCTCACCTGCGCGACGGCCTCGGGCACAGTGCCCCGGTGTTGATGTTCCTCGGCGCCAAGGACCACATCACCGATCACCAGCAATGCCTCTCGGCCCTCGACAGCCTCGACGGCGAGCGCCTGGAGCTGGTGCAGTACGGCAACGCTGACCACGTCTTCGACCAGCGCAGCGACCTGAATACCTACCAACCCGGCCTGGCCCAGGATGCCCAGCGACGCGCCCTGGCGTTCCTGCGCGAGAACCTGGGACCAGCCCAATGACCTGGAGATGTCCATGACCAAGAAAGTTGCCGTGATCCTGTCCGGCTGTGGCGTTTACGACGGTGCGGAGATCCACGAGAGTGTGATCACCCTGCTGCGTCTGGACCAGCGCGGTGCCAAGGTCCAGTGCTTCGCGCCGAACATCGCCCAACACCACGTGATCGACCACACCACCGGCGAAGAAATGCCGGAAAGCCGCAATGTGCTGGTGGAATCGGCGCGCATCGCCCGTGGCGAGATCAAGGACGTGCGGGAATTGAAAGCCGACGACTTCGACGCCCTGATCGTTCCCGGCGGCTTCGGCGCGGCGAAGAACCTCTCCGACTTTGCCGTCAGCGGCGCCAACTACACCGTGCAGCCTGACGTACTGGCCGCCGCCCGCGACTTCGCCGAAGCCGGCAAGCCGGTAGGCCTGATCTGCATCGCCCCGGCCCTGGCGGCGAAGATCTACGGCGAAGGCGTGACCTGCACCATCGGCAACGACGCCGGTACCGCCGCCGCCCTGGGCGAGATGGGTGCACAGCACGTGGAATGCGTGGTCGGCGAGATCGTCGAAGACGTGAAGCGCAAGCTGGTGACCACCCCGGCCTACATGCTGGCGCAATCCATCAGCGAAGCGGCCGGCGGCATCTACAAGCTGGTGGATCGCGTACTGGAACTGACCCACTGATGTCCCCGGGCGGGTGGCTCCGGCCGCCCGCTGCGTGTCGATCCGGCCAATCCGCCCGCCTCTCCCGCCTTACCCCTTGGCACCCCGGCCATTCCTGAGGCAGCGTCGAGCCATTCGATGTTCCCAGGAGGCGCCATGAGCCAGACCGATTTCATCCTCACCCCCGAACTGCAGCAGGCAGTCGCCAGCTTCTTCGAGCGTATTCCCTTCAACCGCGTGCTCGGTATCCAGCTGGGCGAGATGAGCACCGAGAAGGTGCTCATGCACCTGCCGATGAAGGACGAGCTGATCGGCAACTTCGTCCAGGGCATCCTGCACGGCGGGGTCATCTCCAGCCTGCTCGACGTAGTCGGTGGCGCCATGGCGCTGATCGGCGCCTTCGAACGGCACCAGCACTTATCCACAACAGAACGCATGACGCGGTTGTCCAAGCTCGGCACCATCGACCTGCGCATCGACTACCTGCGCCCGGGCCGTGGCAAGCACTTCACCGCCACCGCCGTGCTGCTTCGTTCAGGCAACAAGGTCGCCGTGGTGCGTTCGGAACTGCATGCCGACGACGGCACGCTCGTCGCGGTGGGTACCGGCACCTACCTCTGCGGCTGAATCCGCACGCGTCGTTCGGGGGCCGACGGCCGGCCGCGTTGCCCATGGCCTTGGCTGCTGGAACTGCCTAGACTGCGGGCACGATGCCAACGTGCCAGCCTATGGCGGGACCGCACCCGAAGGACCGCGCGCCCAATGCTTTTCCTGACTCACGCCGACGCCATCCCTGACGATCAGATCGCGCTGCTGGACTGCAGCCATTCCACGCCCCTGGTCCTGCTCTCCTATCTGGTGGCCTGCGCCGCCGCGTTCACCGCACTGGCCATGGCGCGCCGCGTCAGCCACAGCAACGCCCTGTTCGGCCGTGAACTCTGGCGCTGGGTCGGCGCCCTGACATTGGGCGGTGGCATCTGGTCGATGCACTTCATCGCCATGCTCGCTTTCCGCGCCCCCGTGCCGATCGCCTACTCGCCCGGCATCACCCTGCTCTCGCTGCTGATCGCCATCGCGGTGTCCTACGTGGTGATGCGCGTCATTGGCCGCGAGCGGCTGGAGCCCTGGCAGTACCTGGCGGCAGCCATCGCCGCGGGCACCGGTATCGCCACCATGCACTACAGCGGCATGGCGGCGATTCGTTCCGCCGCCTCGCTCTACTACGACCCGCTGCTCTTCGCGCTTTCACTGGCCATCGCCATCGGCGCTGCACTGGCCGCACTGCTGCTGGCCTTCTACTTCCGCGAACGCAACGACCGACGGGCTCGCCGCCTGCGCCTGGCTGCCAGCACTGTGATGGGCGCAGCCATCGTGTCCATGCACTTCACCGGCATGGCGGCGCTGACCCTGACCGTCCCGAGCGATATCCAGCTGCAACTGGATGCCGTCAGCCGCACCAGCCAGGCCCTGCTGGGCACGGCCATCGGGGTCATCGCGCTGCTGGTCATCGTCACCGGCCTCGGCGCCGCCTGGGCCGAGCAGCGCCTGCGCGAGCAACGGCGGCGCCTGCGCACGGCCGCCGACCAGCTCAACACCGCCACGCACCATGATCCATTGACCAATCTGTTCAACGGCCGCGCCTTCACCCGGATGACCAGCAACCTGCTGGCGGAGCACGACGGCCAGGGCACGCTCGGCGTGCTGTTCATCGGCCTGGATGGTTTCAAGCGAATCAATGACAGCCTGGGGCACGGCGCCGGTGACCTGGTTCTGCAACAGATCGCCCAGCGCCTGCGCACCACCCTCCACGACCAGGACCTGCTGGCGCGATACTCCGGCGATGAGTTCTGCATCCTCAGCCCACTCGCCGATGGCGTTCGCGCTGGCGACCTGGCCGATCGCCTGCTGGGCCAGATACGCGCGCCCATCAGCCTCCCCAGCGGCCAGCTTAGAGTCACCGCCAGCCTGGGCCTCAGTCTTTATCCACAGGACGGTGAAACCCACGACGAGCTGCTGCGCAACGCTGGCCTCGCCCTGGGCCACTGCAAGGAGAATGGCCGCAATCGCTGGCAACGCTTCAGCGCCGATCTCGAACTGCGCGCCCATGAAAACCTGACCTTGGAACAGGACCTGCGCCGCGCGCTCAACGAAGACGCCCTGGAGGTTCATTACCAGCCCATCGTCGCCAGCGACGCCAGCCGCGTGGTCAGCCTGGAGGCTGTGGCGCGCTGGCGCCATCCATTGCACGGCATGATCAGCCCGGAGCGTTTCGTGACCATCGCCGAGCAGCACGGCTTCATTGCCGAACTGGATACCTGGGTGATGCGCCGCGCGTGCCGCGACCTGAAGGAACTGCACGACGCCGGGCACAGGGACTTGCGTGTGGCAGTGAATTGCTCGGCGCTGAACTTCTCCAACCGCAACCTGCCGCTGGTGCTCGGCATCGAGCTGCAGCGCTCGGGGTTGAACCCACGGGCGCTGGCCCTGGAGGTCACCGAGAACGCGCTGATGGGCAATCTCAACTCCGCGGTGGAGATCCTCGAAGCCATTCGCGCGCTGGGCGTGAGCATCTCCATCGATGACTTCGGCAGCGGCTATTCATCCCTGGCTTACCTGCGCCGGCTGCCCGTGGACACCCTCAAGGTGGATCGCGCCTTCGTGCGCGACATCCCGGCCGAAGAGAACGACATGGCGATCACCGCCGCGATCATCGCCATGGCCCACAAGCTGCAGCTCAAGGTAGTCGCCGAAGGCGTGGAAACCGCCCAGCAATTGGGCTTTCTGCGCGAGAACAAGTGCGACCTGATCCAGGGCTACCTGTTCAGCCGCCCGCTGCCGCTGGCCAACCTGAAGCAGTGGCTGGCCAACCCCAGGAACCTGGCCATGGCCACCCAACCCTACGCGGTGACCTGAGGCGGAGCCGCATCAACCCCGGCTGAGTCGGGTCACCAGCCGGTCCAGGGAGTTGGCGAAGGCCTGCCGCTCCTTCTCGCCGTAGGCCGCCTGGCCGCCGCCCATCTGGCCCTGGTCGCGAAGGTCGGTGAACAGGTTGCGCACCGCCAGGCGTTCGCCCATGTTGCGTTCGTCGAACTCGCGACCGCGCGGGTCTAACGCCGCAACTCCCTTCTTCACCAAGCGATCGGCCAGCGGCACGTCGCTGCAGATCACCAGCTCGCCGGGGACGGCGTTTTCCACCAGGTAGTCATCGGCCGCATCCGGACCGCTGGGCACCACCACCAGCCGCACGCAGGCGAAGGCCGGTTTGACCTGGCTCTGCCCGGCCACCAGCACCACTTCGAACTTGCGCTTCAGGGCGAACTTGATCACCTGGTCCTTGGCTGCCCGGGGGCAGGCATCGGCATCGATCCAGACGCGCATGGGAGAACTTCCGCAAATAAGAAAAGGGCGAGGAGTTTACACCCCTCGCCCTCCAATCAGGCCTGTGCCGCGCTGCGCTCGCGCAGCCAGCTGCGGCCGTAGAGCGCCGCGATGGCCAGCAATGCCAGCCCCTGGGCCGACAGCGTGTAGGCATCGGGATGGATGCCCAGCCAGTCGAACTCGAAGAAGGCCACCGGACGCGTACCCAGCACTCCGGCTTCCTGCAGGGCGGCGATGCCATGACCGGCGAACACCACCGACAGGGCGCAGAGCAGGATGGCGTTGGCGCTGAAGAAGGTCCCCAGCGGCAGCTTCGCCGAGCCGCGCAGGATGACCCAGGCCAGGCCTACCAGCAGGACCAGGGCCGCCACCGCGCCGGCGATGACCATGCCATGGCCGGCCGGACCGGCCTGCAGCCAGAGGGTTTCGTAGAAGAGGATCACTTCGAACAGTTCGCGGTACACCGAGAAGAACGCCAGGGTGGCGAAGCCGAAGCGCCCACTGCTGCTCAGCAGGTGGTCCTTGATGTAGCTCTGCCAGGCGGCAGCGTGGCGGCGGTCATGCATCCACACGCCGAGCCAGAGCACCATCACGCAGGCGAACAATGCCGTGAAGCCCTCCATCAGCTCGCGCTGGGCGCCACCGACATCGATCAGGAAGGCCGCTACCGCCCAGGTGGCGAAGCCGGCGACGATGGCCAGGCCCCAGCCCACGTGAACGCTGCGAATCGCATGTTCCTGATCGGTCTTGCGCAGGAATGCGAGGATCGCCGCCAGCACCAGGATCGCCTCGAGGCCTTCGCGCAGCAGGATCAGCAGGCTGGAAATGAAGCTCAGTGAACCGCTGAGGCCGTCGCCGCCCAGCAGATTCGCGGACTTGTCCAGTTCGGCCTTGGCCTGTTCCAGCAACTGCGCCGCCTGACCGATGGCCTGGCGGTCCTGCAGCGCTTGGCGGTAAGCCATCAGCGCGCGTTCGGTGGTCTTGCGCTGAACCGCGTCAAGGTTGTCGAGGGAGCTTTCCACCAGCTCGAAGCCTTCCAGGTAGGCAGCTACCGAGAGGTCGTAGGCCTGGTCCGCGTCACCCTCCCGATAAGCCTTGAGGCTCTCTTCCAGGGTGGAACGGGTATGGCCGATCAGCTCCTTGGGCCCGCGCTGTTGCACGGGAGGTTGGGCGCGCTGGGCACGGAACAGCGCCTGGGCTTCAGCACCCTGGCTCGCGCCGACTTCTTGCGGCGTGCGGCCAGCCAGTTCGCCAAGGGAGATCGCTTCGCCCTTCACCGCCGGGTCAGCGCTGAAGCCGGCGATGTAACTCGCCAGATCCCAACGCTGACGGTCGTCCAACTGGTCGGCGAAGGCGGGCATGTCGGTCCCTTCGACACCCAGACCGAGCGTGTTGAAGAGGTCATAGAGACTCATCCTATCCATCCGCGCCTGATCGCGCAGGTTGGCCGGCGGCGGCTCGAGGCCCATCCCGGCCGGGCCATCGCCGGCGCCGGTATCGCCGTGACAAACGCTGCAGTGCTGCGCATAAAGCGGCGCACCACGGGCGGGGTCCGGCGTGATGAGCGGGGCCTGGCTGACCTCGTAGGTCGCTGCCAGTCGGGTGGCCAGTTGGCGCGCCTGGCGGGCCACAGCGGCTCCGTCCTGCTTGTCTTGCACGGCCTGGTGCAGGCTGGCGACGCCCTGCTCCAGCTCCTTCTGGCCGTCACGAGCCGGCAGGGCCACGATCAGGCCCTGCAACGCACCGAGGAATTCGATCTGTTCACGGTATTCGGCGGCGTCGATGACCTTGCCGTCGACCACGGTAGCGGGGTAGTCGGCCCCGATGTAACTGAGCAGGTGTAGGGCCTGCGCGGCGCCGTCGGCCTGGTCGGCCATCAGGCTGAAACTGCAGAGCGCCATCAGCGGCACGAAGAGCCAGCTGAGCAATCTCGGAATGGGGAACATGAGTCAATCTCAAATGAGAATGGGGAAACGAATTGTTACCTTCCTAACGATTGAGCTCAACCCCGAATCGCGCATCCGATTGCGCTGGCAGTTGCCGAAAATCGCTGCAAACCCCGTCACGACTGGTTTGCAGCGCAATCTTGATGGGCTCGGGACGGTTCGATGAAAGGAGGGATTCCGACGGGAAGAAATCCGGCGAGCAGCCGCTCGCCGGGGTGCGCTGCCATCAGACCGGCGCGCGGCGCACGGTGGCCAGCAACGCTGCCGCGCCGACGAACAGGGCGGCGAAGCTGCGGTTCATCACCCGCTGCTGGCGCGGCGAACGCAGCAACCGCAGGACGCGGGCGGCAAGGCCGGTGTAGCCGGCCATGACGATCAGGTCGACGGTGATCATGGTCACGCCCATCACCAGGTACTGCTCTACCAGCGGCGCATGGGGGTCGATGAACTGCGGCAGCACGGCGAGCATGAAGACGATCGCCTTGGGATTGCTGAAGTTCACCAGGAAGCCACGCAGGACCAGGGTGAGCGGACGGCCGATGGGGCGCTCGGCCGAATCGTTGGCCATATCGCTGGGCAGGGCCTTCCACTGCTTGACCGCGAGGTAGACCAGGTAGGCCACACCGAACCACTTGATCAGGCTGAAGGCCAAGGCGGAGGTCGCGAGGATGGCGCCGACACCCGCGGCGACAATGGCGATCTGCAGGGCCAGGCCGATCTGCAGGCCAAGCGCATTCCAGTAACCACGAAGGAAGCCGTACTGAAGGCCGGAGGACATGGAAGCGATGGCACCGGCACCCGGTGACAGACTGATCACCCAGCAGGCAACCAGGAAAGCGAGCCAGGTCTGGAGCGCCATGGCAGATACCTCGAAAACGAAAAAGGGGCAGGCCGCAGAGCCTACCCCTTCATCCAGGCGCTGCCCAGTACCGTCAGCGCCAACGGCGTACGGCCTTCTGGAAGAACAGGCTGTTGGGCACTTGCACCAGCGCGCCGTGATTCTCTTCGCTGAGGTCTTCGAGGGTGGTGTAGAAGAGGTTGATGGCGATCACCCTGCCCTTCACGCCTTGCTTGTCCGCGCTTTCCACCACTTCGACCTTGTCGCCCATGCGGAATGGTCCGAGGGAGAAGATCAGCACCGCGCAGAACATGTTGGAAAGCACGCTCCAGATCGCGAAGAACGCGACCGCTGCCACGGCGGCGAAGCCCGTCAGGGCGGTCCACAACACCTCGGCGGAGACACCGAAGCGCTCCAGCACCAGCATGAACGCGCTGCCGAGGATCATCCAGCGCAGCAGGCCGCGCAGCGGCACCATCAGCTCCGAAGGCAGCTGTGGATAACGTTGCCCGAGGCGGGTGATGCCACGGGTGACGATGCGCTGCACCAGCCAGGCCAACAGCACGATCAGCAGCACCTGGGCGACGCGAATCAGCGGCTCGCTCCAGGCGGTCAGGAGTTGCAGGTCATCCATCAATCCGCGGCCTCCAGTTGCCGCTGCAGCTCCTCCAGGGTTTCCAGGGCCAGGAGCCAGGCCTCTTCCAATTCGGCCTCGCGCGACTTCAGGCGGGCCTGTTCGGCCAGCAGGTCGCGCAGTTCATCCTTGCGCGCCGCCTCGTAGAGGGCGGAATCGCCAAGACGTGTTTCGACGCTGGCCAGTTGTTCGTGCAGCTTGCCCAGGTCCTTCTCGAGCTTGTCGGCTTCCTTCTTGTGCGGAGCCAATTGCTGACGCAGGGCGGCTGCTGCCTGGCGCTGGGCGCGCTTGTCGGTCTTGTCCGGGTTCACCGGTGCGCTGGCGGCGGGAGCCTGGCGCGCACGGAAATCCACCAGCCAGCGGGCGTAGTCGTCGAGGTCACCGTCGAAGCTCTGCACTCGGCCATCGGCCACCAGCAGGAATTCGTCAGTGGTGCTCTTGAGCAGGTGACGATCGTGGGACACCACCAGCACGGCGCCTGCGAAATCCTGCAGGGCCATGGTCAGCGCCAGGCGCATTTCCAGATCGAGGTGGTTGGTCGGTTCGTCCAGCAGCAACAGGTTGGGCTTCTGCCAGGCGATCAACGCCAGGGCCAGTCGCGCCTTCTCGCCACCGGAGAAGTTGGTCACCGCCTCGTCGCAACGATCGCCACGGAAATCGAAACCGCCGAGGAAATCGCGCAGGGTCTGCTCACGCTCGCTCGGCGCAAGGCGTTGCAGATGCAGGAGCGGGCTGGCCTTGGGGTCGAGCGCGTCCAGTTGATGCTGGGCGAAGTAGCCAATCGCGAGATTCTCACCTCGGGCGAGGCGGCCACCAATAGGCTCGATGTCACCCGAAAGGGTCTTGATCAGGGTCGACTTGCCCGCGCCGTTAGGGCCCAGCAAGCCGATGCGAGCACCCGGCGCCAGCTGTAGCTTGACCTGCTGCAGCACGGTTTTGTCGCCATAGCCGAGGCGACCTTCGGAAAGGTCCAGCAGCGGGCTGGAAATCTTGTCGGCCTCGCGGAAGCTGAAATCGAACGGCGAATCGACATGGGCCGGTGCCAGTTCTTCCAGGCGCTCCAGGGCCTTGATCCGGCTCTGGGCCTGGCGGGCCTTGGTCGCCTGCGCCTTGAAGCGGGCGATGTACTTCTCCATGTGCGCACGCTGGGCCTGCTGCTTCTCGTAGGCCTGCTGCTGCTGCGCCAGGCGCTCGGCACGGGTGCGCTCGAAGGCCGAGTAGCCACCGCGATAGAGGGTCAGCTTCTGCTGTTCGAGGTGCGCGACGTTGTCCACGACTGCGTCGAGGAAGTCACGGTCGTGGGAGATCAGTAGCAGCGTGCCCGGGTAGCCCTTGAGCCACTCTTCGAGCCAGAGAATCGCGTCGAGGTCGAGGTGGTTGGTGGGCTCGTCGAGTAGCAACAACTCAGACGGGCACATCAGCGCCTGGGCGAGGTTCAGGCGCATCCGCCAGCCGCCGGAAAAGTCGCCAACGCGACGGTCCATCTGCTCCGCGGTGAAGCCGAGACCGGCCAGCAGCTTGCGAGCACGGGCGTCGGCCGTGTAGCCATCGGCGCTATCCAGCTCGATGTGCAGGCGAGCGATGGCGGTGCCGTCGTGGCCCGCCTCGGCAGCCGTGAGTTCACGCTGAACCCGGCGCAGGTGCTGATCGCCATCGAGCACGTAGTCCACGGCCAGGCGCTCGAGGTTGTCCACTTCCTGGCGCATATGGGCGATGCGCCAATCGGCGGGCAGCAGGCAATCGCCCGCATCCGGCCCCAACTCGCCACGCAGCAGGGCGAACAAGCTGGATTTGCCGGCACCGTTGGCGCCGATGAGACCGACCTTCTGGCCGGCGTGCAGGGTCATTTCGGCGCCTTCTAGCAGGCGCTGAGGACCACGCTGTAGAGTGAGATTTTGCAGTCGGATCATGATGGCGGCGGAGTTTATCAGCTTCGCTGCCCTGTCGCCCGGGGAGCGCTATGCCTTCAGACCTGTGGACTTTCGCCTTGCGCCTCTACGCCGAGCCCGGCGTCGAGCAAGCCTGCCTGCGCCTTCAGGATGGAGGCGCGGATGTCTGTCTGCTACTCACTGCCTGTTGGCTGGGGCAACGCGGCACTCCTTTCGACACCACTTGCCTGGATGCTCTGTACGACGTCTGCGACCCGTGGCAGGAACAGGTGATCAAGCCGTTGCGTTCGCTGCGACAGAACTGGCGTGCGCAGGCACAGGACGACCTGGCCCTGGCCGGGATGCGTGAGCAGATCAAGGCACTGGAACTGGAAGCCGAACGCAAACTGCTGGCGCGCCTGGAAAGCACCGCTATGGATTGGCCGACGGGAGGGATGGAGCAGATTGAAGCCTGGCTCTCGGGCTGCTGCCCGGGGCGGGAGAGCGTGGACCGCGACGCACTGGAACAGCTGCGCGTCGCGGCCCTGGCGCTTTAGTTCGACGGCGAAGTCGGAGCGGCGCCGTTGCTGCTGGTCGGCGCCACGCTGGCAACCGGTGCGGGTGCAGGCGCGGGTGCAGCCGGAGCGGCCGGAGTAGCTGCCGGTTTCGGCGCCGCGGCCGGAGCGGCAGGCTTGGCGGCAACAGGCTTGGCTGCGGCGGGCTTGGCCGGAGTAGCCTTCTTCACGGCGGGCTTGGCAGCGGGTTTCTTCGCAGCAGGTTTGGCAGCCGGCTTCGCAGCGGCAGCAGGTTTGGCTGCAGTCGAGGCAGGCTTCGCAGCAGGTTTAGCTGCGGCTGGTTTGGCCGCCGGCTTGGCTGCTGGTTTGGCTGCAGCGGGCTTCGCTGCGGCTGGCTTGGCCGCCGGTTTGGCAGCGGGTTTAGCAGCCGGCTTGGCCGCAGGTTTCGCAGCGGCGACTTTAGCGGCGGGCTTCGCTGCAGGTTTGGCGGCGGGCTTGGCTGCGGCGGTTTTCGCTGCAGGCTTGGCAGCCGGTTTCGCGGCGGACTTGGCGGCGGGCTTCGCAGCAGCGGCCTTCGCTGCAGGTTTTGCAGCAGGTTTCGCAGCAGCCTTGGCGGCGGGTTTCGCAGCGGGTTTCGCAGCAGCCTTGGCGGCTGGCCTGGCTGCAGGTTTCGCAGCGGCAACTTTCGCGGCGGGTTTGGCAGCCGGTTTGGCAACTGCAGGCCTGGCGACCGGCTTCGCAGCCGGCTTGGCGGCGGCTTTGGCAGCAGCGGGTTTCGCGTCGCGGGATGCCAGGGCCTTGCCGACGGCCTCGCGGACCTTGCCGACGCCCTGGGCGAGCTTCAGGCTTTCCTGAGAGTCACGCTTGAGCTGGGAGATGTAGGCGCGGGTTTCGGCCTGGCGACTCTTCAGGGTGTCCAGGAGAGTTTCGAGCTCACCGATGCTGGCCTTGGCCTTGGCTTGCGCCTTGGCTTTGCCGGCCTTGGCGGAATCCTGCAGCTTGGTGCGCGCGGTGTGGAGTTTTTCCTGAGCCTTGCCGCGTTGTTTCTCCAGTTTGGTCAGGAGCTTTTCAGCGTCGACCGAAGCTTGGGCGCAGGCTTTCTCAAGGTGTTCGAGCAGACTGAAGGACAGTTGGTGCAGCAGGTGCAGCGGGGTGCTTACGGGCTTCTTCTTGGCCGACATGGTATGCCTCCTGGCGGGCGTTATTTGGCCCATACTAGTCGCCTGTTTCGCGAGTCGCCAGAGGCCACGCCATATCGCCCGCCTGGGCCTTGCGACGGATTGCCAGCGCAGGGTTTCGCAAGTGCGATCCGGACCACGAATCACTCGCCCGAAAAGCCCCGCCCACAGCAATAGCTAACCAACGCCAGGAAGGCTCTGGAATGGGGCATTCAGCGATGTTCCGCCACCCCGATTCCAGTACCGACAGGACAACGATCAGGCCGGTTGAGAGGCCTCACCCTGATGGGCGTTATGCAGCACTTCGATCAGGCAGTCTTCCAACTCGAAGCGTTCGTGAAGCAGTTGCCCGAGATTCTTCAAATCGGAAGTCAGGCAGATGTCACGGCTATCGCCGTTGTCGCAGCGGTCGTTGAAGGCCAGTGCGACTTCGGTGATGGCTTCGATACGGGGATAGATTTGCTTGGCGAGGTCGAGGCCGCGTTGGTCACCGAACGCTTTCGCCTCGTTGAGCAATTGCTCGTAGACCTCGAAGTGCCCTGCAGACACGTAGTCCAGCAAGACCTCACAAAACCTTTGCAGTGCTTCCGCGTTGGCGCTGGGAGCCTGTGGCTTCTCGCTCAGCGAGCTGTATACGCGGACCAGCTCATGGCGCTCCTGCAACCAGCGGTCGATCAGCTGGTGCACGCCACCCCAACGTTCCTGAGCGTTCTGGCAACTTTCGAGCATGGTGACGACCTCACTTCCCTAATTCGGTAATGCCGTTATACGTCCGCTCCGAGACGGTTTTTTGTCGACCGGTGCAAGATCCTGGGAAGGCGCCGCTAAAACGGCAATATTCCGGCGGCGCGTGCGGGCCAGAGTATGCCCGCCGAGCAGTGCCATCAAGGCGCGCGCGGGAATAAATTCATACGAGCGTTTAATCGTCAGGCCGCGGCCCGTCTGGCCGGAGCTTTGCGGCTGGCGCGGCGGATTGGCGCAGCGTTGGGGAGTGCAGAAAGCGAGGAAAAAGCGCGCCGAAAGGCGCATGGCAAAGCCATGCGCCTTTAGCGATCAGGAGCGACGCAGCAGCTGGTACAGCGAGAACAGAATGCAGCCGGTGAAGGCCAGCAGGCTCCACTCGGGAATGCTCATGCCGAACAGGGTCCAGGTCACGGCGGCGCAATCGGCGGTGCCATGCAGCATGGTCTTGATGATCTGCAGGAACGGCCAGGCTTCCATCATGTAGTCGAAGCTCGGCAGGCACGCAGGCAACTGGTCTGCCGGCACGCTCTGCAACCAGATCTGGCGACCGGCGAAGGCCGCACCCCCTGCAGAGAAGAGCAGCGCCAGCACGGCGTAGACGCGCCGTCCGGTGCGCTCCGGACCATGCAGCGCGGCGATCAGGCAGACGATACCGAAAGCGATGATGAAGACACGCTGGACGATGCACAGCGGGCACGGTTCGAGGCCGAGGGCATGTTCGAGATACAGCGCGCCCCCCATTACAGCGACGCAACCGAGGAAGGCGAACAGGAAAAGCGAACGCGGGCTTGCCAGGGACATGGCGGCTCCGTTGGGTTATCGGAAAGGGCGTTACGGTAGTGGAAAGCGCCTTGGCCTTTCAAGGCGAGCGACTAGGCTGGATGAGGTTGCCTATCCGGAGAAAACCGCCATGTGTCGGCTGCTTCTGCCGTTGCTGCTGCTGTTGCCCGGGCTCGCCAATGCCGCCCTGCCCCTGGAGCGCATTCGCCTGCCGGAGGGCTTTCGCATCGCGCTGGTGAGCGACCAGGTGCCCAATGCCCGGGAGATGGCCTGGGGTGATCGCGGCACCCTGTTCGTTGGCAGCAATTCAGCCGGCAAGGTCTATGCGCTGCAGCCCGCCAGCGGCGAAGTCCGCGCCATCGCCAGCGGCCTACAGTTGCCTGTTGGCGTGGCCTACAAAGAAGGTGACCTTTACATCTCTGCGGTCAGCAAAATCCTGCGCCTGCGCGACATAGAGTCGCGCCTCGATTCACCACCCGACGCCGAGGTGGTTTATTCGAAGCTACCTCATGATACCCATCACGGCTGGAAGTTCATCGCCTTCGGTCCCGACGGCAAGTTGTATGTGCCGGTGGGAGCGCCGTGCAATGTGTGCGACGAAGACCCTGACACCTACGCCGCGATCCATCGCATGAACGCCGATGGCAGCGGATTGGAGCTGGTGGCGCGTGGCGTGCGCAATACGGTGGGCTTCGACTGGCACCCGCAGACCGGCGAACTCTGGTTCAGTGAAAACGGCCGTGACCTGATGGGCGATGACGTGCCTGATTGCGAGCTGAATCGCCTGGAAAAGCTGGGTCAGCATTTCGGCTTTCCCTATTGCCATGCCGGCGACGTGGCCGACCCGAAGTTTTCCCAGCGGCCCTGTAGCGAATTCGTCGCGCCTGTCGCCAAGCTGGGGCCCCACGTCGCACCGCTCGGTATGCGCTTCTACACCGGCAGCCAGTTCCCCGCGGAGTATCGCAACAACCTGTTCATCGCCGAGCACGGTTCATGGAATCGCAGCGAGAAGATCGGCTACCGGATCAAGCGGGTCGAGCTCAATCCGGATGGCAGCCTGAAACGCCAGAGCGTGTTCGCCGAAGGCTGGCTGAAGGACGGCGATGTATGGGGCCGGCCGGCCGATGTACTGGTGGCGCCGGATGGTGCGCTACTGGTGAGCGACGACGAGGCAGGTGCCATCTACCGCATCGAGTACGTGGGAAAATGACGCGAAAGCCACCGCAATGAAAAAGGCCCGGGATAATCCCGGGCCTTTCTGTATCAGGCGATTTTTTCCGTCGGCAAGGGCAAGGCCGGCAAGCGCTGATCGAGCAGGCCAAGGCCCTCCTGGAACAGCTGGTTGCTGCGCTCCACCTCGCCCATCTGCGCAAGCAGGCGGGCTAGCTCCGCGCAGGTCTCGGGGTCGCGGCGGAAGCTCAGGCTGCTTTCGAAATACTCCCGCGCCTTGCCCCAGAGTCGATTGCGCAGGGATAGGCGACCCAAGGTGAGCAGCAAGGTGCCGTCGCTGGAGTGCTCCTTCAGCCAGCCCTCTGCAGCCTGCAGCTGGCGGACCGGGTCACTGCCACGCAAGAGGCCATAGAGCCGCACCAGATCGTCGTCGTAGCTGCGCTTGATGGCGCCACGCACGGCTTCCTCGGCTTCTTCGTCGGCACCCAGGCGGCGTAGCTGCTCGGCAAAGGCCAGCACCAGACGCGGCTCGTTGCGCTGGGCGGAGGATAGTTGCTGCCAGGCACGGGTCAGCGGCTGCAGAGCGGTTTCGCCCTCGTTCAACCCTTCTTCGCCGGCCTGGTGTAGACGGGCACTCCACACACGCAGTTCGAGTTCGGCCAGCTGGCTTTCCGACAGCGCCTTTTCCTTGCGCAGGGTGGGTAGCAGGCCGACCAGGGCGGCCCAGTCTCCCCGCACCTCGTGCAGATGCAGCAACTGACGCAGAACCTGATGATGGCGCGGGTGGCGCTCTTGCACGGCCTTCAGGGTTTCCAGCGCAGCCGCGGAATCGCCACGATCCAGTTGCAGTTCGGCGTGGGCCAGGGCGATTGCCAGTTCAGCCTGGGGCTGACGTTCAAGGGCCCGCTCCAGCAGTTGCTCGGCTTCTTCGGTCTGGCCGATCTTCTGCGCTGCGCGGGCGGCGCCCAGGTAGTAGATCAATGGCTGCGGGTCATTTTCAGCGGCACGCTTGAGATGACGCAAAGCGCGCGCCCAGCGACCTTCGGCGAGGTCCAGCAGGCCTTGTTCGGACGCCAGCCGCGCGCGGCGCCGGGCATTGCGCCGCGACCAGGGATTGACCACCCCGCCGGACATCACCACCAGTCGCAACAGGTAGCGCAGGCCGGCGAACAGCAACCAGAGCACCGCCAGCAACGCCAGGGTGGCCCAGAGGGTGGATTCGTAGCGGAAACCCTTGTAGGCCACCAGCACATAGCCCTTGTGCTGGGCCACGGCCATGCCGATGAGGGTGGCGGCTGCGCCGATCACTGCGAGGACCAGCAGGACCTTGAGCAGGCGCTTCATTGGCCTGCCTCCTTGGCCGGCGCGGCGGCATCTGGCTGCCCGGATTCACCAGCGGTGCCGCCCGGCGTGCGCTGCAGGTAGGCCTGGAGGGCGCTCAACGCAGGGGCGAGATCAGGCGCCTTGACTTCCACCGGCTGGCTGGAAAGCTCGTCGAGGCGCGCCAGCAGGGCACGGCTGTCCGGGTTCTCCTCATTGAAGTGACCGCTCAAGACTTCGCGGGCCTGGCGCAGCGACTGCTGGTAGACCTGGGTCTGGCCATGCAACGCACCCCATTGCGCCTGCTCGAGCGCGAGCGAAAGGGCGAGGCGGACCTGGGACAGGTTCTGTCCGGCGAGCAACGGCTTGATGTCCTGGCTCGCATCCAACTGGATACGGAAGTAGTGCGAGAGCTTCTCCAGCCACTCGGCCCAGGCACTGCCACCGTCGCCTTCGGCGGCGATGTCCAGGAGCACGCCACCCTTGTCTTCAAAGGCCGGTACCAATGGGTTGAGCTGGACCGCCTGTTCACGCAGGGCGCCCAACTGGAGGAACAGGCCGGTACGATCAGGCTGCTCGGTGCTGCGCAGCGCTACCAGGCTCTTCGCCAGCTCTTCGCGTGCGGCGTAGGCGCCGGGATCGTCCTGTTCACGGAGGATGTCATCGGCGGCCTGGACCAGTGCCGCGGCGCTGTGGATATCCTGCAATGCCGAGAGACGCAGGCTGGCCAGCCGCAGCAGATGCTCGGCTTCGGCCAGACGCCAGTCCTTGCGGCTGGCGCCGAGGATGGTCTCCAGGCGCTGGCGCAGTTGCTGCTGATCACCCTGCAGGTCCACCAGCAAGCGACGACGCTCGTCCAGTTCAGCGGCACTGGGCAACTCTTCCAGGCGCTGGGTCAGCTGCTGCTCACGCTGGGCCAGGGCGCGGGTCTGGCCACGTGCATCCTCGACCATGCTGAGTTGCTGCTGGTCGCGGGTCTCCAGGCTGCGTACCTGCCAGAGGCCCCAGCCGCCCGCGGCGACGCCGGCGGCGCCCAACAACAGGGCGAACAGGGCCAGGCCATTGCCCCTGAGGGCAGGCGCGGTGCTGGCGGGAGTGACGGGGTCGGCGGCTGTGGTGGGCTGCTCTTGTTTCGGGGCTTCTGCTTCGCTCACGTATTCCATCCTTCGCTTCAGTGGGCGGGCGCCGGATGCTGCCTGAGCGCCGCCAACAAGGCCGCGGCACTGGCACCACGGCAATCCACAACATTCTTCGCGCCCGCCTCGACTGCCTGCTCGGCCACTCGCGGGCTGGGTACGAACAGGGTCAAGCGGGTCAGTTCGGACCAGGTGTCGCCAGCCAGGCGCTGGAGGTTTTCCAACCCTTGGCCACTGCTGACCACCAGGCCGTTCAGGCGTTCCGACTCGACACGGTGCGCCAGGGTGCCCGCCGGGTAGTCCGGCAGGCAGCGTCGATAGAGTTCCAGATACTCGACCGCGACGCCTTGGCCGCGCAAGCGGTCGGCCAGGAAATCTCGGCCACCCTCGCCGCGCATGATCAGTACCCTGGGATCCTGTACCGACAGGGCGTCAGTCAGTTGCGGAAGCGCCAACAACGCCTCGCTGTCGTCACCCACTGCCGGCCAACTCACCGGTAAACCATAGTCTTCGAGCAAGGCACCGGTGGCCGCGCCCACGCTGAACCAATGCTGATTGGCAGGCGGTTTCGGCCAGTATCGGTCGATCAGGTCGAGGCCCAGCCGGGCTGCCGGCTTGCTGACCACTACCACGGCGCAGTAGCGGTCGAGCTGGAGGATGAGTCTGCGCTGCTCGGGCGACGTTTCAAGGGGCTCAATGGCCAACAGCGGCAAGCTGCTGCTGAAGACCTGCTGCTCGGCCAGGGCCGCAGCCAGTGCTTCGCACTCCTCGACAGGACGCGTCAGCAGCAACCGCCAGCCTGTCACGGGTGGCCGGCCTCGCCGTAGACGGCTTTGAGGATGTCCCCGGCGCCCAGTTGCAGTAGCTCCTCAGCAACCTTCACGCCCAGGGCTTCGGCATCGGCGATCGCGGCACGGCCTTCGGCACGAAGCAGCTGGCCACCATCGGGCTGGCCGACCAGGCCACGGAGCCAGAGCTGGTCGCCCTCAAGCACGGCATAGCAGGCAATGGGCACCTGGCAGCCGCCATTCAGATGCTTGTTCAAGGCGCGCTCGGCGGTGACGCGCAACGCCGTGTCCTGATGGTGCAGTGGCGCCAGCAAGGCGTGAATCTCACTGTCGGCGGTGCGGCATTCGATACCCACGGCACCCTGGCCACCGGCCGGCAGGCTGTCCTCGACGCTGATGGAAGAGCGAATGCGATCTTCGAAACCGAGGCGGATCAGGCCGGCCGCGGCGAGGATGATGGCGTCGTACTCACCGGCATCGAGCTTGGCCAGGCGGGTGTTCACGTTGCCGCGCAGGAACTGGATCTTCAGGTCCGGACGGCGCGACAGCAACTGAGCCTGGCGACGCAGGCTGGAGGTGCCGACCACGCTGCCGGCAGGCAGGGCGTCGAGGCTGTCGAAACGATTGGAGACGAAGGCGTCGCGCGGGTCTTCGCGCTCGCAGATGCAATACAGGCCAAGGCCTTCAGGGAAGTCCATCGGCACGTCCTTCATGGAGTGCACGGCGATGTCGGCCTCGTTCTCCAGCATGGCCGTTTCCAGCTCTTTCACGAACAGGCCCTTGCCACCGATCTTCGCCAGTGGCGCGTCGAGCAGCTTGTCACCCTTGCTGACCATCGGCACCAGGCTGACCTTGAGACCGGGGTGGGCCTCCTCGAGACGGGCTTTGACGAATTCGGCCTGCCACAGGGCCAGGGCACTCTTGCGGGTGGCAATACGGATCTCGCGGGACATGATCATTTCCGGAAACGTTAATGCCCGGAATCATAACAGGCCCGCGTGCGGCAAGGGCGCGGGCGGTTGTCGCGGAACGACACGGACTGTCGAATCAGCGCAGCGAACGAACGCTCGTTGGACGACCGGCCGCTAAAGATTGTTCATCAGCTTGCGCACGCCCGCGACGTGGCGGCGGCTGACCGTCAGGGCCTCCCCGTTCATGCCCTTGAGGTAGAGCTGGAAGTGCCCCAGCGGGGTGCGCTGCAGGCGCTCGATCCGCTCTCGGGCCACCAGGGCATTGCGGTGGATACGCACGAAGCGGTCACCGAACTCGTCTTCGAGCGCTTTCAACGGCTCGTCCAGCAGCACTTCACCGTGTTCGTGACGCAGGGTCACGTACTTGTGATCGGCGATGAAGAAGATCACCTGGTCCAGGGGAATCAACTCGATGCCTTTCCGGGTCCGCGCACTGATGTGACTTCGGGGACCGCTCCCGCTAACCGCGGCAGGTCGGGTCAGCGCAGCGAGTTGTACACGGTTCGGTCGCTCGGCCTTCTTCAGTGCCTCGGCCAGCGACTCCGAGCGCACGGGCTTGACCAGGTAGCCAACAGCGCTGACCTGGAAGGCCTCGAGGGCGAACTCGTCGTGGGCCGTACAGAAGATCACCGCCGGTGGCGCTTCACGCTCGCAGAGCTTGGCGGCCACTTGCAGCCCATCCAGGCCCGGCATGCGAATGTCGAGTAGAACGACATCCGGCTTGAGGCTGTCTATCAGCGTGAGCGCCTCCTCGCCATTGCTGGCGGCAGGCTCCAGGACACGGTATCCCTCGAGGTCGCCTACCAGGCGGCTGAGGCGCTCGCGGGCAAGGGGTTCATCGTCGACGATCAGGACATTCATATCGCACGGGCTTCCTGCGTGAGTCTCGCACAAGGATAGCGTAGACAGGTGAAGTGGCGGCCGTCACGGCGCTCCACGCTGAGACTTGCCCGCGGCCCGAAAAGTGCCGTCAGGCGCGCGTCGATATTGCGTAGAGCTTGTTGGGTGCCTCGCGATGGCGACTGCCCCTGGACCTCTTCGTAAGGGTTGCTTACGCAGAGGCGGAACATGCCGTCACGATAATCCGCTTCGATTCGTACCACCCCCCCTTCGATGCGCGGCTGGATGCCGTGGATCAGGGCGTTCTCCAGCAAAGGCTGCAGCGTCAACTGGGGGATGGGCAGATCGTCCGGTACTTCATCTACCTGCCAATCCAACTGTAGCCGTTCTCCGAGACGATATTGCTCGATCGACAGATATCGTTTCGCAAGCTCCACTTCCTCGCCCCAGTCGACCAGGGTGCCGGGCTTGGCCAGGCTGGCACGGAATATGTCGGAAAGGTCGAGCACGGCTTGCTCGGCCTTGTCCGGATCGATCACCACCAGGCTGGCGATGCTGTTCAGGCTGTTGAACAGGAAGTGCGGGCGGATACGGGCCTGCAGGGACTCGATGCGCGCCCTGAGTTCGGCCTGTTGCTGCTTGCGCCACTGGCTCTGCAGGTAGAAGTAGCGCAGCAACAGCGCCGACATGATCAGGCTGATCAACCCGTGGCGCAGGTAAAGGTTGACCTCGCCACTGCGCGGCAGCGGCCCGCCGAGGTCGAAGTAGTCGGCCACCGCCGTCCCGGCGAGTGTCAGCCCCACTACCAGGGCGCAGCAGATACCGCCGGCCAGCGCCGCCCGCAGGCGCGCCAGCAGCGGCCGCAGCTGACACAGCAGGGCTGCGGAAAGCAGGACGATCCATTGCACGAAAAGGGAAGTCAGGGCGAGGCGCACCCAGTTGAAGCTGGGCAGCATGGGCTCGGCCAGCACCAGCACCAGCACCAGCAGTTCGGCCAGCAGCACCAGGCCGAGCAAAGCCTCGGGCAAGCAGAGCTCCGGCAGGAAGAAGTCGTCGTTGGCGCTTCTGGAACGCGCTTTCTTTTTCAGGCGCTTCGACATCCCGGACATATCCCCCATGGCCCGGCAGGCGACTGTTCGGGGTCGCCGGGCAAAAACCTGTACTGAACCATCAAACCCACGGCACGTCCGTGAAGGCCACAGCAAACTGCCCGGCCCCCGACCGGACAGGCCGCGCCGGTTTTTCCGGCAACACTGTTATTATCGACGGTATTTTCCGGCCCATCGGCTTTCTTTCACCTTCCTCACCGAGTGAACCCATGAGCACCGACAAGACCAACCAGTCCTGGGGTGGCCGCTTCAGCGAGCCCGTCGACGCCTTCGTCGCCCGTTTCACCGCGTCCGTAGACTTCGACAAGCGCCTGTACCGCCACGACATCATGGGCTCGATCGCTCATGCCACCATGCTGGCACAGGTCGGCGTGCTGAGCGAAGCAGAGCGTGACGCCATCATCGACGGCCTGAAGCAGATCCAGGGCGAGATCGAAGCCGGCAGCTTCGACTGGCGCGTGGACCTGGAAGACGTGCACATGAACATCGAAGCGCGTCTGACCGACCGCATCGGCGTCACCGGCAAGAAGCTGCACACCGGCCGCTCGCGCAACGACCAGGTCGCCACCGACATCCGCCTGTGGCTGCGCGACGAGATCGACACCATCCTCGGCGAGGTCACCCGCCTGCAGCAGGGCCTGCTCGGCCTGGCCGAAGCGGAAGCCGACACCATCATGCCCGGCTTCACTCACCTGCAGACCGCGCAGCCCGTGACCTTCGGCCACCACCTGCTGGCCTGGTTCGAGATGCTCAGCCGCGACCATGAGCGCCTGGTGGACTGCCGCAAGCGGGTCAATCGCATGCCCCTGGGCTCGGCCGCCCTGGCCGGCACCACCTACCCGATCCAGCGCGAAATCACCTGCCAGCTGCTCGGCTTCGACGCTGTTGGCGGCAACTCCCTGGACGGCGTGTCCGACCGTGACTTCGCCATCGAATTCTGCGCCGCCGCCTCCCTGGCGATGATGCACCTGTCGCGCTTCTCCGAAGAGCTGGTGCTCTGGACCAGCGCCCAGTTCCAGTTCATCGACCTGCCCGACCGCTTCTGCACCGGCTCCTCGATCATGCCGCAGAAGAAGAACCCCGACGTGCCCGAGCTCGTGCGCGGCAAGTCCGGCCGCGTGTTCGGCGCCCTCACCGGCCTGCTGACCCTGATGAAAGGCCAACCGCTGGCCTACAACAAGGACAACCAGGAGGACAAGGAGCCGCTGTTCGACGCCGCCGACACCCTGCGTGACAGCCTGCGCGCCTTCGCCGACATGGTTCCGGCGATCAAGCCCAAGCGCGAAATCATGCGCGAAGCGGCCCGCCGCGGCTTCTCTACTGCCACTGACCTCGCCGACTACCTGGTGCGCAAGGGCCTGCCCTTCCGTGACTGCCACGAGATCGTCGGCCACGCGGTGAAGTACGGCGTGGACAGCGGCAAGGACCTGGCCGAGATGAGCCTCGACGAACTGCGCAAGTTCAGCGACCAGATCGGCGACGATGTCTTCGCCGTGCTGACCCTGGAAGGCTCGGTCAACGCCCGTGACCACATCGGTGGCACCGCGCCGAACCAGGTGCGCGCCGCCGTGCAGCGCGGCAAGGACCTGCTGGCCAGCCGTTGACCCATCCTGCCGGACGGTGCTTCCCGCTCCGTCCGGCTGTCGCTGACAGGACATCGCCATGACCGACGACATTGATGAAGGCGAAGAGGCCTTCGCCGAGGCCACCCTGACCCAGGCCATCGAGAACCAGATCGAGGCCGGGGAGCCGCCCGCCGCCCGCGCCACCCTGAACAAGCTGACCCTGGTGGGTTACGAGCGCGAGGAAATCCTCCAGATGATGGCGCTGGTCCTGGCCCACGAGATCGACGCCATGCTCGCAGCCGACCGTCCTTTCGACACCGACTGGTACGAAAGGGCCTTGCGGGCGCTACCTGACCTGCCCGAAGATCAGGCCTGACCTCGCCTACAATCCAGAGACTCCAGATTCCGGCCGGCCACCGCCGGCCTTTGCGGTACAACAAGAACTAGGAGCGACCATGGTCTTCACCCCCGAGCTCATCGCGGAATTCGAACTGCTGGCCCTGTTCAACCTGGACAACAGTCAGGAAGGACTGAAAGTCCACAACAACGCCAATCCCAAAGCCCAGGCCGCCGTCATGCGACTGCACGAGAAAGGCCTGATCACCCAGCCCGACGGCGGTTATCTGACCAGCCTCGGCCTGGATGCCGCCGAACACGTCCAGGCCCTGCGCACCATTCTCCTGCCCCAGCACGCCTGACACCGTTGCCGCTCAAGTCGGCAACATTGCGGGCGATACAATGCGGACGCCTGCCGGCAGCGAAGGTTGCCGGCCAGGCCGCCAGCATCGGGACATGAGCAGAGCATGACGCGTACCCAGGAAATCCGCCCGGACATCGACGACGGTATCGACCGCAAGGTCCTCGCGCAGCTGCGCGCCCGCTTCCTCAAGGTCAACGACGGCCGCCTGGATCGAGCCATGCAGGCGCTCTCCACGCGCCAGCAGTTGGTCCTGAAACTCTTGCCGCTGCTGTTCCACGTCAATCACCCGCTCCTCCCCGGCTACGTGTCCGGCACCGCGCCGGCCGGCGTCGCCGCTTACGAACCCGACGATGACCTGCTGGCCGAAGTCCAGCGCTTGACGCGCTCCTTCGCCTACAAGGCGCGCCGCGGCCCGCAGCCCACGCCCATCCATGGCCTGTTCCTGATGGGCAGCCTGGGCACCATCGCCCAGGCCGAGCAGAGCGACATGGATATCTGGGTCTGCCACGCGCCCGAGCTGGACGCCGGCGCCACCGCGGAACTGCAACGCAAGTGCAGCGCGCTGGAAGAGTGGGCGGCCAGCCAGGGGGCCGAAGCGCACTTCTTCCTGATCGACCCGGCGCGCTTCACCCAGGGGGACCGCGAGGCCCGGCTGACCTCCGACGACTGCGGCACCACCCAGCATTACCTATTGCTGGACGAGTTCTACCGCACTGCCATCTGGCTTGCCGGGCGCACCCCGCTCTGGTGGTTGGTGCCGGTGTATGAAGAAGCGCGCTACACCGAGTACACCCGCACGCTGCTATCGAAACGCTTCATCCGTGCCGAGGAAGTGCTCGACCTCGGCCATCTGGCGCACATCCCGCCGGGCGAGTTCATCGGCGCGAGCATGTGGCAGTTGTTCAAGGGCATCGAGTCCCCCTACAAGTCGGTGCTCAAACTGCTGCTCACCGAGGTCTACGCCAGCGAACATCCACGGGTGGCCTGCCTGTCCCTGCGTTTCAAGGAGGCGGTCTATGCCAATCGCCTGGACCTGGACGAACTCGACCCCTACATGGTGGTTTATCGCCGGTTGGAGGAATACCTGCGCGGGCGCAACGAAACCGAGCGACTGGAACTGATTCGCCGTTGCCTTTATTTGAAGGTGAACAAGAAGCTCAGCCGACCGCCACGTAATCGCAGCAAAAGCTGGCAACGCATGCTGCTGGAACGCCTCACCGCTGAATGGCGCTGGCAGCATCGGCAACTGGCGATGCTGGACAGCCGCAGCCAGTGGAAGGTGCGCCAGGTCCTGGCCGAGCGCCGTGCGCTGGTCAACGAACTGACCTACAGCTACCGCTTCCTGTCTCAGTTCGCCCGCAGCGAACAAGCCAGCGGGACGCTCAGCAGCCGCGACCTGGGCGTACTGGGCCGGCGTCTTTATGCCGCCTTCGAGCGCAAGGCCGGCAAGATCGAGTTCATCAATCCGGGAATCGCCCCGGACATCGCCGAAGACACACTGACACTGGTCCAGGGTCCCAGCCCCGACGCCGAAGGTGACACCCAGTGGGCGCTTTACTCCGGCAGTCTGAAGGCTCTGGAATGGCAGGACTTCGCGCCACTGAAGCGCAGCCGCGAGTTGATCCCCCTGCTCGCCTGGTGCCACCGCAATGGCGTGATCGATACCGGCACTCGCCTCTCCCTGCATCCGGGCAACAGCGACCTGACCGAACACGAGTTGTCCAACCTGCTGGCCAGCCTGCAGCAAACCTTCCCCCAGCCACTGGGTCAGGTGGATGAGAACGCCCTGCTGCGCGCGGGGGTGCCATCGGAAGTGCTGCTGCTGGTGAACGTCGGGATCGACCCGCTGAAGCAACACAGCCAGAAGAATTTCCACATGACCACCGAGCGCACCGACGCCCTCGGCTACTCAGGCGTGCGCGAGAACCTGGTGGTGACCATCGACCAGGTGACCCTGAACAGTTGGAACGAATTGCTCGTCAGCCGCTACGAGGGGCCCGACGCCCTGCTCGCCTGCCTGCGCGATTACCTCAACAGCCTGCCGGCCAGCGGCGCCCGCCCAGGACTGAAGGTGCGCAGCTTCTGCCGTAATCGCGCCCAGGCCATCAGCCAACGGGTGCAGGAACTGTTCGACGACGCCCAGGAACTGCTCGGAACCACCGGCGTGCCGCGATTCCTGCTGCAGGTACAGCAGCGTTTCCATGTGCTGCAACTGGAGCCGGGACAAGTCAGCCATGCCAGCCTGGCCGACCTGCCCGCCCTGGTGGAGCACCTGGGGCGCGACCTGCCGCGATACAGTCCGCTGCAACTCGACCGCCATGCCCTGGAGGATCAGGACCTGGCGGTGATCCTGCCCCTGGGTCGACCGAACTGCATTCAGGTGTTCTACCGCCAGGACGGCGACAGTGCCGAGATCAGCCTGCTGGACGAGCACAACGCGCTCTGGCGCCAGCGCCTGCCATTCCGCGACGAGCAGAGCCTGCTGACACCGTTGCACCGCTTCCTGCAATCACTGCTCTACCGGCGCAATGCACTGCTGCCGCTGGACAGCGCGCTCCCTGCACTGGCACCGGAAATCCTCTACTACGAAGTGGTGCGCCAGGGCCGTCACCTGGAACGCCGCGCGGCGCCTTCAGCCGCGGTCAGCCATCCCTTCTACGACGTACAGGCAATCGTCGAACCCGCCGAGCAGGGCCAGGTGCACGTGACGCTCTACTGCAACCACCGCGAATTCTCCGAGCTGGAATACGGCTCAGGCCTGTTCGCGGCCGTGGCCCGGCATATCCTCGCCCAACGCCGCGAGCCGGAGCGCTATCCCTGCTACATCACCGATCTCGACCTGTCGCGAATCCCCGGCAAGGGCCAGGCGCAGACGGTGCACTACCTGCGCTACAAGGTGGAGCTGGAAGAAAGGCTGAACCGGGCGTTGCGAGAAAGCTAAATGCAGGGCGACGTCCTGTCGTAGGTTGTGGCTGAGCCCACGAAGCCCAACGGGCGGACTCAGTTGCAAAAGTTGGGCTTCGCAGAGCTCAGCCCAACCTACCCGAACCGGCCCCGGGGAAATGGGACTTGTGGGAGCGAATTCATTCGCGATGCAGGGCGACGTCCTGCCGTAGGTTGTGGCTGAGGCCACGAAGCCCAACGGGCGGACTCAGCTGCAAGAGTTGGGCTTCGCAGAGCTCAGCCCAACCTACCGATCGCTGGAATCCGGCCACCTGTGGGAGCGATTTCAATCGCGAATGAATTCGCTCCCACAGGACAGGGTGTACGAATCAGCGCGCGTATTCGCCCGCCGCTTCCGGCTGGTACTCGACGTCCAGCAGGGTCAGCTTGAGAGTCTTGCCGCCGGGAACCGGCCAATCGATGTGCTGGCCGACGGACAGGCCGAGCAGCGCGCTGCCCACCGGGGCGAGAATGGAAACCTTGCCTTCGCCACCCGCGTCTTCCGGGTAGACCAGGGTCAGGTGGTAGTCCTTGCCACTGCTTTCCTCGCGGCAATGCACGCGCGAGTTCATGGTGACGACGCCCGGCGGAACCTCCTCATGGCCAACCACCTGGGCGCGAGCCAGCTCGCTTTCCAGCGCCTCGGCGGCGGGGCCGAATTCCTCCAGGCTGTCGAGCAGGCGCTCCAGGCGTTGCAGGTCGAGACGGGTAATGGTGATGGGCGGGTGGGTGTTCATGGCGAACGCGCGACTCCTTGTTCAGTGTGCAAGAAAAGCGAAACCCCGCCCGAGGGCGGGGTTTCAGATTCTGTCTGCCCGGACAAAATTGCCGGAAGCCCGACAGTACGTCAGCGCGACTGCGATTGGCAAGACCACCCGGTCACCCGGGCAGCGGCCGCTTTCGCTGCTCGGCGGCGGTGCAGATTTCGCGTCGGCGCTGGTCGTTCGCCGCGCCCCACTCGCAGATTTCCGCCAGGGTTCGGCCACAGCCTACGCACACGTCCGTGTCGTCCAGGCAGCAATGTCGGATGCAGGGCGACGGGTGACGTGCCGGGAGTGCGCTATCAGAGTTCGTCGAACTCAAGGTCTTCACCCGCCTGCTCGCGGGTCACTCGGTTGAGGAGCTCACCCAGCGGCTCATCGCTGCTGTCGCAGATCCAGCGACCGCTGGCCTGGTCATAATCGAAGTGGAAGCCCCCCGAGCGTGCTGCCACCCAGAGCTGACGCAGCGGCTCCTGGCGGCTGAGGATCACCTGGCTGCCGTTCTCGAAACGCACGGTGAGCACGCCGGCGCTGTTCTCCAGGTCCAGGTCCAGGTCGCTGTCATCGAACACGTCTTCCACGCGCTCCTGGGCTTCATCGACCAGGTCGTGGAATCGGGCTTCGGTCAAACTCATCGGGGTTTACCTCAAGGCATTTGGGATGGAGGGCGACGGTACTCGCCAAGGCTCTGTCCGGTCCAGCGCCGGAAGGCGCGGCCGAGAGAGCCGGGTTCACTGAAACCGACCAGGAAGGCGATATCGGCCAGCTCCAGGGTCGGATCACGCAGATAGTGCAGCACCAGCTGCTGGCGAGTCTCATCCACCAGCTGGCTGAAGGATAACCCGGCCTCGCGCAGGCGGCGCTGCAGCGTGCGAGGACTCAACGCCAGTTCGTCGGCCAGGCGCTCCAGGTCCGGCCCTTCGGCAGACAACTGCGCAGCCAGCAGCTCACGGGCCCGGTCCAGCACGCTGTGCCCCTGGCGCAGTTCGCTGAGCAGGCGCTCGGCGTAACCATCGAACAGCCGGCGCACTTCGGCATCGGCCTGGCCGAGCGGCGTCGCCAACAGGCGTTTGGGGAAAATCAGGGCATTGTCTGCCTGGCCGAACAGCACCGGGCAACGGAAGATCCGCTGGTGTTCGGCAGTGTCGACTGGCGCGGGGTGCTGGAAGCGCACTTCGGTTGGCGGGATGTCCAGCCCGGTTATCCAGCGACCGAAGGTCACCCAGCCGGACAAGGTTTCTTCCGCCAGCAGCGCGCGCTGCTGGGGCAGGATCGACGCCCAGCTGTGCGCCACCAAAGGCTCCAGCCCATCGCGCGGCGGCTCGTCGGCCAATTCCACATGGCCCAGGTTGCCCACCAGGGCCGCGTAGCGTGCCTGGCGATGCAGGGCATCGGCGAGGGTGGCGCAGCTCATCAGCAGAAAGCCCAACACCCCGTAATGGCCGGGACGTACCGCTTCGCCCAGGTGCAGGCCGAGGTGCGGGTCGCCGGAAAGCCGCGCGGCATGGCCAAGCAGCTCGAGGTAAGCGCTGGCGGCGATGCGCTGGTCGCGCTGGGAAAGTATCGCGGGTGTCAGCTGGACGTGACCCAGCAACTCGGCAGGGGCCACGCCGAACTGTTCGATACGCTCCACCAGCCCCTGCAGATAGGCGACCGAGACCGAGCCGGCCAGGGATGCGGCGTTGTCCATGAGAGCTCCTTTTTCAGTCGCCAATGCTAGCGCCGCAAAGGCCCGCAGGCCACGCCGGGCGGGAATTTCACCGAATAGGCAAGGCGGCGGGGGGTCGGTATACTCCGGAACAATTCACGTTTTCTGCAAGGACTCCGTCATGAAGCGACTCCACGCACCCTTCGTCGCGCTGCTCGCCGCTGTCTGCCTGTTGGCCGGCTGTGGTCAGAAAGGCCCGCTTTACATGCCTGACGACGAGAAAGCAGCGAAAGAACACCAGAAAGACGTGTACATCCGCTGATCGGGGGAGCTGTCATGGACGCTTTCACGTACCGCGACGGGGAGTTGTTCGCGGAAGGCGTAGCGCTGTCCGATATCGCCGCTCGCTTCGGCACGCCCACCTATGTCTATTCCCGCGCCGCGATCGAGGCGGGTTACAAGGCCTATGCCGACGCCCTCGCCGGCTCGCCGGGGATGGTCTGCTATGCGGTCAAGGCCAATTCCAACCTCGGTGTACTGAACCTGCTGGCGCGTCTCGGCGCGGGCTTCGATATCGTGTCCAGCGGTGAGCTGGAGCGCGTGCTGGCTGCCGGCGGCGCTCCCGAGCGCATCGTCTTCTCCGGCGTTGGCAAGAGCCGCGACGACATGCGCCGTGCCCTGGAAGCAGGTGTGCACTGCTTCAACGTCGAGTCGCGCAACGAACTGGAGCGCCTGCAGAACGTAGCGTCCGCCATGGACGTGAAGGCGCCGGTCTCGCTGCGGGTCAATCCCGACGTGGATGCCGGCACCCACCCGTACATCGCCACGGGCCTGAAGGAAAACAAGTTCGGCATCTCCATAGATGAAGCCGAAGCGGTCTATGTCCAGGCCGCCAGCCTGTCCCACCTCGATGTGATCGGCGTCGACTGCCATATCGGTTCCCAGCTCACCAGCCTGGAGCCCTTCCTCGATGCCCTCGACCGCCTCCTGAACCTG
Source organism: Pseudomonas sp. BN414 (assembly GCF_029871275.1). Classification (NCBI taxonomy): domain Bacteria; kingdom Pseudomonadati; phylum Pseudomonadota; class Gammaproteobacteria; order Pseudomonadales; family Pseudomonadaceae; genus Pseudomonas; species Pseudomonas sp. BN414. Next base: position 517,710 of record NZ_SSOL01000078.1, read on the forward strand.
ATCGACCGCCTGAACGAACGCGGCATCGCCATTCGCCACCTGGACCTCGGTGGCGGCCTTGGCGTGCGCTACCGCGATGAGCAGCCGCCGCTGCCCGGCGAGTACATCCAGGCCGTGCGCCAGCGCATCAAGGGTCGCAACCTGGAGCTGCTGTTCGAGCCCGGTCGCTCCATAGTCGCCAACGCAGGCGTGCTGCTGACCCAGGTGGAATACCTCAAGCTCACAGAACACAAGGATTTCGCGGTGATCGACGCGGCCATGAACGACCTGATCCGCCCGGCCCTCTACCAGGCCTGGATGGACGTGGTGCCGGTGCAACCCCATGCCGGTACCGAGCGCACCTACGACCTGGTCGGCCCGATCTGCGAAACCGGCGATTTCCTCGCCCGCGAGCGCAGCCTGGTGCTGGCCGAGGGTGATCTGCTGGCGATTCGCTCCGCTGGCGCCTACGGTTTCGTGATGAGTTCCAACTACAACACCCGCGGCCGCGCCGCCGAGGTGCTGGTGGATGGCGAGCAAGCCTTCGAGGTGCGCCGCCGCGAGACTATCGAAGACCTTTATGCCGGCGAAAGCCTGCTGCCGCAGTGAGGGCGCATCCATGCTATTGCGCTTCACCAAGATGCACGGCCTCGGCAACGACTTCATGGTCCTCGACCTGGTCAGCCAGCACGCTCACATCCAGCCCAAACATGCCAAGCAGTGGGGCGACCGCAACACGGGTATCGGTTTCGACCAGCTGCTGATAGTCGAAGCCCCCACCAATCCGGACGTCGACTTCCGCTATCGCATTTTCAACTCCGATGGCTCGGAAGTGGAACAGTGCGGCAACGGTGCGCGCTGCTTTGCCCGCTTCGTCATCGACAAGCGCCTGACGGTGAAGAAGCGCATCCGCGTGGAAACCAAGGGCGGCATCATCGAGCTCGATGTGCGTCCCGACGGCCAGGTCACCGTGGACATGGGTCCGCCGCGCCTCGTGCCGCAGCAGATTCCCTTCGTCGCCGACACTGAAGCGCTGGTTTATCCGGTCGATGTGGACGGCCAGACCGTCGAGCTGGCAGCCATTTCCATGGGCAACCCCCATGCGGTGCTGCGCGTCGACGACGTCACCACCGCCCCGGTGCATAGCCTCGGGCCGAAGCTGGAACACCATCCACGCTTCCCGCAGCGGGTGAACGTGGGCTTCCTGCAGATCGTCGACCGCAAGCTGGCAAAGCTGCGCGTCTGGGAACGCGGCGCCGGGGAAACCCAGGCCTGCGGCACTGGCGCCTGCGCGGCGGCAGTGGCTGCAATCCGCCAGGGTTGGATGGACTCCCCGGTGCAACTCGACTTGCCGGGTGGCCGGCTGCTGATCGAGTGGGCCGGTCCGGGACAGCCCGTTATGATGACCGGACCCGCCGTCCGCGTATTCGAAGGACAGGTTCGCCTATGACCGACCAGCACCAGGACCAGCCGCAACATCTCGACTCCGAAACGGTGGCAGCCTACCTGCGCCTCCATCCGGAGTTCTTCGTCCAGCACGAGGAACTGATCCCCGAGATGCGCATCCCCCACCAGCCCGGCGACGCCGTATCTTTGGTGGAACGCCAGGTGAAGCTGCTGCGCGAGCGCAACATCGAGATGCGCCATCGCCTGTCGCAACTGATGGACGTGGCCCGGGAGAACGACCGTCTGTTCGACAAGACCCGGCGCCTGGTGCTCGACCTGCTCGACGCCTCCAGCCTGGAAGAAGTGGTCGGCGCCGTGGAAGACAGCCTGCGCCACGAATTCCAGGTGCCCTTCGTCAGCCTCATCCTGTTCAGCGAGATCACCCTGCCGGTGGGTCGCAGTGTCACCACCGCCGAAGCGCACCAGAGCATCGGCGGCCTGCTGGCCGGCGGCAAGACCATCTGCGGCGTGCTCCGCAGCCATGAACTGGAGTTCCTGTTCGGCGCCGAAGAACGCGACCAGGTGGGCTCCGCTGCAGTGGTCAGCCTGACTCACCAGGGCCTACACGGCGTGCTCGCCATCGGAAGTCCCGATCCGCAGCACTACAAGAGCTCCCTCGGCACCCTGTTCCTCGGTTATGTCGCGGAAGTGCTGGCCCGGGTACTGCCGCGCTTCGCATCCCCCCTGCGTTCGGTGAGATAACCCACCGCCGCGCATTCCAAGGAAGTCCCATGAATGCCGACCTGGACGCCTACCTGAACCACCTGCGCAGCGAGCGGCAGGTGTCGGCCCATACCCTGGACGGCTACCACCGCGACCTGCTCAAGGTGCGCGCGCTCTGCGAGAAGTACGGCATTGCCGACTGGACCGATCTGGATGTCCGCAGCCTGCGCAGTTTCGTTGCCCGACTGCATCAGGATGGCCTGTCCAGCCGCAGCCTGGCGCGCCTGCTCTCGGCCGTGCGTGGCCTTTATCAGTACCTGATCCGCGAAGGTCGCTGCCGTCACGATCCCGCCAATGGCCTCGCCGCGCCCAAGGGGGCTCGCCGCCTTCCTCGCGCACTCGACGCCGACCGCGCCCAGCAGTTGCTGGACGGGGGCGTGGAAGACGATTTCATCGCCCGCCGCGACCAGGCCATGCTGGAGTTGTTCTATTCCTCGGGCCTGCGGCTATCCGAACTGGTAGGCCTGAACCTCGAAGGACTCGACCTCTCCGCGGGCTTGGTGCGGGTACTTGGCAAGGGCAACAAGACCCGCGAGTTGCCCGTGGGCAGCAAGGCTCGTGAGGCGCTGGAAGAATGGCTGCCCCTGCGCGCAACCGCCAATCCCGGTGACGGCGCGGTCTTCATCAGCCAGCAAGGCCGCCGCCTGACACCGCGCGCGATCCAACTGAGGGTCCGCCAGGCGGGCGTTCGTGAACTGGGCCAGCATTTGCATCCGCACATGCTGCGACATTCCTTCGCCAGCCATATGCTGGAGTCGTCCCAGGACTTGCGAGCGGTGCAGGAGTTGCTCGGCCATGCCGATATCTCCACCACCCAGATCTATACCCACCTGGACTTCCAGCACCTGGCCTCGGTCTACGACCAGGCCCATCCGAGGGCGAAGCGACGGGGAGCTGACGAATGACTATCCAGCTGATTACCTTCGACCTGGACGACACCCTCTGGGATAACCGCCCGGTGATCGAGGGCGCCGAAACCGCCATGCGCGACTGGCTGATGGAACACACCCCGGCGTTGGGCAGCCTGCCGGTGGAACACCTATGGGCCATTCGTGGCGAGGTCCTGGCCGCCGAGCCCAGCCTGAAACATCGCCTCAGTGAACTGCGTCGCCGTACCCTGCGCCGGGCACTGGAAGGCGTCGGTTACTCCGCCGAGGATGCCATCGATCTGGCCGAAGGCGCTTTCCAGGCGATGCTCCACGCCCGTCACCGCATCACTTTCTTCCCCGATACGGTGCCTACCCTCGAGCGCCTGGCCATTCGCTACAGCCTGGGGGTGATCACCAACGGCAACGCCGACGTGCGCCGCCTGGGTCTGGCCGACTACTTCAAGTTCGCCCTTTGCGCCGAAGAACTGGGCATCGGCAAGCCCGACCCGATGCCCTTCCTCGAAGCGCTCAAGCGCGGCGGTGTCAGCGCCGGCGAAGCCGTGCACATCGGCGACCATCCGGCCGACGATATCGAAGGCGCCCGCCGTGCCGGCCTGCGCGCCATCTGGTTCAACCCGCTGGGCAAGGAGTGGACCGGCGAGCAACTGCCCGACGCGGAAATCACCAGCCTGAGGGAGCTGCCCGAAGTCCTGGCGCGCTGGGCGAAGTGGCACTGACCGGACATACCGCGTCAGACACCTCCTTATCCATCCCGCGAGCGATCCGTCGCCCATGAAAAAGCCCGCCAATGGCGGGCTTTTTCGACGGGTGCCGGCCTCAGATGGGGCGGCTGCCGTATTTGCTGTCCGGCTTCTTGGGCGGGTCGGCAACCACGTTGGGCTCGACCTCTTGCACCTTGCCACCACGGGCCAGGAAATCTTCCATGGCCTTGGCCAGGGCATCGCGCTCTTTCTGCTTGGCTTCGATGCTGGGCATTTCCTCGACTTCGACCGCAGCCTTGGCCTTCTTCCCGGAGGGGGCAGGGGCCTCGCCATCGTCGTCGCTGTCACCATCATCGGCTGCAGCCAGCTCTTCGCCGTCTTCCTCGTCGGCCGCTTCCAGCTCGTCTTGTTCCAGTTCTTCGTCGCTCATGTTCTACCTCATGCCTTGCCAAAGCAGGTTAGTTATAGCCCAGCTGCGCCAGCTTTCTAACGCTGCCAGAAAAAATTCAGTACGCCTCGCCATGCAAGGTCGCCAGTACCCGTCGCGAACCGCCGTGATCACGGTGCTCGCCCAGGTAGACACCTTGCCAGGTGCCCATCGCCAGTTGCCCGTCCTGGACCGGCAGACTCAGCTGACAGCCGAGGAGGCTGCCCTTGAAGTGCGCGGGCAAGTCGTCCGGCCCTTCATGGTCATGTTCATAGCCGCTTTCACCCTGAGGCACCAGGCGATTGAAGAATCGCTCGAAGTCCCGCCTGACCGCAGGGTCGGCGTTCTCGTTCACCGTCAGGGAGGCCGACGTATGTTGCAGCCAGAGGTGCAACAGACCCACCCGGTAGCGCCGCAGTTCCGGCAACGCGGCCAGGATTTCTTCGGTGACCAGATGGAAGCCACGCGGCCTCGGACGCAAGGTGATCAGGGTCTGCTGCCACATGCGCGAATACCTGTTCCGGCTCGTACGGCGGGCATTCTAGCGCGGCCGAAAAAAAAACAAAGGGCGCCTTTCGGCGCCCTTTTTGGCATTCCCGCCGACATCCCCGCCGGCAACCGCCGAACGGGGAAATCATGAGGATCAGAGGTTGTAGCCGCGCTCGTTGTGCTGAGCCAGGTCGAGGCCGACGGTCTCTTCTTCTTCGTTGACGCGCAGGCCGATGACTACGTCCAGCACTTTCAGGATCACGAAGGTCACGATACCGGTGTAGACGACGGTGAACGCGACACCCTCGAACTGGATGAGCAGCTGGGCGCCAATGTCTTCCACGGTGCCGAAGCCACCCAGGGCCGGTGCGGCGAATACGCCGGTCAGCAGGGCGCCGACGATACCGCCGATGCCGTGCACGCCGAAGGCGTCCAGGGAGTCGTCATAGCCCAGCTTGCGCTTCAGGCTGGTGGCGCAGAAGTAGCAGACCACGCCGGCAACCAGGCCGATGATCAGGGCGCCCATCGGGCCGACGGTGCCGGCAGCCGGGGTGATGGCAACCAGGCCGGCGACCACGCCGGAAGCGATACCCAGTGCACTCGGCTTACCGTGGGTCAGCCATTCGGCGAACATCCAGCCCAGGGCAGCGGCAGCAGTGGCGATCTGGGTAACCAGCATGGCCATGCCGGCAGTGCCGTTGGCAGCAACTGCGGAACCCGCGTTGAAACCGAACCAGCCCACCCAGAGCATGGCGGCGCCGAGCAGGGTGTAGCCCAGGTTGTGCGGAGCCATCGGAGTGGTCGGATAGCCCTTGCGCTTGCCCAGTACCAGGCAGGCTACGAGACCGGCGACACCCGCGTTGATGTGCACCACGGTGCCACCGGCGAAGTCGAGCACGCCCCAGTCCCACATCAGGCCACCGTTGCCGCTCCACACCATGTGGGCGATCGGGGCGTAGACCAGGGTGAACCAGACAGCCATGAAGATCAGCATGGCGGAGAACTTCATGCGCTCGGCGAAGGCGCCGACGATCAGGGCCGGGGTGATGATGGCGAAGGTCATCTGGAAGGTGATGAACACGCTCTCAGGAATCGCGTACACCAGGCTGCTGGTGTTCAGGCCGCTGAGGAACGCCTTGGACAGGCCACCCACGAAGGAATTGAAGTTGATCACCCCCTGTTCCATGCCGGTGGTGTCGAAGGCCAGGCTGTAGCCATAGACCACCCAGAGGATGCTGATCAGGCCGGTGATGGCGAAGCACTGCATCATCACCGAAAGGACGTTCTTGGAGCGCACCATGCCGCCGTAGAACAGCGCCAGGCCGGGGATGGTCATGAACAGCACCAGCGCAGTAGCGACGATCATCCACGCCGTGTCACCACTGTTCAGCACGACCTCGTCGGCGGCCATGGCCAGGCCGGGGGTAACGAGGGACAAAAGGGCTCCTAGCCCTGCGACTTTACGCAGAGTCATGTTGTTTTCTCCTGGGGCGTTGGGGTTCGGCGGCTTAGATCGCGTCTGTGCCGGTTTCGCCGGTACGGATACGGATGGCCTGTTCCAGATTGACGACGAAGATCTTGCCGTCACCGATCTTGCCGGTGTTGGCAGCCTTGGTAATGGCCTCGATCACGCGATCGAGTTGATCGTCGGCGATGGCCACATCGATCTTCACCTTCGGCAGGAAATCGACAACGTACTCGGCGCCACGGTACAACTCCGTGTGGCCCTTTTGCCGCCCGAAGCCCTTGACCTCGGTGACAGTGATGCCCTGCACGCCGATCTCGGACAACGACTCACGCACGTCGTCGAGCTTGAAAGGCTTGATGATGGCGGTGACTAGCTTCATGAAACTTCTCCCGTGTTTGGTTGACTTGCCCCAGGAAAAACGAACCCGGCTCAAGTCTAAGCGCAGTGTCTGGCTTTTGTAACGCGTCGGTCCGCCCTGCCTCGGCACTCCGACACCAACCAACCGCTTCTGGCGAAACACTCCCCCGCCTCGCCCGGTGCACCGGAACTGCCTCGGTGCATGCGTCACTCAGCTCCAAGCAGAAACCTTGCCAGCTCCCAACAACGTCCGTTTTTTCAAGCAGATACTGGCCGGATGCCGCGTTTTACGGGCCCTGGCCCGGGTTTCATCGCACCAAAGGAGTGCGCACCGCCCCAGGCCATTGCTCAAAAAGTGTGCATCGCTTGCCACTGGCACGGCCGCCGGAGGCACCGTGATAGACTCCCGCCCCATTCACTTATGGAAACCGCCATGCTGCCGCCCAAAGCCCTGCTCGATACCCTCGCTGCCACCGCCTCGCGCCTGTTCAGCAGCGACAGTCCGTTGCCGCGTGCCGAGGTCGAGGCCCAGTTCAAGGTCTTGCTGCAGAGTGCCTTCGGCAAGCTCGACCTGGTCACTCGTGACGAATTCGACAGCCAGATGGTGGTACTCGCCCGGACTCGCGCACGCCTGGAAGCCCTGGAAGCCAAGGTCGCGGAACTGGAAGCCAAGCTGAACCCGCCGCCGGCGGAGTGATACCGCTCCGGCCCGGCGGACCGATCAAGGAGTGATCAATGTCCCTGGCCATCGTCCACAGCCGCGCGCAGGTTGGCGTCGAAGCCCCTGCCGTGAGCGTCGAAGCGCACCTCGCCAACGGCTTGCCGTCCCTGGCTCTGGTGGGTCTTCCGGAAACCGCCGTGAAGGAAAGCAAGGACCGCGTACGCAGCGCGATCCAGAACAGCGGGTTCGACTTTCCCCCCAGGCGCATCACCCTCAACCTCGCCCCTGCAGATCTGCCGAAGGATGGCGGCCGTTTCGACCTCGCCATCGCCCTTGGCGTCCTCGCCGCCAGCGGCCAGCTGCCGGCCGGCGCCCTGGACGAGGTGGAATGCCTGGGCGAACTGGCACTCTCCGGTGCGCTGCGTCCTGTGCAGGGCGTGCTCCCTGCCGCACTCGCCGCTCGCGCCGCCGGCCGTACCCTGGTGGTGCCTCGGGAGAATGCCGAAGAAGCCAGCCTGGCCGGTGGCCTCAAGGTGCTGGCGGCATCGCACCTGCTGGAGCTGACCGCGCACTTCGCCGGCCACACCCCGCTTCCGTTCTACCAGCCGCAAGGCCTGATGGATGATCGCCCGCCCTACCCTGACCTCGCGGAAGTCCAGGGTCAGGTTGCGGCGAAGCGCGCCCTCCTGGTCGCCGCAGCCGGCTCGCACAACCTGCTGCTCTGCGGGCCACCCGGCACCGGCAAGACCTTGCTTGCCAGCCGTCTGCCCGGCCTGCTGCCACCGCTGGAAGAACATGAAGCACTGGAGGTGGCCGCCATCCACTCAGTCGCCAGCCATGCGCCGCTGAAAAGCTGGCCGCAACGCCCCTTCCGCCAGCCTCATCACAGCGCTTCCGGCGCCGCGCTGGTTGGAGGCGGCAGTCGTCCAAAGCCCGGCGAAATTACGCTGGCGCATCAGGGCGTGCTGTTTCTCGATGAATTGCCGGAGTTCGAGCGCAAGGTGCTGGAGGTCTTGCGAGAGCCCATGGAAAGCGGCGAGATCGTCATTGCCCGCGCCCATGACAAGGTCCGTTTTCCGGCGCGTTTCCAGTTGGTCGCGGCGATGAACCCCTGCCCCTGTGGATATCTCGGCGAGCCTGCCGGGCGATGTCGCTGTACTCCGGAACAGATCCAGCGTTACCGCGCCAAGCTATCAGGCCCCCTGCTCGACCGGATCGATCTGCATCTGACCGTCGCCCGCGAAGCCACAGCGCTGGCGCCACCTACCAACACAGGGCCGGGCAGCGCGGAAGTCGCCGAGATCGTGGCGCGGTCGCGCCGCGTGCAACTCCAACGTCAGGGGTGCGCCAACGCCTTCCTCGACCTCAAGGGCCTGCGCCAGCATTGCGCCCTGGATAGCGCAGACCGTATCTGGCTGGAGGAGGCCTGCGAACGGCTCAACCTGTCCCTGCGTGCGGCCCATCGCATCCTCAAGGTGGCTCGCACCCTGGCCGACCTGGAGCAGGCCGGAACCATAGGCCGCCATCACCTCGGCGAAGCCCTGCAGTACCGACCCGAAGCCATGACCTGAAGCAACAAAAACTATTGCAAAGGCACCAATGAAAGACTTCTTCTATCGAAGTTGTTAGACTTGCGCGCCTTCCGCCCTTGGCGGCCATCCGATTAAAAGGAGAGCTAGCTCAATGGAGGCACGTTCGTCTTCGCAATCCACCCTCAATCCGCCGGTCTTTTTCGGCTCGGCCATCCTCATCATCGCCCTGGTGCTCTACAGCACCCTCGCCCGCGATCAAGCGCAAACACTGTTCATCCACATCCAGGACTGGATCATCGTCAACGCCAGCTGGTTCTACGTCCTGGCGGTCGCGCTGATCCTCATCACCGTCGTGTTTCTTGCTGTCAGCCGCTTCGGCGACATCAAGCTCGGCCCCGACCATAGCCAGCCCGAATACCGCAACGGCACCTGGTTCGCCATGCTGTTCTCCGCCGGCATGGGCATCGGCCTGATGTTCTTCGGCGTCGCCGAACCGCTGATGCATTACGCCAACCCACCGGTGGGCGATCCAAACACCGTGGCCGCTGCGAGGGAGGCCATGAAGCTGACCTTCTTCCATTGGGGGCTGCATGCCTGGGCGATCTACGCGATTGTCGCGCTGATCCTGGCGTTCTTCTGCTTCCGCCATGACCTGCCCCTGACGCTGCGTTCGGCGCTCTACCCCCTGATCGGTGAGCGCATCTACGGCCCTATCGGCCACGCTGTGGATATCTTCGCCATCCTCGGCACTGTGTTCGGCGTGGCTACGTCGCTCGGCTATGGCGTGCTGCAGATCAACAGCGGCCTGAACCAGCTGTTCGGCCTGCCGGTGAGCGTGCCCGTGCAACTCGGGTTGATCGCCGGCACCTGTGCCCTGGCGACGCTGTCAGTGGCCAGCGGTCTGAACAAGGGCATCAAGATTCTCTCCGAGCTCAACCTGCTGCTGGCGGTAGTCCTGCTGATCGTGGTGCTGTTGCTGGGTCCTACCGTGTTCCTGTTCAAGACGTTCATCCAGAACACCGGCGGCTATCTGTCCGAGATCGTCAGCAAGACCTTCAATCTCTACGCCTATGAATCCAGCGACTGGATCGGCGGCTGGACGCTGCTCTACTGGGGCTGGTGGCTGTCCTGGTCGCCCTTCGTCGGCCTGTTCATCGCCCGCATCTCCCGCGGGCGCACCATCCGCCAGTTCGTCTGCGGCGTGCTGTTCGTTCCGGCAGGCTTCACCCTGCTGTGGATGACCGTATTCGGCGACTCGGCCATCCACCTGGTGCTTCATGAGGGCGTGCACGGCCTGGCGGATACCGTGGCCCAGGACAGCTCCCTGGCGCTGTTCGCCTTCCTCCAGCAGTTCCCCTTCGCCAACGTGCTTTCCCTGGTGGCGGTGCTGATGGTGGTGGTGTTCTTCGTCACCTCCGCCGACTCCGGCGCCTTGGTGGTCGACATGCTGGCCTCCGGTGGCCGCGAAGTGACGCCGCTGTGGCAGCGCCTGTTCTGGTCGATCCTGATGGGTGTCGTGGCCATGGCCTTGCTTGTCGCCGACGGCCTGAAAGCCCTGCAGACCGCGACCATCGCCAGCGCCCTGCCCTTCGCCGTGGTGCTGCTGGCCGCAACCTGGGGCCTGCTCAAGGCCCTGCGCCTGGACGCCACCAAACGCGGCATCCGCTACCAGGCGCTCAATCTCTCGCGCCCGCCCCATCGCCAACAGGGCGGCTGGCAACGGCGTCTGCGCAACATCCTGATGTTCCCGCGCCGCAGCCACGTCACCCGCTTCATCGAGGAAGTCGTGCGACCCGCCTGCCAGGAAGTGTCCGAGGAGCTGCGCAAGCAGGGCTACGACGTGGACGTGCAGAACGGCCAGGACGGGCGCTGCAAGTTGAACGTCGGCCACGGCAGCGAAGTCGATTTCAGCTATGAGGTACGCCCCCGCTCCCTGCTGCTGCCCCGCTTCGTGGCCCGTGATGGCAGTGAAGAAGGCGCCGACTCGCGCAAGTACTTCCGCGCCGAGGTTTACCTGCGCGAGGGCGGACAGGACTACGACGTGATGGGCTGGAGCCGTGAGGAAGTGATCGGCGACCTGCTCGATCAGTACGAGAAGCACCTGCACTTCCTGCATGTGGTCCGCTGAAACATCAAGCTGCGGCTAGCCCAGCAGCTCCACCGCCGGCAGCGCCATGGCCGCCACCTCCGCCTGCAAGAAGTCACGCAAGCGCCGCAGGCGGTCCTGGCCGCTGCGGGCGCGGGGCCAGACCAGGTAGTAGCTGTCGCCACTGGCCACCGCGGTCGGCCAGGGCAGGCCGATGCGGCCCTGGGTGACGTCCTCGGTCACCATCACCAGATCACCGATGGACACCCCATAGCCCCGCGCGGCAGCGACTATGCCCAGCTCCAGGGTGTCGAAGACCTGGCCGCCCTTGAGCGAAACCTCCTCGCCAAGGTCCATGCGCTGCAGCCAACGGCGCCAATCGCGACGGTCCGGCGTCGGGTGCAACAGCTCCGTGGCCTGCAGGCGCTCCAGGCTCCAGGGCTGTCCGGCCTGGGACGGCTCACAAACCGGAATCAGCCATTCGCTGAACAGCAGGGTCACCTCCCAGTCCTGGCTGAAATGGCCGTCGCTGAGCAGCACCGCGCAATCGAAGGGCTCGTGCTGGAAGTCCACCTTATCCACATCCATCCAGGCGCTGGTCAGCTGCACCTCGATATCGTCGTTGAGATGGCGGAAGCGGCTGAGGCGCGACAGCAACCAGCGCATGGTGAGCGTCGATGGCGCCTTAAGTCGCAAGGTGGTGTCGTCGACCCGCAGGGTGGTGCAGGCGCGCTCCAGGGCGTCGAAACCGTCGCGCAAACCGGGGAGCAGCATGCGCGCCGGCTCCGTGAGTTGCAGGTTGCGCCCCTGGCGCTCGAACAGGCGACAGGAGAAATGCTCTTCCAGGGTTCGGATGTGCCGGCTCACCGCGCTCTGGGTGATGGCCAACTCCTCGGCGGCGCGCGTGAAGGACGCATGCCGGGCGGCGGCCTCGAAGGCACGCAGGGCGTAGAGCGGGGGCAGACGACGCGACATATGCCTCTACCTATGAGTCAAAGTCATGGATGGCATCATTTTTTTCCTTTTGTGCCGATTCATCAAGGCTCGGAGAATTGCTGAATTCAAAGCCGGACAAGAGGATTGGCCGGCTCTCCAAGATAGTGAGCCTTACTCATGCCGCAGAGCATACGCAATGAACTGGTGGCCATCCTGCGCCTGGCCGGACCGCTGATCGCGGCCCAACTGGCCCACGTGGTGATGGTCTTCACCGACACCGTGATGATGGGCCTGATCGGCCCCGAAGCCCTGGCCGGCGGCGGCCTGGGCGCGGCCAGCTATTCCTTCGTGTCGATCTTCTGCGTCGGTGTGATCGCCGCCGTGGGCAACCTGGTCGCGATCCGCCATGGCGCCGACGACAAGGCCGGCGCCACCCGCCTGACCCAGAGCGGCCTTTGGCTGGCTTTCGCCATGGCGCTTGGCGCGGGCCTGCTGCTGTGGAACCTGAAACCCGCCCTGCTCGCCTTCGGCCAGGCGCCGGAAAGCGTGGAAGGCGCCATGCAGTTCCTCTCCACCCTGATCTTCGCCCTGCCCGGCTATCTCGGTTTCATGGCCCTGCGCGGCTTCACCAGCGCCATCGGCCGACCCGGCCCGGTCATGGCCATCAGCATTGGCGGCGCCCTGACCAACTTCCTCCTCAACTATGCGCTGATCCACGGCATGTTCGGCCTGCCGAAGATGGGACTCGCGGGCATCGGCCTGGTCACCGCCGTGGTGATGAACAGCATGGCGCTGCTGCTGGCCTGGCATATCGTGCGCAACCCGGCCTACGCGGCCTATCCGCTGCTCAAGGGGCTGCAACGTCCGTCCCGCGAGGCGCTTGCCGAACTGGTGCGCCTGGGCCTGCCCATTGGCGGCACCTATGCGGTGGAGTCCGGCCTGTTCGCCTTCGCCGCGCTGTGCATGGGCGCCCTGGGCAGCACCCAGCTCGCGGCACACCAGATCGCCATCCAGTCGGTCTACGTGGCGTTCATGGTGCCCGTGGGGATTTCCTACGCGGTGACCTTCCGCATCGGCCAGCATTTCGGCGCCGGACGGCTTGAAGAAGCGCGCCGGGCAGGCCGCCTGGGCATCGGTTTCGGTGCCGGCTGCATGCTCGCCTTCGCGGTGCTGTTCTGGGTCGCGCCGGAGCTGGTGGTGGGTCTGTTCCTCGACCACGATGCCCCGGAATTCCAGGGCATCGTGCAACTGGCCGTGAGCCTGCTGGCGGTGGCAGCCTGGTTCGAGCTGTTCGACGGCATCCAGACCATCGCCATGGGTGCGATTCGTGGCCTCAAGGATGCCAAGACCACCTTCCTGGTCGGCCTCGGCTGCTACTGGCTGGTTGGCGCCCCGACGGCCTGGCTGCTGGCCTTCCCCCTCGGCTGGGGCGCGACCGGCGTCTGGTGGGGCCTGGCGCTCGGGCTGGCCTGTGCGGCATTGGGACTGACGCTGGGGTTCGAATGGAAGACTGCGCGATTGCTGCGGCCTGTGGATAACTGCGAGGGAACTGTAGGTTGTGGCTGAGCTACGCGAAGCCCAACATTCCCAGCCCACCTCGCCACGTTGGGCCGCGCTGCGCTTGGCCCAACCTACAGGTACCCGTCAGCCCTAGCTCGCGAATCAAAGCTCCTGGCTGGCAAGCAGCGCCTGGCGCGCGCCGAACACCAGGAAGCGCGCCAACTCGGCCAGGGGTAGCGGACGGCTGATCCAATAACCCTGGACCTGGTTGCAGCCGAACTGGCGCAGCAGCGACAGCTGCTCGGCGTTTTCCACGCCTTCCGCGACCACTTCCAGCTTGAGATTCTGCGCCAGGTTGATCATGGCCTTCACCAACTGGCGATTCTCGGGGCGATCATGCATGCCGCCGACGAAGCTCTTGTCGATCTTCAGCAGCGCGATGGGCAGGCTGTTGAGGTGGACGAAGGAGGAAAAGCCCGTACCGAAGTCATCGAGGGAAAAGCGCACGCCCAAGTGTCCCAGGGCATCCATGGTCTGGCGCACCTGCTCGCTGCGGCGCATCACCGCTGTTTCGGTCAGTTCGAATTCCAGCCAGCGCGCATCGACTCCGCGCTCGTGGATCAGTCGGCTCAGCGTGGAAAGCAGCTGGCTGTCCTGAAACTGGCGGAACGACAGGTTCACCGCCATGTGCAACGGCGGCAGCCCGCGCCCGCGCAGCCACTGCATATCGCGCAGGGCGCGGGAAATCACCCAGTAGCCCAGTGGCACGATCAGGCCACTTTCCTCGGCCAGCGGCACGAATTCGGCGGGAGTCAGCAGGCCGCGCTCGCTGTGACGCCAGCGCACCAGCGCCTCCAGTCCAAGGATGTTGCCGGTTTCCAGGCACAGACGCGGCTGGTAGTGGAGTTCCAGTTCATCGCGGCGCAACGCTCGGCGCAGTTCGCTTTCCAGGTCGGCGCGGCTGCGGGCGCTGCGATTGATGCGTTCATCGAAGATATGGAAGGTGCAGCCCTGGCTGGCCTTGGCCTGCTGCATGGCGATGTGGGCATGCCACATCAGCGGGTCGGCACTTTCGTTGGTACGGGAATATGCCAACCCCAGGCTGCAACCAAGCAGTAGGCTCTCGCCGTCCACCTGGTAGGGCTCGGCCAGGCATTCGGCGATGCGCTCGGCAACCCGCACCGCGCGCGCCGGATCGCGTCGCGTATCCAGCAGCAGGCCGAACTCGTCGCTGCCCAGGCGTGCCAACTGGTCGCCAGCGCGCAGTTGCGCCTTGAGTCGTGCGACCACCTGCAGGATCAGGCGATCGCCGGCCTGGTAGCCGAGGGCATCGTTGGCATGGCGGAAGTTGTCCAGGTCCAGATGGCCGAGAACCAGTCCGCGCCCTTCGTATTCCACCAGGCGGGCGGCCAGCAGCGTCTGGAAACCTTGGCGGTTGGCGATGCCGGTGAGCGGGTCCTGTTCGGCCAGCCGCTCCAGCGCGTGCTGCAGGTTCCGCCGTTCACGGATATGGCGCAGGGTGCGACGCAACGTGTCGACGCCCAGATGCTCGCGCACCAGCCAGTCGCTGACGCCCTGGGGCGATTCGGCGGGCTCTTCTTCCAGCAGGAGGATGATCGGCAGCGGGCAACGCCCGGCGGCAGGCAGCAGTCGAGGGGTACAGAGCACCAGGGCGTAATCGAGTTCGTCGGCCATGCTGCTTGCAACGTCCCAGGACGCGGCGGTGATCAGGGAGGATGCGCTGCCCATCGCGGCCAGGAGTTCGCGAAGCAATTCCGCCCACGCCGGCGATTCCGCCAACAGGAGCATGCGCAGGGGCTCGACGAGCGCGGACAAATGACCTCCCCGGGGTCACAGATACTTCGGCACTTTCGCGCCAGGCTGCGCCATTTCGGCGTCGCTCTTACCACGCTTCCCTGCGCGGACTTCACCGATTCGCCGATGAAGAGAGCACCATCGTACTGGTTGCGTGGAAATTTCCAAGGGCAACCCGCTCGCAATCGAGGTTGCATCACAGTTGCCCAGAGGTACTTCGGTACAACCCGGCCGGCCTGATAGAATGCGCGGCCATTCGCCTTTTCCAGCCCCAGCATGTCCCGACTCAATCCCCGGCAGCAGGAAGCCGTGAACTACGTCGGTGGTCCGCTTCTGGTGCTCGCCGGCGCCGGCTCCGGCAAGACCAGCGTGATCACCCGCAAGATCGCCTACCTGGTGCAGCAGTGCGGAATCCGCGCGCAGTACATCGTCGCGGTGACCTTCACCAACAAAGCCGCGCGCGAAATGAAAGAGCGCGTCAGCACCCTGCTGCGTGGCGGCGAAGGCAAAGGCCTGACCGTCTCCACCTTCCACAACCTCGGCCTGAATATCATCCGCAAGGAGCACGCGCGCCTGGGCTTCAAGCCCGGGTTCTCGATCTTCGACGAGTCGGACATCAAGGCGCTGCTGACCGACATCATGCAGAAGGAATATGCCGGGGACGATGGCGTCGACGAGATCAAAGGCTACATCGGCAACTGGAAGAATGACCTGATTCTGCCCGAGGAGGCGCTGGCCAAGGCGCGCAACCCGAAGGAGCAGACCGCCGCCGTCGTCTACCTGCACTACCAGCGCACGCTCAAGGCGTACAACGCGGTGGACTTCGACGACCTGATCCTGCTGCCGGTGAAGCTGTTCCAGGACAACCCCGACATCCTGGAAAAGTGGCAGAACCGCGTGCGCTACATGCTGGTGGACGAGTACCAGGACACCAACGCCAGCCAATACCTGCTGGTGAAGCTGCTGGTCCAGCATCGGGCGCAGTTCACCGTGGTCGGCGACGATGACCAGTCGATCTACGCCTGGCGCGGTGCGCGGCCGGAAAACCTGATGCAGCTGAAGGAAGACTTCCCTTCGCTGAAAGTGGTGATGCTGGAGCAGAACTACCGCTCCACCAGCCGCATCCTCAAATGCGCGAACATCCTCATCGCCAACAACCCCCACGTGTTCGAGAAGCAGCTGTGGAGCGAGATGGGCGTGGGCGACCCGATCCGGGTGATCCGTTGCCGCAACGAGGATGCCGAGGCTGAGCGCATCGCCATGGAAATCCTCACCCTGCATCTGCGCACCCAGCGGCCGTACAGCGAGTTCGCCATCCTCTACCGGGGCAACCACCAGGCCAAGCTGATGGAGCTCAAGCTCCAGCACCATCAGATTCCCTATCGGCTGTCCGGCGGCACCAGCTTCTTCGGCCGCCAGGAAGTGAAGGACCTGATGTCCTACTTCCGCCTGCTGGTGAACCCGGACGACGACAACGCCTTCCTCCGCGTGATCAACGTCCCGCGCCGGGAAATCGGTTCGACGACCCTGGAGAAGCTCGGCAATTACGCCACCGAGCGCGGCGTCTCGATGTTCGCCGCGTGCGACGAGATGGGCCTGTCGGAGCATCTCGACAGCCGCTTCACCGACCGCCTGCAGCGCTTCAAGCGCTTCATCGACGGCGTGCGCCAGCAATGCGCGCAGAACGATCCGATCGCCGCCCTGCGCAGCATGGTGATGGACATCGACTACGAAAACTGGATCCGCCAGAACGCCTCCAGCGACAAGGTCGCCGAGTTCCGCATGGGCAACGTCTGGTTCCTCGTCGACGCGCTGAAGAACACGCTGGAGCGCGACGAAGAAGGCGGCATGACCATCGAGGAAGCCATCGCCAAGCTGGTGCTGCGCGACATGCTCGAGCGCCAGCAGGAGGAAGAGGAAGGCGCGGATGGTGTGCAGATGATGACGCTGCACGCCTCCAAGGGCCTGGAGTTTCCCTACGTCTTCATCATGGGCGTGGAGGAGGACATCCTTCCCCACCGCTCCAGTATCGAAGCCGACACCATCGAAGAGGAACGCCGTCTGGCCTACGTGGGCATCACCCGCGCGCGGCAGAACCTGGCCATGACCTTCGCCGCCAAGCGCAAGCAGTACGGCGAAATCATCGATTGCTCCCCCAGTCGCTTCCTCGAGGAACTGCCCCAGGAAGACCTGGAATGGGAAGGCATGGACGACGCGCCAGTGGAGGTGAAGGCCGCGCGCGGCAACACGGCCCTGTCGGACATCCGTGCCATGCTGAAGAAATCGTAATCAGAAGACACCCCGGCGAAAGACCGGGCATACACATATGAGGGTACAGGCGTGGAAGCGCTGAAACAGAAGATTCGTGAAGAAGGCATCGTACTGTCCGAGCAGGTACTGAAGGTCGACGCCTTTCTCAACCACCAGATCGATCCGCGCCTGATGCAGCAGGTGGGCCATGAGTTCGCCGAACGCTTCAAGGGCCAGGGCATCACCAAGATCGTCACCATCGAAGCCTCGGGCATCGCCCCTGCAGTGATGGCCGGTCTGGAACTGGGCGTGCCGGTGATCTTCGCCCGCAAGTTCCAGTCGCTGACCCTTAAGAACGACCTGCTGATCTCCAAGGTGTTCTCCTTCACCAAGCAGACCGAGAGCACCATCGCCATCTCGGCCAAGCACCTGACTGCCGCTGACAACGTGCTGGTGATCGACGACTTCCTCGCCAACGGCCACGCCGCCAAGGCGCTGATCGACCTGATCCAGCAGGCAGGCGCCAGCGTCGCCGGTATCGGCATCGTGATCGAGAAGTCCTTCCAGGAAGGCCGTGCCCTCCTGCAAAGCGAAGGCTACCGGATCGAGTCCCTGGCGCGCGTTGCCTCGCTCGCCGACGGCAAGGTCACCTTCGTCGATTGATCCGCGAACGGCCCGAGATGCTGTAGGGGCGAATTCATTCGCCAAACAGGACGAAGTCCTGCCGTAGGTTGGGTCGAGGTACGAGACCCAACAATGGAGGGTCGAATGTTGGGTTTCGCTTCGCTCTACCCAACCTACGCAAGCGGCTCGTCATGGTGTGGGAGTGATTTCAATCGCGATGCAGGACGAAGTCCTGCCGTAGGTTGTGGCTGAGCCCACGAAGCCCAACGGGCGTGTTCAGTTGGTATCGTTGGGCTTCGCAGAGCTCAGCCCAACCTACCGATCCGAGGAGTCGCGAATGAATTCACACAGCGCTCCCGGACTGCGACAACAGGTCGCAGCGAGCAGGCACAAAAAAGCCGCCCTTGGGCGGCTTTTTCATTGATGGCGGCGCTATTACAGGCCGGACATCTTCTTGATGGCGCCTTTCAGCTCATCATCGGTGCAGTCAGCGCAGGTGCCCTTCGGCGGCATGCTGTTGATGCCGGTGATGGCCTTGGCCAGGATGCCGTCGAGGCCGCCCTGGTGGTCAGCACGCTCTTTCCAGGCAGCGGCATCGCCAATCTTCGGCGCGCCGAGAACGCCAGCGGTGTGGCAGGCGCCACAGTGCTTGGCAATGATGTCGTCCGGCGTACGCGCACCGCCGCCAGCAGCGGCTGCTACGGCGCCAACACCTTTGCATTCCTGACCCTGGACGCAGACCTCGCCCACCGGCTTGATGCGCTCGGCAATGGCGTCGTCGGTCGCGGCCTGGGCACTAACAGCCCACAGGGCCAATACGGCAGCATGGGCCGCCAGCATCTTCTTGATTAGGTTCACCCTTACACCCTCATCGTGGCTAGTATCGCCCGCGGCCACGGTTTCGCGAGCGGGCGCAAGTATATACGGTTAGTCCGCCACGCTGAAACAACGCAACTTGTCGCAGGGAAATGTCCGTGGCGGTTATGGAATTCAGAAGTTCGCCGGCGTGGTCGCACTGATCAGGCGCGCCGGAGCATCGAAGGGATTGCGGAAGCGGTGCGGCTTGCTGCTTTCGAAGTAGTAGCTGTCGCCAGGCTCGAGGACGTACACCTCGCTGCCGATGGTCAACTCCAGGCGACCTTCCACCAACATGCCGGCCTCTTCGCCGTCATGGGCGTACATCTCATCGCCGGTGTCGGAACCCGGCGGATAGGTCTCGTCGAGGAATGCCAGGGCGCGGCTCGGATGGGCCTTGCCCACCAGCTTCATGGTGATGGCACCGCTGCAGATATCGGTGAGTTCGGATGCCCGATAAACCACCTGGACCTGGTTTTCCTGCTCGAGATCAAGGGAGAAGAACTCCACCAGCGACATGGGAATGCCCCCCAGCACCTTCTTCAGCGAGCTGATTGAAGGGCTGACACTGTTCTTCTCGATCATGGAAATCGTGCTGTTGGTGACACCCGCGCGCTTGGCGAGCTCACGCTGGGACAGGCCTTTCAGCTTACGGATGGCTTGCAGTCGAACGCCGACGTCCAATGGCGGGATCCTCCTTGGGGATCAGGGGTAGTCACGGTCGCCGTATCATGGCAACAGCGTTCAGTATTTACAACACTTCGGCTGTGGATCCGGGACGAACTTTGCCCTCTCCAGGTGAGAACCGGAGATCGTCGGAGAAAACGCGTTGAATATCGGCGAAATGATCAAGATAACTATCACTTCGCCGAAGAATCAGGATCAGCTGTAGACGAGCGGTACGCGGCGCAGGTTGCAGAAGATCTGATAGGGAATGGTGCCGGCATGGGCCGCCACATCACTGGCCAGAACCTCCTTGCCCCAGAGCTCGACACGGCTGCCCAGGCCTGCGTCGGGCAGATCGGTGAGATCGACCGTGAGCATGTCCATGGAGACCCGACCAATGAGGCGGCTCGGCTGCCCGTCGATGCTCACCGGCGTACCGGTGGGCGCGTGGCGCGGATAACCATCGGCGTATCCCATGGCGACGACGCCGACGCGGGTCGGGCGCTCGGTGACGAACTTCGCGCCATAGCCAACCGGCTGTCCAGCCGGCAGTTCACGTACGCTGATGATCTTCGATTCGAGGGTCATCACCGGCTTCAGACGCTCCGCCAGGGCGTGCGGCTGCTCGAAGGGAGTCGCGCCGTAGAGCATGATGCCGGGGCGCACCCAATCGCTCGGCACCTGCGGCCAACCCAGCACGGCCGGTGAGTTGCGCAGGCTGACCTCGGCCTCGAGTCCGGCGCGGGCCTGTTCGAATACCGCCACCTGCTCGACGCTGCTGGTGCAATCCAGCTCATCGGCGCGAGCGAAGTGGCTCATCAATACGATCTTCTCGACCTTTCCACTCGCCTGCAGGCGCTGCCAGGCATCACGGTACTCAGCCGGATGCAGGCCAACGCGGTGCATGCCCGAATCCAGCTTGAGCCAGACGGTCAGCGGCTTGTGGAGATTGGCGCGCTCGATGGCGTCCAGCTGCCAGCCGGAGTGCACCACGGTCCAGAAATCGTGTTCCTGGATCAGCTCCAACTCCTCGGCCTCGAAGAATCCTTCCAGCAGCAGGATCGGCTTGCGGATACCCGCCGCGCGCAATTGCAGCGCTTCCTCGATGCAGGCCACGGCGAAACCGTTGGCCTCGGATTCCAGTGCCTGGGCGCAGCGCACCGCGCCATGGCCATAAGCGTCAGCCTTGACCACGGCGAGGGCCTTGGCGCCGCTGACTTCGCGGGCGAGGCGGTAGTTGTGGCGCAGGGCTTCGAGGTCGATCAGGGCACGGGCGGGACGCATGGCGAGGGCTTCTTCTAATTGATCGGGTGGAAAAAACCCGGCGCGAACGCCGGGCTGAGCAAGAAACTTAGGGAAGAGCGGCGACGACCGTCATTTCCACGAGCACGTCGGGCGAGTACATCTTCGCCTCGACGCAGGCACGGGCCGGAGCGGCGCCCTTCGGCACCCAGGCATCCCACACCGCGTTCATCGCGGCATAGTCCGCCTCCATGTCCTTCAGGTAGATGGTCACCGACAGGATGCGACTCCTGTCGGTACCTGCCTCGTCCAGCAGCGCGTCAATGGCGGCCAGGGTTTCGCGAGTCTGCTGGCCGACACCCGCGCTGTGCTTCTCATCCAGTTGGCCGGCCAGGTAGACGGTGCCGTTGTGGATGACGATTTCGCTGTAGCGGGTTTCAGTGCGCAGGCGCTGGATTGACATTGCTCGGGGTCTCTTTGGAATTGCCGTAGCGGAAGATGTCCAGGCCTTCTGCGCTGATCTGCGGACGCTTGCGCGCCATCAGGTCCGCGAGCAGACGGCCGGAGCCGCAGGCCATGGTCCAACCCAGGGTGCCGTGGCCGGTATTGAGGAACAGGTTGCGGAACGGAGTGGCGCCGACGATCGGGGTGCCGTCCGGAGTCGCCGGGCGCAGGCCAGTCCAGAAGATCGCCTGGGACAGATCGCCACCTTCCGGGTAGAGGTCGGCGGTGATCATTTCCAGGGTGTCGCGGCGAGCCGGATTCAGGTCCAGGTTGAAACCGGTGATCTCGGCCATGCCGCCTACACGGATGCGGTTGTCGAAGCGAGTGATGGCGACCTTGTAGGTCTCGTCGAGAATGGTCGAGGTCGGAGCCATGGCCGGATTGGTGATCGGCACGGTCAGCGAATAACCCTTGAGCGGATAGACCGGAGCCTTGATGCCGAGCGGCTTGAGCATTTGCGGGGTGTAGCTTCCCAGTGCCAGCACGTAGCGATCTGCGGTTTCCAACTTGCCATCGATCCACACGCCATTGATGCGGTCGCCAGCGAAGTCCAGGCCTTCGATGTTCTGGCCGAAGCGGAATTCCACGCCCAGCTTCTCCGCCATTTCGGCGAGGCGGGTGGTGAACATCTGGCAGTCGCCGGTCTGGTCGTTGGGCAGGCGCAGGGCGCCGGCCAGCTTGTGCTTGACGTTGGCCAGGGCCGGCTCGACGCGGGCGATGCCGTCACGGTCGAGCAATTCGTAGGGCACGCCGGACGCTTCGAGCACGGCGATGTCCTTGGCGGCGGCGTCTACCTGGGCCTGGGTGCGGAACAGTTGGGTGGTACCGAGTGCGCGGCCTTCGTAGCTGATGCCGGTCTCAGCGCGGAGCTCGTCGAGGCAGTCACGGCTGTACTCGGACAGACGCACCATGCGCTCCTTGTTCACCGCATAGCGGGCGGCGGTGCAGTTGCGCAGCATCTGCGTCATCCACAGGTACTGGTCGATGTCGCTGGTGGTGCGAATGGCCAGCGGCGCGTGCTGCTGCAGCATCCATTTGACGGCCTTCAGCGGCACGCCGGGCGCCGCCCAGGGCGATGCATAACCGGGGGAAACCTGGCCAGCGTTGGCGAAGCTGGTTTCCATGGCCACAGCGTTCTGGCGGTCGACCACGACCACCTCGAACCCCGCTTGGGCCAGGTAATAGGCGCTAGTCGTACCGATCACACCACTGCCAAGGACCATCACTCGCATGTCTGTCTCCATTCGCAACGGGGATTCCGCTGCGTTTGTTATTTTGAGCGTCATTGGCGCGAAGTATAGGGAGACAAACGCAGTGATATTCACTATATAGATAGCTATATTTGGCGATAATTCTCGGCAGAATGCGCTTAAGCGGAGGGGCATCCACCATGCGCACCCAGCATCAATCCCGTCGTGAACTGGACAAGATAGACCGGAATATTTTACGAATCCTGCAGGAAGACGGCCGGATCTCCTTCACCGAGCTGGGCGAACGCGTGGGGCTTTCCACTACGCCCTGCACCGAGCGTGTGCGCCGCCTGGAGCGCGAGGGCATCATCCTCGGCTACAACGCGCGGCTGAACCCGCAGCACCTGAAGGCCAGCCTGCTGGTATTCGTCGAGATCAGCCTGGACTACAAGTCCGGCGACACCTTCGAAGACTTCCGACGCGCCGTACTCAAGCTCCCCCACGTACTCGAATGCCACCTGGTCTCGGGCGATTTCGACTACCTGGTGAAAGCCCGAATCAACGAGATGGCCTCCTACCGCAAGCTGCTCGGCGACATCCTGCTGAAGCTGCCACACGTGCGTGAATCCAAGTCCTACATCGTCATGGAAGAAGTGAAAGAGTCACTGAACCTGCCGATCCCCGACTGATTTGTTACGAGCGTTCCGAACCCCTTGGCACAGTTCGGGGGTTCGCCTTATCCTGCCCGGGCGTAAAATTTTCCAAACAACAAAATCAGGATTTCGCACATGAACGCCCGCGTTCGCATCCCGGTGCATACCGAACACCACGCCCCCTCCTATTACGCAGCGACCGCCAATCGGCGCGTCGATTACCCGCCCCTGGCGGGAGAGGAGGTGGCCGACGTGTGCATTGTCGGTGGCGGTTACTCCGGGCTGAACACGGCGATCGAACTGGCCAAGCGCGGTCGTTCCGTGGTGTTGCTGGAATCCCGCCAGATCGGCTGGGGCGCCAGCGGGCGCAATGGCGGGCAGCTGATTCGTGGCGTCGGCCATGGCGTCGAGCAGTTCGAGTCAGTGATCGGCGCCGAAGGCGTGCGCTCACTCAAGCTCATGGGTCTGGAAGCAGTGGAGATCGTCCGCCGCCGCGTCGAGGAGTTCTCCATCGACTGCGACCTGACCTGGGGCTACTGCGACCTTGCCAACAAGCCGCGCGACCTCGCCGGCTTTGCGGAAGACATGGAAGAGCTGAAAGGCCTCGGCTACCGCCATGAAATGCGACTGCTACAAGCCCATGAAATGCGCAGCGTAGTCGGCTCGGACCGCTATGTGGGCGGCCTGATCGACATGGGTTCCGGTCACCTGCATCCGCTGAACCTCGCCCTGGGCGAGGCCGCTGCCGCGCATTCCCTCGGCGTGCGCCTGTTCGAGCATTCCGCGGTCACCCGCATCGACTACGGCCCCGAAGTGAAGGTGCATACCGCCCGTGGACACGTCCGCGCCAAGACCCTCGTGCTGGGTTGCAACGCGTACATGAACAACCTCAACTCCACCCTCGGCGGCAAGGTGCTGCCCGCCGGCAGCTACGTGATCGCCACCGAGCCACTGTCGGCCGAACTCGCCCGTGAACTGCTGCCGCAGAACATGGCGGTCTGCGACCAGCGCGTGGCGCTGGATTACTACCGGCTCTCCGCCGACAACCGCCTGCTCTTCGGCGGTGCCTGCCACTATTCGGGACGTGACCCGGCGGACATCGCCGCCTACATGCGACCGAAGATGCTCAAGGTGTTCCCGCAATTGGAGAACGTGCGCATCGATTACCAGTGGGGCGGCATGATCGGCATCGGCGCCAACCGTCTACCGCAGATCGGCAAGCTGCCAGACCAGCCCAATGTCTACTTCGCCCAGGCCTATTCCGGTCACGGCGTGAACGCCACCCACCTGGCTGGCCAACTACTAGCCGAGGCCATTTGCGGCGAGCAGAGCAATGGTTTCGATGTCTTCTCCAGGGTCCCGCACATCACCTTCCCGGGCGGCCGCCACCTGCGTTCGCCGCTGCTGGCACTCGGGATGCTCTGGTACCGAATGAAGGAAGCGGTGGGGGTCGTCTGACTATCCCGTGGGAGCGAATACCTTCACGAGACAAGGGCCGCACATGCGGCCCTTGTCGTCTCAGTCGGCGACCGCTTCGGCGCCGTCGTCGAATAGTTCGCGGGTCCAGGCCAGCCAGACGAACCCCGCAGCGCCCAGGGCCATCATCAGCGGCAGCGCATGGCCACTTATCCACTGGCTTGCGGCGCCGGTTACCAGAGGCCCGATCAGGCAGCCAACCCCCCAGAGCTGGGCGATATGAGCGTTGGCCCGTACCAGCTCGTCATCCCGATAGCGTTCACCGATCAGGATCAGCGCCAGGGTGAAGAGGCCGCCTGCGCTGGCCCCGAACAGCACCCAGATCGGCCAGATCAGCGGTGTATGAAGCAATAGCGGAATGGCCAGGCTACTCCCCAGTAGCGCGACGCCACAGATGCGGAACAGGCTGAGGCGGGACATCCGGTCTGCCAGCCAGCCAATGGGAAGCTGCAGCGCGGCATCACCCACGACCACCACGCTGGCCATCAACAAGGCCACTTCCTGGGTGAATCCCTGACGCAGGCCATAGATCGGCAGCAAGGTCAGCATCATCGCTTCAAAGGCGGCGAACAGTACGACTGCCCAGGCAATGGTCGGTAGACGCGTGCAGAAGGACCAGAGCCCGCGACCCGACGCGCTATGGGCATCGACGCTGGGGGCGCCGGTACGGCCGAGCAACAGCAGCGAACCACCCACCAGCAGCCCGGTGCCGGTCCAGAAGCCGAGATCGTTGCCGGTGCCGATTGCCGCGAGCAGCAACGGGCCGGACAGTTGGCTCAGGGCGTAGCCGGTGCCATAGAGTGCCACCAGGCGGCCGCGCCACTCTTCCACTGCCAATTGGTTGATCCAGCTTTCACCGAGGATGAACACCACCGTCAGGGCGACACCGATCAGCAACCGCAGCAATAACCAGACGGGATAAACCTGGACCAGCGCCAGCAAGCCCACGGACAAGGCGCCCACGAGCAGGCAGAGCTGCATCAGGGTCGTGGTGCCGAACCGCGCTGCCAGCCGTCCGGCGATCACAGCACCGAGCAGCACGCCTACTGCCGGGGTCGCCGCCATCACACCGATGGCGAAGCTGTCATAGCCCCAGCTCTCCAGCCGCAGCGACACCAACGGCATGGTCACGCCCAAGGCGAGGCCGATGCTGATGACCGCGCCGCACACCGCGAAATAGGTTCCCCAACGCATCGCCGATGTCCTCCCTTTCCTTGTCGGGCAAAGCAAAAACGGCCGGGTTCCATTACTGGAAACCCGGCCGCAGGCGTGGCTCCTAGAGCCGGCCCCTCGATTTAGAGGGGCGGACCTCAATGCACTGTCAGAGCTTGATCCAGGTGGCTTTCAGCTCGGTGTACTTGTCGAAGGCATGCAGCGACTTGTCGCGGCCGTTGCCGGACTGCTTGAAGCCGCCGAAGGGCGCGGTCATGTCGCCGCCGTCGTACTGGTTGATCCACACGCTGCCGGCGCGCAGGGCCTTGCCGATCAGGTGAGCGCGGGACAGATTGCTGGTCCATACCGCTGCGGCCAGGCCATAGATGGTGTCGTTGGCGATGGCGACGGCTTCTTCTTCGCTGTCGAAGGCGATGACCGAGAGCACCGGGCCGAAGATCTCTTCCTTGGCGATGCGCATGGCGTTGCTCACGCCGTCGAAGATGGTCGGCTCGACGTAGGTGCCGCCGGTCTCTTCCAGCACGCGCTTGCCACCGGCCACCAGCTTGGCGCCGTCGTCATGGCCAGCCTGGATGTAGGACAGAACGTTGTTCATCTGGGTGGTATCCACCAGGGCACCGACGTTGGTCGCCGGGTCCAGCGGGTTGCCCGGTTTCCAGGCCTTGATCGCCTCGACCACCATGGGCACGAACGTGTCCTTGATGGAGCGCTCCACCAGCAGGCGCGAACCTGCGGTGCAGACTTCACCCTGGTTGAAGGCGATGGCGCCAGCAGCGGCTTCGGCCGCGGCCTGCAGGTCAGGGGCGTCGGCGAAGACGATGTTCGGGCTCTTGCCGCCGGCTTCCAGCCAGACGCGCTTCATGTTGGATTCGCC